>JANQPY010000056.1 GCA_028285245.1 Gammaproteobacteria bacterium | reverse complement strand
AGCCGATGAGCGAGGACGCACCCGGCCGATCCGGCGCCCACGATGATGAAGTCCGCACCATCGATTGCGTCGGGCAGCTCGTCGATGGGCGCGGCGTAGCTCTCATGCATGACCTGCTCGAGCAGCAACGCTCCCGCCGATGCCGAGACGGCCAGACGCGCGCAGATCCTGCCGAACTCCCTGCGACTGATGGCGCCTTTGGCGAACAACCGAGCGGCTTGACGAGGTAAATGCGACTCCTGGGACATGCGACGAACTCCCTTGCAGGGCCAACAACGAGGAGCGTCGATTTCACCCTCCTGTTTCGGCGCCCCCGGCGACCGCCACGCAATGCGTTCACTAGGTGTACGCACCCGCCGTCGCACTGAAGCTGCCGACAGGCGCTCAATTAGCCTGCCGGTTCTCCCGCGAGCGCTCTGTGAACAGTCAAGGAAATGCCTGACCGGAAACCTGTCCTGGTGGTCTGCCTGATCGTGTTTGCCTGCATGATCGGCGTCGGTATCGTCGTGCCGCTGCTACCTTTCTTCGGCACGCAGGTTGATGCCAGTCCTGGCCAGATCACCGCGCTGCTGGGGCTCTTCGCTCTAGGACAACTCGTGGCAACGCCGCTTTGGGGGCTGGCCAGCGATCGGTTCGGGCGTAAACCGATTTTCCTGCTCGCCTTACTCGGCGGAACTGCCCATTACGTGTTGTTGGGTATTGCCGACACGATCGCGTTACTGCTGGCAGCGCGCCTGCTCGGCGGACTGATGAGCGGCGTTATTGCGGTCGCTTTCGCCGTCATTGCCGACGTAGCAGCTGCTGGCAGCCGCGCACGCGCGATGGGGCTGGTCTCAGCCGCCATGGCACTGGGGCTGATCCTCGGGCCGGCTGCAGGCGGCCTGATGGCCGGTGAGCAACCAGTGCAAACGGACCTCCAGCTGATAGCGACCGCGGCGGGCGGACTGATGATGCTGGCGTTTCTGCTGGCACTCATCTATCTCCGGGAGACCCGGGTTCGCAACGAAGCTGGTTCGCCAGGCCATCCGGTCGCAGGTAATCTCAGATCTGTTGTCCGAACCATCGTCGCGGACCCGGTACTTCTCCGACTCAACATCAGCCACCTACTGTTCGCTGGCAGCTTCGCTATCCTCGACTCGACCCTGGCGCTGTTCGCCAGCCGACGACTGAACTTCAACCCCACCGAGATCGGCTACATCTATATGTCGATGGCGTTGATGCTGGCGCTCTCACAGTCGCTGGTCGTCTCACGCCTGCACCAGGCGATCGGACACTGGCAATCCATACTGCTGGGCCTGCTGCTGACCACTACCGGCTTCGCAGTGCTCGCACTCACTGAGCAGTTAGGTGTCCTGCTGCTGGGCCTGGCGTGTCTTGCGCTTGCCTATGCAGCCTTCTTCCCGACCGCATCAAGTCTAGCGACCCCACCCCAGGCCCAGGGCAGCCATGGCATCTACCTCGGTGTTTTCCAGGCCGCCGGCAATCTCGGACGTTTTGCGACCCCGATGTTTGCCGGGCTGGTGTTCTCATCGTTCGGCGCGCAGGCGCCGTTCGTGGTGGCAGCACTGCTGACCGTTCCTGGGATCTTGCTACTGGTAAGGACCAGCGACGCTGCCGCGGTCCGAGCAGCGAAGGTGACACCGAATGAGTGATCAGAAGATCAGCCTACCAAGACTGGCGGCCTTCGCGAGCCCGATTACACCGGTCACGATCGCGTTTCTGCCCCTGGTACTGTTGATCCCTGGCTTTTACGCGCAGGACCTTGGCCTGGATGTCGCGACCGTGGGTGGCGCACTGCTGTTTGCGCGACTGTTCGACGGCATGTCAGATCCCCTGATCGGGATGCTCTCGGACCGGACCCAATCGAGAATAGGTCGACGCCGGCCCTGGCTGATTGCGGGAACGCCAGTACTCATATTCGCCGTCGTACAACTGTTCATGCCCGGCGAGGCCCCGAGTACGACCCAACTCTACTCGACGATACTCCTGGTTTACGTAGGCTGGACCATGATCTTCATACCCCACCAGGCCTGGGGCGCTGAGCTGGTTCGAGGATATTCAGGCCGCACGAAGATCAACGTGTTCATGGGTCTGTTTAACAACGTCGGCATACTCGCCTGCCTTGTGATTCCCTTCGTTTTCCTCAGCCCTTATAGCGCAGGGATCAAGAAGGCCCTGTTCGGATGGGCGATGGACGGCCGGGTTGACCTGCCCGAGAGCCTCGACACGATCCTGAATTATTCCGGGTCCGGTCAGGTGCCCTTTGCCGAGATCCTGCAGCTGCTGGCATGGATGATCGCAATCATCCTGCCGATATCGATACTGCTTTGCATCGTGTCGGTCCGAGAGACCAACTTCACGCCGGTTACCGTCAACTGGCGACAGGGGTTTCTGCTGTTCAAGCGCAACAAGCCGTTCGCCCGCATGATTGCCGGCGGCTTCTTCGTGCAGATCA
>JANQPY010000015.1 GCA_028285245.1 Gammaproteobacteria bacterium | reverse complement strand
GGTTATGTGCATCGGTCACAGAAATTCCCGAAGTTGCGCGCTATACTTTCCGAGCTTCCTGACAAATAAGTACAATAAGCAGCTGAGCTGCAAGGAAATAACTGACCGAACCCATGGTTGATGATCGCGAATTTCTTGTCGAAGAGGGCAAGGGGCTTGGGGACTTTCTCGCCGCCGCACGGCGAAGAAAGTGGCTGGGACTGATTACTGCGGCCGTCGTATTCGTCGTCGGCGCCCTGATAACTTTCCTGTGGCCGACGAAGTACACGTCGACGGCGGTTATCCTCATCGAGGAACCGGAAGTACCGCAGGAGCTGGTCCAGACTACGGTCACGACCTTCGCTGCCCAGCAGATCCAGCTGATTAATCAGCGGGTTATGACGCGATCCAATCTCGCCGGCATTATCGAAAAGTTCGACCTCTATCCTGACAAGCGCGAGTATCTGCCGACCCTGCTGCTCACGCCCGATGTCGAAGAGCAGATCACCATGGATCTGATCAATGTCGAGCTCACCGATCCCGTCCGGGGAATTCCGACCATCCAGACGATTGCCTTTACCGTCGGCTTCGAGGATGACTCGCCCAAGACGGCCCAGCAGGTCGCGAACGAACTCGTGAGCCTCTACCTGGAAGAGAACGTTCGTTCGCGAACTGTTCAGACAGCAGAAACCAGCGAATTCCTGACTACCGAGGTGGAACGCCTGGACGCCGAGGTCCGGGGCCTGGAACGTCGCCTGGCCGATTTCAAGGAGCAGAACAAGGACAGTCTGCCCGAGCTCACCGAACTGAATCTGCAGATCATCCAGCGTACGGAAGATCAGCTCCTCGAGGTACAGCGCCAGAGGCAGGCGGTCGAGCAGCAACGGATACTTCTCGAAGCGCAGCTCGCCGAAATCGACAAGACGGCGCCGACCATACTCGCCGACGGGCGTGCCGTCGTGTCTCCGGCGGACCAGATCAAGGCGCTGCAGACCCAGCTCGCCATGCTCGAGGGCAAGTACAGCGCTGACCACCCGGACGTTACCCGGACCCGGCGCGAGCTGAAGGCACTGCAGGATCAGACGGGTATTGTCTCTGACATAGCGGACGCCGGACCTGCGCTCGCTGACGCACGTACGCGCCTGGCGACTGCGAAGGAGACCTACAGCGACGAACATCCGGAGGTCAAGGCACTGCAGCGCGAGGTCACCAACCTGGAAGCTGCCGTTGCGTCGCGACAGGAACAGTCCGAATCCCTGATCAAGCCTGACAACCCGGCCTACATACAGATTGCCGCCCAGATCGAGGGCCTGTCAGCGGATCGCAGTGCGCTCGCCGTGCAGGAGCGGCAGCTGCGTGAGCGGATCGCCGAGGTCGAAGGCAGCATGCTGAAAGCGCCCCAGGTGGAGCAGGAACTGTTTTCACTGCAGCGTCAGCTTCAGACTGCAACCCAGCGTTACATCGCGATGCGTGACCGGCAATTTGGCGCCGAAATGGGCCAGGCCCTGGAGAGCCAGAGCAAGGGTGAACGTTTCGTCCTGGTCGAGCCGCCTGATCTGCCCCTGCTGCCGTCCAGCCCTAACCGGCCGGTGTTGCTGCTCCTGCTGCTGATCCTCGCGCCCGCAGTCGGTTTCGCGCTGATCCAGGTCAAGGAATCGATGGACAACGCGGTGTGGGTGCCCAAGGACATTGAGGAAGTGCAGGGCGCCGGGCCGATTGCCGAGATACCCCTGATCCTTACTCCCGACGACCTGGCTCGCCAGAAGCGCATTCGACTGGCCGCACTGGCCGGTGTGCCGGCAACTATTGTGACCGTGGCGCTGATCGTGCATTTCGCCATCAGGCCGCTCGACGTACTGTGGTACACCGTCTTCAGGCAGCTTGGAATCTAGATCGACAGCGGAATTTTGCCCATGGAACACATTCGTAAAGCACTGGAGCAGGCCGAGAAGGACCGGAAGACTCTGTCTCCGGAGCCGACCACCCCTGTAGCTGTCGATACCGAATCCAAAGTAGCCGATGTGAATGGTCAGGCGGCTAAGCCGGTTACACGCATTCAGCGTCAGCAGACGCGCACGATCGACATTCCGCAGGAGGTCCTCGTGCAGAATCGTCTCGTGGCCGCGATGCCCGATCACTCGCTTAGCGATGCCTATCGCATGCTGAGGACCCGCGTGCTGCAGCAGATGAAAGGCCATGGCTGGAATTCCCTGGCGGTCACCAGCCCGGCAACCGGATGCGGAAAGACCTTGACTGCGATCAACCTGGCTATCAGCCTCGCTCGCGAGGTCAACAGCACCGTGTTGCTGGTGGACCTGGACCTGCGGTCGCCGAGTATCCACCGCTATTTTGGCTACGAGCCCCGGTACGGCGTCGGAGACTATCTGAACAACGACGTCCCGATTTCCGAAATCATGTTTTCGCCGATCGAGTCCCGCCTGGTCGTGCTTCCCGGGCGTGAGACGATCATGAACTCTTCCGAGACGCTGCGTTCGCCGAAAATGGTGAGCCTGGTCGAGGAGCTCACGGGCAGGTACCCCGATCGGCTGGTCATCTGCGATTTGCCGCCCATGCTGGCAACCGACGATGCACTCACCTTTTCTCCCTATACCGATGCCATGCTGATGGTCGCGGAAGCGGGCTCGACCCGTCGCGATGACCTGGAGAAGTCGCTAAAGGTACTCAAGGATGTTCCGATGCTCGGAACGGTCCTGAACAAGGCGGAGTCCGCGCCGACAGGCTACTACGGGCGCAGCTGAGTGCCTGCCGGGCGCTGCCCCCAGAACTCGAACCGTTAACATGTACGAAGCGTTCTACGGCCTGCGAGAACGGCCCTTCTCGATCCTTCCGGATCCCTCGTACCTGTATATGTCGCAGGCCCATAACCGGGCACTCGTCCTTCTGAAGTACAGCCTGGTCAGCGGCCAGGGATTTACCGTGCTCAGCGGCGAAATCGGTTGCGGCAAGACCACGCTCGTGAACAAGCTGGTCGAAGACATCGGCGAGGAGTCACATAT
>JANQPY010000058.1 GCA_028285245.1 Gammaproteobacteria bacterium | reverse complement strand
CTGACCAGCCGGTTGTAGATCGTGATCGCAAATCCGGCTATCGCAGCCAGCACAAGCAGGACAATTACTGAAGTACTCATTGAATTCCCCTTTAGGGCGCCACAACCACCAACGAAACAGGGCTGTCATTGTAACCGGTGCAACGCAGCGTCGTGGTGACTACTCCAACCACAACCGCGCGTTTCGAAACAACCGCATCCAGGGACCGTCCTCTCCCCAGTCGGCAGGCGCCCAGGAATGCTGGACACTGCGAAATACGCGCTCGGGATGCGGCATCATCAACGTCACCCGGCCATCGGCCGAACAAAGCCCCGCAAGCCCGTCGGGAGAGCCGTTCGGGTTCGCAGGATAGACTTCGGTGGGCTGGCCGTGATTGTCGACGTAGCGCAGACAGACTTGCCTCTCGGCAGCGAGCGTTGCCTCGGAACCGGGCTGATCGAAATGTGCCCTGCCCTCGCCATGTGAGGTCGCCACCAGCAACCGGCTGCCGGCCATGCCGGACAACAGCACCGAGCGGGAGTCTGCCAGCTCGACCAGGCTGAGCCGCGCTTCAAACTGGCCTGACCGGTTGGCCACAAATCTCGGCCAGTGATCAGCGCCCGGGATGATCTCCCTGAGCGCAGCCAGCATCTGACAACCGTTGCACACACCCAGCGTGAAGCGATCGCTCTTGAGGAAATAGGCAATAAACTGATCGCGAACCCGACCGTTGAACAAGATTGATTTTGCCCAGCCCCCGCCCGCACCCAGCACGTCGCCGTAGCTAAACCCACCGCAGGCGACGAGGCCGTGAAACTCATCCAGCTGGCGCCTGCCCTCGAGCAGATCAGTCATATGCACATCAACCGCGGTAAAGCCCGCACGATCGAAAGCCGCCGCCATCTCGACATGGCTATTGACTCCCTGCTCGCGAAGGATGGCCACCCGCGGGCGGGCACCAGTTCCAGAGATCGTCGGCACATCGATGGCGAAGCCGACCGTCGGCGAAAGCCCCGGATCCGTCTGATCAAGCGTGGCCGCGTAGGCCTGGTCGGCACAGTCAGGGTTATCCCGCAGCCGCTGCATCTTGTGCGTGAGACTCGACCACTGGCGGTGCAGCTCAACGCGCCGGGCGCTATAGATGGATGCGCCCTCCTGCAGAAAGACGATGCTGTCGTTATCGGTCACCTGGCCGATCCGTTTCCCGAGTGAAGCAAGTCCAAAGCGCTCCAGCACCGCCTCCACCTGAGCCTCGCGGGCTGCCGGAATCTGAATGACAACGCCCAGCTCCTCGGCAAAGAGCGTGGGCAGAGCATCGGCAGCATCGGCCAGTTCGATCTGCACGCCCATGCGTCCGGCGAACGCCATTTCACACACAGTCGCGAACAGGCCGCCGTCGGAACGATCATGCGCCGCGCACACCAGTTGCTGAGCGCGCAGCTCCCGCAAACACCCAAAGGTCGCGATCAGGTCTTCAGCATTGTCCAGATCCGGCGTCGCTCCCGCATCCAGGTTGAACACCTGAGCCAGACTGGAGCCGCCGAGCCGGTTGCGGCCGCCACCGAGGTCAAACAGGTACAGGCTGCTGCCTGGCTCCGCAACCAGCTGCGGTGTAAGAGTTGCCCGCGTGTCACCGACCGGCGCAAACGCCGTTACGACCAGAGAGACTGGCGCGGTTACGGCGTGCTCGTGACCGTCGGCCTGCCAGCGCGTTTGCATTGACAGTGAATCCTTGCCAACCGGGATCGCAACGCGCAGCCGCTGACACAGCGCAGACACGGCGCTGACTGTGTCGAACAGCGCTTCGTCCTCGCCGTCTACTCCGCTGGCTGCCATCCAGTTGGCCGAAAGACACACCTGGTCCAGCGACTCAACGTCGGCAGCCATCAGGTTGGTTAGCGCCTCACCGACCGCAAGCCTGCCCGATGCCGCCGGATTGGTAACGGCAACGGGTGACCGTTCACCCATCGCCATCGCATCGCCGCCATAGCCAGAAAAGTCGCGGGCGGTTACGGCCACATCGCTCACCGGCACCTGCCAGGGCCCAACGAGCTGATCGCGACAAACCATTCCGCCAACCGTCCGGTCACCGATATGAACCAGAAATGACTTGTCTGCAACCGCCGGGAACCGCAGTACGCGTCGACACGCCTCCTCCAGAGACACATCAATAGACTCAGTCCGGGTGCGCCGCAGACGGCGCTGCACCCGCATCTCGGTCTGCGGCACGTTGCCAAACAATGTCGCCAGGGGCATGTCCACGACTCGCTCGCCCGAATGCCGGTCGTGCAGCACGAGATCGCCGGTATCGTCCATTACGCCAATCGCGGCATACGGACAACGCTCGCGCCGACAGATTGCATCGAATTCCGCCAGTCGCGACGCGGCGACGGCCAGCACATATCGTTCCTGCGCCTCGTTGCACCAAATCTCCAGCGGCGACATGCCAGGTTCCGCATTGGGCACATCACGCAAGTTGAGTTGCGCACCCCGGTCACTATCGGCCACGAGTTCGGGTACCGCGTTCGACAATCCACCCGCGCCAACATCATGGATGCTGATGATGGGATTGCCCGCCTCGCTGTAGCCCGCCGCCCAACAGCCGTCGATCACTTGCTGCGCCCGCCGTTGCATCTCCGGATTGCCGCGCTGAACAGAGGCAAAATCCAGCTCGGCGCTGCTCGACCCACTGCCCATCGACGAAGCTGCGCCCCCACCGAGTCCGATGAGCATCGCAGGCCCGCCCAGCACGACCAACAGGTCACCCGCCCTGGCCTGCCGCTTGTGCACATCGGCTTCGCGGATCGTGCCAAGCCCGCCAGCGATCATGATGGGCTTGTGATATCCCCAGGCGCGCTGCTCACTCTGCGGCGCTTCAAAGCTACGGAAGTAGCCCAGTACATTTGGGCGGCCAAACTCGTTGTTAAACGCCGCACCACCAATCGGTCCCTCAAGCATGATCTGCAGCGGTGAGGCGATGCGTCTGGGCCGGCCGAGGGAAGACTCCCAGGGCTCGATCGAGTCAGGCAGCCTGAGATGCGACACCGTAAAGCCGGTAAGTCCGGCCCGGGGGCGCGCGCCACGACCCGTGGCCCCTTCATCACGAATCTCACCACCGCTCCCCGTGGCCGCTCCCGGAAATGGGGAGATCGCCGTCGGGTGATTGTGTGTTTCCACCTTCAGCAACGTGTGCGCCGGTTCCTGCCGCTGCCGGTATACGCCAGAAAGTGCATCAGCGACGGGCCGTTCACTCGGGCCACCGGCCATGACCGCGGCGTTGTCCGAATACGCGCTCAGCACGCCCTCAGGGCTCACCGCATGCGTTGCACGAATCATGTCAAACAGGCTACTGGGCTGATCCGCACCATCGATGGACCAGCGTGCGTTGAAAATCTTGTGGCGGCAGTGCTCCGAGTTCGCTTGCGCGAACATCATCAGTTCGGCATCGCTTGGATCGCGGCCCAGCTCGGAAAAACGCTCAGCCAGATAGGCACACTCGTCAAGCGACAGGGCAAGCCCCAGATCCCGATTGGCGCGTTCAAGCGCCCCCTGGCCTTCGGCCAACAGCGGAACGCGCCGGAGAGGCTTCGGCGCCTGCGCGCCAAACAGCACTTCCAGTTGCGCTGCCTCAAGTGTCACCGCCTCCGTCATGCGATCATGCACAACGTCGCCTAGCCGCAGAGTTGCTTGGTCCCCCAGCGGCTCCGAGCTCTCGAACCAGTACTGCACAGCGCGCTCGATTCTCCGCACATCGGTCAGACCGCAGCTGTGCACGATGTCTGTCGCCTTGCTCGACCATGGTGACGTTGTCCCCGGACGCGGGTAGACAATCAATGCAGGCGGCTCGGCAGGCACCGCCGCGGGTTCGCCATAGGTCAAGAGGCTGGCCAACACCGATCGCTGACGGCCATCGAGCGGCTGATTCAGGTCGATCAGATGGGCATAAACAGCCGTTACGCCGCGAACGCGGGCATCGCGGTCACACAGTGCCGACAGCGTGCGCGACTGCGCAAACGGAGTCAGCGCGGACGGCCCGTGGAGTCTGGTTAGCGCGTGGCTGCGTTGGGTGCTCGGTGAGGTTCTGGCCACGTCGCCGGTCCGCGCGGCCATTAGTGGCGTGTAACGGCCAATTCGCTAGCGTCCGGCAGCGTCGGTCGCGCTGATGTGGCGTTGCTCGTCGTCGCCATAGCTGTAGCTATGCCTCCTCCGCGCGCCTTGCCTCGACGCGACACCCATCACCCGGACCACGACCGAATTGGCTGCTACAGGCCACTAGTCGCTGCCCGAACCGCCAGGGGTATACATCGGCACAGGAAACTGGGTGACATTGTCGCCACTGGCGTCGGTTATCTTGCTGGTGCCCTGTTTGGCGACTTCATCGATACGCAGAATGGCGTGCATGGGCACGAAACTGCGCTTGACGCCTTCAAACTCCGATTGAATGCGCTCCTCAACGGGATCGACGACCACCGAAGTGCGCTCGCCAAAAACCAGTTCCTCAATCGCCACAAAGCCAAACAAATCGCCATGCGATACCGAGCGGGCATAAATCTCGTAGACCTTGCCCTGATTCATGAACATGACTTTATAAAGCCGCTGCGGTGGCATGTGAACTGGCTCCGGGATTCTGTCAAATAGCGGCGGGGAAACCCGCGCTTGCGGAGCCGAAAGTATAGCGGAGTTCTGACGGTGGCGAAGGACTGGAGCGCGGCAAAACTGTGAACTTCGGCGGCGAGCCGCTGCCCTCAGCCCGGCATGATGTTCGCTGAGAGGCGGTCTGAGCGGATCAGACCCGGCTCTGCACGCACAAAACGGAGCCACCGGATGCCACTGCGCCTGCGCATCGTCAGCAAAAACGCAAAGTCCCTCGGAGCGAACCACGAGCAAGTGTTCGCCGAACAAGGGGGCACGATCGGGCGTGGGCTGGACAACGATTGGGTCTTACCGGACCCGGAACGCTATATCTCCGGGCGCCATGCCATGATCGATTTTCAGGGTGGTGCCTACTATCTCGTCGATACCAGCCGGAACGGGGTATTCATTAATGACGCAGACACCCCGGTCGGCCGGGGACACCCACAGCGCCTCTTCGATGGCGACCGGCTGCGGCTCGGCAATTTTGAAATCCTCGTTGCGATGCAGGAGGCGGAAGCGGAGCCGGCCGATCTCAATCCGGTCGTGCGGGCTCAGCAGGTGCCGGAAGACCCATCGCTTGAACTGGCAATGGTTGACGAGCAGAAAATGGTTGAGGCGGACGCGCTGGCCAGACATGTCACCGCCAGTGACGCATCTGCGCAGCTGAGCCAGCTCAGTGAAGTGATCGCGTTACCGGTCGCCGCCAGAGCCGAAAGCCAGGAGAACGCAGCGACAACGCTGCTGAGCGCCGCCGGCATCGAACCGCGTGATGTGGCCGGCACCCCGCCGGCTGATATCCTGCGCGCGGCTGGTGGCCTGTTGCGCGCAATGGTGATTGGGCTGACAGCGTTGCTGCAGGAACGTGCTGAGGTAAAAGAGCAGTTTCGAATTTCCCAGACGCTGATCAAGCGCGAACAGAACAATCCACTGAAGTTCTCTCCGGGCGTCAATGAAGCACTGGCCTCACTGCTGAGCAACAACTCCAAGTCCTACCTGCCAGCCGAGGAAGCTGTGGAGGCGAGTTTCGCCGACATCAAACAGCATGAAGCAGCCGTCATGAAAGCGATGGGCTCGGCGCTGAAGGACTTCATGGAGCGGCTGGATCCGGAGGAGCTGCAGTCCACCTACGATCGCGGGCTGAAACGAAGCAGCCTGCTGGCCGGTGCAAACAAACTTAAGTACTGGGAACTCTACGCTGAGAGCTACCACGTCCTGACCCACCAGGAAGACGGACGCCTTCCTGAACTCTTCAGCGAAGAGTTCGCCCGTGCCTACGAAGAAGCCGTGAAAGCGGGCGCCCGCAAGCGCCGGGCCAGCTGAACCCACCGGTAAGCACGCACACTCTCCTGTCGGCCTGCCTTTTTATGCAAATGATTCTCATTTATACTTGCGCCCATGACGCTCAATCAGCTCAAACCCGGCCAGCGCGCCACCATACGGAGCATCACAGGCCGCGGCGCGATGGCGCAGCGGCTGATGGAGATGGGACTGCTTGAGGGCTCAGCCGTCGCGATCACCCGTCGGGCGATTGGCGGCGACCCCATCGAAGTGGAGGTGATGGGCTACGCGCTGTCGCTGCGTGCCGACGAGGCCCGGCAGATAGAGATCGAAGCGGTCGATGACGAGTAGCTCAGCCGGGCTGGGCCCGCTGCCGGTCATCGCAGTCATCGGCAACCCCAACACCGGCAAGAGCACACTCTTTAACTCACTTACCGGGCTGCGGCAGAAGACAGCCAACTATCCGGGCGTCACCGTTGAGCGCCATACGGGCACCCTGCGCACGCAACAGGGCGAGCTTACGCTCGTCGATTTGCCGGGGACCTATTCGCTAGCGGCTCGCTCGCCCGACGAGATGCTGGCAATCGATGTGCTGCTCGGCCACGTCTTCGACCTGCCACGACCGCGGGCCATTCTGGCTGTCGCTGATGCGACTAATCTGCGGCGAAATCTTTTTCTGACGACGCAGCTAACTGATCTGGGCATACCAGTCGTGCTGGCTCTCAACATGAGTGACCTGGCAGCGCGCAAGCGCATCGATATTGACTGTGAGCAACTGGGCGAATTGTTGGGCATCCGGGTTGTACCGGTCGTGGCTACCAGTGGTGATCATACCGAAGCGCTCGTTGCAGCCTTGCGGGAAGCAACCCGCACGGCCACACCGCAACGAACCGCTCTGCTACCTGACGTGGAGTTGGCTGCAAAATCGCTCTGGGAAAAGCATGACCAGGCTGGCGGCCAACTCACGCCTTACGAAGTGGAACGCGCGCTGATTGATGCAGGAGGTGTTGCGGAGAACCGGTTTGCCGAGGCCACCGATTCAGCGCTGATCGCTGAACTCCATGACCTCCGCAGCCGCCTGTCCGCCGGTAGCTCGCTCGCCTCGATAGAAGCCAAGGCTCGCTACGACCTGATCAATTCCGTGGTCGCCCGGGTGGAGTCGCGCGCCCCGGTCCCACCGTCATTAGATGAACGCATCGATCGCGTCACGAGCCACCCCGTTATCGGCCCGCTGCTGTTTGTCCTGCTCATGGCCACAATTTTTCAGGCAGTGTTCGCATGGTCGGGTCCACTGATGGACACCATTGATGGCATCGCCGGCAACCTGGGCGAGTGGGTCAGCAACGCGTTGCCACCAGGTGCGGTCGCGAGCCTGCTCGTTGACGGTGTGATCGCTGGCGTAGGCAGCGTCGTCATCTTCCTGCCGCAGATTCTGATCCTGTTCGCCTTTATTATTTTTCTGGAAGATTCCGGGTACATGCCACGCGCGGCGTTCATGATGGATCGGGCCATGCGCAGCTGTGGACTGTCAGGTCAGTCCTTCATCCCGATGCTGTCCAGTTTTGCGTGTGCCGTCCCCGGCATTCTGGCCACCCGTGTCATTCCCGACGAACGCGATCGGCTGGCCACCATCCTGGCCGCACCCTTTATGACCTGTTCGGCGCGGCTGCCGGTTTATGCCCTGCTGATCGGTGCGTTCGTGCCAGCGCGCACCTTTGCCGGCGGATTGGTTAACCTGCAGGGGCTGGTTTTGCTCGGTCTTTACCTTCTGGGTATCGCCGGCGGCATTGCCACCGCTTTCGTGCTGAAGCGCCTGGCATTGAAAGGCCCGACGCCGGCCTTTTTGATTGAGCTACCACCTTACCGACTGCCCAATCTGCGTTCACTGCTAACCAAGCTGCTCGCGCGCGCAAAGGTTTTTCTCGTCCGCGCCGGCACGGTCATCTTCACGGTCGCCGTGGTTATCTGGGCACTCGCCTACTTTCCGAGACCCGCCGAACTGGCTGCACCGTTCGACGCCCAGCGTGCCGGCTTAAGCGCAGAAGCGGGCCCGGCAGTGGAAGCCGCGGCGGCTGACATCGATGCAGCAGAGGCGGCCGCGTATCTCGAGCAGAGTTGGCTTGGACGCATGGGGCAAACGTTACAACCCGCTTTCTCCCCGCTGGGTTGGGACTGGAAAGTGACGGCGGCCGTCATCGCCAGTTTTCCAGCTCGCGAAGTCGTAATTGCCGTGCTGGGCACAATCTACGCCGTGGGTGATGCGGAGGCCAACGAGTCGACCTTGAGCATGCGCCTGCAAAATTCACTGCACGCGGACGGCGACCCTGTGTTCACGCTGCCAATGGTCCTCGGGCTACTTGTGTTCTACGCCTTCTGTCTGCAATGCGGCGCGACCGTGGCAGTTATCGCACGCGAAACGAACAGCTGGCGCTGGCCAGTGGTGGCCTGGGCCTACATGACCGGCGTTGGGTACCTCGGCGCCTTACTCTGCTACCAACTGCTTTAGCTGCCCATGCCGCCCGGGACACAGGAAATCATTGCGCTCGGTCTGGTTGCTTTGGCAGTCGGCTGGGCGCTGTGGCGACGCCAGGCACGAGCAAAAAAAAATCGCGAGCAACAACAGCAGCCATCGGCTGAACCAGCCGAACAAACCATCCGGTTCTACCGGCGAGCGGACACGCCCACTGAGCAGAGAGACTAGTTGCTAACAGCCACCGGCGATGGTGTCAGCAAGTGTCAGGCTAGACAGGTTGGGCATCGCATCAACATCTGTTACTAGCAGCGTGTTGATGCTGCAGCCAGAAAAGTCCACTTCAAATCGATCCACCCGGACGGCGCCTGGAAAGCCCGCATCGGTGATGCGGATATCCCATTGCTCAGGACTGATCGCCATAAGCTGCGTTCTTGTGCCGAAGGCCACGGACTGCAGGTTAGGAAACAGGCCGTCAAAGCTGGCACCGCGGGGCACGATATACACGTCGACGAACGCCTCGTCCGCAGCGCTGTGGATGAGCTGATACTGCGCGAAGTCGGCGAGCAGGCGCTGATTGTCGAGAAAAGACGTAAGGAACACCTGCGTCGGGATAGCACCCTCCCGAGCCACGAACGTGTTGTAGCTGCCGCCGCGCAGATCAATATCGACATCCGCATCGAGCAGATTGGTGCCGGGCATCGTCAGGCCGGCATCAATGATGCGCACGGTTGTTGGTTCCGCATCGACCAGCGTGTCATCAAAGCTCGAGGCTGCTTCAAACGGCAGTCCCACCACCAAGTCCGAGGGTGGCATCGTAATGTCGGACTGAAGCGTAAGCTCCGGACCCGTCGCGGGGTCAAGCAGCGCGCCGTTGATCAGACGCACCTGCGGTGCGTAGCTGGGCGTCGCTGACGCAAGAATGGCGGGCTCCAGCGTTGGCAGGCCGGCGAGCCCGCTAACGCGCAAGGTAACGCCACCCGTACCTTGGTCCGCGTTATCAAGCACAGTGAAAAAGGGGCCCGTGCCTTCCGGCAGCGCAAATTCCACCGACTGGAACAGGATCTGATCGTCCGCAGTGGCCCCCTGTGGCAGCACGGTCAGCTGATAGTCACCCGGCGCAATACTTCGGAACGGAATGAATTCGCCGTAGCTCAGACTGGCTTTTGGCATCGCGACCGACAGGTCTGCGCCAGCCAGTTCAACAAAGATATCGACGGGGCCCTCGCCAAAAAAAGCATGCCCGAAGCCACCTCCGGCTTCGCCGGCACCAAGTGAGACCGCGTCCCGCACCCACTGCAGTACCTGCGGCGCTGCGGTCGTTCCAGAGAGCACCACGATCCGCGTCTGGTCAGTCGCCACACTGGCGTCAAAACTCAAGATCTCTACGTTGTCCGTGACGCCTGGCTTGGCAACTTCAACGCGCACCGGGTAGACATCTTCGCCCAGGCTGAGCGGGCCTGTGCCCCCGGTATAGACAAGCAACGCCTGAAACTGGAGCGGCCCGCGAATGATCACGGTCGCGGGACCCAGGTCGTTTACCGCATGCACGATCCGCAGAGCGCCCACCGGCGCCAGATTGTCGGAGAGGTCTTCACAGCCTGACAGGGCAAGGACAAGAAAGACCGCTATGGGGGTGGCGTAACGTCGCATAGGGACTCGCGTGTTGTCGTTGTTTTCTAGACCGCTGAAGTGGCCCGGGCTGCGACTGTAAAGCCCGGGGATGCACGGGACAAGCTTGGATGTTAGAGAAGATTGGCCCGGGGCAGTACCGGGTCAGCGCTAGGCAGTCAGGGCGGGAATCGCAGACGCCTGCACGTGCCAATCGGCCTGCTGCTGCAAATGCACGAGCAGCCGGCGAAACAGTTTCTCCTCCACCGAGAGAAAGCCTTCTAGTTGCCCCAGCCGCAATTCTCCAATCGCCTGCAGGCGTCGCTGCATATCGAGCAAATGGCCGTTCTCTTCCGCCAGCACGCGACGCAAACTCAGATCGATGCCGGCTTCGCGCAACTCGTCTTCGTAATGTCGATAGAACCAGAGAGCGCGATACTCAATGACCAAGGACATGAACAAGTAGACAGCTTCAGCCCGCCGTGCCTTGGGCAGACCACCTGCGATAGAGGCCTCCAGGCGACCGAAGTACCAGCGAGCCGGCCCGGCGGCCAACAGATCAGCGCGGGAATACTCCAGACTCCGACCCGCGGTTCGTTCGGCAGCTCGCTTAAAGAACCAGGCATGGCGTGTCTCCTCGGCGAGATGTTTTAGGGTCGGCTGGCTAATCCCATGGCCAGCCTGCGTCGCCATGATCTTCTGGCTACCCATGTGCTCAAGCAACGACAGGGTATTCAACAGCCGGGCGTGCACCGCGGCCTGCGGCAGGACTGCGCGCAGCAGCTGCTGCAGCCCTGGCACCAGAGCTGCGTTGCTGGCGGCAAACGTATCCTCGGAGGCTGTACTCATTGGCCTATGGTCGCCCGGCTGGTGAGATTTTGGCAAGGCTCATGGCGAGAATCTAACCCGGTACCGTGGAACCAGGCGGTAAAGTAATAGCCCACGCCCGGCGCACCTTCGATGTTCTTGCAATGACCATCTTCATCGATAGACAAAGTAAATGGAGAAGAGTGCTGCATAAAATAAGCCTACCGCCAGAGCGGCGTAGAACTTTGCCTTCCTGCGCATGCGTGCCAGCTCCGGAGCACCCACTTCGGATACATCCACCTTGAGCTCAATACCAAAAAAACTATGGTTGGATATGCCGCGTGTGATCAAGAACGCTACGACGCCTACCCCAACAATCAACTCATCGCTCAAGAAGAAGCCAGGAAAATAGTTTCTGTCTAGCCAGGGTCCGACAACAAACAGCAGAGCTATTAGGTACAGACCGGTCGAGAAATGACACAACCACAATGCGTACAGTTTGTGGTTCTCCACCCAATTCCAACCGCGCACGAGATAGTAGAACCCGTGGTAGACCTCTTTAAAGTACTGCCTGACAGATCTCAATGAG
>JANQPY010000009.1 GCA_028285245.1 Gammaproteobacteria bacterium | reverse complement strand
ATCCTGCCAACCAGATAATTAAACCCATGCCGAAAAAAGGCGACTAATGGCTATCGGCAAGTATCTGAGCCTGCGCGAAGCGCAGAAGAAACCCGAACTGCTGGAGCGGTTCGCCAAGGAACACAAGTCGAATGGCGACCGCAAGCAGTTTCGGGACCTACTCGGCAGCATCGTTAGAAGCTCTGAATCAGACGATCAAACATCATCTGACCCGGAGCGGAGCGAAGATTGAAGCGGAACTCAAACTCGCCCAGATACTTCGCCATGTGCTTCGGGGAAATAGCCCGGTGAGTGCCGATCACGCTGTTCTTGAAGTGCGCCCAGAAGCCTTCCAGCGTGTTGACGTGGGTATCGCCGTCAACGTACTGGCCTTGCGAGTGGTTGACCTTGGTGTGCTTAAAACCCTCGTCCCGCAGGCGGATGTACAGGCGGGATTCATCGGTGCTGATCCGCGACCCCTTGGCGATGTGGCGGTTAATCAGCGGGAACACCATGTGCTTTTTAGCGGCGGGGACCACATGGGTCATGAGATTGCCGCCCCGCTCGACCATGCCGACCACCACGGTTTTCTTGTGGGGACGATGCTTGCCTCTCCGGACTGGCTTGCCACGGGGCTTGCCGCCAACAAAGGTTTCGTCCGTTTCCACGTGGCCCGACAGGCCATCGTCGCCGTCAATCTTGCCCATGTGCTTACGAATCTCGTGGCCCATCCGCCATGCCGTCTTGTAGGTCACGCCCAACTGCCGCTGGAGTTCCTTAGCCGAGACCCCGTGCCGGGTCGTGGTGAACAGGTAGATGGCATAGAACCACAACTGGAGCGGCGTACGGGTCCGCTCAAACGGGGTTCCGGCGCAGGGGTAGATGTGGTGCGCGCAGTGCTGGCAGCTATAGGCCGGGCGCTTACTCAGCGGATGGAAGCTTGCTGGCTTGCCGCATTTGGGGCATTCCTTCAGCTTGCCAAAACGAACCCGCCAGACGTGCTTGAGGCAATCCTCGTCGGTCGGGAATCTCTTGAAAAACTCTCTAATTGTCAGTGGTTTGGACATGCTCTATCTCCAGTGCAGAGATAGATTATCCCATCTAGCCACGTGCGTCAAGGGGATACATGCGCGAAAATTCCCATATATAGTAATTCGACCTCAATCTGACAGGCACTCAGCAATGCGCCGCGATGCACCAGATACGCGTTTCTACCAGGATGTTTCAGGGCTAAATCGAGAGTTTCTGGCCTTGCTGACCCATCCGGATGCCGGTCCGGCAGAGCTGCGGCAGCTGGGGTTGCCTGCAGGAATTGCTGAGGCGTTGGGATGCCTGTCTGCCCATGAGCGCGAGTGCGTGGCCGATGTGCCCGTGCTGCTGGCGGATCTCGGTGGCCTCGGTGAATGGGCCGCGCCGAGCGAAGTAGCAGAGCCGGCCGAGCCGTTGCTCGCCCCGCGTTGGGTCTCCGCCGTCCAGGTTTTTTCCGCAGCGCTCTTAACCTATGTGTCGCAGCTGGCAACCCGGGACCGCCTCGCCACGGCTTTGTGCCTCGGGCCTGTGGCCATGCAGAGCTCTTTGGGCGGGCTCGATTTTGCCGGTATCAGGCAGGTAGCCGCCTGCGGTGCGGTGCGCCTGCGTGCTCGCCACGGCTTTCATCCGCGACTGTGGCCGGATCTGCTGCGTGCTGCCCGGGGCGCGGATCAAATGCGGCTGAAACAGTGTCGGCTGGATTGGATTCCGCTGGGCCTGGCCGAATTGCGCGATGCTCAGGCGCCATCAAGGCAGGGGTGGAACGCACGGCAGCATCGCTGAGTGTTACCCGGAGCGCAGATGGCGGCCGGTGGTTGCCGCTCGCTTTCCAGCCCATGCACAATGCGCCGCCATGCAAGCCCTGTCGATTCGTCAGCTTTCCAAGGTTTACCGCAACAGCATCACGGCGCTCCGCGGCGTTGATCTGGATGTGGAGCAGGGCGACTTCTTTGCCCTGTTGGGTCCGAACGGCGCGGGCAAGACCACGCTGATTGGCATCGTTACCTCGCTGATCAACAAGTCGGCTGGCGAGATTCGCGTGTTCGGTCACGACCTCGACGCGGAGCCAGCCAAGGCAAAGAACTGTCTGGGCGTTGTGCCGCAGGAAATCAACCTCAATCTCTACGACCGCCTGGACAACATTCTGATCAACCAGGCGGGGTTCTACGGCATTGGGCGCAAGGCTGCCCGCAAGCGCGCCCAGGCCAGTCTGGAGCAGCTCGAGCTTTGGGATCGCCGCGCCGATATCGCGCGCAATCTGTCGGGAGGCATGAAGCGACGCCTGATGGTAGCCCGCGCGCTGGTGCACGAACCGCGCATGCTGATTCTCGATGAGCCGACCGCTGGCGTGGATATTGAGATTCGGCGGTCAATGTGGGGCTTCTTAAGCGACATCAACGCGTCGGGCACAACCATTATCCTGACCACCCATTATCTGGAGGAGGCGGAAACGCTGTGCCGGCATGTGGCCATCATCGATCAGGGCCGCATTGTTGAGAATGACCGTATGGCGGGAATTCTCGGCAAACTTCATGAGCAGGTAGTGATCTTCAATGTCCGGGAACCGCTTGCCTCGGCTCCCGAGCTTGCGGGCCTGGGGTCGCGGCTTATCAGCGATACAGAGCTAGAAGTGCAAATCGGTCCGGGTTATGACTTGAATGAGGCCTTTAAGTTGCTTACCGATGCCGGCGTGCGGGTAATGAGCATGCGCAATAAAGCGAATCGCCTGGAGGAAGTTTTCTTTCGTCTGACTGAACGCCACGAGGACCAAACGCCGGAGGCTGACTCTCCATGAGCCTTAACGCTCAACTGGTGGCCTTGTTGACGCTGTCGCGCAAAGAGCTGCAGCGGGTCTTGCGCATCTGGGTGCAGACCATTGTGCCTCCCGCCGTGACCATGACGCTCTACTTCATCATCTTCGGCAATCTGATCGGGCGGCGCATCGGCCAGATGGAGGGCTTTGACTACATGGCCTACATCGCACCCGGTCTGATCATGATGTCGGTGATCACCAACTCTTACGGCAATGTGGTTTCGTCGTTCTTTAGCGCCAAGTACAACCGCCATCTTGAGGAGATGCTGGTCTCGCCGATGTCCAGCTGGGCAATTATATTTGGACACGTTATAGGCGGAGTGCTCCGCGGCCTGATCGTCGGTCTGGTCGTGACCGTCGTCGCAATGTTTTTCACAAAGCTGCAGATCCACAATCTGCTGGTCGCGATCAGTGTGGTGATACTCACCGCGATCGTTTTTTCTCTCGGCGGCCTGCTCAACGCGATTTTTGCCACCAAGTTTGACGACGTGTCGATCATTCCATCGTTTGTGCTCGCGCCGCTGACTTATCTGGGTGGCGTGTTCTACTCGGTCTCGTTGCTTCCGGAGATGGCGCAGAAAGCGTCGTTACTTAACCCGATTCTGTATATGGTCAATGCGTTTCGCTACGGCATGCTGGGCGTGTCGGACATCAACATTGGCCAGGCCTACGGCATCATCGCAATCTTTGTGGTCGGCCTCTTCGGCCTGGCGATAGGGCTTATTACGCGCGGCGTCGGAATCAGGAGCTGAATCCGATGCAGCGGATTGGCTACGCAGACTGTGGGGGCGGCTGGTAGCGCTGCAGACCAGCGACCAGCGTGCCCGGACCGCCGTGTGTGCCGAGCGCAGCGCTGACTTCCACAATAGCGATCTCACCGTGCACCTGGAAGGACTGCGCAAGTAACCCGGCTAGTCTTTGTGCATCGCGCGGGCAGTTGGCATGACCCACCGTGATTCGATACAGCGCGCCGCTCGGCATTTTCCGTCTGAGGTGTCGTGCGAAACCGCGCACGTTGTCACCCGCGCGGCGTACCGCGCTTCGGGTGAGTACTTCGCCTTGCTCGCCCAGGCTGATGATCGGCAGTATGCCGAGCGCGTCAGCAATCCACTTCAGCCAGGCGGTGATGCGTCCCCCACGGACCGCCCAGGTCAGATCCCGGACCACGCCAAACACAGACGTCCGCTCGACCGCTCCCTCCACCGCATTCACGAGAGCATCGCCGCTCAAGCCGGCGCGCGCACATTCTGCGGCGTAGGTCGCCACCAATCCCTGGCCGACGGATACGCTCTTGCTGTCGATCACATGGACGGGGCTGCCGCCACGGACGCGCTCTGCTGCCGCCACGGCCGACTGCCATGTGCCACTCGCCGAACTCGTGAGACTGATGGAAATCACCTGCTCAAAGTGTGAGCTTAGAAACTCATAAACCCGGCGATAGTCACCGGGCGCGGGCTGGGACGTTCTCGGAAAGACTGGATTCTGCTGAAGCTCGGCGTAAAACTCCGCGGGCGGCAGGCTCACTTTATCCATGTAGCTGCGTTCGCCGAAGTTGACTCGCAGTGGCACGAAGTGAATGCCCAGTTCCTCGTAGGCAGAGTCAGGCAGATCGGCGGCGGAGTCCGTGACCACGGCAGCCCCGCTGCGTCCGTGGCCGATCGTGCCAACCTGCTGCTTCATGTCATCGGCTTTTGTCCCGGATACCTCACCGTGCTCGCCGGCGATCGCGAACACCTCCGCCGGATCGTCGGTGTGGATATGCACCTTCAGCTTCCGGTGTGTGCCAGCCAGCACCATGCTGTTGCCAAGCTGGCCTAACGCCTCACGCAGCTTGCGGCGGTCCATATCCTCGCCGGTGATCATGCATTCCGTGCAGAACCGGTACGTCACCTCGTCGCCGCCAGGGTTGTCCATCAGCATTTCTGCTGCCTCGGCGATGTCCATTTCAGGCTCTGGCTGCTCGCGAAGTGAGCCGGCTGAGATGAAGTCGACCATACCCTCCAGCAGCAGCACGAATCCGCGCGCGCCCGCATCGACGACGTTTGCGCGGCGCATCTGCTCCAAACCGTTACGCGTGGTTTCCAGAGATTCTTCTGCGCGCTTGAGAAGTCCCTTCATCAACTTGCCGAGATCGCCGCTGCCCTGATCAGCCAGCCGCTTCGCTTCCTGCGAAACGTCACCGATTACGGTCAGGACAGTGCCTTCCAAAGGTTTGTCAAGCGCGTCATGCGCGTACTTGCTCGCTGCCTCCAGGGCATTGGCCAGGTCAGCAGCCACCAGCCGCCTGCGCTCGCCAACCGCATCGGCAAGCCCTTGAAAAAACTGCGCGATGATGGCGCCGGAGTTGCCGCGGGCGCCGTCAAGGGCGGCATCCGCGACGTCCACCAAGAGCTGTCCTGCGGACTTCACTGGCTTGGCCCTGACCGCTGCGGCGATACTCGACATGGTGAGTGCGAGATTTGTGCCGGTGTCGCCGTCGGCGACCGGAAATACGTTGATCCTGTTGAGCTGATCGCGTTCGTCGATCAGTCGCTTCATGCCGGCGAGCAGAGCACGCGCAAGTCGCTCACCATCGAGATAGCTAATGCCGCCGCCGCGCAGCCGCTTTGCTCTGTCTTCGCTCTGGTCAGTTGCCTCGGTCACCATGCTTTTCGGCTAGTTACGGCCAAGACTAAAGCGGGTGCCGTTGTGCTCGAGCACGGCGCCGTCGGCGTTGATAGACCTCACCACCGGGCCTTCATCCAGGCGATCGCCTTCCCGGTACTTGCTCATATTCACAAAAATGAATCGATCGGCTGCCACCTCGCTATAGACGTGCATGTCCATGCGCAGCGGCGGGACCTCAAGCTGCCCGGCCAGAATAGCCGCCTGCATACTCGGCACCGGGTTGGATTCGCGAGCCGGGGCCGGCGCTGGCTTGGCAGGTGGGGCCGGTGGTGGTTTGCTCGCGGAGGTGCTTGCCGGCGCAGGCTGCTGCTCCGTCCGTGTCTCAGGCACTGTCTCAGGCAATGCCGGGATCAGGGAACGGGACTCGGCGTCAGAAGATGCGACCGGCGGTGCTGACTGGCTGGGGATCTCCACCGGGGTGGTCGCTGCACTGATTGGATTGCTGTCCGGGCGCAGTAACCAGTACCCGACCAATGCTGCGTTGGCCACCAATACCGCAATGAGCACAGGTATCCAGCGCGACTGCCCGGGTCGGGTGACTCGATAGCGAGCATCGGCTATGCCCGGCGCGCTCTGCCGCTGACGTTCGTGCTCGCTCTTACGCAACGCATCAAGGATGAACGACACTAGTTCAGCCTCGCCAGCCGCGGACGATTGGTCGCGCCAAGATCGGTGTTCATGGCGATCTGTGTCTGCTGCCCGACCAGGCCGTCGACGGTCAGTCGGCGCTCGCGCTGATACTCGCGCACGCGTTCTTCAAGGCCTTCGTCGAACAACTCTGACCCCAGCGGGTCAGCCGGCCGGCCCTGGATTGTGGACAGGCTGGCTCTGATCCATTTCACCGCCGGATCGCGCATGCCCGGGAAAAAGGCCTTCACCTCGCCGTTCTCAGGCCGCCAGACCAGCAGGTATTCGCCGAACCAGTACTGGCTTAGCTCCGACAGGGTAATTCGATGTTCCTCCTCGCCCAGCACCAGCAACGCATGCTCATCGCCAAGCCCGGATAGCACAACCTGGTGCTGCACGCTGTCTTGATCGCGTAACGTCAGAATGACAGGCCGGTCCAGGCCACGAATCACCGACAGTGCGCCGCGTTGAAACAGGCAAAACAGCTGAAAGCTTTCCGCCTGCTTGCAGGCTCTTTGGGGGCCGCGCGTAAACTCAACGTTCCATAGGTCAAACAACGTTTCGAAGGCGACATCGGTACTGGTGGCGTCCGCATTGTCAGCCAGCAGCCCGGCAAGCCTTGGTGAGTCCGTGGTTTGCGTCAGCGCTTTGGGGTCGTTTGCCCGCTCGTCTTGATCAACTACAGACAGCGTGGGACTGGCCTGCGCAACGCGCTCACTCGCTGGGGCCGTGGGGCGGACTGCGAGCCAGGCAACCAGGCCAACGACCACGGCGGCTGCCGAGGCCATCGCGGCCCATCTGAGCCAGGGGCGTTGCCAGAAGCTACCGCGGTCGTACACCTCGCGCGCCGCGCTGCGCACCAACGGCCGGGTAATCTGATGGAGTTCCTGCGTGAAGCCGCCGAGCAGCGCCCGATCCGCAACCACATTAATGACGCGGGGCACCCCGCCCGAAAGCTTGTACAGCTCGCGCTTGGCGGACTTAGTGAATATCTCGCCAACCGCGCCCGCCACCTTGAGCCGATGATCGATATAGGCGTCGGCATCATCCCGCGACAGCGGTTCGAGGTGATAGCGGCCGGTGATGCGCTGGGCGAGCTGACGCATGTCGTTACGTGAAAGCAGCTCGCGCAGTTCCGGTTGGCCAATCAAAATAATCTGGAGGAGTTTCTGTTTGGCTGTCTCCAGATTAGTTAGCAGCCGCACCTGCTCCAGCACGTCGACTTTGAGGTTCTGCGCCTCATCAACAATCAGTATGGTCTTGCGCCCCTTGCCGTGGTTGCGCAACAAGAAGTTGTTCAGGGCGCTGGTTTGCGCTTTCGTGCTTGAATTGTTGGCATTGACGACGATGCCCAGCTCTTCGCAAATGGCGCTGAGAAACTCGGCGCGCGATAGCTGCGGATTCAGAATCAGCGCCACATCAGCACTGTCCGGAACCTGCTGCAGCAGGCTTCGCACCAGCGTGGTTTTGCCTGTGCCGACTTCGCCCGTCAGCTGAATAAATCCGCCGGTCTCTCGAACCCCATATATAAGGTGTGCGAGACCCTCCGCATGCCGCTCGCTCATAAAAAGATAGCGAGGGTCCGGAGTGATCGAGAACGGCTTTTCGTTCAGCCCGAAGAAGCTGGCGTACATAGGCTCCGGTGGGTTCGCCCTGCCTGATTCCTTATTCTAGCAGGCCACCGAAAAGGCGACGCTCAAGGCCCGTTAGTGGTCTCGCTCGGCTATCACCCTGGCCAGCTGCCGCAACGTGTCGGCATTTTGTCCAAAGCGTTCCAGCTCCTGCATAGCCCCATGCAAGAGCTCGTCCACCCGGGCCCGGGCGGTATCCATCCCAAACAGGGCAGGGTAAGTCGCTTTGTTGCGGGCAATGTCGGCGCCCTGCTGCTTGCCAATAACTGCCGTTTCACCTTCCACATCGAGGATGTCATCGCGAATCTGGAAGGCCAGTCCGATACGGTCGGCGAATCTGTCCAGCGCTTGCCAGCCTCGTTGGTCCGGTTCCGGTGGACAGCACGCGGGCGCCAAAATGCTGGCTCTAAGCAGACGGCCCGTTTTCAGGCGGAACATGTGCTCGAGTTCGGCGGCCTCCAGGCGCTGGCCTTCGGAGGCCAGATCAATTGCCTGCCCGCCGGTCATACCCTCCGAGCCACAGGCTTCGGCAATCAGGCGGACCAGCGCGACCTGACTCGCAGGGTGTTCAAGCAGGGCCGGATCGGCGGTCAGCACCTGGAAAGCGAGCGGCTGAAGCGCATCCGCCGCCAATATTGCCGTCGCTTCGTCATAGGCCACGTGCGTGGTCGGACGCCCGCGTCGGAGATCATCATCATCCATAGCCGGCAGGTCATCGTGAACCAAAGAAAAGGCATGCATCAGTTCGATGGCTATCGCCGGGGCGTCGAGCAGCTCCGACGGTGTACCCAGCGCCTCGCCGGCGGCGTAGACCAGCAAAGGACGCAGGCGCTTGCCGCCGCCGAGCACCGAGTAGCGCATGGCTTCGTGGAGCTTGTGCGGAGGAATTTCGTCGCTGGGCAGCCAGCGGTCGAGAACTTCTTCTACACGCTGCTGATAGGCGTCCAGTTTTTCAGCGAAGTCCATCAGATCGTCGGTTCGGGTGAGCGCGTTAATCATAAGCGATATTGAGGATAGTGCCTGAAGCTGCAGCCGCCAACTTGGGTGACGCCGCCGGAGTCTATAATGCTCGGCGTCAAAGCGTTTCGAAGAATCTCTGCCGGCAATGTCTAGATCGTCAGCCACCGCAGTCGCGCATCCCAACGTGGCCCTGATCAAATACTGGGGTAAGCGCGGAGATACGCGTCTCAATTTACCGGCGGTCGACTCGTTGTCAATCACCCTGGGCGCCTTGCAGACACGCACAACAGTCACCTTTGATAGCAGTTTTTCACAGGATCGCCTCCTGCTCGATGGCCAGCAGCAACCGGCTGAGCACTCCCGATTAAGCCTGTGCCTTGACGCGCTGCGCGAAATCGCCGGCGAGCGGCGCTTCGCCCAGGTGGAGTCTGCGAACGACTTTCCGACCGCGGCCGGTTTGGCCTCTTCAGCTTCAGGTTACGCTGCGCTGGCCGTTGCGGGCGCGGCGGCACTGGGGCTGGCGCCGAGTGATCCGCGCCTGGCGACCGTCGCGCGCATCGGGTCTGGTTCGGCGCCGCGCTCGCTGCATGGCGGTTTCGCCCATCTGTCTTATGCTGACGGTGAAACTGTCTGCACGCAGGTGCTGGGTGCAGACGCGTGGCCACTGGGCGTTGCAATTGCGGTGACCAGCGAGTCCGCAAAGCCCATCACGTCGCGCAACGGTATGACCACCAGCCGGGACACTTCGCCCTACTACTCCGCCTGGGTGGAATCTCATCCCGATGACATGCGTGAGGGGCTGGACAGCATCGGTAGCCGCGACTTTCACAAGCTTGCCGAGGTTTCCGAGCACAGCTGCCTGAAGATGCATGCGGTGATGCAAAGCACAAGGCCGCCGTTGATCTACTGGACAGCAGGAACACTTGCCTGCATTCAGGCAATCCGGAGCATGCGCGCGAACGGACTGCCCGTTTTCTTCACTATCGACGCAGGACCGCAGGTGAAGGCGATTTGTTTACCCGATGTATTGGAGGATGTCGCCGCGCGGCTGGAGCAGGTGGCGGGAGTTCAACGCGTCATCACTGGTGGTCTGGGCGGGGCGCCAGTGGTCTTGGCCGAACATGATTGAAGCCCACGCACCGGGCAAACTCCTCTTGACCGGTGAGTACGCAGTATTGGACGGCTCGCCGGCGGTTGTCACAGCGGTGGATGTGGCGGCAACCGCCCGCCTGGCACCAGCCGGTTCCGGCTCTCTGGCGGGCGAATCGTCAGCGCCATTCATCGTCGAGCCGGGCGTGGGACTCGTCTGGACAGAGTCCGATCCCGGCGAACGCGGCGCGTTGCTCAGCGCGGTTGCGGCTGAGTTGGAAAACCGCTGGCCGGGCCGATGCCCGCTACAGTTTGCAGTCCAACTCGACAGCCAGGCGTTCCGCATTGCCGGCCCTCAGGGCGAGACCCACAAACTGGGCCTGGGTTCCAGCGCTGCGGTGCTGGGGGCATTGGCCGGCGGCCTGTTTGCTGCGGCCGGGCTGCCATCCGCTGCGTTGACCGAGCTGGCACTGGATGCACACCGGCGTTTCCAGGGCGGAACCGGCAGCGGTGCCGATGTACTGGCGGCGCTCAACGGAGGATTGCTGGTCGTTGATGTTGAGCAGCACGGTGCCAGGGCGCTGACCTGGCCGGCAGGCCTCCACCTTATCGCGGTGTGGTCAGGCGAGTCGGCTTCGACCTCTGCGATGATCGCGCGCTACGCCAAGGCCCGGGATGGGCACGCCGCAGAGCACTCTACGTTCCAGTCGCTCTACACGGCCGCACGCCAGGCAGCGCAAGCGTGGTCTGGTGGCGATGCCGGTGAGATCTGCGAGTCGGTTAAGCGATATGCGCAGTCACTGGCCGCGCTGGATGAACTAGCCGGGCTGGGCATTTATACCAACAGTCATCGCCAGCTGGAGCAGTTGGCTGCGCGCATGGGGGCAACTTACAAGACTTCCGGCGCAGGTGGAGGAGATATCGGTTTTGCATTAACGGCGGACGCCGAATTGGCCGGGGACCTGCGCCGTGCGTTCAGCGATGCTGGTTTTCTGGTGCTGGACCTGGATGTCGCCGCGGCGGGTTTGACTGTCAGCGGCCCTTAGGCAGAACTATTGAATATAGCGGTAGTACTCAATGCCGGCATCCTGAAAGCCGCCGGCGGATTCCTGGCCAACCCGTTCCACAATGAATTCTGCGCTCGGGTGGTGATCGAGTGATTCGCTGCTGCCATGATCACGGATATCCAGGTACTGGTCGTGCGTGAGGTCAATTGGGTTGGCTACCGCCGCAGCAAAATCGATGCGTCCCGCTGCCGCTTGCCAGCCTGGCACCATCCGCATGGGTATGGCGTCGGCCGCATCGCCGCTGCCGTAGCCGACCAACAGGATTTCCGCCTCGTCTAGCGGCAGATTTTTCTCGGCAGCCTCAGTCAGCCCGGCCGCCAGCCAGGCGGGCAACGCAGCGGTATATAAATTACCCAGCTCTCGCATGTGGTGGGAGCCGAGCGCTATCTTCTCTCCGACAAGCGCTTGGAAATCATCGCTCTTGCGGAAGCTGCGCATCACTTTCAATCCCAGAGGAAAGATCTCGTCGCTGATGCGGTCGCGCACGGCAAACTCCTGCAGTTGCCGCGGACTGCCCAGTTCGGTCATCAAATCATCGAGTTTCACGCCGGCTGCTTCGCAGTGGTGTGCCAGCTGTGCATTCTGGGTAGCGTCTCCGCGGGCCAGCGCGAACAAACAAGCCATACTCCAGCCGGTTTCCGGCATTCGCTGGTAGGGCCGATGCAGAAACACGGCGCGCAGCGACTTGAGGTAGTCAAGCGGATTGAGTTGGCGGCGGTCGTACATGTGCTCCAGCGCGCGCTGCATCTCATCCATGTAGCAGCTCGTTGAGTACTTGCCGTTGAACACAGGGATGTCAACAAACTCCGGGCTCGCACCGGTGCCATTGCGGTTGATCAGTGGTTTACGGAAATCGACGCCGCGGTACTCTGATGCGGTGCCGGCCTCGGTCAGGTCTATAGCCGCGATGGCTGGATCCCTGGTCAGTAACGCTGCTACAGCGCCGGCACCCTGCGTCGGTTCACCGCTGCTGCCTCGCTGATACAGTGCCTTGTCGGCGGACACAACGATGGCCAGTGAATCGTCAGCGTCGGTATGCAGGTAGCGCAGGGCATTCTTGATGCCATAGACGCCGCCAAGACAAGCGTGTTTGAACTCCGGCACTTCACAGTTGCGCGAAAGCGGCGGTAACCCGCGCAGCTTCAGTGCACTGTCTACCATGCCCTTGATAATGATTGCGCCAGCAGAATTGTCCGTGCTCGATTCCGTGCCGAGTGCAAGATAACCGACCCGGCGAGGGTCGATCTCGTAGTTGTCAATCAGCTTCAGCACCGCGTTCGCGGCCATCGTGTAAACGCTTTGTCCCGGGCCAGGCAGGCGGAAACCGCTGCCGACGACGGCGCTTATCTTCTTCCAGTCAGCGCCAGACCACTCACACCAGGCCTGCAGATCTACCCGATATGGAGGCAAATACACCGCGAGCCCGCTGATGCCAATAGTCGTCGCCGTCATGAATCTGAACGCGCTGACTACTGAACCGTAATGGTGATGCGCGCCGACTGAACCGGCGGATCATGCGGTACGTGAATGGCATCGCCGAACATGAGTTGCAGCGTGTGTTCTCCGGGCTCGAGCTCGAGAGACGTCTCCGTTTGCCCCTTGCCGAAGTGCAGAAATTGCTCGCTGCTGGGAATCGGCGCAGCCAGATTGTCCAACTCAGCGTTGACCAACAAATGATGATGCCCACTATTGGGCGCTGTGTTGCCAGCCGGAACGACCTCCATTCCACTGACACCAAACTTTACATTGACCGGTGACGAAACAACCGCACCATTCGCCGGGCTGATTATGAATACGCTGGCTCCCGGCGGTGATTCGGTGCGGGGCATGGCCACCGGCGTCGCGGCCGGCTGCTTCTCTCCGCTGGGCTCAGATTCTCCACCGCAACCGCTTAGCAATAGGCTGGTGGCCACCAGTGCGCAAAAGCTGATGCGCGGCATCCTTATGTCCCTCAGTAGCGCCTGACGCAACGCTAAATGGTAACGCACCCGCAACAGGCTGTCATGAAGCTTCGGCTTGCGCGGCGGGTTTTTTGGCGGTTGTTTTCTTACGTCGCTGACGTGGCTTGCGCGCCTTGGTGCCCAGCTCCGCAGAATCGAAGTCATCGACATTAACGATGTCCATGACCTGCCGATCGAGATCTCTGAGTTGGGCGGCTTCGGGTGGTGTGAGCACCTTTGCCTGTTCAGCAGCAGCGATCAGCTCAAGCGGATCGCCGGCCGTAATCACGCCAGCCCGCAGGGCATCCTTAAGCTTCGTCTGCAGTGGCGCGGCTTCCACCGCGGCGACCAGCGCTGCCTGTAGCGCTGCCATGGGGTTGTTCGGCGAGGCATCCTGCCAGACCTGCGTGCACAGTCGTTCGCGGCTGCGGGTTGGATTCGTAATGAGCTCTACGATGTCCTGGCCTAACTCATCCGCGGGTGCAAAGTATGTGCGTCCGCGTGGGAATACCAGGAGACGCAGCAGCGCTGCGACAGGTCGATTCGGGAAGTTGCGCAGCAGTCCGTGCAGTTGCTCCTGGGCCTGATACAGCAGGGTGCGGCACGACCATTCGACCAACGGCAAATCCTCCTCCGGCTGCCCTTGATCGGCATAACTCTTGAGCACCATGCTAGCCAGATAGATTGAGCTGAAGATGTCGCCCAATCGAGCCGACAGCAGTTCCCGGCGTTTGAGTGAGCCACCCATCGTGAGCATTGAGAAGTCTGCCGCTAACGCAAACGCGGCGCTGTAGCGATTGATGTGCTGGTAGTAGCGTGCGGTTGGTCCGAAAACCGGCGGACTAGTAAGGCGCGCGTGTGTGAGCGCCAACAGGAAAGCGCGTGCGGCGTTGCTTACGGCGTAGCCGACGTGCCCGAAAAGATGCTCATCGAAGTGGCGCAAACCGCGGGCGGTGTCGCTGTCTTCGGCAGCTTCCATTTCCTTGAGAACAAACGGATGACAGCGAATCGCGCCCTGCCCGAAGATAATCAGGCTGCGCGTCAGAATGTTTGCGCCCTCAACGGTAATCGCAATGGGCATGGCCTGATAGGAGCGGCCCAGATAGTTCTTCGGCCCCAGCATGATGCCTTTGCCACCATGCACGTCCATGGCGTCCTGCGCGATTTGCCGGGCCATTTCCGTGCAGTGATATTTCAATATGGCTGACGGCACGGAAGGTTTTTCGCCGCGAGCGATTGCCGTAGTCGTTACGCTGACGGCTGAGTTAATAATGTAGGTGTAGCCAGCGATGCGCGTGAGTGCTTCACCAACGCCTTCAAAGCGGCTGATCGGCAGACCGAACTGCCTGCGTATGCGCGCATAGGCTCCGGTTGACCAGGCTGCTGCCTGGCCGCCGCCCATCGCGTTCGAAGGCAGCACAATGGCGCGGCCGGCAGATAGCTGTTCCACCAGCATTTTCCAGCCCTGACCGGCGCGCTCGGGTCCGCCAATGATGGCGTCCAACGGAACGAACACATCCTTTCCCTGTGTCGGGCCGTTTTGAAACGGAATATTGAGTGGAAAGTGCCGCCGGCCGATATCTATGCCCGGGAGTGACGTGGGTATCAGCGCTGCGGTAATACCGTACTCGTCCTGTTCGCCGATGAGGTGTTCGGGGTCGTACAGTTTGAAAGCCAGGCCGAGCACCGTTGAGATGGGTGCCAGCGTGATGTAGCGCTTGTCCCAGTTCAGCCGGATACCGATGATTTCCTCACCTTCCCACTCCCCGCGGCACACCACACCGGAGTCAGTGATCGCCGAGGCATCCGAGCCAACTCGTGGCGCGGTCAGGGCAAAACAAGGGATCTCCTTGCCGCTCGCTAACCCGGGGAGGTACTTGTCTTTCTGTTCCTGCGTGCCGTAGTGGAGCAGCAACTCTGCGGGTCCCAGCGAGTTCGGCACTCCGATGGTTGACGCTGCAACGGTGCTGCGCCCGGCGATCCGCGCCAGCACCATGCCAACTGCATACGGCGAGAACTCCAGACCACCGTAGGCCTTGGGGATAATCATCGCGAAGAAGCGCTGCTTCAGGATGAAATCCCAAACCGGGCGAGGCATGTCGCCCAGCTCGTGAGTGATCTCCCATTCATCGAGCAAGTCGCAGAGGTCCGCCGTCGGACCATCGAGAAAGGCTTGCTCCTCGTCGCTTAACCGTGCCGGCGGCAGGGCCGTCAACCGGCTCCAGTCAGGTAAACCGCTGAACAGCTCACCATCCCACCAGACAGTCCCCGCCTCGAGCGCTTCGCGCTCCGTAGAAGACATGTCGGGTGCCATGGTTCGGTATTGGCGAAGAATCGGCGCGGCCAGATACTCGCGGCGAAAGTTGGTGAAGTTCAAAGCCACGAGTCCGGCGAAGGCTCCCCACAGCAGCAGCCCCCATAACCAGTAGCTGTCGGTGAACAAACCATAGACGATGAGCGCGGCGCCAACGATCAGCGTGCTTTGCAGCAGCGGCATGCGCCGGTAGGCGACCGTCAGGGCGACGCCGGCGAGTGCGATCGTCCACAAGAGCCAAGTGATTACTTCCACGATGAAACCTCCGGGCGGCCGCCAGCCCAAGTAGCAGCCGGTCTGTCACTATACCGAATGTGTTGACGCCCAACGCCGGGCTGCATTCCGCTGGGTGGTCAGCGTCCGGCGGGTTGCCCGGTGAGCGCTGCAGCCGCTGGCCCTGAGCGGGTGTCAGAAAGTCTCAGATGAGCGCGGGATGGTGCTCAGAAAGCCCAAGCAGCGGGGCGCACATGCCAGGGCGTGCACCCACGTCGATTATGTCGAGACGGGCCGCAACAATTTGGCGAACCGGCTGAGACCTTTTTAGAGAAGGTCGGCAACAGCCTCGCGTTCCTCCCGCAACTCAGCATGCGTCGCGTCCATGCGCGCGCGGCTAAAGTCACTGATGGTGAGGTCCTGAACGATTTCGTAGTCGCCTTTCCTGCAGCGTACCGGGTAGGAATAAATGACGCCCGGTTCGATCCCGTAGCTGCCATCGGCAGGCACCGCCATGCTCACCCAGTCGTCCCCGGGTGTTCCCAAAACCCAATCGCGCACATGATCAATGGCCGCAGATGCGGCAGAAGCGGCACTGGACAATCCACGCGCCTTAATGATCGCTGCACCGCGCTGTTGAACGGTCGGAATGAATTCATCGGTTAGCCAGCTCTCATCGACCATGTCGGCCACGGCTTTTTCGCCAATGGTGGCGTGGCTGATATCCGGATACTGAGTTGCCGAATGGTTGCCCCATACGGTCATGTGCCGGATGTCGGTTACGTGGGCTTCGGTCTTGGTGGCCAGCTGGGCAAGCGCCCGGTTGTGATCGAGGCGCATCATGGCGGTGAAGTTCGCCGGATTCAGGTCTGGCGCATTTTGCTGAGCGATCAGTGCGTTCGTATTGGCCGGATTGCCAACCACCAGGACCCTGACATCCTTGCTGGCGTGGTCGTTCATGGCCTTGCCCTGCGCAGAAAAAATCTGCGCGTTGCCCTTGAGCAAGTCCGCTCTTTCCATGCCTGGCCCGCGAGGCTTTGCGCCCACCAGCAGAGCAAAGTCAGTGCCTTCGAACGCTTCCTCGGCTCGATCCGTTGCGACGATGCCGCGCAGATTGGGAAATGCACAATCCTCCAGCTCCATGACCACGCCCTTTAGCGCATCAAGCGCCGGCGGAATTTCCAGCAGCTGTAGTACGACAGGCTGATTGGCGCCAAGCAGCTGGCCGGAGGCGATACGAAAAGCCAGTTGATAGCCGATCTGGCCGGCGGCGCCGGTGATCGTGACACGGGCAGGTGTGGTCATGAGTGAATCCTGAAGTTGTCTAGCGGTCCGCCGCGGGTGGCGCGGCGGGCCGGCATTCTACAACGACTCAGGATCCTGGCGCAGGGGCCGGTGTTACTGCGCGCGCAGCGGCGAGTTTGAACGCGCGTACCTCGCGGTTGTAACCGGCGGCGATGCGTTCCATCGTCTCAATCGTGTCCTGATGCCGTGCCAGATGAGCGTCCCGTTGTGCGGGGGTAACAGCGGCTCCGAGCGCGGCGGTCTCCGCGTCGAGGCAGGCGAGGTAGTCCTCCATTTTGGACAAGTACACCTCTACGCTCAGCCTGGCTGCCTGCATCTCCGACTCAGTGGCTCGCTGGCCGGTCGGCAGGCGGATGTCTTTTGGGTAAGTGCAGGCGGCCTGCGCCTGGCCAATGGCCAAACTCGCAAGCAGGCCAGCCAAACTGAAGATGCGGTGTCTGCTCATCGTGACTATCCTCCGTAGGTTCAGCGTAGCGCCGGCCGCGCTGAGTTCGCGTGACCACTGTCGCAATATTCCAAAGGGCGCTGGACCGGTCACGCTGGGATAGACCACGAAGCGCTGAGAACTCTGGGGCTCCCGTGCCGAGACAAGATACTTCGCTGCAGCTGCGCTCGGTGACCAAGCGCTACGATGGCACCGGAAACCGTGACATTCTGCGCGAGGTCAATCTGACTATCGCCGCGGGTGACTATCTTGCCGTCGTTGGCCGCAGCGGCTCTGGCAAGTCCACACTGCTCAACTTACTCGGTGGGCTGGACCGGCCGACCACCGGGTCGGTCTGCTTCGGCAACCGGGACCTGGCGACGCTGGATGACCCGGAGCTCTCAGCCTACCGGCGCAGTCAGCTTGGGTTCGTGTTTCAGCGAGCCAACCTCGTCCCAACATTGTCAGTGCTGGAAAACCTGCAGGTGCCGCTGCGTCTCAACGGTGTACCGGCTCGGCAGGCACGTTCGCGGTCGCGTGCGCTGCTTGCCCAGGCCGAACTGGGTGAACTTGAGGGCCGCTTGCCTGAAGAGCTGTCCGGAGGTGAGCAGCAGCGTGTCGCCATCTTGCGAGCCGTCGTGCATGCACCCTCTATTGTTATTGCTGATGAGCCGACCGGAAATCTGGATCTGGACACGGCCACGCGCACGCTCGATCTGCTCGAGCACTTCGGCCGCCAACCTGGCAGGAGCCTGATCATGGCCACACACAGCCGCGAGGTGATCGGGCGCACGCAGCGGGTCATTGAGATTCGTGCCGGCCGGGTCACGCACGCGCAGTGAGTATCCGTCGCGTCTCCGGCCTCGATTTGTTGCTCGCCGGTGGCTGGCGATTCTATCGGCAGCATCCCGGCCAGCTGCTATTGACGATCGCGGGCATTGCGCTGGGGGTAGCAACTGTCGTGGCTATCGACCTCGCCGCGCACAGCGCCAGGCAGGCCTTTGATGCGACCACCCAGCTTCTGCGTGGTCAGGCCACGCACTACCTGGAGAGGCCGGGCGGCTACATCAACGAATCGGTGTTGGGTGAACTGCGGCGCCAGTGGCGGTTACCCGCCAGCGTCCCCGTGCTCGAGCGCTCGTTACGCTTTGCGCGGCAGCCGGGCCGATCCGTGACAATGTTGGCAACAGATCCCCTGGCAGCTACGCGCCTGAACACAGGGCTTGGGAATACGGAGTCCACTTCGGCTCGCCCAACGCTGGAGTTGATGGCCGAGCCTGGGAGCGTGCTGCTCACGAACGCTCTGGCTCGCGAACTGGATGTCGGCGCCGGCGATCAGCTGGCGCTGATTGAGCCAGCAGACGTGATGCGACTTACCGTCGCGGGGTTGCTGCCGGCCGAGGAGGGCGCGCGGTTCGTGGTGGCCGATCTTGCCACCGCTCAGCGTTTGTTCGGACGGCCGGGTGAGCTGTCCCGTATCGATTTGCAGGTGCCGACTGCTCAGGAGGCACGTCTGGCCACAGCCATGGCATCGAGAGGTTTGCGCCTGCAAACCGTCGCACAGCGGCTCGGTCAGTTCGACGGTATGACGCGTTCTTTCCGGATTAATCTGCAGGCACTTAGTCTGCTGGCTTTGCTGGTGGGTGCGTTTCTCGTATATAGCACCGTGTCGTTCACGGTGGTGCGCCGGCGCGCGACCTTTGGTCTGTTGCGAGCGCTGGGCGCGAGTCGGCCACTCATCTACGCGCAGGTCGTTCTGGAAGCGTTGTGCCTGGCCGCAGTGGGCTGCCTGCTGGGCGTACTGTTCGGCGGCGTTCTGGGTGCTGGCCTGGTCGATCTCGTGTCGAGGACCATCGGCGATTTGTATCTCAGGTCGGCAGTGGATAAGTTTGGCTGGTCGGCGTTTGCGGTTTTCAAGGCCGTTGGCGTAGCGAGCGCTGCTTGTCTGCTCGCGGCGTTCCTACCGGCGCGCGAAGCAAGTCAGACGACGCCGCACTCAGGCATGCAGCGCGCCTCGCTGGAGCGCCGGCGCCTGAAGCAACTGCCGCTGCAGGTCGGCGGCGCCTGCGCATGCGGGTTGGGTGGGGCGCTGGTGTTGGCGAATACCAGCGCGCTGGAATATGCCTTCGCCGGCATCTTCCTTGTGTTGGTCGCAGCAGCATTGCTTACGCCTGCGCTGCTGATAGTCATGACGCAAGCCGTCGCGGCGGTGGGTGATCGCGCTGATGGGTTTTGGCTCGCCTACGCAGCCCGCTCGCTGGCAGCGAGTCTCAGCCGCACCGGCCCTTCCGCTGCAGCGCTGATGATTGCCGTTGCGGCCTTTACTGGTATCGGCGTCATGATCGGTAGCTTCCGCGCCAGCGTCGACGATTGGTTGAACTACAGCGTGGATGCGGATGTGTTGATTCGCGTGCCCACCGCGCTGAACCCGTCAGAGTCCGAAGAGTTCTGGGCGCGCCTAACGACCCTGGAGGGGTTGGCTGGAGCGACGCTAAGCCGACGAACAGCGCTGCCGGACGGCGACGGACTGGCAGGGCTACTGGCAATACAGTCGCATCCGCAGGCGGGGCGCTGGCCCAAGAGCGAGACGCCCCGCGATCAGATTCTGGCGCAGCTCAGCAGTGGCGACACGATCATCGTGTCAGAGCCGTTGGCCCAGAAGCGCGGGCTTGCCGTTGGCGATCAGCTCAATCTGCTAACGCCTGGCGGCACGGTGGCATTCACCGTGGCAGCACAGTTCATCGACTATACGAGTGAGCTGGGACTCGCGGCGATGGATTTATCGGTCTACCGCCGGCACTTCGCCGACCAGCGCATCGACACCGTTTCACTGCACGCAGAACGTGGTCAGAGCGAAGCCCTGCTGGCCGACGCACGCACAGCGCTGGCTGATTTTGCAGGCGTGCAGGTTGCCGACGCCGGGTTACTCAGGGGGTTTGTTCTGCAGATCTTCGACCGCACTTTCACCATCACTGAGGTGCTGCGAACTATTGCCGGCCTGGTTGCCGTGATGGCGATTTTCAATGCACTGCAGGCGCAGCGGCTGGAGACACGCCGGGAAACGGGCTTGCTGCGGGCAGGTGGGTTAACCGCCCGCAGCGTGACGGCAATCAGCTTGCTGCAAACGGGCCTGCTCGGACTCGGCGCGGGACTTGTGGCCCTGCCAGTTGGCCTGACACTCGCGTGGCTGTTGATATTCGTTGTCAATCGATTGGCCTTCGGCTGGAGCATGATGTTCCTGCCGCAGCCCGGCGTCTTGTTGCAGTCGCTGGTGCTCGCGACAGCGGCCGGCATCGCAGCCGGCTGGTGGCCAGCACGCGCCCAGGTTTCTCAGCCGCCGGCCGTCGATCTGCGCGCCGCATGATGCGTCAGCCACCGGTCGTTGTGTTCGCGCGTTTGTTAGCCACCCTGGCGGTGCTGATATGGGTCACCACGGCAGTGAGCCAGTCGGAACGTCCGCCACTTACGGAGCTGTCCGATGTGCTTGGCTCCGCGGCGGGTCTGGAGGGCTACAAGCGCGCGTTGCTGCCGGGAGAGATTCAGCTCCCGCGAGATCATGGGCCGCATCCTGACTATCAGTCGGAATGGTGGTACTTCACCGGCAATCTGGAAACCGAGGATGACGCCGAGTTCGGTTTTCAACTGACTTTCTTTCGTTACGCGACGCGTGCTCCAGGGCCGACACCCGCGAACGCATGGGAGTCGCCGCAGATATATATGGCCCACTTCGCGATTACTGACATCGCTGGCGATGAGCATCGTGTAGTGCAGCGTTTCGCCCGCCCTGCCGGGGAGGTGGCGGGTGCGCGTTCCGAACCATTCGCTGTGTGGCTGGACGATTGGTCTGCCGAAAGCCTATCCGAAGATTTTCTGCCCCAGCGTTTGCGAGCACACGATGCCGCGACAGATATTGCGCTCGACCTGATCCTTCGCGATGGCAAACCCGCGGTACTGCAGGGCGATGCGGGTTTAAGCGCCAAGGGCCCTGATGCCGGCAACGCATCGTGGTACTACAGCAAGACGCGCATGCCGGCCGACGGCACGTTGAGATTCGGCGCGCACGAGCACGCTGTGCGCGGGTTGGTGTGGCTGGATCGCGAGTGGGGCACCAGCGCGCTGGGTGACTACGCAACGGGTTGGGACTGGGTTGGATTGCAGCTTCAGGATGGCCGCGACCTGATGCTGTATCAGCTGCGCGATGCGACCGGCGCTGCGTTGCCGGAATCGTCGGGCAGTCTGGTCGATGCTCAGGGTGTTCGCCGTGCTCTGACTGACTCTGACTTCACCATGCACCCGCTGGATTACTGGACGAGTCCGGCGACCGGTACTCGCTGGCCTACTGCGTGGCGCATCGATGTGCCAAACGCAGGGCTTGAGCTGTATGCGGAAGCGGCGGTGGCCGATCAGGAACAGGCGCTTGCGATTCTCTACTGGGAGGGCAGCGTCAATGTGCTGGATGGCCGCGGTGGCGAGCGCGTGGGGCGCGGCTATCTGGAGATGACTGGCTATGAGCCGGATTCTCCATGAGCGAATGGCGATGCACAGATCGTGCCAGCAGGCTGTTGAAAAAGCTTCAGCCGAGGGTGAGACAAGGCGTGGGTCGGCGAGAAAGCGGAGTGTATATGAGGAGCCTCGGCCCCGCCCTAAGCACGGTCCGTTGCAGTCCGATTTTTTTTCCAGCAAGGCGCCGAGCGCAGCGCAATGGCAGGCGCCCTTGCCAAGCTCGGCAACGCAGCTGGCGAGAAAATCGGGCGCAACCCGGTCGGGCAGTCACGTAGCTTCTCGCAATCCGTCGTTGTCGCTTCGCTCGCTGGCATCAAGCCAGCCACGCTCACTCCGCCTCGTTTTGCGAGAAGCTATCCGGCTGCGGAACGCGCTTAGGGCGAGGCCGAGGCTCCCTACATGAGCATTTTGAGCCGAGCCACAACGAAGTATCGGGCCGGCTGAGGGATTTTCAACAGCTTGCTAGGCGAATAGCGCTCGATAAGAGTCCGTTCCCTGAGACTGTTCGCGAATGAGTATCTCGTAGTCGTCCGCGGCCATGGGCTGCCCGAACAGCAATCCCTGCACATAGTCGCAGTTGATCACACGCAGGAACGAGAGCTGATCTTCTGATTCCACACCTTCGGCCACCACGCGCATGTTCATGCCATGCGCCATATCGACAATAGTGGCGACAATAGTTGCGTCGTCGGTATCCGTGTCGGCGTCACGCACAAACGACTTGTCGATCTTGAGTGTCCCAATCGGAAACTTCTGCAGGGCGCTGAGTGACGAATAGCCGGTACCAAAGTCATCAATCGCCAACTGCAATCCCATTTGGTGCAGCTCGCCGAGGATCCGTACCGTGCGTTCGGGATCCTCCATCAGTGTTGTCTCGGTAATCTCCAGTTCCAGATTGCCGGGCTTCAGACCATGCTTTTGCAGGATCCGCGCGATGCGCCGGGAGAAATTAGGCTGCGCAAGCTGCTTTAACGACAGGTTGACGGAAATCGGCCCTGGGTCAATGCCGCGCCGCGTCCAGTTGGCGTAGTCCTCGCACACCTTCTTTAGCACCCATTCCCCGATCTCAATAATCAGGTTGGTCTCCTCGGCGAGCGGAATAAACTCGGCGGGCAGAACCAACCCATGCTCTGAGAGCTCCCAGCGCACCAGCGCCTCAGCTCCGGCGATTCTGCCGGTGCGCAGATCGATTTTCGGCTGATAGTTCATCAGCAGCTCGTCGAGCTCGTACGAGCGCCGTAGCTTGCTCTTTAGGATCAGCCGCTCGACTGCCTCAGCATTCATCTCCGGCCGGTAGCTGCGGACATGATTGCCGCCTTTGCGCTTGGCGTGATACAGCGCCGCATCAGCGTTGCGGATGAGATCCAACACGTTGTCCGCATCGGTGGGGAAGCTGGCTATGCCGATGCTGACGGTCATGTGCAGCTCCTGACCTTGCACGATCAGCACCTCGGCAATTTCTCGCTGCAGCTGCTGGGCGATGTCCTCAAGCCACTGGCCGCTGGGTTGCCGGTCTGGCTCACCAAACACCACGATGCCGAACTCATCGCCGGCCAGCCGGCCTATAAAGGCGCGCTCGGGCAGCAAGCGGTTAACTCGGGTGGCGAGGGTCTCGAGGCTGGTGTCGCCGGCCACGTGCCCAAACGTATCGTTGATGTCCTTGAACCGATCAACATCCAGATAGAGAAGTCCAATCTGCTCGCTGCGCTTACTCGCTTTGGCGATCGCCCGCTGCAGCAGATGCTGAAACTGCATCCGGTTTGGCACCTTGGTGAGTGCGTCAATGCGTGCCAGGTAACGAATTCGCCGGTCAGCCAGTTTACGTTCGGTAATATCGCGTGCCGCCAGAATGCACCCTTCAATGCTCTCGCTGCCGGTCTCGATCTCCGACCAGGAATAAGACACCGGGACTTCGTGGCCGGACCGCGCTCTGAAAGTGGTTTCCGCCTGGCCGGACTGGTGGCCTGCGCGCACAAAGGCGGGCCTGGCCGGCGGCGCGATGAGATCGATGACTTCCTTGCCGATTAACTCTTCGGCACCGTACTCCACCAAACGCGTGGTCGCGGAGTTAACCCGGCGGATGTAGCCGTTGTTGTCCACCAGGATGACCGCATCGCGCATGCTGCTAAGTACCCGATCCAGGTAGTTGCGCGACACGCTGGTCTCGCGCATGCGCGCATGCAGACGGGCGAAGGCGCGATCCAGCTTGCCTGCGGCGGAGCTATCGCCGGAAGGTTCCCATGCATCGATTCGTCCGTCGGCGAGCTGCTCGGCCGCTTCAATGACGCGGTTGACCTCCTGCCGCTGCCGGAAGGCGAGCGCTGCGGTGATCCCGGCAACTATCGAGCACAGCAGGAGCATGCCAACCAGTTCCCAGGCCACATGGTCTTCTGCAAGGCGCTCTTCGAGCACGAGATGTGCGAGGTACATCGCTAGAGTGGCCGCAACGGCTGTGCCGAGCGCCACACCGATGCCGACGAGCACATAGATTGTTCTGGATGGACGGGGCATGCGTTTCACATAGCATCGCGCCAACGCGCAAGGCGCACAAGTGCCGACCTTACAAAAGGCACCATTCCGGCGCGAAATTACCAGCTATTCGACGTAAAATCCGCGCATGGTCAAGCCCGCCCGGGATCCTTCAGTGGCGCCGAAATGCGCGCTCATCGTGGATGACTCCAAAACCGCGCGACGCTTTCTTGCGCGCATTCTTGAGCGCTATGACATGCGGGTAGAGACTGCCGGCTCCGCTGAACAGGCTCTCGAGTTCCTGGGTCATGATCGTCCGGACGTGATCTTCATGGATCACATGATGCCTGGCATGGATGGCTTTGAGGCAGTCCGCGCCATCAAGAACAAACCGGCGACGGCGACTATCCCCATAATGATGTACACCTCGCAGGCCGGTGAGCTGTACGTCAGTCAGGCGCGCGCGCTGGGCGCGGTGGGCGTGCTGCCCAAGCAAATCAAACCGGTCGAAGTTGATGCGCTGTTGCAGTCGCTGCATCTCGTGGATGACGAGTCCACCGATGGCGCGTCCGCCGAGGCACCTGCTGTTGTGCCTGCGAGCGTGCCCGACGGAGCGGAGGTCCAGCGTGCTCTGCGGCCGGCAGACTGGGACGACCTGCATCGCTGGCTGGGCGAGATGCTCGGCCATCACGGTGCAAGCCTGCGCGGTGACATCGAAAACTCGGTCGCCAAACTGCTGGACGAGCGCTTTGCCGCGCCGGTCCCGGCGCAAGTTCCCAGAGAGTCCCGCGGCCGGCCTTCATTGACGACTTTCCTGGTGTTGCTGCTGGCTGGACTCGCGGCGACCTTCTTCTGGCTGCACCAGGACAGTCAGAGAAAATGGCAGGCGATGGCCGGGCAAAATTCAGAGTTGCTCGCCGCCCTTGAAGATCGCCGCCGCGCTGATGCTGAGGATGCTGCGGGCATCCGTGATTACCTGGATTCAGAACGCGCAAACCTGCTGCGTCAGTACGAAGATTTTCTCGAGACGCTCGCTTGGGGCATCAACCAGTCGGCTGTTTACGAGCCCGGTGACGTGCCGCTGAGCGACGGTCGTCTGGAAGTGGTGTCGGGATTGATGGACCGCCTTCGCGCCGTAGGGTACTCCGGCATCGTTCAGCTTGACGTATACACGGGTAACTTCTGTCTGCGAGCGGACTCAACCGGCCGCTGGGCGCCGGCGCCGTCTGAATCTCCGGCAGACAGCTGTGACCGCATTGGCTCCGTGGATGGCAGTCGTCCGAGCGATTTGCAGTCGGTAGCGTTTGCCAACTACCGGGCCGATCTCGATCTCGCCGGTGGCCCGGTGCGGCTGATCGTTGAAGAGCTGGGCGCGCTGGCGTCGGCCGCCGAGTATCCGGCCTCACTGCAGGGCGTCACCGCAGGCGACTGGAATCGCGTCGCTGCTGCAAATAACCGAGTGCAGCTGCGCCTGTTCCCCGATACCGATTTGCCCGCAGGTACCTGGGGCTCCGCTTCGGCGCTTTGACTCAATTCAGACTGTCTGCGTTCAGTCCGCCGCTGTTGCTGCGCGGGGGTCACGTGCAGTCGCTTGCCGGGCGTGTCGGACCCCGCAACCACCGCGCTCACGCGCGGGCTGCCGATCTCATCGCGGCTTCTGAAAAGCTGATTGCCGACTGTGGTGACGGGGTACGCCTGCTGCTGCATCACACGCCGCCGAAGGCCGCTGGGAATGGCCAGCTGGCAGTGCTGATTCACGGCTGGGAGGGGAGTAGCGACTCCCCATACATGCTCACCAACGCGGTGAGCCTTTGGGAAGCCGGCTATCGGGTAATACGGCTGAATCTTCGCGACCACGGTGAGTCGCACCATCTGAATAAGGAGCTGTTTCATTCCTGCCGCCTCGACGAGGTGGTGGGCGCCGTGCGCTGGTTGAACGAACGGTATCCGGATGAACCGCTGGCCCTCGGTGGTTTTTCGCTGGGCGGCAACTTCGCCCTGCGTGTTGGTGCTGTCGCCAGTGAGTCAGGACTCAGGCTGCGCGCCATAGTCGCCGTATGTCCTGTGCTCGATCCGGAGGAAACCATGCAGGCGCTTGATGGCGGCTTCGTGGTTTATCAGCAGTATTTTCTGCGCAAATGGCGGCGTTCACTGGAGAAGAAGCGCAGCCTTTTTCCTGCGCACTATACATTCGGTGACATGGGACGCTTCAGGTCGCTGGAGTCTGTAACGCGCTTCTTTATCGAGGAATACACCGACTATCCGGATATGCAGACTTATCTGCGCGGCTACGCGATCACTGGCGAGCGACTGGCGACGATTCGCGTACCGTCGCGGATTCTACTCGCCGATGATGATCCCGTGATTCCGGTAGGTAGCGTATCGAAGCTGGCGCGTCCGGAGACAATGGTTATTGAGCGGGCCGCGTTCGGCGGTCACTGCGGATTCGTGAAGGACTACGCGTTACGCAGTTGGTTGGACGACTACATGGTCACGGTGTTGAGTGAGGACGCGTTGCTTTCTTGACGCACAAGGTGAGTCTTGATTCGAGGGCGCGCCTCGCATACAGCCAACCGGCTGCAAAATGTGGCTCACACGGTAGGTTGAGACAGGTTCTAGTCCCTATAGCCGTAGCTAAGTGCTTCGATGTCCTTAACCCGCCCATTCTCGAATCGAATCACCCGCATAAATTTGCGCGGTCCGAAGTTGAAGGTCCACTCCTCAATATTGACCTCAACAAAACTACGCGTCGGGAGCAGGAGCTCGCGCTCGTCGCTGAACCCTCGTGTGCGTGTAACGAGCCTCGGGACGCCGGAGCGCACGACCGTGCGGCGTTCAACGGAAACCGGCTCACCGCAGTGCTTTAGCACTTTGGCTTTGGGGTCACCTTCGTTAACCAGCTTGCTACCGCAACGAACAGCGGCGGCCGGCTGCGACAGGCCAAGCAGTATCAGGACAAAAAGCAGACGTGCAATGGACATTACTATATTCTCGCGGGCGGTCGTTTACCGGGGGTGCACTTATATATGACGCTATTCTACGCCCGGTGTTCCTGGCCCACCTGTAGCTGCTTCGCTGCAGCATTCGCCAAGGCGCTTTTGACTCAACATATGTCCGCTCCTCGCCTGGGGACTTCTCGACCCCGGTGAACGCTGCGCTGGAACAGCGCCTTAGCGGCCTCGCGGGCACGGAGTTGCTGGCAGGTTCGCGCCGGGGTATCGAGAAGGAGAGCCTCCGCATATCGCCCGCGGGCACCATCGCCGAGTCACCTCATCCTGGCGCATTGGGCTCGGCGCTCACCAACCGCTACATCACCACCGATTTTTCCGAGGCGTTAATCGAGTTCATCACGCCGCCACTGGACGATGTGTGGCAGGCCATTCAGTTCCTTTGCGATCTGCATCAGTTCACTGCCGGTGAGTTGGAGGATGAGCGGCTATGGGCGCTCAGCATGCCTTGCCGATTGCGCTCCGCGGCTGACATTCGGCTAGCCCGCTATGGCACGTCAAATGTCGGCCGCATGAAGACGATTTACCGCCGCGGGCTGGGGTATCGCTATGGCCGCCACATGCAGGCCATATCGGGGATTCACTACAACTGGTCGTTGCCCGACGAGTTCTGGCCGCGCTACCACGAATCACAAGGCAGTTCGGAAGAACTGCAGGCTTTTCGCTCTGCCGCCTACATGGGGATGGTCAGAAATATCCGCAGATACGGCTGGCTGATGCTCTATCTTTTCGGCGCATCACCCGCGGTTTGCGCAAGCTTTATCGGGGAGCAGCCGACCAGCCTGTCCCGGCTCGACGCAGGAACTCTGTACGCGCCTTACGCCACTTCACTGCGCATGGGCGAGATCGGCTATCAGAATGCGCGTCAGGCTCGGCTGCGGGTATCGGCGAATAGCCTGCGCGAATACATCGCGGATCTGGACTCAGCCATTCGCACTGAAAATCCGGACTACCGCAACATCGGCATACTGGTTGATGGCGAGTACCGGCAGCTGAATGCGAATGAACTTCAAATCGAAAACGAGTACTACACCGGTGTGCGGCCGAAACGCGTGGCGCGCAGCGGCGAGCGCCCCAGCGCCGCGCTCGCGCGGGGCGGCGTGCAGTACATCGAGTTGCGGCTGCTCGATGTCAGCCCGTTTGATCCGGTAGGTATCAGCGCCCGGCAGGCCCGGGTAGTTGAAACGTTTCTGTTGACCTGCCTGCTGAGCGATAGCCCGCCGATTGATGCTGAAGGGGCAGCGGAGGACGATCACAACCGCGCGCAGGTTGCACTCTCGGGCAGAGACCCGGAACTTCGTCTGACGCAGGGCAAACAGCAACAGCCAATGCTCGCGCTCGCGAGTCGCCTGCTTGACCACATGACTGCCGCGGCGGAGCTTCTCGATCCCGATTCAAGCGCCGGCTATCGCGACGCCGTCTCGGCAGCGGCCAGCCTGATTGATGATCCGCAGCTAACGCCCTCTGCGCGACTGCTCCAGGACTTGCGGGATCAGCAGCTTTCGCTGGCTGACTATGGGCAGGAAATCAGTCGCCGGCACAAAGACTACTTTCTCGCTCTGCCGCCATCATTGAATCAGCATCTGGATGACTTCAAGTCTGAGAGCGCCGCATCGCTACAGCGGCAGACTGAGATCGAGGCGGCCGACTCGATGGATTTCGCCAGCTATCTGCGGGACTACTACGCCTAGGCGAAATTGAAGCATCCTGCGAGAGAAACGGTGACTGGTTCACATCCTCGCTATTGTGCGCGTACTCCGGTCGCGTTTAGTATGCGGAGAACCGGCGGCGGCAGAGTTCATTGCAAAGAACTTTTATTTTCAGCTTCCTGGCGGGCATTGCGCTGTCGGTTGTGCTTGCGGCTGTTATGCCCTTGCCCCGGCATGAGCGAATTGCCTCGTCTATCGAGGTGCTCACCAACGGCGGGCGCAGCGAAGAATTCATAATCCGATTTCCGGAAGACCGTATTGCACTGCCAGACGTGCCCTCTGGGCTGATAGTCCTCGATGGTGGAGCCGCCTACGGCCTTGCCCAGGCTAATTCGGCGGCGGGCGCGGAGCTGTTCCGCCTCCGCGATGTCGATGATCAGATTATCGGCGTAGCGAGCCGCATCAGTGCGCGGACGCCATCAAGTCGCAGCCCTTCCGTTAGCAACTGGATGCTGATGATTCCGAGCCGTGGCAGCCTGGTCATGACTCAGCAGGACAGTGCCGACGTCAGCCCGGTTCGAACAACACAGGGCTGGACATTGCCAGCACGCAGGGCCCCCTTCTGGGCTGCGGGTTCACGTTATCGCATCACTTCCGGGCCAGAGCCGGGCGGACAGGGCCGCGTGCTCCGCGGTACTGCCGAGTTCGCGCGTTTAACAGGCAGCTACGTAGAGACTTGGGAACGCAACTCATCTTCGGGTTCAGGTGAGATCAGCGGTCGCATTCGTCTGTCAACAGTCTTGCGGGGCCCTCAGTAATGCGTGGCCTGGTTGCGCTGGTTGGGCTCTGTGCAGGGATAGTCACGGGGTTCTTGCTCGTACTTAGTGATCCCATCGGTTTGCTGAATCCGCCACCGGAGCGCAAGACCAGCAGCCTTACGCAGCTAGTCGTCGTCGATAGCAGTGGCCTGGGCTCTAGCAGGCAGCCCCGGTTTGCGTTCGGTGATGAGGCGGATCCGGCCTTGCCCGCGACTACATTGAAGAACGCGCGGGTGGATCTCGCGTTGCTCAAGCCCGATGAACCTGGTGCCTCGGCTATGGCGGTCAAGCTGTCGGCTGTGTCGCCCACCAACGATCTGTTGCGCGCCCGGCTGTCTGCCGATGTGACCTGGAATATCGTCTGGCCGAATCACGGCAGCATTTTTCTTGCGGGCGCCGACAACCACTGGCCGCAGCTCAAGGCGGCATCGCTCTCTGCGCTGACCGGCGGCGGTTTCTCGCTGGGAGAGGAACGCTTTGAGTTAACGGACCTGTCGCCAGGCACGCGTTTTCAGGGCGTGGTCGGTGGCAGCGGAGCGCTTACGGAGGTCGGCGGCCGCTACGCTGAGGCAACTGGACCGGGCGGAGAATTCGTTGGCAGCCGCCTGCGCCTGCAGGCGCGGACGAACTAAGCAATACCCCGGCAATCACATCGGCGCGGCCCGTAAAGGCCTTGCGCCGAAAGGCTCCCCGCGTGCTCTGGCCGAGCCTCAGGGAAGGCAATTTATCCAGCTAGCAGGATCGGTTTACGCTTGCAGCGCGGCGTTGGCGAGTGCCTTGAAGTCCGTGCCGGGGTCAGCAAGTGCTTCTGCATCGAGCGATGCGCCCGCCGCAATCAGTTTTTTGCCGAGCATGAATTCTCGCGGACTGTTGACTGATTCAACCGCTGTCAGGCGCTCACCGTTCATGCTCAGTACAGCAAACGATCGCTCGGCCGGGTCGCCGCGCACGATACGTTGGTTATCGGGTTTGCAGATTCCAGCGATCTGCAGCTTAAGATCGTATTGGTCAGACCAGAACCACGGTACCTGCGAGTACGGCTGAGGGTCGCCCAGCAGCGTGCGGGCTGCAGTCTTGGCTTGCTCCTGGGCGTTGTGAACGGATTCCAGCCGCAGCTCTTCGCCAAGCAGTGTGTTCGGATGGCGTGTGCAGTCACCAACTGCGAGGATGTCCGCATCGCTGGTCTGGCAGTATTCATCAACGACAATGCCGTCATTGCAGATCAGGCCCGCTTCCTGAGCGAGTTCAGCATTGGGCAAAACGCCAACGCCAATCACCACCAGGTCTGCAGGCTGAGGCTCGCCGTCACCATCAATGACTGCGGACACTGCGCCGTTCCCGTCGATGCGCAGCTTGCCGCTTGTACCCAATTGAAATTGCACGCCTGCTTCGCGATGCGCGCGCAAATAAAACTTGGAGATTTCCGGAGACACTACCCGCGCCATTACCCGCTCAGCAATTTCACGAACCGTAACTTCCAGGCCCGCTGAGGCTGCAACAGCCGCGACCTCGAGGCCGATGTAGCCCGCGCCAACTATGGTCAGCCGTGCACCGGGTTGAAACCGCTGTTGGATCGATTTGACGTCGGCCACGTTGCGCAGATAGCCAACACCGTCCAGATCGGAGCCGGGAATCGGCACGGCGCGAACCCGGGATCCGGTGGCCAGTACGAGCTTGTCGTAGGGTTGCCGGATGCCGTCCTCGCATTGAACCTCATGATCGTCACGCAAGATCGATGCCACGCGAGTCTCGAGGCGTAACTCGATGTCGTGATCTGCATAGAAACTGCTCGGACGCAGGTACAGCCGCTCCACCTCAAGCTCGCCCGCAAGAAACTTTTTCGATAGCGGCGGCCGTTGATAGGGCGGATAGCGTTCTTCGCCGACAATGATCAGCCTGCCCGAAAAGCCACCCTGGCGAAGTGACACCGCAGTCTGGCCCGCCGCGTGTCCGGCGCCGGCGATGACGATAGTTTCTGGCATGCGGTTTTTCCCGGCCGCGCAAGTCTAAACAACACGGCACATTCCTGCGGAAGATCGCGCAGGATTATACTCTCGCTCCGCACAACCAAGCGATTAGAACGCTAGTCACATCAGCGCCGGGAGAAGTTACGCATGAACGGGGGAATCGTTGTTGAGCAGTTCGGTGGACCTGAGCGGCTGGCCTGGCGAGAAATCGAGCTGCCGCCGCCCGGTGATGGAGAGGTGCTGGTTGCGCACACGGCCATTGGCCTGAATTTCATCGATACCTATCATCGCGCGGGGTTGTATCCGCTCGAACTTCCTGCAGGTATTGGCACGGAAGCGGCCGGCAAGGTGGTTGCCGTGGGATCGAACGTCAGCGAGTGGACCGTGGGTGACCGGGTGGCCTGGCTGGGTTTGCCACCCGGCACGTATGCCGAGCAGCGGGTGTACCGGTCCGGTGAGCTCATCGCAATCCCATCGGGGATCGACGACAAAGTGGCGGCGGCCTGCCTGCTCAAGGGGCTAACCGCCTGGTACTTGTTGCATCACAGTTACGCCGTCGAAGCGGGCGATTCCGTGTTGTTGTATGCCGCTGCCGGGGGAGTCGGACTAATCGCCGCCCAATGGGCCAGCAGCCTGGGCGTTCGAGTCATTGGAGTCGTCAGCACGGACGGCAAAGCGGAGTTGGCGCGTGCACACGGCTGCGCCGATATTGTGTTTGCCAATGACGCGAATTTTGTTGAGCGCGTGCGTGGCATGACGGACGGCAACGGCGTGGCTGCCGTCTACGATTCTGTGGGGCGCGACACGTTCTATCAGTCCCTGGATTGTCTGCGCCCCCACGGCACCATGGTGACTTACGGCAACGCCTCTGGGCCGGTGGAGCCCTTTTCACCTATGGAGTTGGCGAAACGGGGGTCGCTCAAGCTAACCCGGCCTGCCGTGTTCGACTTTATTCGAACCCCGGAGGAACGGCGCAGCGCAGCTGCGGCGTTGTTCAACGCCATAGATTCCGGCGCGGTGACTGTGCGGGTCAATCAGACTTACGCGCTGCAGGATGCAGCCGAGGCACATCGTGATCTTGAGGCGCGCCGGACTACCGGTTCTTCAGTGCTATTGCCCTGATACCGGTGCGATGAGAGCAGCCGGGTCAGGTACCGGCGTAATGGGCCAAAACACCGGTAACAGCAGCATCACTGTCACGAATACGACCAGCGTCAATGGCACGCCGAGTTTGATGTAGTCGAAGAAACGATAGCCACCCGGGCCCATCACCAGAATATTCGCCGGATGCGAAATGGGACTCGTGAAGCTTGCCGATGCCGCCATGGCGACCGCCATCATGGCCGTCTGCGGCATGATCCCCATATCGGCACAGGCCGACAAAACGATCGGGGACATCAGTACGACGAGGGCTGCCGTTGGCACAATCATAGTTGCGAGTGCCGTGACTCCATACAGCCCCATGATGACCGGCCAGGGGCCGAAATCACCCAGCGTTGCCATGACGCTATTGGCCAGGAGCCGCGCCGCGCCGGTCTCCTGCATGGCAATGCCCAGCGGAAGCATGCCGGCGATGAGAAACACGGCTCGCCATTCGATTGCCCGGTAGGCTTGCTCCATGCTGAGGCATCGGGTCAGCACCATGATGCTCGCGCCGACGACCGCGGCGACTGATATCGGTACGAGTCCCAGCAGTACCGAAACCACCACAGACAGCATGATGCCGGCGGCCAAAGGCGCGCGTCGCGTGTCCGTGACCTGCGCGCTGATGGGGGTCAGCACCAGCAGGTCAGCGTCGTCGTTCAGCAGTACCAGTTTCTGGCGCGGCCCGATAAACAGCAACGCGTCACCAAACTGCAGTTCCTGGTCGTCCAGGTCGGAGCGCATCGTCTTGTCAGCACGGAGAATTGCGGAAAGCTCCAGCCCGTATTTTTCCGCGAAGTTCACGTCGCCTGCGCGCAGGCCGGCGAGAGGCGATTGTGGTGCCAGCGTGGCTTCAACCATCGCTAAGCGGTCAGACTCAAACACATTGAGGTTGCGTGGGATGACCTGGCCGACATCCAGTTCCTGGAGACCACGCAGCACATCAAGATCCTGCGGTTGCCCCTGAATTAACAAGAGGTCACCTCCGTGGATGACCTCGTCCAGATCGGGCATCACCTCCAGCGCGTTATTCCGGAACACTGCCAGGAGTCGAAAATCGAAGGCGTCGCCGAGCCGGCTCTTACCCAGCGTGGCGCCGTCAAGGCTCGATTCCTGTGGCACCCGGAACACGAAAATACGCTCCTGCAGGCGGTAGACGGAGACCAGATCCTGCTCAGTGACGGTGTTCACCTCACTGAACTCGTCGTTCCTCTCAAGACCCTCCAGCATTTCCTCGCCACCCTGGACGAGCAGCACATCGTCGGCTCGCAACGGGACCTGGCCCAGATTGGCGCGCCGCACATTGTCTTCCCGCCGAATGGCAACGACTGTGGCATTGAATCGCCGGCGGAAGTCCGCCTGCGACAGCGGTTCCTTAACCAGCCCGCACCCCTCGGCTACGGTCACTTCCGCAAGCTGAATCTGCGCGGTCATAAGCGTTTCCATTACCGGCGCTTCGCGTTCGATAACCAACTCGCTCCAACGCCGCAGCTCCTCGAATCGATCGACCCGCCCCTGCACGAGTAGCTGATCGCCGGCCTGCAGCGTCGTCTTGCGCGAGGGGAGCGTCATCACCTCGTTCCGCCGCTCCAGCGCAATCACCAGCAGACCCGCTGCCGACCCCAGGCGGCTTTCCGATAGAGTCTTGCCAACGAGAACCGAGCCTGCCGGCACGGTCATGGCAAAGGTACTTTCCTGCAGCCCGTACTGCGCGCGCAGGTTGCGCTGGCTGCGCTGGGCGCTTGAAGTAGGGTCGGTCCGCGGCAGCAATAGGCGTCCGACGAAGGCGAAGAAGAGAATGCCAACGATCATGGCGCCAGCCCCTACGCCAAAATAATCAAACAGGCCGAAGCTGCGTTCGCCGGCCTGCGCCAGTGCCCCGGCGATCAGCAGATTCGGCGGCGTGCCAACCAGCGTCGTCAGCCCGCCCAGCAGTGTGCCAAATGCCATGGGCATCAGCAGAATTGAGGGCGGCGTCTCCGTTCGCCGGGCTACTGCCATGACCACCGGCAGCATCAGTGCAGCGACACCGATATTGTTCATGAAAAAGGACAGGCTGCCCGAAGTCAGCATGATCACGGTAATCAGGGCAACTTCATTGCGGCCCGCGACTTTCAGAACCTGGGCGCCGAGGATATTGGCGATCCCAGTGCGCGTTAGCCCTTCACTGAGGATAAACATCGCCCAGACGGTGATTACGGCTGCGTTGCTAAACCCCGAAAACGCTTCGGTGGGTGATACGAGGCCAGTTAACGCCAATGCGCCCAGTACCAAAAGGGCGACGAGATCCATGCGAATAACTTCGCTGATGAACAACACCAGCGCGCTAATCAGAATGAGGAAGACCAGAATGATTTCTATGTCCACAGACACAGAATAATCGGTTGTCGAAGAAAAGCTACAGGCTGCCCCGCAGTTATGCGGTACAGGTTAGTCCGGTTTGCCGAACCCGCCGCCGCCTGGTGTCGCTATAACCAGCATGTCACCTGTATCCATTTCCACCGAGGCAACGGCCTGCAGCATCTCAGTGCTGCCATCGGCGCGGACTACCAGGTTGCTGCCGGGACGACCTGGTTCACCTCCGGCCATGCCGTGCGGGCCAGCGCGACGGTGGTTCGATACCAAACCGGCCTGCATGGGGGCTAGAAACTCGATCGCGCGGATCGCACCGTTGCCGCCCCTGTGTTGCCCGCTGCCACCGCTATCCCGGCGTATCCCAAACTCGCGGACCAATACCGGGAAGCGCTGCTCGAGTACTTCAGCATCAGTGAGTCGGGAGTTGGTCATGTGAGTTTGTACAGCGTCAGCGCCTGCGAAACCGTCGCCGGCACCAGCGCCGCCGCATATCGTTTCGTAATACTGCCAGCGCTCGTTGCCGAAGCTCAGATTGTTCATCGTGCCCTGTGACCCGGCCAGCACGCCGAGTGCGGCAAACACAGCGTCCACCACACACTGTGAGGTTTCAACGTTGCCAGCCGCAACCGCCGCGCCGGGCGACGGGTTCAGGAGGCAGCCCGCGGGAATGTGAATGTCGAGCGGAGCGAGGCAGCCTGCATTGAGGGGGATGTTGCGCTCGGCGAGGCACCGAAAGGCGTACAGCACAGCGGCGCGCGTGACGCCGGGCGGCGCGTTGAAGTTACTGTCCGCCTGAGTCGAGGTACCGGAAAAATCGACACGCAGTCCATCAGCATGCGGGGTGATCGCAACGCGAACGACCGAGCCGCCATCCAGCGTAACCTCTGCGTGACCGGCGGCGATTCGATCCAGCGTGCCGCGCACGGCCGCCTCAGCGTTCTCACGCACATGTCTCGTATAGGCCAGAACGGTGTCCGATCCGGCGTCATCGAGCAGTCGTTGCAGTTCACGCAGCCCCTGCGCATTCGCCGCCAGCTGGGCGCGCAGATCCGCGACGTTCTGGTCAGGGTTGCGAGCCGGATTGCGGTCTGTGGTTAGCGCCTGCCGGAGGCCGCTTTCGTTTAGCCGGCCGCCGCGAACCAGCGGAAAGCTGTCGAACACCACACCTTCGTCTGCAAGTGCACGGCTAAACGGCGGCATCGATCCGGGCGCAATGCCCCCGACGTCTGCATGGTGTGCGCGGCAGGCGACGACGAACAGCAGCTTGCCAGTGCCCGCCTCGAACATGCCGGTCACCACCGTCAGGTCGGGCAAATGCGTGCCGCCGTGATTTGGGTCATTGAGTAGCCAGCTGTCGCCCGGTTCCAGACGGTGCCGCTTCAGGACTGCCGCCACGCTGTCACCCATCGAGCCGAGGTGCACGGGAATATGTGGTGCATTTGCAATGAGCTGCCCGGCCTGGTCGAACAGGGCACAGGAAAAATCCCGGCGCTCCTTGATGTTCACCGACTTTGCCGTGCTTTCGACCACGGCACCCATTTGTTCCGCTATGTTCATGAACCGGTTGTTGAATAGCTCAAGCAGGACCGGGTCGCTCTCGCCGGTTTCCGCATGCCTTGATGCTGGCGCCTGTTCCCGTGTCATGCACAGGTTGCCCCCGGCGTCGACCGTGAGCATCCAGCCGGGTTCGACAACCGTCGTTGCGAGGTCCTCGGTAACAATGGCCGGGCCCGGCAGAACATCTCCAGGGGCCAGCTCGCGCCTTGCGACAAGCGGCACGTCCTGCCAGGCGCCGCCGGCATACAGAGCTGCCGTCTGTTTTCGATGTGTTTCTGCGCCTTCACCAGTGCGGTAAACGGGCAGGTCGGCCGGGATGTGTACATCGACTCGCACTGACTGCACCCACAGTTCGCCTTCTCGCTCGGCGAAGCCATAGCGCGCCTTGTGCTCCGCGGCGAACGTTGCGCGGGCTCTGTCAACGTCGCCGTGCCATTCGACCGGGAGGCTGTTGTCGCTGCCGGCGCGCGTTAGCTGCAGCGTCGCTCGGGCCTGCGTGTTGGTGCGTAAGGACGACGGCTCGGGCAGCGCCAGGCGGCACTCGGTTTGCAGCTCTTGAACAAGCGCCTCAAGCGGTGCCAGCGCGGCCGCGTTTAGTGGCTGCTCGAAAGGCGCCTCCCGGTAGCTGCTGGTCATCGCCGCGCCGATGCCGTACGCGGACAACACGCCCGCCAGGGGATGCACGATGATCCGCTGCATGCCCAGCGCATCTGCAACCTGACAGGCATGCTGGCCACCGGCGCCACCGAAGCTAACGAGGGTGAAGTGACGCGGATCGGTGCCGCGTTCAACGGACACGCGCTTAATGGCGTTCGCCATATTGTCTACCGCGATGCGGATGCACCCGGCGGCGACTTCAAGGCCCGTCCACGGTTGCTGGGTGGCGGCGCTAATCTGCACTGCAAGCTTATCCAGCGCGGCCACCGCGCTGGCGCGGTCCAGCGGCAGGCCGCCGTCCTCACCGAAAATCGCCGGAAAGCTATCCGGCTGAATCCGTCCAAGGGCGACATTCGCATCCGTCACGGTCAGCGGTCCACCGCGCCGGTAGCTCAATGGGCCGGGATGCGCACCAGCAGAATCGGGGCCCACCTGCAGCCGGCCGTCCGCCCAGCGCAGACGCGACCCGCCGCCGGCCGCAACCGTATGGATCTTGAGCATGGGCGCCCGAATGCGAATGCCGTCAATCTCAGTTTCGCCCACGCGTTCGTAGTCACCCGCGAACAGCGAAACATCTGTAGAGGTGCCACCCATGTCAAAGCCGATCAGCTGCTCCGACGAGGCTGACCGGCCGGCTGCAACCATACCAACCACGCCACCCGCAGGCCCGGACAAGATGCTGTCCTTGCCGCGAAAGTGGCGGGCATCGGTCAGGCCTCCACTGCTCTGCATGAAACGCAGGGCTTTCGGCGACAGCCCTGCGGCCTTAAGTTCCTCGACAAGCTGTGCGACGTAGTGATCGAGTACCGGTGACAGGTACGCGTCAGCCAAAGTGGTATGCCCGCGACTGACCAATCTCACGAGCGGGCTGACTTCATGGGATAGCGATACCTGCTCGAACCCCACTGCGTGCGCCACATCGCTGGCTAGTCGTTCATGTTCTGGATAACGGTAGCCGTGGAGCAAACAGATTGCGGCCGCCCGGCAACCGCTCGCTCTGGCCTGCTCCAGGTCGCCGCGGAGCCTCTCGGTATCCAGCGGCTCCAGCACTTCGCCCTGCGCGGTAATCCGCCCTCTGGCCTCAACCACACACGCATGCAGCGGCGGCGGACGCCGGATGTTCAGCGCAAAAATGTCCGGGCGGTCCTGATAGCCGATGAGCAGCGCATCGCCGAAGCCGGCCGTAGTGATCCACGCGGCGGGTGCGCCGCGTCGCTGCAGCAGCGCGTTGGTCGCGACGGTTGTCCCAAGACGGATGACGTCTATCGAAGCGTGCGGTGCTTCCCCGGCGAGCAGTTCGCGGATCCCGGCGACGCCCGCATCGCTATAGCGACCGGGGTTTTCGGACAGCAGCTTGGTCGTGCGTAACTGGCCATCGGGGGACAGCCCGATCACATCTGTGAATGTGCCGCCGCGATCAATCCAGAATTGCCAGCCGCGTGCCTGTGTTGCGTTTCTCATTGTCCCGGCGGCATTTCTTTGGTGAGCGAGCGGGGCAGTCACTGTACCGAAACTACATCTCCGGTACAGTGACGGGCGATGACAGCAGCAACGCGCAGCAATCATCAGTCGATCGTGCGGGTGATTGCAGCGATCCCGCCGGGCTGCGTCGCCAGCTACGGTCAGTTGGCGAAACTCGCCGGACACCCGCGCGGCGCTCGGCGGGTTGCCTGGGTGTTGCGGCACGCGCCCGCCGAATTAGGCCTGCCATGGCACCGTGTAATTGCCGCTTCGGGTCGAATCTCGATTCCGCACGGCCGCCCGGAGCGTCGTGAGCAGATCGCGCGCCTGCGCGCCGAGGGCGTGACCGTTGATGGTGATCGCGTCAATCTGCAGCGGTTTGCCTGGCATCCAACGATTGATGAACTGCTGTGGGGCGCTGAGTTTTCGGCCGAAGGTGAGGGGCAAGGAGAATGAGTCGCGGGCAAATCGTGTTTTCACACGGCCAGGAGAGTGGCCCCTGGGGCACAAAGATTCGCGCTATGGCGAGTACCGCGCAGGCTGAAGGATGGGCAGTCGAATCGATTGACTATCAGGGCATGCCCGACCCGCGCGCCCGCGCGTCCAGACTGATCGACTGGTGCAATGAGCGCAGCGTGCGACCGGTGCTGGTCGGCAGCAGTATGGGCGGCTTCGTATCAGTTGCGGCAGCCGAGGCGGTGAAGGCGCGCGGGCTGTTTCTGCTGGCTCCTGCGCTCTATCTGCCCGGCTTTGAGGAGCATCTGCCCGCGCCACCGCGCTGTCCAACACAAATTGTGCACGGCTGGAATGACGATGTTGTGCCCTGGCAAGGGAGTCTACGGTTCGCTGAACAAACGCAGGCGTCTTTGCAAATTCTGAACAGCGATCACCGGCTGACTGATGCCATCGTCACGATCCAAAGAACGCTGGCAGGCTTCCTGGGTGATGTCGATGCGTAAGCAGAATCCTGCTTCGCTTCAGCGGTCTGCCAGTGACGCCAGTCCGGCCAGTGCGGGCTGTTCCGCGGTGATCAGATAGGTCGGAATATCGCGCAGGTAGTCGTGATTGGGTCCGGCGGATTCGAAGCGCTGACGAAAACCGGAGCGAGCGAACAGTTCGGCCAGTCTCGGCACGATGCCACCGCCAATGAACACGCCGCCGCGGGCGCCTAGCGTCAGCGCGACATTGGCAGCAACCGTTCCAAGCAGTTCAAAGAACACCGACAGGCTTTGCGCCGCCCTGGCTTCGCCAGCCAGCGCCGTCTTGGTTATTGCATCGGGTGGGGCACTCTTTTCTGCGTGCAGCAGCGCGTGCAAACGCGCCAGGCCGGGTCCCGACACCAGGCATTCCGCGGAGCAATAGCCGTTTCTGTCTGCTGCCTGGCCAATCAGCGTGGCTTCCGTGGCGTTGCGCGCCGGGAGACTGACGTGGCCCCCTTCTCCAGCCACCGCAAGCCAGCCGGTGTCGGTTGGGACTAGCTGAGCGACGCCTAAGCCAGTGCCGGGTCCGAGGACTGCCAAGGGGCTGTTGTCGCGCCGCCTGCCGCCCCCAATCTGCAGCTTGTCGTCATCAGCCAGCACGGGCAGGGAATAGGCCAATGCCTCAAAGTCATTGAGCACGCGGACATCACGCAGCTTCAGACTGGTCTGCAGTTCGGCAAGCGAAATCACCCAGTCGAGGTTCACCATCCGGAACTCGTTACCGGTAACTGGCGCCGCCACCGCGAGCAGAGCACTGGCGGGTCGCGCATAGCCCTCGAGCTCCGCCAGGTAGCGGTCGAGAACTGCATGAGCGCCGTCAAACTCGGCGTTTGCAAAAGTTCGTACGGCCACCGGTTGGCCATCGATAGCCAGCGCGCATCGCGTGTTGGTACCGCCGATATCGGCGATCAGGCAGCTCATTAGTTGGCCGCGGCGCGGCGTTCGTGGGCAGCGAGCAGCGCGTTCATGAAGCGTGTACGCCAGGCGGTGATGTCGTTCTCACGCAGCATCCTGAGCATGTCAGCATGCCGGCTGACCCGTTCTTCGCGCGACATGCTAAGCGCTGTGTGTATGCCATCTGCAACGCCGTCAATGTCATAGGGGTTCACCAGCACTGCCCCGGTCAGCTCGTCGGCTGCACCCGCCAGCCTTGAGAGCACCAGTACGCCTGGATCATCCGGGTCCTGCGCGGCAATGAATTCTTTTGCGACCAGATTCATGCCGTCACGCACGGGCGTGACCAGGCCAACGCTCGCTTCGCGAAAGAAGGCCATCAGTGTGGGCCGGTCGAAGGCGCGATTCAGGTAGCGGATGGGAACCCAGTCGATATCGGCAAACCGCCCGTTGATGCGTCCTGCCTGCTGCTCGAGCGTTTCGCGGATTTCTGTGTACTGCCGGATGCCGGACCGGGTGGTCGGCGCGATCTGAATGTAAGAGACATGGTTGCGATTAGCCGGGTAGTTTTCCAGCAGACGCTCATAGGCGTTGAATCGCTCCTCCAGGCCTTTGCTGTAGTCGAGCCGGTCAACGCCGATGATTAAATCCCGGCCGTGCAGATGGCGGACCATGCGCTGCACGTTTTCCTGTTCGCCAGTTTCCTGTGCCTGGTGCTGACAGTCGTCCACATCAAGACCAATCGGAAATACGTCGGCAACCATCGGCGTGCCCGGTCGCGATCCGCGGCGATCGGCCCGTTCGGAACCGATTTCCCGCTCGGTGATGGCCTCCCGGAACGAGCGCAGATCTCGCTGTGTGTGGAATCCGACCACGTCGTAGCTGCACAGGGCGCGCAGCAGCTGCTGGTACACGGGGAGCACGCGCAGAACTTCGACATCGGGAAACGGCACATGCAGGAAAAAACCGATCGGCTGGGTGACGCCTGCCCGGCGGAGTTCCGAGGCCATCGGGATCAGGTGGTAGTCGTGCACCCAGATGACGTCGTCGGGCTTTAGCAGCGGTGCGAGCTTGCGTGCGAAGAGCGCATTAACTCGCCGGTACTCGTCAAACTCCCGGCGGTCGTAGCGGAAAAAACCCAGCAGGTAATGGCAGATAGGCCACAGCGCCTGGTTGCTGAACCCGTTGTAGTACAGCTCATAGGCGCGGGCGTTTAAATCAATGGTGGCGTACGTGATTGGGCCGTCGGTCTCGAGTGTTGGGTCGCCGGGTTCACCGCGAATGGTGTTGCCGTTCCAGCCAAACCAGACACCGCCGTGCTCCTGCAGCGCTGCGAGCACGCCGACGGCCAGGCCGCCCGCAGACTTAGCGCCACCCTTCGGGCGCGCTACCCGGTTGGACACTGTGATAAGCCGGCTCAGAGCGCTTCTTCCCAGCTACGGCTGAGCCGTCGAGCCGCGTTGATAATGCCCACCATGCTATAGGTTTGCGGGAAATTGCCCCACAGCTCGCCCGTTTCGGCGTTTAAGTCTTCCGAAAGCAACCCGAGTTTTGTGCGGCAGGCGAGCATGTTCTCAAACAGCTCGCGCGCTTCGGCCTCGCGGCCAACATCAGCCAGCGCGTCGATGTACCAGAAGGTACATACATTAAAAGCGTTTTCCGGTTCCCCGAAATCGTCTGCCGCCCGGTAGCGCAGCAGGTGGTCGCCCCGGCGCAGCTCCCGCTCGATCACTTCAAGCGTGCTGATGAAGCGCGGATCGTTAGCCGGCAGAAAGCCCAGGCTCGGCATCACGAGCACGCTGGCGTCCATTTCCGGGACGCCGAAGGCCACGGTGAATGCTTGCCGCTGCTCGTCCCAGGCCTGCTCGCAGATCACGGCGTGGATATGCGATGCCCGGTCCCGCCAATGCGCGGCGCGATCGGTCAGGCCCAGATGTTCGGCGATGATGGCGAGCCGGTCGCAGGCGGCCCAGCACATCACGCTGGAAAAGGTGTGGACACGCTGTCTGCCGCGGTACTCCCAGATACCGGCGTCAGGTTCGTCAAATAACGCGGCAGCGCGCTCGCCAAGCGCCTCGAGACGCTCGAAGTTGCTTTCGTCGCCCGGAGCATCCAGCCGTTCATCAAAAAAGTATTGGGTTGCGGAGAGAATGACCGAACCGTACACGTCGTGCTGCACCTGTTCGTATGCCTGGTTGCCGACGCGGACGGGGCCCATACCGCGATAGCCCGCTAGCGAGTCCACACTGCGCTCGATCAGCTTGTCCGTGCCGCTGATGCCGTACACCGGCTGCAGGTGATCGCCTGCCTCCAGCGAGACGTTCAACACATAGCGCAAGTAGTCATTCATCGTCTTGGTGGCGCCGAGGCTGTTCAGTGCCTTGACCACGAAATAGCTGTCGCGAATCCAGCAGTAGCGATAGTCCCAGTTGCGTCCGCTGTCCGGCGCCTCCGGAACGGACGTGGTCAGGGCCGCGACGACGGCGCCCGTATCTTCAAAGGTGCAGAGCTTGAGTGTGATGGCGGCGCGAATCACCGCGCTTTGCCACTCGAATGGAATTGCGAGGCCACGCACCCAGCTTTCCCAGTAGGTCTTCGTCTGCACCAGGTGTTCTACAGCCAGCTTCTCTACCCCTTCAGGGATTGATTCATCCGTACCGAGAATGAGGTGACGCGGCCGATTCAGAACGAAGGGTGTTTCTTCCATCACCGCGGTCAGCGGCACGTCCGTCGTCAGGCGCAACACCGATTCCGGGAGCAGGAAGCGCAGGTGATTGCTGCCGTGAGTCACTTCCGCACGCTGCTCGCCGTAGTTCGCAGCGGGCCGCAGGCGCACGCACAGCCGCGGCCAGCCGTGGACCGGAGTGAGTGTGCGAATCAGCATGACAGGGTGATATGTGCGGCCAAACAGCTGGAAGCGCGGCGCGAAGTCGGTGATGCGAACAGCATTGCCGTGTTTGTCGTAGAGCGTTGTCTCGACAATCGGCGTGTTGCGCACGTACTGCTGCTCGGCGCGTTCGAAATCCAGTAGCTCGACTTCGTAGATGCCGCGTCCATCGGCGGCAGCGGGCTCAAGCAGGCTGCAGAATGCGGGGTTGGAATCCAGCCTGGGCAGGCATGACCAGACGATGCTGCCCTTAGCGTCGATTAACGCACCAACCTGGCAGTTGCCGACCACGGCCAGCTCTAGTGTGTTCAAGCGCAATGCCTCGGTTGAGAGTCGGCGATGGAAGTTAGCCACGCATGCACGGCACGGACGTCGCTAAGCTGAAAGGCCGCGCGGGTGGGTGCCACGGCGTCGCCGACCCGAATGCTCCAGCCGCCGGCCGCGTTTACCGCATCGAAGCCGAACTCATCGGTCGCGTCATCGCCGACGAACACCGGTAGCCTCCCTGCAAACGGCTGCGACTGCATGAAGCGTTTCACTGCGTCACCCTTGCTCGCACCCGATGGCTTCAGTTCGCTCACCATTTTGCCCATCTGAATGGAGAACGCTTTACCCAGCCGCTCTTGGGCTGCCTCCAGCTTTGCATTGACGAGAGACTCCAGCTCAGGCGCGCGGCGATAGTGAACCGCGGCGCTCTCGCCCTTGTGTTCTATCAACAGACCCGGGTGCGCGGAAGCCAGCTCGTCGAGTTCTCCGCGGATGTCCGCCGGTAGCTCAGAGCTATCAGCTCGCTGTGGTGCTTGCCCCGGCAGCCGGCGGTACTCCAGCCCGTGTATGCCTGCTGCCGGCAGCACGAGCGGACTCAGGACCTGGTCCAGACTCGCCACGGTTCTCCCGGAGACTACGGCCAGCGCTCCCGACAACGCCCTGCTGGCGGCCGCGAGTAGACGTTGCAGCGCGGCATCTGCCTTCACGGCTGCGGGATCCGGGCCCAGCTCAACCAGCGTGCCGTCAAGATCCAGGAATAGGGCTAGCGCGCTATTTCCCGGCGCGGGCGGAGAGCTCAGCATGCCGGAACCATACCTGTCGCCGGGCGGAATGCAATGCGCCTCGAGCGCAGCCGGCGGTGAGCCTGACTACCCCCGTTCGCGAGTTTCGGGGGTCTGTACAAAGCCCTGAGTCGGGTGTCTCAATTTCGCAACATCCTCGGTACGCTCGCCAAAAGAGCCAGGCTGTGGCTTTTTTGATACAGCTGGAGTTTGCATCAATACAGGGTTTTATACATACTTCGCGCCCCCGCAACGGGCCAGACGTCCAGCGGGGGGTTACTTTGTATGTTGCGAAAATCCCAACAAGGGGGAATTACTATGCATCAGGTATTTAAAGTAGGCGGCCTGGCCGCTGCACTGGCGTTTTCCGGCGCCGCGCTGGCTGAAGGTCCGCAGTGGACGTATGGCCAGATTGGCTACTGGGCTGCTGATAGCGTTGAGGCTGGCGGAGTAGGCGGTGACGTGGATGCTTTTGACATCCGCGGTAGCCTGGGCTTCGCCGACATTGGCCACGGGCAGCTTCGGTACTTCGACGGCTCGTCTGAGATTGGCGGCGGCGACCCCGATTTCGATTTTGACGGTTTTGAGCTGCGCGGTGGTGTGCATCCGGCGATCAATGAGACCACCGACTTTGTGGCTGAACTGTTCTACATCGATGCTGATGGCGATGACGGCACGGCTGGTTCGGACGGCGAACTTGATGGCTTTGGCGTGACCACTGGTGTTCGTCAGGTCTGGAACGAAGTGTTCGAGTGGCACGCGTTGATTAGCTGGAGTGATCTGGACGTCAACGTTGCTGGCTTGCCCGATGGTGAGGTCACAGACTTCGGTGCCCAGATCGGCGGCCGCTGGCACTTCAACCAGAACTTCTCAGCCGGCCTGTCCCTGGCTATCAATGACGTGCTCGCCGGTGCGGTGTCTGTCCTGGGCGGCGACTCCGCGACCTTCGATCTGCGCTACTCCTTCGGCGGCGACGTGCTCTAAGAGCCCGTAACCCGACGGAACAAGCGGCGGCAGGGGCAACCCTGCCGCCGTTTTTTTGCGGCCATGAAACTGGGTCAGACCCAGAGCACTATGCATGGGGTCTGACGCAAGATCGCTTGGTCGAACGTCCACGCAAGAAAAAAGCCGCTCCGGTAAGGGAGCGGCTCGAAGGGCGCGGATAGATTTTTATTGTTCTTATTATCGGCCTGTTATTTGTTGTTGTTGTCAGGCCTCTTGGCTGTGTTGTCGAAGGAGAACTCAATGGCTGTTGGGTTCTGCTGTCTATGTTGCAGGTCGCGTGCCAGTTTCCAGTGCGATACCCAACGACTTAACAAAAAGCAGGTGCTCCACCGGAAAACTGTGGAACAGATCACGAAGTTTTCTACTCACTCAGGCCCCGCGGGGAAACCGGCCTGACGCGCGTTCGGATCAACAATGCGGCATCTGTAAACATTCGCGACACGGCCGGCGTCGGGTGCTGTGACGCAGTTCACGCCACCTGCGTGTAGCGACTTTCAATCAATAGCTTGCGGGCGCCCCGCCCCTGTCAGCTTTTCCGACATCGGACTGGAT
>JANQPY010000005.1 GCA_028285245.1 Gammaproteobacteria bacterium | reverse complement strand
ACGACGGCCGGCCGGGCATTGCCAATGTGCGGAAAGCTGTACACCGTTGGCCCGCAGACATACATGCTGACCTTGCCTGGGCACAGCGGCGTGAAGGGCTCCTTCGCGCGCGTGAGCGTGTTGTAGAGGGTAATGGACATGCCCGCCTCGGCGGTAAGATAGCCGGTTATAATAACAAGCTTTGCAGCGGCCTAGCCCGCTCTCAAGCGAGCCGGCAGGCCGTTGACCAGGAGATCGCCCGTGGAATCGGCAAACCTTTTTGCCCAGCGCCAGACCGTGGAACAAGTTGAAGAGGGCGAGCAGCTCGCGCCCAAATTTGACGCCCACGGCCTGATACCAGTGGTGACAACCGACCACAGCTCCGGCGAGCTGCTAATGCACGGATACATGAATGCCGAGGCACTGACCCGCACTATCGAAACCCGGGAGGCGCACTACTTCAGCCGGAGCCGTCAGCAAATCTGGCATAAAGGCGCCACCAGCGGGCTGGTCCAGCATGTCCGCGAGTTGTTGATCGACGACGATCAGGACTGTGTCTGGCTGCGCGTCGACGTGGCCGGCAATGGCGCGAGCTGTCACGTAGGTTACAGGTCGTGCTTCTATCGGAAAGTTCCGGAGAACGCGACGGACAATGGGTCACCGCTGCGGCTTGAGTTTACGGAAACGGAGAAGGTATTCGATCCCCAGGTAGTCTACCCTGGGGTCGAGAACCCAACCAAGCTATAAGACCACTGCGACGGCAGCGTGCGATCACTGAGCACGTTTACGCCGCCGGTATCGTCGCGGCCGATCGAGTTCTCGCGTCTTTGGCAGGCGCGACCAGGTATACAGAAACTCGATACTGCCGACCAGGAGCAACAGATAGCCGCCGAGTTCCGCGAGCTCTTCGAACGCGATAACCGCGGCCACTGAATAAGATTCACCCAACGTCGCCTGCCAAAGCTCCTTCTGGCCCAGCGCCTGAGCAACGGGCACCAGTATGAGGCAGCCAGCGATGACGATGGCTAAGCCCGCTGACGGCCAGCTTCTCTGCCAGCCGGAAACCAGACGGCGCCGGTGCCTGGCCAGATAAACTCCCGACACTGCAATGATTAAGGCCGCGATGACCTGCCAGACATTGTCAGCGGCGTACAGGTCCAGCTGAAAGTCGCACTCTCTTACAAGCCCCACCAGGAACACCGACGCGCAGGCAATGCCCAGTGGACGCCGCAGCCGGTCGCGGGCCGCAACCCACCCAAATATCGCTGCGCAAACGATCAACGCGGCGTTATGGAGACCCTCGAGCAGGGAGAACTCCGAGGTTACCTGGCTCGGATCGGCAGCCGGGTTCACCGCCAGGCGTAAGCCGTCGGGATCGTTGATGGCCGCCCAATAAACTGCATAGGCCACAAACGCCACCAGAACGGTGTAGACACCAAACCGGCCAATGCCCAACCGCAAGCTCATGCGCTACTCAAGTTCTTCTTTGAATCTACTGTGAAACAGGGTCGAGCGTGCTGATTCGCCGCAGCATGCGGCCCACTAAATCGCGCGCCAATGCATCGCGCAGCGACTGCTCCTCCAGCGCCTTCCCAAGTACCCGGGCTTCGTCGTAGCTGTAGTTGCGCGTCGTGGTCAAGGTGCTGGCCGCTTGCGCTTTAGACCCATCAAGCAGCACGGCATAAGTCACCGTGTAAAAGATGTCGTACTCACGCGGCTGATTCTGCGGCGATACCGCCACGATCCGCTCGCCGGTTTCGTCGTTGGTGATGTCGATAACCGCATCGGCTGCCTGTCGTCCGCCGGTGAGCACTAAGCCCCTGGAGCGCAGCGTTGTGGTCAACTCCCGGTAGAGCGGCGAGTAGCGATCCTGAGTCTGGATATGCACTGAGCGGATGGATTCAGGCAGCGGCACATTGGTCACAGCCTGGAAGCCGCAGCTGCCAAGCCAGAGCGACATAAACAGCACAGGGATCCGCAACGCCGCCACTCTACACGACCACATTGACCAGCTTGCCGGGGACGACAACGACTTTGCGCACGGACTTACCGGCGACAAAGCGCTGCACATTGTCATCGGACAACGCCGCCTGCCTGACAGCCTCCTCGTCCAGCTCTACCGGCAGATCGAGCCGAGCCCGCAGCTTGCCGTTGACCTGCACGACGATTTGCACGGAATCCGCTACCAACGCGTGCTTGTCTACCGCCGGCCAAGGCTGGTCAATGACTGGCTCTTCGTGGCCCAGGTCCAGCCAGAGCTGATGACAGACGTGGGGCACGATAGGCGAAAGCACCAACACAATCGCCTCCAGCACCTCCTGCACCACGGCGCGATCCTGCGCGCTCGCCGCGGCAAACCGACCCAGCTCGTTGAGCAACTCCATCACGGCGGCGATTGCCGTGTTGAATGTGTATCGCCTGCCGATGTCATCGCTGACCTTGCCGATCGTCTGGTGCAACTTTCGCCGCAGGTCTCGCTGACGATCGTCCAGCGACCCAGTATCGACCTCAGATTCCGGCGACGCCACGGCGTGCTCTTCGATGTGGTCTTGCGCAGCTCGCCAGAGGCGGCGGAGAAACCGGTAGGCACCCTGAACGCCATCGTCGGACCATTCAAGCGCCTGCTCTGGCGGAGCGGTGAACATCACAAACAACCTGGCTGTATCCGCACCGTATTGCTCAATCAGCGACTGCGGATCAACACCATTCAGCTTGGATTTCGACATCGTGCCGATGCCATCGTAGATTACGGGCTGTCCGTCGGCGCGTAGCGTAGCGCCGGTCAATCTGCCCTCCTCGTCTGTTTGCTTGTCGATCTCGACAGGATTGAAATACTCGCGGCGGCCACCCTCGGGATGCCGGTAGTAGATTTCGTTTAACACCATGCCTTGTGTCAGCAAACGCGTGAATGGCTCGTCTGAACCGACCAAACCAAGGTCGCGCATGACTTTGTGCCAGAACCGCGAATACAGCAGATGCAAGATTGCATGCTCAATGCCACCGATGTACTGGTCCACCGGCATCCAGTAATCGGCGCGCTCATCCACCATTGCCTTGTCTGTATCTGCGCACGCATAGCGCAGGAAGTACCAGGATGAATCCACAAAGGTATCCATCGTGTCGGTCTCGCGGCGCGCCGGCTTGCCACAGACAGGACAATCAACCGACAGGAAAGCTTCCAACCTGGCGAGCGGATTGCCGCTGCCGTCCGGAACGCAGTCTTCGGGCAACACCACCGGCAACTGATCGTCCGGCACCGGCACCGGGCCACAGTCATCGCAGTGAATAATCGGGATGGGGCAACCCCAGTATCGCTGACGGGAGATACCCCAGTCGCGCAGCCGATACTGAGTCTGCTTCTCGCCGAGGTTTTTGGCTGCCAGATCGCCCGCGATGGCATCAACGGCGTCGCTGTAGCACAGACCGTCATAGGCACCTGAGTTAACGCAGTGCCCCTGACTCTTGTCGGCGTACCAGTCCTGCCAGCCATCATCAGAGAATGTCTCTCCGTCGACGGCTATGACCTGCCTGATTGGCAATCCGTATTGTTTGGCAAAGTGGAAGTCACGTTCATCATGCGCCGGCACAGCCATAACTGCGCCCTCGCCGTAGCCCATCAGTACGTAGTTGCCCACCCACAGCGGCACCGATTCACCGGTCAGCGGATGCGTCACGTCGATGCCGGTTGGCATGCCGCGCTTGTCCATCGTCGCAAGATCCGCTTCCATGACGGAGCCCGCCTTGCACTCAGCAATGAAGGCAGCCAACTCAGGGTTGTCGGCAGCCGCCAACTCAGCCAGCGGGTGCTCCGCGGCTATGGCACAGAAGGTGACACCCATAATGGTGTCGGCGCGCGTCGTGAACACCCATAGATGGTCGGAAACGCCGCGGTACTCGTACGGGAAGGCGAAGCGCAAACCGGTACTCTTGCCGATCCAGTTCGCCTGCATGGTCCGCACACGTTCGGGCCAATCATCAAGACCGTCCAGCGCCCCAAGCAGTTCCTCTGCGTAGTCGGTAATACGCAGGTAGTACATGGGAATTTCACGCTTCTCGACTTCCGCGCCGGTGCGCCACCCTTTGCCGTCAATCACCTGCTCATTCGCCAGCACCGTTTGGTCAACCGGGTCCCAATTGACTGTGCCCGTCTTCAGATAGGCAATGCCTTTCTCCAGCATGCGCAGGAACAGCCACTGGTTCCATCGATAGTAGTCGGGCTCGCAGGTCGCCAGCTCGCGGCTCCAGTCGATCGCGAAGCCCAACGAGCGCAGCTGCTTTTTCATGTACGCGATGTTGTCTTGCGTCCAGGCTGCGGGTGCGACGGCATTCGCCATCGCCGCGTTCTCAGCGGGCAACCCGAACGCGTCCCAGCCCATCGGCTGCAGCACGTTCTTGCCCTGCATGCGCTGGTAACGGCTGATGACATCGCCAATGGTGTAGTTGCGAACATGGCCCATGTGCAAACGACCGCTGGGATAAGGAAACATGCTCAGGCAGTAAAACTTCTCGCGCGCGGGATCCTCGGTCGCGCGAAAGCACTCGGCATCCGCCCAATACTGCTGGGCTGCCTGCTCCACCGAGGCATGCTTGTAGGATCGCTTGGTCAAGGTCGGACGACTCGCTCGCTAATCGGCCGGCAAGGATACAACAGCCGGGCTGACAAGCCTCTCTCAGGCGCGCCCGCGTGAAACCAGCCAAGCCACGCCGAGCACGGCAAGGCTCAAGGCGATAACCGGGGCATTCCCGAAGCGCACGAAGGGCGTGGCGCCAGCCCTCGGCTGCACAAGCCCGGTCACCACCGTGGTTTCAAACTGAGGGGCTGCTGCGACGATCTCACCCCGATAGTTAATGAGCGCCGTAATCCCCGTGTTGGTCGCTCGCAGCATGGGCCTGCCTGTCTCCAGGGCGCGCATGCGCGCTATCTGCAAATGCTGGTGGGGCGCAATTGAATCGCCAAACCAGGCATCGTTGCTTACGTTAACCAGCATGCCCGCGCGGGGCAGAAAGTCTCGTTGTTCTGCGCCGAACGCATCTTCGTAACAGATACTGGGCGACAGTTCTGTGCCATGACTGCGCAGCGGCGCCTGATCTCGTGCACCACGGGCAGCATCCTGATAAGGCAGCGACATCATGCGCATCCAACGGCGCACAAAAGAGGGCACGGGGAAGAACTCACCGAACGGAACGAGGTGGCGCTTGTGATAGACACCCGCATCCGGCCCAATCGCCAGCAACGAGTTGTAGTACTGCTCGCGGTCGAAATCGAAACTGAGAATGCCCAGGAGCAACTGCTGATCGCGGCTTCTGACGAGCGCTGCCAGATCTTCCAGATACGGCTGCACCATGTGTTGCATCGCCGGCACGGCAACCTCCGGCCACACCACAAGCCTGGCATCCGCCGCCGAGACAGTCAGCTCCCTGTAGAGTTCCAGAGTTGGCAGCCGTTGGCGCGGCAACCACTTACGATCCTGAGAAATCGACCCCTGCACCAGGGCGACCTGCTGGGCTTCACCTTCCGTCTGAGTCCACGCTGGGAGATAAAGCAACCCTGTGGCCAGTGCGAGAGCACCGAGCACCGCGAAGGCGCGCTGGCGATAGGCGCCAGCCGTGTGAAAAAGCGCAACCACACAGCCAGCCGTCACTGCAGTCACCAGCGAAACACCGTAGACCCCGGCGAGCGGCGCCCAAACCGCCAATGGTCCGTCGATTTGTCCGTAGCCGAGGCTCAACCAGGGAAAGCCGGTGAGAACCCAGCCGCGCAGCCATTCGAACAAGAGCCAGGCCGCGGGCCAGATCAAAAACACGTTCAGCGGGAGCGAGGACGCGGCGAAACGAGCCGCGCACCAACCGGCCCCGGCGAAAAACAGGCCCATGGCAACCGCAACTGCAGCGGTCAGAATCACTGCCAGCCAGATCGGTGCCCCGCCGAACTCATAGATGCTGATGTACAACCAGTAGGTCCCGGCGATGAAGGCCGCCAGTCCGAACGCAAAACCCCGCCCGGCGGCCGCGCGTGGCGACTGCCTGTCCCAGAGCAAAAACAACCCCGCTACCAGAAACGGCGCGAGCCAGAACAGACCAAACGGTTCGAAGCTAAGCGGCAGCAAAGCCCCGCAGGCCGCAGCCGCCCAACAGCCGCGATCAACCAGGAACGGCGGCAACGTCAATGCGCGCTACCTGCCTAGTCGCCGCTGCCGGTGCGGCGAGAAACCTCAAGGTCATGGACGCGACGGCGATCGGCCTGAATCACCTTGAAGGTGAAGTTGCCGTGTTCGACAGTTTCTCCGCGCCGGGGCAATCGCCCTAGCGTATGAATAACCAGACCACCGACGGTGTCGAAGCTGTCATCGTCCAGCTCAACCTCAAAGAACTCATTGAAATCGTCGATTCTGGTGAGAGCCTGCACATGATAGCGGCCGGCCTCGTGCTCCCGGATGGGCTCCGCCTCGCGAGGGTCGTGTTCATCGTCGATATCACCAACGATTTCTTCGAGCACGTCCTCTATGGTGATTAACCCGGCAATACCACCGTATTCGTCGACCACAATCGCCATGTGGTTCCGGTTGACACGAAACTCCTTCAGCAATGTGTTGAGCCGCTTGCTCTCTGGCACGAATACCGCCGGCCGCAGGAATTGCCGCAGAGCAAACTCCCCGTCGGGGCTCTCGAAGAAGAACTTCAGCAGGTCTTTGGCAAGCAGTATGCCGACGACCTCGTCGCGTTCCTCTCCCACAACAGGGAAACGGGAGTGGCCGCACTCGATGATGGTGCGCAGAATCGCATCACGCGGCATTTCCTCATCCAGAAACACCATCTGGGAGCGTGGCACCATCACGTCCCGCGCCTGAGTCTCGGCCACCTCCAGCACGTCGCGCAGCATAGCCAGCTCATCACTATCCAGGACGTGCTGCCAGCGCTGATCGCCCAGCAGCTCCAGTAAGTCGCGCCGGGTGGCCGGCTCACCGCTCAAGACGGCTTTCAGCCGGCCGTACCAGCCGGACTGACTGCCATCGCGCTGCGAGTCTTGCCGTTCGTCACTCATGTCTTTGGCTCACACTCACCGGCATAGGGATTGCTAAACCCGAGCGCCAAGAGGACCTCGGCCTCTTTGCTCTCCATGACGGCGGCCTCGGCGTCGTGCTCGTGGTCGAAGCCCAACAAGTGCAGCAACCCGTGCACAAACAAGTGCGCCCAATGGGCCTGCTCCCCGACACCCCGCTCCTGCGCCTCGCGGGCCACCAACGGAACGCACACAACGATATCGCCCAGCGACTGTTGCACATGGCGCGGGAGCCCGGGAGGCATCGCCGCGGGAAACGCCAGCACATTGGTCGGCCCCGGCCGCCCCCGGAAACGTTGATTGAGCATCTCGCCCTCTGTGATGTCGACCAGCCGCAGAGTGATGCTTTTACGTTCGGCAGGCTGCGCATGTCCGGCTAGCGAAAATGCGCGTTGCCCCCAGGCCTGAAAGTCCAACCCTGCAGGAACCGGAACGCCTGGATCGCACTGCAGCTCCAACTGCAGTTGAGGAGATGGCGGCGAGGACTGCGGCGTGGATGTCATGGCCTGAGCGCTCATTCCGTCGAAACATCCGGCCCGCCGGCGTCATCGGCGTCATGCCGGTCATAGGCTTCCACGATGCGCTGAACCAGTGAGTGGCGCACCACATCGCGTGGCGAAAAAAATGTAAAGCTCACGCCGGGTAAGGCGTCGAGGATCTGCATGACCTGACGCAGACCAGATGTCTGATTGCGAGGCAGGTCAATCTGCGTGATATCGCCGGTTACCACAGCCCGCGAGCCAAACCCCATGCGGGTAAGAAACATCTTCATTTGCTCGACGGTTGTATTCTGGGCTTCATCCAGAATGATAAAGCTCTCATTCAGGGACCGGCCGCGCATAAACGCCAGCGGCGCGACCTCAATAATGTTGCGGTCAACCAGCCTGGCCACGCGCTCGAACCCGATCATCTCGTAAAGCGCGTCATACATGGGCCGCAGATATGGATCCACTTTCTGCGACATATCGCCGGGCAAGAACCCCAACCTCTCGCCCGCTTCCACGGCCGGCCGTACCAGCACGATTCGGCGCACGCGCTCCTGCTCAAGCGCCTCTACCGCACTGGCTACTGCCAGGTAGGTCTTGCCGGTGCCTGCCGGGCCGATACCAAAGCTGAGATCGTGCTTCCTGATACTCCCCAGATAGTCGCGCTGATTAGCGCCGCGCGGCCGGATGCTGAGCCGGCGCGTTCGCACCACAGGCTCCTCCGACGCGGCTACCGGATCCGTCATATCTTCCAATGAAGCAGCCTGCAGGCACATATGCACGCGACCGGGGTCAAGCGATTCTGAACCGGCCAACGTATAGAGCTCCTGAAGAACCTTGGCACCAGCCTCGCTCGGACCCGCCGGGCCGATAACCCGAAAGCGGTTGCCGCGATTGCTGATCTGCACGCCGAGCCGCCGTTCGATCTGGCGGAGATGCTCGTCAAACTGACCACAAAGATTCGCCAGGGCGACGTTGTTGGCAGGCTCCAGAACAAGTTCGCGGGTTTCCGTAGTGGCGTTCAAGCAGCCTCGACCGACGCTGCGATGCGCCCACGAAGAGAGTTAGGCAATGCCTCAGTGATCTGCACATCGACGAACCGGCCAACCAGCGAGACATCACCATCAAAGTTAACCCAGCGATTGTTTTCGGTGCGGCCCGTCATCTGGTGAGCATGCTTCTTCGACTGACGCTCAACCAGCACGGTTTGCCGGGTTCCGATCATCGACTCACTGATCGCCATAGCCGTGGCGCTGATGCGCCCCTGCAGCGCACTCAGCCGGGCCAGCTTCTCGGCTTTGGGTACCGGATCTGGCAACGCGGCTGCCGGCGTACCCGGACGCTGGCTATAGATGAAGCTGAACGACTGATCGAAGGCGACTTCCGCGACCAGCTTCATGGTGTCCGCGAAGTCCCGCTCCGTTTCGCCGGGAAAACCGACAATAATGTCCGTGGAAATGCTGATGTCCGGACGCACGTCGCGCAGCCGCCGTATCCGGTCTTTGTACTCCAACGCGGTGTAGCCACGCTTCATGGCAGACAAAATGCGATCGGAACCGCTTTGCACGGGCAGATGCAAATAATTGGCCAGTTTCGGAGTGGTTGCGTAGGCCTCAATGAGCCGATCGCTGAACTCACGCGGATGCGAGGTTGTAAACCGGATACGCCCAATCGACTCCACCGCCGCGACGTAACGAATCAGGCTGGCCAGGTCAGCGACGCCCCCAGTGTGCGTGGCGCCCCGGTAAGCATTGACGTTTTGGCCCAGCAGATTGATCTCGCGTACGCCCTGGCGTGCAAGGCGCACGACCTCAGCGACCACGTCATCCAGCGGACGGCTAATTTCTTCGCCGCGCGTGTAAGGCACGACACAAAAACTGCAGTACTTGCTGCAGCCTTCCATGATGGACACAAACGCCGTTGGACCCTCCGCGCGCGGCGCGGGCAGATGATCGAATTTCTCAATCTCCGGAAAACTGATGTCAACGACGGCCCGGCCATGCCCGCGAACGCGGTCCAACATCACCGGCAAACGATGCAGGGTCTGCGGCCCGAACACCATGTCGACGCAGGGCGCCCGCTCAACCAGGCCTTCGCCCTCCTGACTGGCGACACAGCCACCGACACCAATGATGACCTCGGGACGCTGTGCCTTGAGCTGCCGCCAACGACCCAACAGCGAAAAAACCTTTTCCTGGGCTTTTTCTCTGATGGAACAGGTGTTGAGCAGCAGGACATCAGCCTGCTCAGGGTCGGCCGTTCGCTCAAGCCCATGGCTCTCGCGCAGTACGTCCGCCATCTTATTGGCGTCGTACTCGTTCATCTGACAACCGAATGTTTTTACGTAGAGCTTGCCTGGCATTCCCAGGTAATCGCGAAGCGCCTCCGCATCTAGGCTCAGGCCGGCTGCTTAAGCCGCCCTCGCGTGGTAAATCAGCCTAGCGTATGAAGCCAAGGCTTTCCAGCTTCACGAAGATCCGATGAGCGGCCAGCTCCGGCGTCAGTGCCAGCGTGTCGATGCTCATTTCGGGGCTTTCGGGCACTTCGTACGGATCCGAGATGCCCGTGAACTCCTTGATGATGCCCGCCCTGGCTTTCGCATACAGCCCCTTGCGGTCACGCTCCTCGCAGACCTCCAGCGGGGTGGCCACGTGAATTTCCAGAAAGCCCCCGACCGGCTCGATCATGTCCCGGACGGCCTGACGAGTATGCGCATACGGCGCAATCGGTGCACAGATTGCCACGCCACCGTTCTTCGTGATCTCAGCCGCTACGAATCCAATTCTCTGGATGTTGAGATCGCGGTGTTCTTTTGAAAAACCCAGCTCGCTTGACAGGTTCTTGCGCACGATATCGCCGTCCAGCAACGTCACGTTGCGCCCTCCACTCTCCAGTAGCTTGACCAGCAGGGCATTGGCGATCGTTGACTTGCCCGAGCCCGACAGCCCGGTAAAGAAAACCGTGAAGCCTTGTGCCTGCCTCGGCGGATAGGAGCGTCGCAGCTCGGCAACAACCTTGGGGTAAGAGAACCAGTCCGGTATCTCGAGTCCTTCCTGCAGGCGCCGCCGGAACTCGGTGCCTGAAATGTTCAGGACTTTTTCGTCCGGTTTGGTTTCATCGGCTGGCACATACTCGGCGCGATCCTCCACGTACACCATCATCTTGAATGGCACCATCGTGATATCGAGCTCGGCCTCGTGCTCCCGGAATAACTCCTGCGCGTCGTAGGGACCGTAAAACGGTTGCCCGTTGGAATCATCGCCGGGTCCGGCATGATCACGGCCGACGATGAAGTGGGTGCAGCCGTAGTTCTTGCGAATAATGGCGTGCCACAGCGCTTCGCGTGGACCCGCCATGCGCATGGCCAACGGCAGCAATGACAAGCTGGTGGTTTGCTCCGGGTACTGCTCCAGCACATGCTCGTAACAACGCACGCGTGTGTAGTGATCGACATCACCCGGCTTGGTCATGCCAACTACGGGATGAATGAGCAAGTTGGCCTCGGCTTCACGCGCCGCCCGGAAGGTAAGCTCCTGGTGGGCGCGGTGCAGGGGATTGCGGGTCTGGAAGGCGACAACCTTGCGCCAGCCGAGCTTGGCAAACCGTTCCCGCAGCTCCTCAGGCGTATCGCGGAGCAATCTGAAGTCGTAGTGCGTCGGCGGCTCCACGCCCTTCAGCTTGCCACCCAGATACACCGGGCCAGCGGTGTTCAGCAGATAGTTCACAGCGGGATGCTTGGCGTCTGTCGTGCCGAATGCCAGCTCTGCCTCGCGTTGTTTGTCCGGCGTCCACTTGTCATCAACCGTAAGGGTTGCCAGCAGTACACCCTCCTGGTCACGCAAGGCGATCGCCTGTCCTGGCTCTACCTGGTCGGCGAATTCCTGCGACACATCCAGCGTAATCGGCATAGGCCAGAGAACGCCGCTGGGCAGGCGCATGGTAGTCAAAACCGCGTCGTACTCACTCTGCGTCAGGAAGCCTTCGAGCGGTGAGAAAGCCCCGTTGAGCAAGAGCTCCAGGTCACAGGCCTGCCGTGGCGTCAGGTCCCAGGACACGTAGTCCCTCGCCGCCTGTTGCTCAGTCTTCACGCCCGCTTCATCGAGGTAGAGATTCTTCAGTTCTCCACCGTGCGGCTCTTTATATGCACCCATGACGCTTTACTTCCTCAAACCTGCAAATTGGGCTGGCCAGATATAGCCACCCTGCAAAAAAACAACGCACCCTCTAGCGGGCGCGTCGGCACGTTAAATTCTGATGGGGATGGTTCCGACTAAGGAGCCGTCTAAAACGGTATGTCGTCGTCCTCAAACTCGGCCGCCGGCTGGGGCGCTGCGGCTGCAGCCTGAGCCGGCTTGGCGCGGCTTGCGCCACCGCCCATGCCGCCGCCCCGTCCGCCCAGCATCTGCATCTGGTCGGCGACGATTTCTGTGGTGTAGCGATCGTTGCCGTCGCGGTCCTGCCACTTCCGGGTCTGTAGCCGGCCCTCGACGTACACCTGAGAGCCCTTGCGCAGATACTCCGTGACGATCTCGGCGAGCCGACTGAAAAACACGATGTTGTGCCATTCGGTGCGCTCAACCTGCTCGCCGCTGTCTTTGTCGCGGCGGCTATCGGTGGTCGCCAGCCGGACATTGGCAATAGCGGTGCCGCTCGGCGCATACCGGGTTTCCGGGTCGGCGCCCAGATTACCGATAAGAATGACTTTGTTTACCCCGCGTGCCATGACGGCTCCTCGGTTAACCTATTGTTATATATAAGTATTTTTGGCTATCCAGCCGACCCCTCCTGCGAGGGGATCGATATTGTATGCGCGGCACCCCTAAAAGGCACCCCGACTTAGTGGCATAACCATATATATAAGCGTGCGGTGCCTGCGCCGGAGCAAGCCGGCTCGCGCCGCGCTGGCCCTGGTGGCCGGCCCACAGTCCAGCGCCTATAGTTGATGGTTTGGCCACTAAAACGTCCCCTTCAATGTCGTTGATCAGTATCCGCGGGGCGCGGACTCACAATCTCAAAGATGTCAGCCTGGACCTGCCCAGAGACCAGCTGATCTGCATCACCGGCCTGTCTGGATCCGGCAAGTCTTCGCTGGCTTTCGACACCATTTACGCAGAAGGCCAGCGGCGTTATGTCGAATCGCTGTCGGCCTACGCCCGTCAGTTCCTGTCGATGATGGAAAAGCCGGACGTGGACCTGATCGAGGGGCTCTCGCCAGCGATTTCTATTGAGCAGAAATCCACCTCGCACAACCCGCGCTCAACCGTGGGCACCGTTACCGAGATTTACGACTACTTGCGTCTGCTGTTTGCGCGGGCCGGCCGGCCACGCTGCCCGGATCACGATGAAGATCTTGAAGCGCAAACCGTCAGTCAGATGGTGGATCAGGTGCTGGCCATGGAGCCGGGCACCCGGCTGCTACTGCTCGCGCCCGTGGTGCAGAACCGCAAGGGGGAACATCAGCAGTTGCTAACCGATCTGCGCGTACAGGGTTTCATTCGCGCCAGAATTGATGGCGAAGTCTACGAACTCGATGACCCGCCCCGCCTGGACCTGCGCCGCAAGCACAGCATTGACGTCGTCGTTGACCGCTTCAAGGTACGCGATGACATTGGCCTGCGCCTCGCCGAGTCATTCGAAACAGCGCTGAAACTAGCGGACGGCAGCGCACGCGTCGCCCGCATGGACGCGCCTGACGAACCGGAGCTGTTGTTTTCTGACCGCTTTGCCTGCCCGGTTTGCAGCTACAGCATCGTGGAGCTCGAGCCACGGCTGTTCTCGTTCAACAATCCGGTCGGCGCCTGTGGCGACTGCGACGGGCTGGGCGTCCGCCAGTTCTTTGACCGGGACCGGGTGGTGCGCAACCCCGAGGTGAGTCTCGCTGGCGGCGCGATCCGCGGCTGGGACCGCCGCAACCTGTACTACTTTCAGATGATTCAGTGCCTGGCCGCGCACTACGATTTCGACGTTGAGGCGCCCTTTGGCGAGCTGCCAGAGCCAGTGCAGCACATCGTGCTCAACGGCAGTGGCGAAGAAGAGATCGAGTTCGAGTACCTGACGGGCCGCGGCGCTACCGTCAACCGCACGCACAGCTTTGAAGGCATCCTGCCGAATCTGGAGCGCCGTTACCGCGAAACAGAATCGGGCATGGTGCGCGAGGAGCTGTCGAAATACTTGAGCGTGCAGCCCTGCCCCACCTGTGACGGCACGCGCCTCAACACAGCCGCCCGGCACGTGTTCATCAAGGACAGAACCATTGCCGAAATTGCCGCAACGTCGGTCAATGCGGCGCTGGAGTTCTTTGACACGCTGAAACTCGACGGGTGGCGCGGTGAAATCGCCAGCAAGGTGGTCAAGGAAATTGGTGACCGGCTGCGCTTTCTGGCCGACGTCGGCCTCGAGTACCTGACGCTGGATCGCAGCGCCGAAACACTGTCCGGTGGAGAGGCCCAGCGCATACGCCTGGCCAGCCAGATCGGGTCTGGCCTGGTCGGCGTGATGTACATCCTCGACGAACCGTCGATAGGCCTGCATCAGCGCGATAACCAGCGGCTGCTAGGCACGCTCAAACATCTGCGTGATCTGGGCAACACGGTGATCGTGGTGGAACACGATGAGGAGGCCATTCTCACCAGCGACTATGTGGTTGATCTGGGTCCGGGTGCCGGCGCGCACGGCGGCGAGGTGGTCGCTCACGGCACGCCGGCCGACATCATGGGCAACGCAGAGTCGCTCACGGGTGCGTACCTGTCGGGTCGTGAACGCATCCCGCTGCCCGACCACGCTCAGCCGGCGGACCCGGATCTCAAGCTCACCGTGCGCGGCGCAACGGGTAACAACCTCCGTGAGCTCACCGTCGATCTTCCGTTGGGCGTAATGACCTGCGTAACGGGTGTCTCGGGCTCGGGCAAGTCCACCCTGATCAATGACACGCTTTACAGGGCCGTGGCCGCCACCATCAACAAGAGCAGCCGGGACGCCGCCCCGCACGCGGGGATCGACGGACTGGAGCACATCGACCGGGTAATCGACATCAGCCAAAGTCCGATCGGCCGCACGCCTAGATCCAACCCCGCCACCTACACCGGACTGTTCACGCCGCTCAGGGAGCTGTTCGCAGGCACGCAGGAGTCGCGTTCACGCGGCTATAAGCCCGGGCGCTTCAGCTTCAATGTAAAAGGCGGCCGCTGCGAGGCCTGTCAGGGCGACGGTGTGCTGCGCGTGGAAATGCATTTCCTGCCGGATGTCTACGTGCCTTGCGATGTATGTCACGGTCAGCGCTACAACCGTGAAACGCTCGAGATTCGCTACAAGGGCAAGACGATTCACGAAGTCCTGGAGATGACTATCGATGAGGCGGCGGAATTCTTTGCCAACGTGCCGAACATCTCGCGCAAGCTTGAGACGCTGATGGACGTGGGTCTGGCCTACATCCGGCTGGGACAAAACGCGACGACGCTGTCGGGCGGCGAGGCGCAGCGGGTCAAGCTCGCCAAGGAGCTATCCAAGCGCGATACGGGACGCACGCTGTATATCCTCGACGAGCCAACGACCGGCCTGCATTTTCATGACATCGCGAGGCTGCTACAGGTGCTGCACCGGCTGCGGGATCACGGCAACACGATTGTGGTGATCGAACACAATCTCGACGTGATCAAGACTGCAGACTGGATTATCGACCTTGGCCCTGAAGGCGGCGATGGCGGCGGACAGCTCGTTGCTACTGGCACGCCGGCCGACGTTGCCGCAACCGCTGACTCGTACACCGGCCAGTTTCTTAAGGAGTTGCTGGACGACAAGCCGGCCCGGGCAGCGGCAGGCTAACCGGCCAGAGAGCGAATACCGACGGCCTTGCGCACCTCGGCTAACAAAGGTGCCGCGGTCGCTCGCGCTCTGGAGGCACCCGACTGCAGGGTCTGCTCAACGTAGCCCGGATCGGCAATCAGGCGCTCGTATTCGCTGCGTGAGTCGGCAAGCTGCGCATCGAGATATTCGTAAAGCTGCTGTTTGGCATCACCCCAGCCAATACCATCGGCGAACTGCGCGGCGAATTTCTCCGTCTCCTCAGGCGTAGCCAGCGCACGGAAAATCGCATAGATCGAATTGTCTTCAAGCGACTTTGGCTCACCCGGCTCCAGCGAGTTGGTCTTGATTTTCATGATGAGCTTGCGGAGCCTTTTTGCGGGCACGAACAGCGGGATGGTGTTGTTGTAGCTCTTGCTCATCTTGCGCCCGTCCAAACCCGTGAGGATGGCCGTCTCAGCGCCGATTTCCGCCTCGGGCAAGACAAAGGTTTCGCCGTAGATATGGTTGAACCGCTGGGCGATATCGCGGGCCATTTCCACATGCTGTTTCTGGTCTTTGCCTACCGGTACGCGTTTGGCATTGAACATGAGAATATCGGCCGCCATGAGTACGGGGTAGGTGAACAGGGCCATGGTGATGGCCTTATCCGGATCGTTGCTGCCACCGTCAACGTTCGCCTGCACCGCTGCCTTATAGGCATGTGCGCGGTTCATGAGGCCCTTGGCAGTGACGGCGTTGAGAATCCAGCTCAGCTCAAGGATCTCAGGGACATCCGATTGGCGGTAGAAGCAGGCCTGCTCGGCATCCAGACCAAGCGCCAGCCACGTTGCCGCGACCTCAAGGCTAGACTGGTGCACAGCCGCTGGATCCGGCTGCTTCACCAGGGCGTGATAGTCGGCCAGAAAGTAATAACTGTCTGTGTCGTTAGCGCGACTCGCAGCAATGGCCGGCCGGATCGCACCCGCGTAATTTCCCAGATGCGGCGTGCCGGTGGTGGTAATCCCCGTGAGAACTCGCTCTTTACTCATCCGCTGATAGATTCAATCTCGTGCCCGGCGGGCAATGATGCCTGAAGGCCTCGGTTGGCGGTACCACCACCGTCTGGGCGTGAGCTATCCGCGGCACGCGCGCTGCTATAGTGCCGGGCGATGAACACTAGGTTGGAAAAACCCTCCCATGACGCAGTTGCAGACCATATCGCCAGCATGCGGGAGCGCTATGCGGCCGCGCTGAAGGACAGCAAGTACGACGGGATCATCATCGCGAATGGGATCGCGCCTCTGTACTTCAACGATGATCAGGGGCCGCGGTTTCGAGCGAACCCGCAGCTCATGCAGTGGGCGCCAGTCGCAGAGCATCCAGGTAGCTGCCTGCTATATCGGCCGGGCGCGGATCCGGTGCTGGCCATCGTCAGTGATGATGACTATTGGCACCGGCCGCCGGAGCCACCCTCCGCACCCTGGGCTGACAGCGTAGAGATTCGCGTTTGCAAGAAAGTCGACGACATCCGCGATGGTCTCGGCGCACTGCCCGAGTCGCTGGCCTTGCTCGGCCCTGAAGAGCATTTCGGCGCCGCGAAACTGAAGGGGGAGCTCAATCCACCCTCGCTCGTCAATCATCTGGACTTTCAGCGCGCCGTGAAGACGGACTGGGAAGTTGCGTGCGTGCGCGTTGCAACCTCAATAGCCGCCGCCGGGCATCGGTCTGCCAGGGAGCGCTTGGCCGGAGCAGGTGCAACCGAATTCGACGTGTTTATGGCTTTTCTGCTCGGCTGCCGTCAGACCGCTGACGAATTGCCCTATCCGGCTATCGTGGCCGGAGACGCGCACGCCGCCACGCTGCACTACCAGCACTACGAGCGCGACAATCAGCTTCGCTACGGTCTGCTGATTGATGCAGGTTGTGATCACTTCGGCTACGCGTCTGACATCACGCGTACGTATTCAACCGGTGCAGAGAGTCTATTCGATGAGCTGATTAATGCCGTTGATGACCTGCAACAAGCCTTGTGCGATCAAGTCACGCCGGGCATTGCCTTCGCCGACCTGCACCGCGCCGCGCATCGCGGCATTGCGGAGATTCTCTCAACGCTTGACCTGGTTGCCGCGCCGCCTGAGGACATCCTGGCTGAGAACGTGACCGCCGCCTTTTTTCCCCACGGTCTCGGTCACCTGCTGGGTCTGCAGGTCCACGATGTCGGCGGACACCTGGGCGGGCCCAACGGCGAAGCGCTTGAGCCGCCGGATGACCTGCCGCGGCTGCGTTTGCTGAGGCCACTAAGTCCCGGCACCATCGTCACTATAGAGCCAGGGCTTTACTTCATCGATACGCTGCTGGCCGGGTTGCGCGAAAACTCGCTGGCTGATCAGGTCAATTGGGAACGTATCGACAGACTGCGGCCCTGCGGAGGTGTGCGCGTAGAGGATGATGTGCTGGTAACGACGACGGGCCATGAAAATCTGACCCGCCGGGTTCTGCCTGACTAGCCGCACTTGCAGCGGTTCGTGTGCCTGGCCCGACCGTTCTCTAACCGTGGCAAGCTACCCCTCAATGGCAAACTGAATTTGCGCGCCAAAAGTGCGGCCCACATCCAGATCCTGAATGTGCCAGTTTTCTATCCCCTGGCGCGCGGGACCTGACAGCCAGTCCTGGCCAAGCCGGTCAGCTTCCGCGTCGAGACTGTCGACCTCAAGCGAGAGCAAGAAAAATCCCTCGCCATGTTGCTCCAGGTGGCGCGCCGGCACCGTATCAGCGCGCGTGGGCTGCACCAGCACGAGCCAGGTGCCTCCGAGGTTGAACCGGGCGCTGATGATGCCGCGGCTCTCTAGCTCCTCCCGCGCCGCTACCGGCTGATCGAGGATTCGCTCCCACACGGGAATCGCCTGGCTCAAGTCGCGGACGAGGAAATTAATATGGTGAATTGCATTGGCCACGCAGGCGGACTCCTCTACCCGGTCATGGGCTTCAATAAATAGCCCCAGAATCGGGCCTATCTGCTAGATTAGCCTTCAATTATCCGCCCTCGGCGGTCCCCGTCCACTGCCTGGTACCCGCACTTGTTCACCCGCTTTACTCAACGAATCCTTGTTCCTGCAGCGCTGAGCCTTCTGCTGCTGGCTGGCTGCGGGCGGGGCGGCGCACCCACACCGCCGCCGGGCATGGGACCACGCGGTGCCGGACCGGTGCCGGTGGTGGCCACGGAAGTGGCGGCCCGGCCGTACCGGGACGAGTTCACGGCGCTGGGCACTGCGCGCGCAAACGAGGCTATCGAAGTCACCTCCCGTGTCTCCAGCGTTGTCACCCGCATCGGCTTTGCAGAAGGCGAAGAGGTACCTGCCGGCCGCGTATTGATTGAACTCGACAATCGGGATCTGGAAGCCTCGCTGGCTGTGGCCAAAGCGACCCTGCAAAAAGTCCGCAGCCAGTTCACGCGGCGGGAGGCCCTTGGGGCAACGCGCGTTATTTCAGAAGCAGAATTGGAAGAGCTGGCTGCTGAGGTGCAGGTCGCCGAAGCGGAAGTCCGCGGTGCCGAGGCGCGGCTGCGCGACTCTTACATCCGCGCGCCGTTCGCCGGTACCGTCGGTCTGCGGCAGGTGAGCCTTGGCGATCTGGTGGGGCCGGATACCGTGATTACCACGCTCGACGATCTGGCGACACTGAAGCTGGAGTTTACGGTGCCGGAGGCGTTGCTCGACACGCTGGCACTCGGCATGGACATTGAGGCCAGCAGCGCCGTTTATCCGGAGCGCGAGTTTGCCGGTTCGGTGTCGACCATCGACTCGCGGGTTGACCCGGCCACGCGGTCGGTAACCGTGTTGGCCTCCCTGCCCAACCCGGATCGGCTGCTGCGTCCGGGCATGTTTCTCACCGTGCAGCTGCAGCGGGAGCGGCAGGATGTGCTGCTGATCCCTGAACAGGCGCTGGTGCCACGACAGGGCAGACAGTACGTATTCGTGGTTGAGGATGGCCGCGCTGTCGAACGGGAGGTAGAACTGGGCGTGCGCGCGCCCGGCCTTGCGGAGATCCGCCGGGGCATTGAGTCCGGCGATGTGGTGATCACCGAAGGCACCCAGAAAGTCCGCACCGGCGCGCAGGTGCAGCTTTCGGCCAGCGGTTGAACATTCCAGACGTTTAGGCAGGCGATCCACGCATGGTCATCTCTGACATTTCAGTTCGCCGCCCGGTATTCGCCGGAGTCATTTCGCTCGTACTGGTGATCGTCGGCCTGCTGTCGCTGGACCGGCTGGCTGTGCGCGAATATCCCGACGTAGACAGCCCCGTTGTGTCGATTACCACCGACTACCGTGGTGCGTCGGCGGAGGTGGTCGAGCGGCGTATCACTCAGGTTCTGGAGGACGAGATTGCGGGCATTGCGGGGGTGCGCAAGCTCACCTCGACCAGCCGCGACGAACGCTCACAAATTGTTGTGGAGTTTGCGCTGAACCGCGACGTTGATGCCGCCGCCAACGATGTACGAGAGCGCATCAGCCGGCGGATTTCACTGCTGCCAGAGGAAGCGGAAAGCCCCCAGATCAGTAAACAGGACGCCGGTATGGACGCGACGATGTATGTCGACGTGGCCAGCCAGAGCCGATCGCTGATGGACCTGACCGATTTTGCCGATCGCAATCTGGCTGACCCGCTCTCGGTGATTGACGGCGTGGCGACTGTGCGGGTGAGCGGTGCCCGCGTGTTGTCTATGCGCATCTGGCTCGACCGGGAAGCACTGGCTGCGCGCGGCCTGACGGTGCAGGACGTTGAGGATACGCTGCGCCGCGAGAACGTAGAGCTACCCGCCGGGCGCATTGAATCGGCGGAACGCGAGTTCACGCTGCGCACCGACACGGGGTTGCGCACGACTGCAGATTTCCAGAATCTGGTGCTGACCCGCAGCGGCAACTTCACCGTGCGCCTGGGAGACGTCGCCGAGGTGAGAGTGGAGCCGGAGAGCACCCGCCGCCTCGCCCGTTCAGACGGTGTACCCGGCATCAGTCTGGGCATCGTGCCGCAGTCGAAGGCGAATATTCTGGCCGTGAACCAGGCAGTGATCGCCGAGCTCGATCGCCTGCAGGAGACCGTGCCCGACGATATCCAGATTGCGGTGAATGTGGATTTCTCAGTGTTCGTGCGCGAGTCGATGCGCGAAGTGATTAAAGCCTTGAGCTTTGCACTGTGCATGGTGCTCACGGTGATCTATTTTTTCTTAGGGTCGCTGCGCGCAACGCTCATCCCCGCCGTGACCATTCCAGTCGCCATCATTGCGACCTTCACGGTGATGGCGTTTTTTGGCTACTCGGTGAACACACTCACGCTGCTGGGTCTGGTGCTGGCCATCGGGCTGGTGGTTGATGATGCGATCGTCGTGCTGGAAAACATCGTGCGGCGCATGGAAGAAGGGCAGCCAGCTCTGCTGGCCGCGATCGATGGTAGCCGGGAAATCGGCTTTGCAGTGGTAGCCACAACCGTCGTGCTGATCGCGGTGTTTGTGCCCATCTCGTTCATGGAAGGCAAGGTGGGCCGGCTGTTTGGCGAGTTCGGTATCTCACTGGCTGCCGCTGTGACTTTTTCGAGCGTGATTGCGCTGACGCTGGTGCCGATGCTCGCCTCACAGCTGTTCGCTAGCGGCTGGGAGCGCCGCCGGCTGGCTAACGCTGTCGACCGTAGTTTCCGCCGGCTGGCGACAGGCTATCGCGCGGTGCTAAATCCCATTATTCACAAACCGTGGATGGCCGTCGGCGTGATCGCGCTGATCGCCGGGTGCAGCTACGGCATGTTTATTTCTCTGCCGGAAGAGTACGCACCGGCGGAAGACCGCGGCATGCTCCTGGTCTGGATGCGCGGGCCGGAAGGCGCATCGCCGGACTACATGGACAGACAGGTACGCCAGATGGAGCGCCTGTCAGCACCCCTGACTGAAGACGGCTATGCGAAACGCGTTCTCGTACGCTCGGGCATGGCCGGTGCCGGCGGCGATGTAAATACCAGCTTTGCCTACATTCCCCTGATGCCATGGGGTGAGCGTGACCGCGATGCGATGCAGCTCGCGGGCGAACTGCGGCAGAAAATCAGCACCATCCCTGGCGTCATCGGCATGGTGATGCTGCCGCCTAGCCTCGCTGTGCGCAGTTCCGGTCAGCCCCTAATCGTGGTGCTGGGCGGAACTGACTACGATCAGCTCGCTGCATGGACCGAACGAGTGATCGAACGGGCCGAAGAGAATCCCAATATCTTTGGACTACGCTCGGACTACTTCGAGCGCAAGCCGAAGATTCAGGTAGCCGTGGACAGGAACCGCGCGTCTGATCTCGGCGTGTCGCTGCAGGCGGTGGGACGCACCCTGGAGACCATGCTGGGGTCGAGAATCGTCACGACCTTTGTCGAGCGGGGCGAAGAATACAACGTGCTGTTGCAGGCCAAGCCTGAGGACCGGGCGACACCGTCTGATCTGCAAAACATCTACGTGCGTTCCGAGCGCACCGGCGATCTGGTGCCACTGGCCAACTTAGTGACGCTCACGGAGGTCGCCGGGCCGCTTGAGCTCAAGCGCTTTGACCGGCTGCGCGCAATCAGCATGACCTCCTCACTGGCCCCGGGCTATTCGCTGGGCGAAGCGCTCCAATATATGGAGCGCATTATTCGCGAGGAGATTCCCGAAGGCGTCACCATCAACTACGACGGCGAATCTCGCGAGTTCAAGGAGGCAGGCGGATCCGTCTATTTCACGTTCCTGCTGGCGCTGGTGGTTGCCTTTCTGGTACTGGCGGCGCAGTTTGAGAGCTTCCGGCACCCGCTGATTACGCTGCTTACCGTACCGCTCGCCGTGTTCGGCGGTCTGATCGGACTACACTTGTTCGGTTCGAGTATTAATGTGTTCAGTCAGATCGGCGGCATCATGCTGATTGGACTCGCGGCAAAGAACGGCATCCTGATTGTGGAGTTTGCCAATCAGCTACGGGATCGGGGCGTGGAGTTCTACGAGGCGATTGTTGAAGCGGCAACTGTCCGGCTAAGGCCCATCATCATGACCAGCCTGTGCACCGCCGGTGGCGCCGTGCCGCTGATGCTTGCCTTTGGAGCCGGCGCCGAGGCCCGCCGGACCATCGGTGCGGTCGTGTTCTTCGGCGTGACCGTTTCAGTGCTGCTCACCTTGTTCCTGATCCCGTCGATCTACGCGCTGCTGGCCAAAGACACGCGCTCGCCGGAGCACGTCACGCGCATGGTCAAGAAACTGCGGGCCAAGGCCGCCGGTTAACTGTTGCATGCCCTTAACCCGATGTGGACTCTCGCCTGGGCGCAAGACGCCGTCTGACTCAAGATTGCGTAGAGGCGCAAGGGCCGTCACCTGCCCGCAGGACAAGTAGACATGAAGCGCCAGGAATTCGTAGCCGATCCAAAGGTGTTGACCCGATTTCTGTCGGTCTATGAGCTTCGCAGCTTCTCTAGATCAGCCGAAGCCTGCCACGTTACCCAGCAGGCCATCAGCAAGGCGGTTGCGGGCCTGGAAAAGAGCTTGGGGGTGACACTATTCGAACGTGGCGCTCATGGCGCCACACCAACTCTGTTCGCTGACGTGCTGGCGCGCAGGGCCAGGCTTATATTGTCCGAGGCCAGACTGATCGCAGAAGAGATCGCAGCGTTACGCGGCCTGAAAGCAGGCGACCTGCGCGTCGGGTTTGGCCAAACGGTCGCACTTCGACATGGCGCTGAGATACTAAAGAGGTTCAGCGAGCAGCATCCGGACATTAAGCTACAGATCGATGTAGAGCTGTCTGGCGCGCTGTTCAAAGGCCTCGCCGCCGGCGACTATGACATTGTCATCACCGCACCGGCGCCAAGCCTGCCAGTCGATCAATCACTCGCGATTACGCAACTGTACAACGACTTTGACTGTATCTACGTCAGACGAGAGCACCCGCTCACGCGAGTTGAGCGCCCGAAGCTCAGCGACCTGTGTGATGCGCGATGGATCGTGGGCCGGAAGATTCCGGGCCGGTGGGAGACCATCGTCGATGTATTTGCGAAGCATGATCTGCCCTCTCCTAAAGAACCGCTGAACGTCAATTCTCTGGAGTTTGCAGTATCGCTGGCGACCAGCGAGGACCTGATTCTGCTGCTTCCCACCGGCGCTTTATTCCGCGAGGAGCAAACGGGCGCCCTGTCGCGCATCGAGATCCCGGAACTAGCTTTTGAACACCAGGCCATCATCGCAGTCCCTCGATACTCGTACATGCTGCCGGCCGCAAGCGCCTTTAAGCGTTTCGTTGAGGATCTGCTCGGTACACGAGAGGAAAAGCGGGAGCTAAGCCACAGCAGCAGGCCGGGTTGATGCATCCTCCTGCCTGATCCAGGTGTCGTTCTGCTCAGCTGTATTACAGCCAGCTACCGTCGATCAGCTCAAGGAACTCCAGCCAGACCCCGTCAGGACTCTCAATCACGGCCGAGCGAACGATACCGTAAGGTTCTAGCTCGTAGCCCGACGATTCGAAAAGCGGCGTGACGCCAAGCCGTGCCCGCTCCTCAAGCCAAGCACCCAGTTGCGCCACAGGGAAACGGAGCATTAGGTTACCCAAGGCTGGAGGATGCGCAGTTGGAGAGTAGTCTTCAATCTCAAGGTCACCACGATAACCAAGTAATTCAACAGAACCGATGTTGGTACCCTGGGGATGAACAATGGATACGTCCATCGATTCCATGCTGACAAAGTCCTCGCGAGGCGCGACCAGGCCAAGACCTGGATTGTCACGTGTCCATGACGACTCCAGCCACGGAGTGAAACCGAGCTGATCCAGGAAGAAACGGCGGCTTACGTCAAAGTCCCTGCAAACTATGGCGGCGTTGAACGCATGCCCCATGACCGCATAAGGCTCTGGTGGCTCAATCGGTGGGTTGACCTGTTGAAGCAACGACAGCTGTAGCCCGTCGCGACCCGTCAGAATACATTCCTTTACAGTAAGGTACTCGAAGTCGAACTCGTGCACGCCACGATCCGATGACATACCCGCGACAAGCAAGCGACTTGCATACGCATCAATATCACGAGTGCGCGCGCTAAAAAGCCAGATGCCGCCGGTATCCCAGGGAGCCGCAGAGACCGCGCGCGCAGCAGGGAGTCCGTCCAGTCCGAAGCTAACGAAGCGGATATGGCCACCGCTCATCTGAGGGATTTGCAGCAAGCGCTGTGTCAGCGCAGTGCCAGGCTCTATGCCCCACGCAGGATTCTGGCCCGAGTCGGCAGCTCCATCGACCAAGCAACGCCAACCGCCAGCGGACTCGAGTGGGCGGGCAGCTTCGCGGACATCGCCTGTACCGATAACGATCTCCAGCCAGCCTGTTGGCCCCAGATGCGGAAGTGTGAGTGTGTTGTGCACGGCTCAGGGTATCCCGAGAATCAGTAAGGATGCTAAAGACGATAGCTCAGCGTTAGCATCCATTCCCGCGGCGGAAGCACCGTCCGGATATTGGTACCGCCGCCAACGATGCCGGAAACGAGATCTTCTTCATCAGTCAGGTTCTTACCCTGTAGAAGAAGCTGCCAATGTTCATCGGGACTCGCGAGACTGACAAACCCACCGACGCGGTGATAGCTCGATACTAGTAATGCGTTATTTACGGTGGCGAAGTAGGCATCAGAGAAATACACGTCTGCCCCATACGCCATGCGCCAGTCGCCAGCAATCTCAAAACTATGATCGAAACCGACCTTTGCTGTGTAGTCAGGTGAGCCACCTAGTTCATTCTCGCTGGCAAATGGCACGGACGCGCTTACGCCGTCAAGCTCCGTATCCATCGTGTTGACAACAAGAAACGTGTTCAGCATGTCTGTTGGTGACCAGTAGGCTTCCAACTCAAGACCCCAGACTGTTGCCTCACCAACGTTCCCCAACGGAAATGAGCCAGCCGAGATTGTCGACTGCTGGATATCCTCGTAGTCAGCCAAATACGCCGCCAGGTTCAAACGTAAGGTCCGATCAAAGTAGTCGCCCTTGGCACCGACTTCGTATGACCAGACGGTCTGGGGATCGTAAACGTTGCTGTTGCAGCGCCGGTTGCCAAAGCATAGACCTTGGAAGCCGCCCGCCTGGAAGCCTCGTGAGACCGTGCCATAAACCAGCAGGTCGTCCGTGGCCTGCCAGTTCAACTGGAACTTAGGCGTTAGCTCATCCCAATCTTCTTCAAGGTTAAGCTGCCAGCCTGCGGCGGCGGTATCAGCCAACGGGTTAGTAGGATCTGCCGCACTGGCTATTCCGCTACAAGTGGGAAATGGGACACCACCGGTGGTGCATGTACCCATGTATTCCTTGTCGTCGCGCGTCCAGCGAATGCCAAACGTAGTAGACCATGCGTCAGAGAGATACCAGGTCGCCTCGGAAAACAGGGCAATACTGGTGGTTTCCGTCCGCACGGACTCTGTAACGAAGGGAAGCAGTCCGCCCACGCGCGGCTGATAGTGCTGCTCACCGTCTTCTGAAAGAAAGAAAACGCCAACGAGATAGTCCAATCCACCCGCAAAAGCCGAGCCCAACAGCTGTAGTTCCTGGCTAAACGACTCGTTTTGCGAATCTGAGGTGACGTAAAGGGGCGCAGGGGTGCCCAGGAATATCGGGCCTCCATCTGTTGGTACGAAGTCTCCGTCGCAATCGGTCGCATTGAGCGTGCTCTCCTGACACGCACCACCATTCAGGTCGAAACGAAACTCATCATCGATGTCGATATAGCCCGTAATGGAACGCACCGTTGCCTCGCCTACGTCAAAACTGAGATCGAGTGAGAAGCCCACCTGACGCCCGTCACCAGCGCCCAGCGTGGTTGCCCCGGATCCGGTGTCGTAGAAGCCGAGGCTCTGAGGCCCTCCAAGGGCGACGCTCACGCCCTGGGCCGGGCTGCCCGGCGAACTGGGCGGGTTATAGCTTGGCCCGTATGGCACACCGTTATAACCGTCGCTCTCGGAATCGAAGTACCAGGCCGAAAGAACGGCGTCGATTTCATCTCGAGCATTCCAGCGAAGCTTCCCGCGAACAGCCTGGTTCTGGTACTCGCCCAAACGACGTCCGCCAGCATTAGGCGCAACGATGTAGCCGTCCCCTCGATCTGAATAGAGGCCGGCTATAGACCCGGAGAAGCCATCGCCCAGCGGCCCGCCCGCCGAAAACGTTGTCTTGACGGTATCAAACTCACCGCCGCCAAGTGATGCGTTTAGCCAGGGCTCATCGCCGGGCGTTCGCGTCACGATGTTCATAGCCCCCGAGATCGTATTGCGCCCGTACAACGTGCCCTGGGGACCGCGGAGCACCTCGATACGCTCGACATCCGTTAGCTCGAGGCTTGCGCCTGCCAGGCGCCCTTGAAAAACACCATCCAGGTAGATCCCTACCGGTGATTCCGACACGTTGAAGCCCGGATTCTGAACACCGGCACCTCGCATAAACACCTGAATGGCGGTTGAGTTGGCGGTGGTCTCAAAGGTCTGCAAACTGGGAACGTTCGTCCCGATGTCACGAGTCGTTGTCACCTGTAGCTTCTGGAGGTTGTCAGATGACAATGCGCTGACTGCTATTGACGTATCCTGCAGCAGGCCTTCTTTCCTCTCTGCGGTAACGACTACCTCGTCGACCTGCGCGGCCACGTTAGGCACCCATAGAACCCCTGCGAACAGCAACACAGGGACACGAAGAACACAGTTACGCATGACAACCCCCTACAAGTCGGTCAGGCAAGAAAAGGTCTGAACAGAAGCATGCAGTCTCAATGCTGCAAACCGATGTGTTTAGTCTAGGAGCCAGCGGCGATCTACTGCCAACAACTATCCTCACCGCGCCTACAACTATTGGTAGTGGAAATGGCGACCGGGATCGAAAAGTCCGCTAAAGTAACTTGAGCCAGAGGAGAGCTGACTTTTCATGCCTGGTGAGATTTATGCCGAGCCATTTCAGCCGAAGCGTGAGGCGCCCTGCTTCTGCGGCAGCGGCAACGCGTTCAAAGCCTGCTGCGGCAGTGTTAAGTATCAGCGTGATCCGCCGCATGGCGTGATCGTCAAGCGCGGCTGGCTGCCGGCCGATCGCTGCGACTCCCTGGTTGCGGACGCAGCCGCGCGGCCCAGGGGTCAACTTGGCGTTATCAATAGCAAGCAAGCGGTCTCAGAACGCGAATCACTTGCTCTCGACAAAAGCCGCGTCACGCAGCAGGTTGATCTGGGCGATTTGCTGCCCGACGTGTCGGCGCTGGTTGAAATAGCACTGGTTGAGGTTGCCGAACCGGCGTACTCGCTCAAGCTTGAGTGGTTCTCCCAGCCACAAATCTTGTATTACGAGAAGGGTGGTCACTATCACCGACATGCCGACGCCTACAACTTTGACGAGGCAACAGGCAGGTATCGCAAGGTCGCGGACAGAGAAGTGAGCCTGCTGCTGTACCTCAACGACGAGTTTGAGGGCGGCAAGATCAAATTCAATCACTTCAACTACCGCTACCAACCCGGCAAAGGCGACTTGTTGCTCTTTCCCTCGGACCATCGTTACACCCATCAGGCTGAACCAGTGACGGCGGGGAATCGCTATGTCGTGGTCTCGTGGGCAGCGCAACAGGGTGTGCCGCGAGTATTGGATCAGCCGCCGGAAGGCGCGGTGATGCTACAGGGCGTCTGAGCAAAGATTTGCGGCGCCCACAAAAAAGCCCGGCTTAGAGCCGGGCTTTTTCCGAAACAATCACCTTGAGCCTGGAGCAGCTTATTCTTCGGCCGTCTCCACAACCTCGGGCTCCGGCTGATCAAGTAGTTGCACCAGCGCCATGGGTGCGGCATCGCCGGGCCGATTGCCGATTTTCAGGATACGCAGGTAGCCACCAGGGCGATCCTTAAACCGCGGGCCCAGCTCGTTAAATAGCTTACCTACC
>JANQPY010000013.1 GCA_028285245.1 Gammaproteobacteria bacterium | reverse complement strand
CCCGGGCAAGGTTCAAGCTCCTTCCACGGTACTCACGTTGCGGGCACCATTGCCGCGCAAAGCAACAATGGGGCCGGTGTGGCGGGCACGGCGTGGGATATCAACATCATGCCTCTGCGGGTCTGCGGCCTGGATGGGTGCAGTCTCTACGACATCATGCAGGCTGTCAGATACGCAGCCGGCCTGCCGAACGATTCCGGCCTGCTTCCGGCCGCACCAGTCGACGTGATCAACATGAGCCTGGGCGGTCCGTCCTTCTCATCGTCGGCCGACGCGCTATATGCACAGGTCCGCCAGCAGGGCATCGTGTTGGTCGCCTCCGCGGGCAATGAAGCCAACAGCGCGACCAACTACCCCGCCGGCCATACGTCAGTGCTGTCGGTGAGCGCGGTTGGTATCGATCGTGAACTGGCCAGCTACTCAAGCTTCGGCCCCACAGTGGCCGTGGCTGCGCCAGGTGGCGACGGTGGTGATCTGAACGGCGATGGGTATCCCGACTACGTCCTCAGCACGGGCGGTGACGACTCCGGTGGCGGGCTGCAATATGCCTACACTTTTCTGGCCGGTACATCGATGGCCAGTCCGCATGTCGCCGGCGTGGTTGCGCTGATGAAGTCGGCAAACGCAGCACTGACGCCCGATATGCTGGATCAGATGCTGGCCGACGGAGATTTAACCGATGATCTTGGGGCGGCAGGGCGCGACGATCTTTATGGCTACGGACTAATTAACGCGCAAAAGGCGGTCGCCGCGGCACTTGATGCGGCCGGCACGCCACCACCGGAGAACCCTGAGCTACAGGTGCAGCCCGCGTCGCTGAATTTTGGTTCCGCCATGACGGCGCTGAGCTTCAACGCGATCAACGTTGGTGGCGGTAACCTGACGGTCACCGGCGTGGCATCGTCCGAGGCGTGGCTTACGGTGCAGATGGTGAGCACCGACGGCGATGGACTGGGCGGGTATCTCGCCGTACTAGATCGCAGCGGTCTGCCAGAGGGTAGCTACTCGGCGACGCTTACCTTTACGAGTACGGTCAATACGATCGAGGTGCCAGTGGTAATGCAGGTCAGCGCGGTACCGATCGTGCCGGATCTGGGCTACCTCTATGTGCTGCTAATCGATGCAGACAGCGGCGATGTGGTCCGCCAGTTCGATTCAGCGTCCACCACCGGCACATACGCTTTCCAGCTCAATGACATTCCCCCGGGTGATTACCTGATCGCCGCCGGTACTGATGCCGACAACGACTTTGTCATCTGCGATGCCGGCGAGGCCTGTGGCAGGTATCTCTCTATGGATCAGCCCATTACATTGACGGTGGACGGTGATCTTGCCGGCACCGATTTCTCCGCCGGTTTTGTAGTCTCAATTACTCCGCAGTCGCTCAACTCAGACCCCGGCAGCCTTTATCGTCGCCAGTAGCGCCTGACGTCCATCTCTCGGGGGTCGGGTCCGACCCATTCGCAGTCGGCCGCATCGGCTATACACTCTCCGGGTGCGCCAACAAGAAACGCTCCCTCACCCGAACGCATGCCTAACAGGTTCCTGACCCGCCGCACGCTGCTGGCCGGTGCTGCAACGATCACCGGCGGCGGCCTGATACTCGGCCTCTCCGGGCGGCATCAACCAAGCGGTCTTCCCGACGTACCACCCGGCAGCATGCAGCCCAACGCTTATCTACAGGTGCGACCGGACGGTCTCATCGTTTTGCAGGTCGACAAGGTTGAGATGGGGCAGGGGGTCTTCACAGGGTTCGCGACGTTGGTAGCAGAAGAACTCGGTGTTCGGCCTGACCAGATTCAGTGTCGCCAGGCGCCAGTACATCCGAGTTTTCAAACGCCCAGCCAGATTACCGCGGAAAGCAAGAGCATGCGCACACGCTGGGACACGCTGAGGCTTACCGGCGCGCAAGCCCGGGAGATGCTGCGTGCCGCCGCGGCCGAGCGCTGGGCGGCGGCGCCAGAAAGTATTGAAGTAGTGGGTAATGGCACGCTGATGAACCTTGAGACGGGCGAGCGGCTGGCTTATGCAGAGCTGGCGCGGACGGCCGCCGAGCTGCGTGTTCCGGACCACCCACCGCTCAAACCGACAGATCAGTTCCGCTGGATCGGGCGACACTCGGGGCGCAATGACGCTGCCGCGAAAAGCCTTGGCCAGGCAGGCTTCGGGCTAGATCTGCGCCTCCCGGGAATGCTGACAGCCGTCGTGCTGAGGCCCCCGAGATTTGGCGACAAGCTGCTGGACTTCGACGGCAGTCAGGCGCTGGCTATTGCAGGTGTTAAAGCGGTTGTGCGCATCACCAGCGGTGTCGCGGTTGTCGCCGACTCGCTTTGGATCGCCACACGCGGCCGAGATCGCCTCATCGCCAGCTGGTCTGATGGCCCATTGGCCGGACTCAGCGCTGATCAGGTCCGTGCATCGCACGCAGAGGTGCTGGATAGGAATGACGGCGTCGAGGCGCGTGCTGAAGGTGACACCGAGGGCGCGCTATCGGCTGGCGGCAGCGTCAGAACTGCCGAGTACGCCACTCCCTATCTCGCGCACATGACGATGGAACCCATGAATGCGACGGCGGTTGTCGGTAGTCACCGCTGCGAAATCTGGGCTCCGGTGCAGGCGCCTGACTTTGCGCGAGAACTGGCCTGCGACATCACCGGGCTGCCGCGCGAGGCAATCA
>JANQPY010000046.1 GCA_028285245.1 Gammaproteobacteria bacterium | reverse complement strand
ATATTCATCATCCATGATGGTGCCTGCAGCAAACCCCTCAAAATCAATCACCATCGCCGAGGCTGCTGAACTGAGCATCAGTCCGCATACCCCAGCTGCTAATTGCATTCTCTTCATTTTCCTACTCCTGAGCGCGCTACTGTGTAGATCGCGCTTCTAGTCGCTCGGACTAAAGGGCTTACTTGGCCGTGCTGCGCCGGCGGACCCAGCCCAGTAGGCCGAGGGCTGACCCAAACAGCCAGGCTGCAGCCGGGACGGGGACGACGGTCGTAGCCGTGGAGAAACTAACTTGGCCGGTTTCCATGTCGCTGCTGATTTGGCCAAGCAGGCCTTCAACGAAACCCTGTGCCGCCACATCGAGGCTCCAACGCGTTAGACTGCCGGTCGTGCCGAAGGTGAGCTCATTGTTCCCGTTAACCGCACCGCCAATGTTGTTACCCCAGGCGGGATTGCCGTGGAAGCCAGGATCAGCGGACAAACTGGCGGCCAGTAAACCGTCAGCGTCGAACAAGTCGCCTTGGTTAGCATTGCTCACGAACTGCAGCGTGTTCTGAACGCCTGAGTTGAAAGCCAAGAAGTCCGTTAGGCCGGGACCAGTTACGACTCCGGTGCTGACGAAACCCCAGTCTTCGGAATTGGTCACCAGCTCGGCCGCACCCACGTTCAAACTAACGGAGCCGGTTGCGCTGTCCAAAAATGTCTTGATGGCGGCGCTTTGGCTAGCCGTGGTTGTCCACATGGCGATGCCGTCGGCGGTGACATCATTGAAGAAGGCGTCCGCCCCGAAGCCGAGGTCTATAACCAAGTTGCCGGTGATGTTGTTGATGTCGTCGCGCTCGACGACAGAAATGAACACGCCGGTTTCCGAGGCGCTGGATATGATGGCAGCTGAAGCAGGGGCTCCAGCCATGAGCGCCAGCGCCGCAGCACCCGCGCATTTAAGCTTAAGGTTCATTCAGATTCTCCAGTTTTGAAACTCGTTAAGTCTTCCCTTTCTGTTAAGTGCATCCGGGCCGGAGCTTCCACTCCGTGCCCGGATCCGATTCCGGCACTCGGTTACCGCCACATAAAGACCCAAGAGGCCTTGTGTCAGAACTTGTTCCGAACGTCGGTCAGGTTCGCTGCCAGCGGCAAAGAACCCGAATCAAGCTGGCGGGCGGAAGCTCGCGCCCCGATGACGCATTTGGAAATGCGCGATCCGCCGCCCACTGCTTGTGCTTGCTGAATACCCTGGAGCCATCAGTCGGCTCGCCGGAAAATCCGGCGACCAGCGGTTCACGCCCCGATGACGCATTTGGAGATGCGTGAACCGCCGGTCACGGGTTCTTCAAAATCTGTTCGGCCGGTTGTTTTCCGGCTGCTTTCCAAAAATTCCGTGGCCGCCGCGCTGCGTCCCGATGACGCATTTGGAGATACGCAGTTCGGCGGCCACGTTTTCTCTTTGGAGAACCGTGGCCATCCGCCTGTTGGGGCAGATTGCCGCTTGTCTATATCGATCAGTAGTGTCGTTTATCGACTCTTTCTAGCGTTTAACTGACTGACTTCTAAATTCTGTAACTCTGGTGGCCAGGTTCGGTGACTGACAGTCCGCGCCCCGATGACGCATTTGGAAATGCGCAGACTGTCAGTCGCCTGTTTCCTCCAGGTTGGTCTGGTAGATGTACTTCTCGTAGAAGTAGCTACGCAGCGTTTGCGGGACATCCCCGAGTTCAACGCCGTCGTCCTTGAGTTCACGAAGCTTCGCGTGCACCTGGGGTTCGCCCAATCCGGACATAGACAGCAGCACCAGGTCGTCTGAATCGACTTTGCGATTTGTCTTGCGCACATCCCGGTTGATGATCTTCTCGAGCCGTGAGACGTCGAGATTGAAGTAGCTTGTTAGCTCCGCACCGCACTCCACAAAGACCGGAATCAGGCTGTAACCACTGGCGCCCGGGTCGTAGAGCGGGGCAACGCGGTTCAGCATGCTGCGGATCGCGTAGCGAATCACCGAAGCCTCCGACGTCTCCATGCGCGTCGCTATCTCACGAATCTTCGTGTGCTCGGCCTCGGTCAGTCGGAGGGAGAACGTACGTGTCCTGCCGTCACTACCGCCGGAACCGGAATTTGCTGCCATATCGTCGAACATCACGGTGTGGGGTTGAGCCAAGTAATGAACACAAACTGTACGCACCGTGTATTGCGACCCCAGCGCGCTTGTATGACGTTTTTGGTCCGAAAACTGCCGTGTCACGGTCACAAGGCGCGTTAAATGACGTCGATGTCATATAGATATCGGTTGCGTGTCACCGGATCGGGAAGCGCGCGAAGAGGCCTGATCGGCATGCTAGAATTCGCGCGTTTTCGGCCTTTTGACCGCCCGCCGACTGGCCGGGCGGGCAAGAAAAACCCAATAAGAATCAGCTAGCTGTGATCGGAGCAGCCACGTTATGACAAATTCATGGATGCCGACTCTCGTAGCCGGCGCATTGGCTTTATGTCTCGGTGCTTGCGGAGGCGCGGAGCCCGACTCCGCAGGCGCCTCCACGAGCGGGGTGTCTGGTGGCGGCAGCGCCGGTGCGGCAAGTGAGCCGGACTACGACCTGTCGGCCCTGCTGGCACAGGCGGACGTGAAACGCGGCCGCACCTTATTTATACAGTGCGCGTCCTGCCACAGCGTAGAAGCGGGCGGGATTCACAAAGTGGGGCCCAACCTGCATGGGGTCTTTGGTGGGGCGGCCGGTGCGGCAGCGGGTTTTGGCTTCTCCGAAGCACTGAAGAACTCGGGAATCACCTGGACACCGGAGACCATGGAGACGTGGGTACGAAGCCCGATGGAGATGGTGCCGGGCACTACCATGAATTTCCGGCCGCAGGCATTCAAAGGCCCGCAGGATTTTGCGAATCTGATCGCCTACCTGCAGGAGGCAACCGCGGCTTCCGAGTAAGGGTTGGGGTTACCCGGCACTGCCGATGTCATCGAGCCGCTGCTGCAGGCTCAGTTTGTCTAAGGATTGAATCGGCAGGTTGATGAATATGTCGATCCGCTGCGTCAGCATGCGCAGTGTATCGGCGAAAGCCAGATGTTTTTCCGCTTCACTGCCGCTGACGGCGGCCGGATCCGGCAGTCCCCAGTGGGCTGTCATCGGTTGACCTGGCCACACCGGGCAGGTTTCCTCGGCCGCGCTGTCACATAGGGTAAAGACAAAATCCAGCTCTGGCGCACCAACTACCGAAAATTCGTCCCAGTTCTTCGAGCGCAGCTGATCCGTCGGGTAGTTTTGTGCTTGCAGCAGCGACAGCGCGAAGGGGTTCACCTGTCCTGCTGGCTGGCTGCCGGCGCTATGCGCCACAAACTGTGGTCGGCCAAGGCGATTAAGCACGCTTTCGGCGATCACACTCCTGGCGGAGTTACCCGTACAAAGAAAAAGCACCTGAAAAACTTTGTCGTCTTGCATTTAGGACGGACTCTGGTCACGCGGCTGTAGGCAGCAATACGGTAGCATCCTGATCTTCCAGCGTCGCCCGCAGACCCGGCCAGTCAAGCAGCTCAAGCCGGCCGTCCAGGTGCTCCACCAGAGCCGTGCAATTTTCTACCCAATCACCGTCGTTGATGTAGGTCACGCCGTCGATATCGCATTGATCCGGTCGATGAATATGCCCGCAGATGATGCCGTCGAGGCCGCGCCTGCTGGCGCTATCGCATGCAGCCTTCGAATAGCGCTCGATGTATTGCTGGGCGGAAGCGGATCGCCTCTTCAGGAATGAAGCCAGAGACCAGTAGCGATAACCCAGCTGAGCCCGAGCGCGGTTGTACAGGGTGTGCACGGCCATCATGCGCCGGTAGGCGAAGCGACCGAGGGAATTGAGCCAGGGGCTGCAGGTCACATGGCTGTCGAACTCATCGCCATGCGTTACCAGGAATTTACGCCCGTCCACTGTCGTGTGCAGGCACCGACGGCGAATCTCAACGTTGCCGAACTTCAAGCCGCAATAGTCGCGAAAGCTGGCATCGTGATTGCCTGGGATGTAGACCACGCGGCTGCCGTGCTTGGCTTTCCCAAGCAGCGTGCGCACGACGTCGCTATGGCTTTGTGGCCAGTGAAAACTGCGGCTCAGGCTTTCCAGGTCGACAATGTCTCCAACCAGGTACAGGTTCTGAGTGCGGCTTGCACGTAGAAAGCTCAGTAACATCTCGGCCCGGCAGCTGTGGTAGCCCAGGTGTACGTCGGAGATGAAGATACTGCGATAACTAAGCGTCGGTGGTGTGTTGGTCATGGCAAGAGGCTCCGGGTGTGGCGCATTGCGGCTGGATTGCCTGCGGCGGGGGCAAGCGAATTCAGGTGGTCTCGGAGGCGTGCACTGAACGGTGCTTCGGTTCCGTGCGATCGGTCTTGTCAGGATCGGCGATCGCCAGGTTGTTGAAGAATTGTTCCGTGGCGCGCGGCCATGAGCGGCGCAGCGCCTCGTTGCGGCAGTCATCCCGCGAGAGTTCCAGCGCCTGCATTGCGGCTTGGGCCAGGTCCTCATCGAGAATGCCCGTAACACCATGTGTCACGACGTCGATCGGCCCGGTCACCGGAAACGCCGCAACCGGCAGCCCGCAGGCCATGCCTTCCAGCATCACCAGTCCGAAGGTGTCAGTGCGACTGGGAAACACGAAGACATCGGCCGCCCCCAGGTGAGCTGCCAGTTCCTCGCCAAACTTGTAGCCTGTAAACCTGGCCGCAGGATACTCGGCCTCCAGCGCTTCCCGGTCTGGTCCGTCGCCGACCACGAATTTGGTGCCCGGCAGGTCCAATGCCAGGAACTCGTCAATCGACTTCTCGACGGCCACGCGGCCGGCGTACATCCAGATGGGGCGGGGCGCATCCAGGAAGTCCCGGCGGCCCGGCTTGAATAGCTCGGTGTTTACGCCTCGCGTCCACCGCGCAATATTGCGAAACCCATGTTCCTCAAGATCGCGCTGTTGATGCTGGGTTGCCACCATGACGCGTTCCGCCGCCCCGTGAAACCAGCGCAAGAACGCATAGCTGACTGCCAGCGGAACTGGAGCTCTGGCTCGCACGTACTGCGGGAACTGGGTGTGATACGAGGTGGTGAAGCGCAGCTTCCGCCGCCGGCAATAGCCCCTTGCAGCAAGCCCAAGCGGGCCCTCCGTCGCAATGTGAATCAGCTCGGGCTGAAACCCGTCAAGCAGCTCGGCGACGCGTTTGCCAGGGCGCCACGACAGTCTGATCTCGGGATAGGTGGGGCAGGGGAACGTGTGGAACTCGCCAGGATTGACCACGAGGACCGCATGGCCCATCTGCTCCAGGGTCTCCGCAGTGGTTGATAGGGTGGTTACGACACCGTTAACCTGCGGTCGCCATGCATCCGTAACAATCGCAATTCGCATGGCTCGCGATAGTCGCGAGACCGCGTGAAGATTGTGTGACGATCAGATTTAAGTTGCGTGAAATCAATGCTGTCATCGAAGTTTCAAAATTCCGTAATCAGATTGTCAGCTAACTAACTGATTCTCCATTCTCATGAATAGCCCATGGTGGAAACTTCACGTACCGGCCGGACGGCTTGAGTCCGGTTTCAGCCGCCTGGATGCCTTTGAAGGTCGGCTGTGTATTCCCTGCAACGAGTTTGCGAGGATTCGGCCGGTAGGCCTCTATTTCACGGCAGTAAGCCGGCTCGGAGACGGCATTGCCTGGTATGCCATGCTGGCCGTCCTTCCGCTGGTCTACGGTTTTTCGGCGGTGTTGCCCACGCTCGCGATGGGGCTGACGGCGCTGGTTGGCGTCCTCTTATATAAGGTCCTTAAGGCGACTCTGGTCCGGGAGCGTCCTTTCGCCTCGCATATGGGGGTGGAGCCTGTGACACCGCCCCTCGACAGGCACAGTTTTCCCTCCGGGCACACGATGCACGCAGTGGCCTTCACGGTGCAGCTCGCGGTGTATTTTCCTCAAGTGGCTTGGATCATGCTGCCATTCGCGGTCAGCGTAGCCCTGTCGCGCGTCATCCTGGGATTGCACTATCCCACCGACGTGATGGCCGGCGCCGCTGTCGGCTGGGGTCTCGCGCAAACCAGTCTGTTGCTTGCCGCGGCCCTGATCTAGCCGCCGAAGAGCCGCTCCCAGCCGATCAGACTCCAGGTCAGTCCAGCCAACAGCAGGCTTAGCAGAACTGCGGCTGACCCCAGGTCTTTCGCCCGGCCGGACAGGTCATGATGATCGGTGCCGATACGGTCCACCGTGTATTCGACTGCTGTATTGAGTAGCTCCACTATAAGTACCAGAAGGACGCTGCCCGCCAGCAGCAGGCGCTCCACGGTATTGCTGCCCAGCACAAGTGCTCCGGGTAACAGGAAAACGGCGAGCACGGCCTCCTGTCGGAAGGCCTCCTCGCTGCTCCAGGCCGCACTTAGGCCGGCCATGCTGAACCCAGTCGCGGCAACCAGCCGCCGCAGGCCCCGACGCTGGTGCATGGGTTGGCGTGGCTGCCCGGAAAGGTGCTTGTCGGCTAAGTTTTCCGAGGAGTCGTTCAACGGGCTCGATATCGGTAGTGGTAGATCTTTGACGCCGCCGGAGCATACTATCAGGTGAACCCAAGCGCCCGGAACCTGCCCCGAACCTGTCTGATGGCAGTGGACAAGAGGCGTTGGTGCGCTACCACTTACCTCGTCACTGACATGCCATATCGATTTAGTAGGCGCGCCCGTGCCGGCGCAGAAGTGGGCCGTGTGTTGCTAGAGCAGAACCGTAAGGCAACGCGGCTGCTGTCAGACTGGCAAAGTGCGCCGGCCGCCCGCATTCACAAAACCCGGCAGACCTGCAAGCGCGTGCGGGCAGTGCTGCGGTTGCTCAAGTCGACCCATCCCTATGTGTACGCGGTCGAGAATCGGGCCTATCGGGATCTGTCTCGTGAGTTGTCCGGTGCACGCGACGCGGCAGCAATGACCGAAGTTACGCAGTTTCTGCTCGCGCGTTGCTGGGAGCCCCGACTCCATCAGTCGCTGCGAATGTTGCTTGTCAGCCTCGAGCAGCAGCAAGCAGATGCGGAGGCACGCAGTCATGCGCAACTACCTGCGAGAGTCGAGTCGGCGCTGGCCTCGCTGAAGGACGGTGCCGGGCGTCTGCAGGTTGTGTCGCTGGATGCGCTGACCTTTAAGGACGTGCGGCGGTCAGGTCGCCGAACATATCAGCATGCGGAAAAAGACTTTCAGCACCTGAGGTTGCACTCGCAGCCCGAGCTGTTCCACGACTGGCGTAAGCACGTCAAATACGCCTGTTACCAGACCGAGTTGCTTGCAGCTTTCCGTTCAGGTGCTGCCCGGCGGATTCGCTGGTTGAGTGAACTCGGTGAAACTCTCGGGTTGGCGCAGGATCTGGACCTTTTGAATGGACTCATTGCGGCGCAGCCAGATTCCCTGCAAGTGGATACCCATTTGCCGCGACTGCGTGGTTTGGTCATTCGCGAGCGGCACCGGCTGCATCGGCAAAGCCTGACCATCGCTGGCCGTTTATTTGGTAAGCCATCATCACCTAAGACCTTGGATCTGGCCCGAGGTGCAGCGGGTGATCATGCTGGCGAGCGCGAGCAGCGCCGGGGTTCCACCGCGGGAGCCGCCTCTTGAACCGAAGTCGCGCCCAAGCCACCGATAGAGACAGTGCTAACGGTATTCCTTTGGGTCGCCGCTGCGCTGCGGAAGCGCTCGGCACGTTTGCACTCGTGTTTGCCGGGACCGGGGCAATTGCCGTAGAGAGTCTGTATCCCGGCAGCGTGACGCACTTAGGCGTGGCCCTGACCTTCGGCCTCGTCGTGATGGCCATGGTGTATTCGCTCGGCGATATCTCCGGGGCTCATCTGAATCCCGCTGTCAGCCTGGCCTTTTGGATTACCGGCCGCTTACCGACTGGTGAATTGACAGCTTACGCAGCCAGCCAGTGCGCAGCCGCAATCGCCGCGAGCATGGTGCTTGCTGCGAGTTTGCCCGATGCAGCCTCATTGGGCGTCACCCTCCCAGCCAACGGCTGGGCTGTCGCCGTCGTTTTTGAGATTCTGCTCACCGCGATGCTGGTATTCGTCATCCTCAGCGTCGTGGCCGGTTTGCCCGACTCTCGCTTGATGGCGGGTGTCGCCATCGGCGGCACGGTCGCCCTATGCGCCGTATTCGGTGGGCCGTTCTCCGGCGCTTCGATGAACCCGGCTAGATCGCTTGGTCCCGCCATCGCGAGTGGCCAGCTGGGCCAGCTATGGATCTATTGGGTCGGGCCATTGACCGGTTCGCTGGCGGCCTGGTGGGTTTGCCGCTGCGTGCGCAGTTCCGCCTGCTGCGGCTACGCTGCAACCTCCCGTTCTACGTAGACCCGGTGCTCAGCGCCGTGGGAGAGCAGGTCCAGAATCTGCTGCGCGGCAATATGCCAGGCGTGGCGCTGCGCGACCTGCCGGCAAAGCTGGCGATTACCCGCAAGCGATTCGGCGACGGCTTTGCTCAGATTAGGGTCCGCACTGCCGATGCCTTCCGTTACAAGTAGCGACTGAAGATAACGGTTGCCGGGCGATGCAACGGGGACGCCGCAAGCCAGTGCCTGCAGGCACAGCAGCAGCGACGAGATGCCTTGCTCAGGCACGACGCAAACGTCCGCAGCGGATATCAATTCGGCAAGCTCTGCGGGCGGCAGGTAGCCTACGATGCGCAGAGCAGAATCCATTGGGCCACCCGTCCATTCGGGTACATAGGCCATGCGCGTTCCGGGGAGCGACCGTTCGATGAACTGCCTCAACTCCGTGCTTGCGAGGTCTGCGGCCAGTAGGAGGGTGACTGGACGGGGCAGGTCGAGTTTTCCATAGACCCGTGGTTGGAAGAGCTGGGTGTCTACGCCCGCAGCAATGGTTATTGCGCTATGGATCCCCGACGCGCCCAGTAACTCGCTGGCTGCGGACACAGGTGTCACGACCCTGGCAGCGCCTGCGTGGATAAGCCTGATGGCATCGCCAAACAGGCCGCGTTGGTGGGTCTTCAATTCAGTGATCTCGCTTGCCGAGGTGTATCGGCGGCCGAGCTCCGCGCAGGCTTGGGCCATGGCAATGGCCGCCGGGCCGGTCGTAGTTAAGTGCACGCGGGCCTCCGGCGCGCGAAGCAGCAGCTGCCGCGCTTCCTGCAGCAGTTCGGCCTGAGTGGTCGATCGCGGGTGACCGGCGCGGCGCCGCGGTGGAAACGCGATTACGGCGTGACCGCGACTGCGCCAGGCGGCGGCGAACTCGCGACTGGCGATGCCTGCATAGGCGCGCCGGTTTGCCGCCGGGTCTGCGCAAAGAATTACTTCCATTGATATTGGTATCCCATTGATTAAGCGCCGGAAAATAGGGTCGGAATTTGACGCTCTCGTGACAGTGGGGTGATGTTTTTGCGTCAGATAGGGTGGTCTGGGCAGTTGGTAACGTAAACGAAACATTTAGGTAAACATCCTGCAATGCCCCTGCGAGTAAATGCTGATTCGTAAATGGTTTTCCGGAGCCGGCACGTGCCGCGTGTGCTTGTAGTTGACCCCAATGCTGCTGACCGTGACTGGCTCGATCAGCAGTTTTCAGCGGCCAACTACGAAACGGTCGCGTTCGCGAACGGTGATGACGCTATACGTGAGCTGGAGCGAGCAGATGCCGCACTCGTTGTTACGGAATGGCTGTTACCCGATATCACCGGCCTGGAATTGACCGAGCGAATCCGCCGTGCCGAGCGCCCGGACACCCGCGTAGTGATGGTTTCCACGCGGAGTGATCCGGGTGATATTGCCCGGGCGTTAGAGGCAGGGGTTGACGATTTCGTCATCAAGCCGCCGAGATCTACCGAGCTCTTGGCGCGTGCTCAGGCCGCGCTGCGCCGGCCCGCATTGCCTCCCTCGAACGGCGTACTGCGGGTCGGGTCAATTACGCTCGACCCCTCAGCGCATAAGGTTTCGGTCAACAATCACGAACTAAGTCTTGCGCCCGTCGAGTTTCGGCTAATTGCTTACTTCATGGAGAACGCCGGACGCGTGATTGGCCGACAGCAACTGCTCGACAAGGTATGGAATCGCCGCTCGGGCATTGGCGAGCGGACAGTCGATGTGCACGTGCGGCGCCTGCGAGCCGCACTGGAGCCGCATGGCTGCGAGGCGGCTATTCAGACCGTCCGCGGGTTCGGCTATCGATTCGAGTGAGTCAGGCGCGGCACTTCCGCCCCGATATTGACACTGATAGCAGGCCGCCCGTAACCTTCCTGTAATACGCGTTTGCTGTAATGACGAGGTCATTACGAGCGCACATGCCTGATGAGTTCACGAAATATTCTCGTGGTTGAGGACGACGTGGCGATCCGGCAAATGATCGCCTTCAACCTGTCACGCGCCGGCTTCGAAGTTGCAGAAGCGGGTGACTGCGCAACCGCGCGCAATCTCATTGCTGATGCCTGCCCCGATCTTGTCCTTGTGGATTGGATGCTGCCCGATCTAAGCGGCATCGAGTTGACCCGGGCACTTCGCCGTGAGGATGCCACCCGCCAATTGCCCGTGATTATGCTGACCGCGAGGGCGGAAGAGCGCGACAAGGTTACTGGGCTCGATGGTGGCGCAGACGACTACGTCACCAAGCCGTTTTCTACCCGCGAACTGTTATCGCGAATCAATGCGCTACTCCGCCGGTCAACCTCCAGTGATGAGGAACCTATCAAGGCGGGTGAATTGCAGCTCGACCCGGTTAGCCATCGCGTTACCGTGGGCGAAGCAGAGATCAGTCTTGGGCCCACTGAGTACCGTCTGCTGAAGTTTCTTATGGCCAATCAGGAACGCGTCTACAGTCGCGGGCAGCTCCTCGATTTCGTTTGGGGGCAAAACGTTTACGTGGAAGAGCGAACCGTTGATGTCCATGTGCGCAGACTGCGCAAGGCGCTCGAGGGCCCTGGCGTCGCCAGCTATATTCAGACGGTACGTGGTGCTGGCTACAGGTTTTCTACGCGCTGATATGCATCCCGTTTGGCTGAAGACTCTGCTCCAGCACGGCGCGCTTATTGTGGCCTGCGTGGCCGTGGCCGCTTTGTACGATCAGGCGTTTTACGGTTTCGTTGCAGCGCTCGCCATACTGCTGGCCTGGCATATCTACCATCTGTTCCTGCTTGAACAGTGGCTGCGCACCGATGAGGCGGGCCCATTGCCATCCGGTGATGGCCCCTGGTCACAGGTACTCGCGAGAATCCGCGCGCTGCAGGTGCGGGCCAAAGAAAGCCGTCGCGCATGGGTGGGCCTGGTGAAGGAGGTTCGCGCGTCGACCAAAGCCTTTCCGGATGGCGGCGTCGTGCTGAACGAAGACCTGGAGATCATCCGTGGCAACAAAGCAGCCCGCCGACTGCTGGGTCTGAAGAAGAAACGCGATAGAGGAACACGCATTGACAACCTCATTCGCCACCCCGAGTTTGTTCAATACCTGAAGGATGGGTCGCAAAAGAGCAGCGTTGAGATTCCGGCGCCGGGAAACAATGACACATGGCTTTCCTGCCGGGTGATTCCGTATGGCATGGGTCAGCGACTGCTCCTGGTCAGGGACATCAGTCAATCGGTCCGCCTAGCCAGAACGCGCCGCGATTTCGCCGCTAACGCGAGCCATGAGCTGCGGTCTCCGCTGACGGTTATTTCCGGTTATCTGGACGCAATGACAGAGGATGACCAGATGCCCGCAACATGGCATGGCCCGCTGACCGACATGCGAGCCCAGGCCGAGCGTATGGGTCGGCTGGTCCAGGATCTGCTCCAGCTGGCTAAACTGGAGTCGTCGGAAAGCTGCTCCCGGGCCCGCGCGGTCAGCGTAGAGCAGATCGTAGCCACCGCGCAGCGGGAGGTTCTGGCGACGGTGCAGCGCGCCCGGCGTTTCGAAACGCAGATTGAAAGTAATGCCGAGATTCTCGGTGAGGCAACGGAGCTTCAGTCGATTGTCACCAACTTGATCAGCAACGCGGTGCGCTACTCGCCTGACGACAGCGTGGTAGAGGTGTCGTGGAGGACTAACGAAAACGGCGGATGGCTGACGGTGCGGGATGAGGGTATCGGCATTAACGCTGATGATTTGCCTCGATTGACGGAGAGGTTTTACCGCACCGATGCTGCGCGGGCCCGCCAGGAAAGTGGCACGGGTCTGGGGCTGGCCATCGTCAAGCACGCCCTGCGGCGGCACAACGCAGAGCTGGAGGTGACCAGCGAAGTCGGCGAGGGTAGCGAATTCGTCTGCCAATTCCCTCCGGATCGCATCGCCGCGGGTGCGAATGTTGTGCAGCTGGCCGGTTAGCATTTGGGGAGCGATACAGGTGGAATCAGAAAAGTTCAGTCAGCACACTTCGCGTCGGTTCAACGAGGAACTTGAGCACCTGCGCACCGAGGTGTTGCGCATGGGTGGCCTGGTGGAAAGTCAGTTGGATACCGCCATTGAGGCGATTACGTCGGGCGACAGCGAAATGGGGCTCAACGTTGCGCGTGATGATTACAAGGTCAATGCGCTGGAAGTCGCCATTGACGAAGAATGCAGCCGAGTTCTGGCCACACGCGCCCCGGCTGCGGGTGATCTGCGGCTTATCGTCGCGATAATCAAGACGATCACGGACCTGGAGAGAATTGGCGATGAGGCCGAAAAAATAGGCTTGTTGGCGTCGAAGCTCGCTGCAGAGCAGCAGCCCGCCGATCATTACAGCGAGCTGCGATCACTCGGCGAGCACGTGCAGTCAATGGTGCATGATGCGCTGGATACGTTCTCGCGGCTTGATTCGGACGATGCGCTGCAGGTAGTCGAGGAAGACAAGCTGGTTGATGAGGCGTACGACATGATCACCCGGCAGTGCATCAGCCTAATGATGGAAGACGCTCGCACCATCCGCCGGTTTATGAATGTCAGCTGGACGGCCCGGGCGCTCGAGCGCATCGGTGATCACGCTAAAAATATTGCCGAATATGTGATCTATCTCGTACATGGTCGCGATGTTCGTCACCTCAAGCTCGCGGAGCTAAAGCAGGAGCTTGGTGGCTAGTCAGCGGATCGGTCCCGGGCTGAAATATTCCCTTAACAAAGCGTTCCTAGACTGCCTGCGTGACATAAAAACCATTTCCTTTGGAGGAAGTACTGTGTTGACGACTATCCGATCGGCCGCGCTAACTGTTTGCGGCGTCGCTGTTCTACTCTCAGTTTCTGGTCCCGCGGCTGCCCAGGCGGCACGCGACTACATCAGTATCGTGGGTTCGTCCACGGTGTACCCATTCGCAACCGTTGTCGCCGAGCAGTTTGGCCGGTCGACAGCCTTTAAGACACCAAAGATTGAGTCCACTGGATCTGGCGGTGGGCTCAAGCTGTTTTGCGCCGGTGTGGGCGTCGAACACCCTGACATCACCAACAGTTCGCGGCGTATCAAGTCGTCTGAGGTAGAACTGTGTGCGAGCAACGGCGTCGCCGAGATTGTTGAGGTGAAGATCGGCTACGACGGCATCGTGTTGGCCAACTCGATTGACAACAAGCCCTATGAGCTCAGCCTAAAGGACGTGTTTCTGGCGCTGGCGAAAGATGTGCCGGCACCTGACGGGAGCGAGCGGCTGGTGCCCAACCCGTACAACACCTGGAATGAGGTAAACCCGGAGCTGCCGAATACGGCAATCGAGGTGCTGGGTCCGCCGCCAACCTCCGGTACCCGCGATGCGTTCGCGGAGCTGGCCATGGAGGGTGGCTGCAAACAATTCGCGTGGATCAAGGCCATCAAGTCTGAGGACAAGAGTCGCTACAAAGGTATTTGTCACGGTGTTCGCGAAGACGGGCGCTACGTAGAAGCCGGAGAGAATGACAATTTGATTGTTAATAAGCTAAAAGCCAACCCGGATGCGCTCGGTATCTTTGGCTTCAGCTTCCTCGATCAGAATGCCGACGTGGTGCAGGGCTCATTAATTGATGGCCAGAAGCCTGAGTTTGAGGCGATTGCCGAGGGCATCTATCCGGTCTCGCGCTCACTCTACTTCTACGTCAAGAAGGCGCACATAGGCGCGATTCCGGGCATTCGCGAGTATCTGGCTGAATTTGTCAGCGACAAAGCCATGGGCGATTTCGGCTATCTGACCGAGCGCGGATTGATTCCTCTGCCCGAGGCGGAGTACGAGGCAGTCGCACAAGCCGTGCGGGATTTGCAGCCACTAAATTTGGCTGCCAACTAGGCGGTCTGTTGGGCAGCGACACCCAACGGAACTCTAACCGGCGGCGGCTCCTTGTGGGCCGCCGCTTGTTTCTGCGCGGTAGTTAAGGGGCCAGCGGTTGCAGCTTTCAACGCTATTGCTGCTGCTCGCCGCGATGGCCGTTGCGTCCTTTGTGCTCGGCCGCCGGCGGTCGATTGCCACCGTGGGTGGCTACTCCTCGATTCGTTCCCTGCATTCGCTACCGAAGTACTACGGATACTATGCCGCTATCTGGTGCGGTCTGCCGGGGTTGCTGCTGGTTGCTGCGTGGCTGTCCCTGTCAGACAGCGTCATCACCGGGCGAGTGGTTGCTAGCCTGCCTGAAGCGCTGCGTGGAAGTTCCGATGCGCAGTTGGGGCTGCTGGTCAATGACATTAAAAACCTTGCCGCCGGTCAGTTTGTCAATCCCAACCGTGCCGTTGAGCTTGGAGCGGCAGCGGAACTCTACAATTCCCTGCAGGCCTCGGCCCGCTGGATTCTATCGGGCCTGATCGTTGCGCTAGGTTTAGCCGGGTTTCTTTATTCTGCGACCCGCCTGCAGCCGGATTTCCGCGCACGAAATAAGGTAGAGACAGTCATCAAGGCGGCGCTGGTCGTGGCTTCCACGATCGCGATTTTTACGACGGTAGGTATCTTGCTGTCGGTGCTGTTTGAGGCGCTTCGCTTCTTTCAGAAGATCTCGTTCACCGAGTTTCTTTTTGGTCTGACCTGGAGTCCGCAAACCGCTTTGCGAGCTGACCAGGTCGGATCGTCTGGGGCGTTTGGGGCCATTCCGCTGTTTGCGGGCACACTGCTGATATCAGGTATTGCCATGTTCGTGGCCTTGCCAATCGGCCTGATGACTGCGGTATACCTCACCGAGTACGCCAGTCCGCGGATTCGCGCAGTCATCAAGCCCGTGCTGGAAATTCTCGCGGGCATTCCCACCGTCGTCTATGGTTTCTTCGCCGCGCTGACCGTGGCCCCGCTGCTGCGCGATCTCGGTACCTCGCTGGGACTGGAGGTCGCCTCTGAGAGTGCGTTGGGAGCCGGTCTGGTGATGGGTGTGATGATTATCCCGTTCGTTTCGTCGCTGACGGACGACGTGATCAATGCCGTGCCTCAGGCCATGCGCGATGGGTCCTATGCGCTTGGCGCGACGAAGTCGGAGACCGTAAAACGGGTCATCCTGCCAGCCGCCTTGCCCGGCATTGTTGGCGGCGCGCTGCTGGCAGTCTCGCGTGCGATCGGCGAGACGATGATTGTTGTCATGGCGGCCGGACTGGCCGCCAACCTGACAGTCAACCCCCTGCAGGCGGTGACGACCGTGACGGTGCAGATTGTGACGCTGCTGGTCGGTGATCAGGAGTTTGACAGCGCGAAGACCCTCGCGGCCTTCGCTCTCGGTCTGGTCTTGTTCGTTGTTACGTTAATTCTCAATGTCTTCGCGCTGCATGTAGTGCGCAAGTATCGCGAGCAGTACGAGTAGGTTTACTGAATGACTGCTGACGAGAAGCGGGCCCAGGAAGAGACGCTCCGTCGTGTGCGCGCCAGCCTGGCGCGCCGCTACCGCAGCGAACGGCGTTTTCGTCTGTTTGGTTTGAGTTCTGCGTTGCTTGGGCTCGCCTTTGTTGCATTCTTGTTTGTCACAATTATTGGTAACGGCTACACCGCTTTCTGGCAGACGCAGTTCAAACTGGATATCTATTTTGATCCTGCAGTCATTGACCCAGACGGTCAGGCCGATCCGCAGCAGCTTGCTTCGGCTAACTATAGGGCGCTTATACGTGACGCGCTGCAGTCAGAGCTGCCCGATGTCAGTGGCCGCCGGGAGATGCGCGAGCTCAATCGGCTTATCAGCGCAGGCGCTGAGTTTGATTTGCGCGACGAGGTTGTGGCTAATGTGGCCCTAATTGGCTCTACTCGCGAACTGTGGATCACGGCCGATGATGAGGTGGACATGCTCGTAAAGGGGCACGTCGAGCGTGATGAGCAGGGCGGCGCCCGTAGGCTTAGCGATAGTCAGCTCCGCTGGATTGATGCGCTTGCGGCGGATGGGCGTGTAGAGCAAAGATTTAATGTCAATTTCTTTACACGAGGCGATTCTCGTGACCCCGAGCAGGCTGGCATCGCGGGGGCAGCCAAGGGGTCGTTATTCGCGCTGCTGGTTACCTTAGTTATTGCCTTTCCACTCGGCATTGCCGCCGCGGTCTACCTTGAGGAGTTCGCACCGCGCAATCGATGGATCGATCTGGTTGAAGTCAACATTAATAATCTTGCTGCCGTACCGTCCATTGTGTTCGGACTGCTGGGGCTCTCGGTGTTTCTGAATTTCTTCGGCTTGCCCCGATCAGCTCCGTTGGTCGGCGGCCTGGTTCTGAGCCTGATGACGTTGCCCACTATCATCATTGCATCGCGTGCGGCCATCAAATCCGTGCCGCCTTCGGTTCGTGAAGCCGCACTTGGCCTTGGTGCCTCGCAGGTGCAAACGGTCCTTCATCACGTTGTGCCGTTGGCGATGCCCGGTATGCTGACTGGCGCAATTATCGGCATGGCCCGTGCTCTTGGGGAGTCGGCGCCGCTGCTGATGATTGGCATGGTGGCCTTTATTGTCGAGGTGCCACAGTCGATAACGGATCCGGCCACGGCGCTACCTGTGCAGGTTTTTCTGTGGGCGGATAGCCCGGAGCGGGCCTTTGTGGAGCGGACCTCAGCCGCGACCATGGTGTTGCTGGCTTTTCTTCTCGCTATGAATGCCGTGGCCATATGGCTACGGAATAAGTTTGAGCGCCGGTGGTAGGCTACTGGCCAACAAGGGTGAGCTACAATGTCTGGAAGTCAAACCGCTGAAGCCGTAGATCTGGCGGAAGAAGAACAACTCGATAACTCACGAGCCCCCCGTATGGACCAGTCGCAGGCGGTAGCAGAAGATTTTCAGTCCGTCGCACAGGAAGAATACGAGACCCACGGCACCGTAACCGCCGAGGATCCCGTAATGACGGTACGCGACTGTAATGTCTTTTATGGGGATGCGCAGGCGCTGTTTGACGTCAACCTGGATATCGGTCGCAATCAGGTCGTTGCGCTAATCGGGCCGTCCGGCTGCGGCAAGTCGACCTTCATACGCTGCCTGAATCGAATGAACGACACGATCGATACAGCGGTCGTGACCGGCGATATTCGCCTGTATGGCGAAGACATCAACAGCAAGTCGACCGACGTCGTGCTGCTACGCGCCCGGGTTGGCATGGTGTTCCAGAAACCCAATCCATTCCCAAAGAGTATTTTTGAGAACGTCGCTTACGGCCCAAGACTACATGGCTTGGCAAGCAATCGCGCCGAACTCGATGAGATCGTAGAGACTAGCTTGCGCAGAGCGGGTCTTTGGGAAGAAGCCAAAGACCGGCTGGATCAGCCGGGTACCGGCCTATCAGGGGGGCAACAGCAGCGGTTGTGTATTGCACGTACCATTGCTGTTAATCCCGAAGTCATCCTCATGGATGAGCCGTGCAGCGCACTTGATCCGATTGCCACGGCGCGCATCGAGGATCTGATTGACGAACTGTCTGAGAACTACGCGATCGCGATCGTAACTCACTCCATGCAGCAGGCAGCGCGGGTTTCTCAGCGCACAGCGTACTTCCACCTGGGCAAGCTGATTGAAGTTGACGAGACGAACCGGATTTTCACGAACCCGGGTCACAAGCTTACCGAAGACTACGTCACCGGCCGCTTCGGCTGATAATCTGCAGCCTGACCGTATTTCGGGCTGATTTCCTAACCGTTACTGTAATATTTCGGTAACGTTTCCGGAGCATTATCCTGCGCCAACGAATGACGGCCGTTGCGGCCCGTTAGTTTCTAACGTTGGTTCAAAGGGGGATAAGCACATGACCATCAGGTCTTCAGGTGTCAGCGCTATCGCGGCAGGTATTTTATGCGTCTCATCGCTTGCGCAAGCCAGCGATGATGCGACTCCGGAGTGGGTTAACACTCTGAAAAATATGGGCAAGGTGTACTCTGATGAGAACAATCCAATTGTCCAAAGCGTCAAGCTGTTCGGTCGGGCCCACGGCCAGTGGAACTTCTCAGACGGCGACAGCGCCGGTGAGAGTTTCAGCGGTTCCGGTGAAGAATTGCGCCGGTTGCGAGCCGGCGCGTCAGTGAATTTTCTGAACGGCTTTAAAGCACTCGGACGAGTGAATCTGGAAGAGGGTGGGTTTGGCGATACGGAACTCGGTTTCGACAGCTGGGATGAGCTGTACGTTGCGTATGGTCAAGAAAACTGGTTTGGATTTGATTCTGTGTCGATCGGCTACGGTCGTTACAAGCTGCTGTTTGGTGGTGAGGAACATCAGTCGTCCAAGCGCATCAAGACCATCGAGCGTAGCGCGATCAACAACCGTTTTGGCAGCCGCCGTCCAACCGGTGCAGTTATAAATGCCGAGAAAGACGGTGTTGAATACATTCTGGGCATTTGGTCCAGGGAGCCAGATCCCAAGCGGTGGTCAGGCTGGAACGAAGGCGTAGCGATTCAGGGCAGCGCGACGTTCGATGCGCTGAACGGCGAATGGATACTGGACTTTGTCTATGCCGACGACGCTGACTCGGACGACACCATCTTCGATTACGACTGGGCCGGCTCGGTCACCTACAACCGCGATTTCGATTGGGGTGGTTTGTTGACCAACGTCACTCTCAGCCAGGCCGGTGATGTAGATCCGCTTGGCATAGTGATACTGCCCACCTACGATATCGTGCCTGAGAAGCTGGAGGCGGCTTTCCGTTACCAGTGGGCAAACTCGAGCGCTGACTCGGGCGTGCCACGTAGCAGCAGCAGTCGCGGTATTCGCAGGGTCGCCAGGGATGCAGATCTACCCACGGGCAGTGGCGATAACTATCACGCACTCTACGCCGGCCTGAATTACTACATCGCTGGTGACAACGTTAAGCTGATGTCAGGCGTTGAGTACGAGACCATCCAGTCGGATGATGCCGACGATGAACTTGATGGCGTTAGTATTTGGGTTGCTGCCCGCGTTTACTTCTAACGGCAGTTGAAACATCCTCAGCCGGTCTCCAACGAATTGTTGGACCGGCTGAGGCTTTTTAGAAGGTGCCTAGGCGGCGACGCCCCAACCACCGGCGTTATAGCCTTTCGGTAAACCTGCGTCTGGCGTAAAGCCATACATATCTTCATCGGGCAGGGCTTCCGTAACGACTTCCCGGACCCTCAACAGCGCGTCCAGATCGATGCCGGTACGCAGACCCATGGCATCGAGCATAAACACCAGGTCCTCGGTGACGATATTGCCACTGGCGCCGGGCGCGAACGGGCAGCCGCCGATGCCGCCTAACGAGCTATCGAGGGTGGTGATGCCTTCTTCAAGTGCTGCCAGTGCGTTCGCCAGTCCCAGGCCGCGCGTGTTGTGCAGATGAACACCGGTCAACTTGTCGTGGCCAACTTCGCTCCAGATTAGCTTGATCAACCGGCGAAGCTGCTTCGGATTGGCGTAGCCTGTCGTATCCGACAGGCCCACTTCGTCGCAGCCTAGTTCAAGCAGCTTGCGCGCCATTTCGGCCACTTTCGCTTCCGGGACTATGCCTTCGAGCGTGCAGCCAAACGCGGTCGACAGGCCCCCCTCAAAGCTGGGGCGTTGATCGGCTGGCAGTGTGTCGAGTAGCTCAACGATCTTGCGCACTTCGTCAAGCACCTGATCGTGAGTCTTGCGCAGGTTGGCCTTGCTGTGTGTTTCGCTTACCGAAAGCGGCAAAGTGATTTTGTGTGCGCCGGCTTTGATCGCGTTCTCCGCGCCCTTGAAGTTGGGTACGAGCGCGGCGACGGTAAGCCCGGGGAGCGTGCGCGCGTAGGCCACGATCTCGGCGGTGTCCGCGAGCTGCGGCAGCAGCTTTGGTGGTACAAAAGAGCCGACCTCGATCTCGCGTACGCCGGCCGCGGCTTCTGCCTGGATCCAGGCTTTCTTCGCCTCCGTGGGCATGATGGTGTCGATGCTTTGTAACCCGTCGCGGGGACCGACTTCACTGATGAGTACGTCGATTTCGCTCATGACGTCACTTCCTGTATTGGTTTGGCCTGATTCGCCGGCGAAGCCTTGACGGCTCGTTGCCTGCAATAGATTGCTCTGTAGGCACGAACCCTCCGGCAACAAACACCGGGGCCTTAAGGCATAATTGCCGCGGCTCGCCGCCACGGCTGAGTTGGAAATTATAACGAGAAAGGCACAAGCATGTCTGACACGCAGTCTCTGCCCCTGGCTGGGGTCAAAGTCGTCGAATTCACGCACATGGTGATGGGGCCGGCCGCCGGCCTGATTCTCGCCGACATGGGTGCCGACGTGGTCAAGATTGAGCCCGCCGGCGGCGATAGCACACGCCGTCTGCCCGGTTCCGGCGCCGGCTACTTTCCCATGTACAACCGCAACAAGCGCAGCCTGTGTGTCGACCTCAAGTCAACTGAGGGGAAGGCCGCGGTTGAGAAACTGGTCGCCAGTGCGGACGTTGTCATTGAGAATTTTCGCCCCGGCACGATGGACCGCCTGGGATTCGGCTATGAGCAGCTCAGCAAGGGTAACCCGGGCCTGATCTATTGCTCGGAGAAAGGGTTTCTGGCCGGGCCTTATGAGCATCGCACCGCCCTGGATGAAGTGGCGCAGATGATGGGCGGGCTGGCCTACATGACCGGACCCCCGGGGCAGCCGCTGCGCGCGGGCACGTCAGTGATCGACGTGCAGGGCGGCATGTTCGGTGCAACCGGCGTGCTCGCGGCGCTATTCCAGCGCAGCATTACCGGTAAGGGGCAGCGCGTTGTTGCCTCACTGTATGAGAGCACGGTGTTTCTGGTCGGGCAGCACATGGCCCAGTTCGCGGTGACTGGCAAAGCGGCGGCCCCGATGCCCGCACGCGTTTCCGCCTGGGCCATTTATCAGGTTTTTGAGACGGCTGATGATGACCAGGTCTTCGTTGGTGTGGTTAGCGACAAGCAGTGGAAACTGTTGTGCGATGCGTTCGGGCTTGATGAGCTGGCGGCCGACGAAAGTCTGGCCAGGAACAATGACCGCGTTGCCAACAAGGATCGGTTGTTACCGGTGATCAAGGACACCTTTCGCCGCTACACGAAGCAGGAACTGATGGCCAAGCTGGAAAAGACCGGCCTGCCGTTCGCGCCGATCGCGCGGCCGGAGGAGCTGTTTGACGATCCGCACCTGGCTGCAAGTGGGGGCTTGTTGCCGTTGACGGTAGCCGACGGTGACCATGCGGGAGAGGGCACACGTCTGCCGGCACTGCCGCTGACCATGGCGGACCAGCGCTTTGGCGTGCATCGGGATGTGCCGCGTGCCGGTCAGCATACGCGGGAGATTCTGGCGGAGCTGGGTTACGCCAGCGAGGCGATTGAAGGCATGGTGGCCGAAGGCGTCGTTGGCGCGGAATAGGCGCCTGTATTGCTTCGCTCTCGCGTGCGGGGGCGCGGCTCGGCGAAGCGTTTCGTCGAATGGCTCCCTACGGTCCGCTTGTGTCTCCTTCAGGCTTCCCCGGCCCACGCCCTCTGGTCGCAGACTCCGTGACGAGCTATCGGTTCACGGACCTTTCGAGCCGGGTGTTAGGGCGCCGGTCGTTGCGGGTATGCCCACGGACGCTGCTTTTGATCTCGCGACTCAAACGCGGCGATTTCATCTGCGCGCTTGAGTGTCACCGCGATGGCATCCAGACCATTGAGCAGCATTTCCCGATCGGCTTCACTTAAGCTGAACGAGTATTCGATGTGGTCAGCTGCCGACACCTTGCCTGCCACCAGGTCCACCGTGAGCTGGTTCGCCGCGGCGTCCTGCTCGACCCAGTTAACCAGCTCGACGACTTTTTCGTCATCAAGCACTACGGGCAAGATGCCATTGCGCACGCAGTTTCCCTGAAAAATCGAGCCGAAGCTGGGCGCGATGATGCAGCGGATGCCCCACTCGTGCAGTGCCCACACGGCGTGCTCGCGGGATGATCCACAGCCGAAGTTGGCGCTCGTCAGGATGATCTTCGCCTCGCGGTAAGGCGGCTGGTTCAGAATAAAGTCCGCATTTTCTTCGCGCCCGCCCGGCTTGGTATAGCGCCAGCCGGCAAACAGACCCTCGCCGAGTCCCTGCTTGGACACGCGCTTCATTTCACGGCTCGGAATAATGATGTCGGTGTCGATGTTGATGCGACGAATCGGCGCGGCGATTGCCGTTAGCTGGGTGAATTTTTCCATCGGCCTAGACTAGTTTGCGCACGTCCGTCAGCGCGCCGCGCAAGGCAGAGGCGGCGACCGTGGTGGGGCTGGCAATGTGCGTGCGCGTCCTTGGCCCCTGGCGATTCTCGAAGTTGCGGTTGGTGCTGCTGACTACCCGGGTTTCCAGGCCGAAGTTTTCACCGCCCGCGAAGAAGCACATTGAGCAGCCGGATTCCCGCCATTCGAAACCGGCGTCTACAAAAGTCTTGTCGAGTCCCTCGGCTTCGGCTGCTGCCTTTACCTGCCCGGAGCCCGGCACAATGATGGCCCGCACGCCTTCAGCTACCCGCTTGCCCTTCACAATCGCTGCAGCATTGCGCAGGTCGCTCAGCCGGCTGTTGGTACAGGAGCCAATAAACGCCGCACCAATCGGAATGCCTTCCAGCGGGACGCCGGGTTTGAGGTCCATGTATTCGAGCGCTTTCTCCATCAGCTGACGGCGGTTGACGTCCTTCTCGGTGGCAGGGTCGGGCACCGTTTCGTCGATACCCACCGCATGCTGTGGACTTGTGCCCCAGCTCACGGTCGGCACGATGTCAGCCACATTGACACGCAGCTCGGCATCAAAGCGCGCATCATCGTCACTGACCAGAGAGCGCCAGCAGGTTTCAGCGGATTCCCAATGTTCAGCCGAGGGGGCGTAGGGCCGCCCACGGACATACTCATAGGTGATTTCGTCAGGCGCGATAACGCCAGTCCACGCGCCGAACTCAACCGCCATGTTGCACAGGGTGAAGCGGGCTTCCATCGGCATGTTGCGTACCGCCGGTCCGGCGAACTCGATGGCATAACCGACGCCACCATCGGCGCCATGCGTCGCAATCAGATGCAGAATCATGTCTTTGGCGGTAACGCCATGCGACAGGGTTCCATCAAACACCACGCGCATCGTCTTCGGGCGGCGCACGACCAGGGTTTGCGTGGCCATGGCGTGTTCTGCCTCAGTAGACCCGATGCCCCAGGCCAGCGCTCCAAGTGCCCCTTGAGTGCAGGTGTGACTGTCCGGACAGACCAGGGTGAGGCCCGGGTAAGCGATCCCTTGTTCCGGGGCGATGACGTGGACAATTCCCTGGCGCGGATCGCCCAGATCGAACACCGTTATCCCTGCAGCCCGCGCGGCTTCGCGCGTGGCCGTAATGAAGTCGGTCCCGCTGGGCATCAATGTCTGGTCAGTGCGGCCCGGGAAGGTATCAACGATATGATCCATCGTGCAGAACACCTGGGCTGGATTGCGCACCCGGCGGCCAGAGGCCTCCAGACTCTTCAGCGCAATGCTGCCGGTGCGCTCGTGCAGGAACACGCGGTCGATGTACAGCAGAGACGACCCGTCACCCAGGTCGGTGATCTCATGCGCATCCCAGAGCTTTTCGATGCAGCTGCGGCCCATATAGTGCCCCGTTCACGGCCCGGGTAAACTCTTCACGTTGCAAGAAGGAGTCTGTTCGCTGATGTCTCACCGAACAGTTTGGTTGGGTCACCGGTGTCGGCGAAAGACGAATGATATCAGCAAGCCTGCGTGAACAAGCGCCCGGCTCATTGCCGGAGCTATGGTTGCAGCGGCCTGTCTGGGCGTGGATGGCCGCAGCCTGGGGGGTGGCTGCCGTCGTGGGCATCCTGGCTTTTGCGGTCTATCGGTTAGCGCCGCATGCATCGGCAGCGGTAGCACTTGGTCTGAGCCCGCTGCAATGGGTCTTACTGGTCGGCAACACGGGGTTCATGGCCTGGGCTGAGGGCTATCGTGGCTTTCAGCTCAAGTTTTCACCCCGTGTAGCCGCGCGTGCCCTGCACCTGGTGCAGTATCCGACGCTCACTCGCGCTTTACTCGCGCCGCTGTTCTGCATCGGCTACTTTCAATCGTCCCGGCGAGGCTTGCTCGCGGCCTGGATCGGCACGCTGGCTATCGTTGTTGTTGTAGTGCTGGTGCAGATGCTTCAGCAACCGTGGCGCGGGATTCTCGATGCGGGCGTGGTGGTTGGGTTGAGCTGGGGTATCGTCAGCTTCCTGCATTCTGTATGGCTGACTTTCCGGCAGGCTCGCTACCAGCGCTCCCCCGAGGTGCCCCACGGGGCGCCCGGTGGTCCGATTTGACATGAGAAAAGTAGATTAAATTATTGGTTAATAAAGAAAAAAATACGCAGCTTTCTCATATCGATAAGCAAAACCAGCCGACGATGGTGGACGTTGGCGATAAAGCCCCATCGATGCGCACGGCACATGCGCAAGCGTCTGTCTGGCTGCCGGCACCGGTCCGCGAAGCCATCGCCGGCGATGAGATACGCGGTCCGAAAGGTCCGGTGTTTCAGACGGCGATCATTGCCGGGACCATGGCTGCCAAACGCACGCACGAGCTGATTCCTTTCTGTCATCCGCTGGCGCTGGCTGGCTGCCGCATCGAAATCTCGCTGGAAGGCGAGCACGCTCTGATTCAATGCCGGGTTCGGGTGACCGATCGGACGGGTGTGGAGATGGAGGCGCTGACTGGCGCCACCGTCGCTGCCCTGACGATCTACGACATGTGCAAGGCACTGTCGCATGATCTGACCATTAGCGAAGTGCGCCTGGTATCAAAGACGGGCGGAAAGACCGACGTAACGACAGGTCGTCCGGGCGCCCGCACATGACCCGGCCGCCGCTGTGGGGCCTCATGCTGGCTGGCGGGCGCAGTCGGCGTTTCGGCCGTGACAAAGCCAGCGTGCAGATCGAAGGAGAGGCCGCTCTGCAGCGGCTGGCCCGCTTGATGGCCGCAGAGGTTAGCGAACTCCGGGTATCGATCCGGCGTGACCAAGCGAACGATCCGATGCGTCGTCAATTCCAGCAGATTACAGATTCTCCTGGTGTTGGTGGGCCAGCCGCCGGATTGCTCGGCGCTCATGCCCAGCATCCTGACGTGGCCTGGTTGACCGTTGCCTGCGATCTGCCTTTGCTCGATGCGCGGGGACTGGCCCAACTCGTTGCAGCTCGCGAGCCAGATGCCAGCGCGACTGTTTGCACAGGCGACGACGGCGAGCTGGAGCCGCTATGTGCGATTTATGAACCCGAGGCGTTAGCCGGGTTTGCGCGGTGGATTGAAACCGGGCGGGGGGTCTCGCCGAAGGCCTACCTGGAGACCTGCAGGCCAGCGCGGGTGTCCCTCACTGCAGGTATGCTTCTCAACATGAACGCACCAGGTGATTTGCCCGCCCCGACACCCAGGGATTCTCGAGACAAGGGACTGAACGGATGAGTACAGATGATCAGCGGCCAAGTCGTGCCGAGGCAGAGGCAGCGATCCGGGTACTGCTTGGCTGGCTGGGCGATGACCCGGATCGACCAGGGCTCGCGAAGACGCCTGCGCGGGTCGCGAGAGCCTATGAAGACTGGTTTTCAGGTTATCAGACCAACCCCGACGAGCTGCTTGAGTCCACGCAGAAAGTCTCGGACTTTGGCCGCATCGTTACGCTCAAGGACATCGAGTTCTCCTCCCATTGCGAGCACCACCTGGCGCCCATCATCGGGCGCGTGCATCTGGCCTACCTGCCGAACGGAAGGCTGGCCGGCATAAGCAAACTCGTGCGTGTGGTTGAAGCTTTCGGGCGCCGGCTGCAGGTGCAGGAGCGGTTTGCCGCGGAGATTGCCGATTGCCTGGAACGCAATCTAAAGCCCAAGGGCGTGGCCGTTGTCGTCGAAGCGCAGCACCAGTGCATGACCACGCGCGGTGTCAACAAGACGGCGATCAGAATGGTGACGACGGAGCTGCGCGGAGCACTCGAAGCCGATGCGGCGCTGCGCGCCGAGTTTCTGCACGCGATTGGCAACCCGTCGTGAGCCCCAGCAACCCTCGAGATGTGTGAACCCGTTCGCCTGTCCTGCATACGGGCGATCAGTTAGTATCCGCGCCTATGGCGGTCACCATTACCTGCGTTGAAGATGCCCGTGCCTTCGAAGGGCAGGATGTGGGCGTGTCAGATTGGGTTGAAATCGACCAGGCGCGCATCAATCAGTTTGCCGACGCCACTGACGACCATCAATGGATTCACACAGATCCTGAGCGCGCAAAACGCGAGCTGCCGATCGGTTCCACCATCGCTCATGGTTACCTGCTGCTCAGTCTGTTTCCTTCTCTTATTGATCAGTTCGTGCACTTTGTGGGCGTGGAGCGCGCCATCAACTACGGGCTGAACAAAGTACGCTTTAAGAATATGGTGCCGGTGGGTAGCCGCGTGCGATTGCGAATCCATCTGCTTTCCGCACGCAAGCGTGCCGGGGCGTTGCAGCTGGTGCTTTCGAACCGTCTGGAGATTGAGGGCGAGACCAAGCCGGCAGTCGTGGCTGAAACGGTTGCGATGTACTTCTTTAAAGAAGACGCAGGCGGCTAGCAGGTGGCCGAGATCGCTGCGCGCTAGCCGTTGATTGCTTCAAGCAGGTCGGAGTGCAGCTCTCGTGAGCCGGCAACCAGCAAATCGGTTGTCTCGGTTGGTTCAAAGTCGTCGAATTGACTGATTGACTCGCCGTTCAGGTGGGTTGCGACCCCGCCCGCTGCCGCAACGACAAAGGCCAGTGCGCCCCAGTCCAGCATGTCGCCGCCGGTGCACAGAAACGCGTCCAATTGCTCACCAAAGATGGCGTTCAGATAGTCAGGGTGCTGCTCTGGCGCGTCGTCTTTGACAATGTCGTAGGCGCGGAGCTTGTCCGGCAGGCGGGGGATGAGCTGTGGCGTCTGATAAGTCAGGCAAGCGCCTCGGCCGGTCGGTATGGACAGCGTTTGCATCGCCGAAAGCTCCGGGGCTTCGGCGGTTCCGGTCAGCGCGCCCAGGCCCTCAGCCGCCAGAAAGAAGCGGCGTCTTGCCGGCATGTAGCTGACGACGGCCTGCAGACGGCGCTGATAACTGACACTGAGAATAATGTCCCAGCTATCTCGACCTTGCTGATACGGATACGTGCCGTTCACCGGGTCCAGGTGCAACCACGTTTCGGCCTCCGCCGGAAAGTAAGCCGCATTTGGGGAGTGCTCGGACTCTTCTCCGTAGAAGCCAAGCTCAAGAGGGTGGGCAAGGGTCTCGACTTCCAGGTAGTGCTGTATTCCCAGGTCGGTGTCCGTCAGCGCTGCCTTCCAGGCATTGCTGCTGGTCTTGGCGGCACGCTCGCGGGCTTTGCCCTGCGTCGCCAGGCCGTATGCGCCAGCCGTTACAAGAGTTGGCAGGAAATCATTGATCAGCCGGGCAAGGCGCTCGGGCTCCACGCCCTCCGCCCGCTACTTAAGCTGCTCATCCAGACGGTCGAGAAACCGCTGGATCCGGGCCGCGTTGGCACCCATGTCGCCGCGGCCAACGCGCGACTTCGAACGAACGTCTACGGTCGTCTGCGCGCCATCGCCGCTGATGCGGATGACTACATCATCGCGGAACCCGAACCAGGCCGTGCTTTCCGTGGCCTCGATCCGGCCGGTGGCTGGATCGCTATCGATCTGTTTCCAGCCGAACTCCGCGACAATCTGTTCGCTGGCTGAAAACACCTCGTCCGCCGAATTGTCCAGCTGCAGACTCGCCAGGTTCGGATAGGCGGCTCTCTGCGCCTGGGCCGTTGCTTCTCCCGAATACTCCGGCGGATTTTGCGCGCCGTCTTGAGCTCGTGCTGCGATCATCTTTTCGCCGAACGCCGGTGGATTGGCCAGATCGGTGGTCAGGTCATGAATGGGCACTGAGCCTCCGGAGGACGCCGGCCGCATCGCCATCGCGATAGCCACGAGCGCAAGGCCGCCAACCAGTGATCCCCATGCGCGTCCGCCTGAAATCCCGCCGCCGCTGCCCTTGCTTAGAGCCAGGCCGATGACGAGTACCACGGCGGATACGATGCTCAGTAGAGCGCCAATGCCGAAGCCTGAGAAAGAGAGCAGGGGGGGCAAGAGCCCCGTGCGGCCGCCGGCGACACCGATCAGGGCCAGTGCGATCCCGATACCGGCGATCCAGCTGCCGATGGAACACCAGCGGGTGCCGAGCGGTCGTTTATTGCCAATAGTGTCGTTCATGGTGGCACCCTAAGCTGCAAAAACCCAAAGCGTTAGTTTATTAGAATGCGCCGTATGGATCCCCTGCTTGCTGACCTGGTGGCCGTTCTCGATCTTGAGGCCATCGAGGACAACATCTTTCGCGGCCCGAGCCGCGATATCGGCAGTCCGCAGGTGTTTGGCGGCCAGGTGCTGGGGCAGGCGCTAGTGGCTGCCAGCCGCACGGTCAGTGAACGCCAGCTGCATTCGCTGCATGCCTATTTTCTCCGCGGGGGTGATGTCAACGCGCCGATTGTTTACGAGGTGGACCGGGCTCGTGATGGGGGCAGTTTCAGCAACCGGCGCGTTGTAGCGATTCAGCATGGCCGGCAAATCTTTAACATGACGGCCTCTTTTCAGGCACCGGAGGACGGTCTGGAGCATCAGGTAGCTGCGCCGGTTGTGGTGCCCCCGGATGACTTGCCGGACATTACCGAGTTGCGTGCCACCGATCTTGCAGGCTTGCCGGAACGGCTCCGGTATTTCTTCAGCCGTAAGCGACCATTTCACGTGCGGCCGGTGATGGCGGCGGGCGAAGATTTTGGCGCCGCGTCGGGCACCGCCAAGCATGTGTGGATGCGCGCGGTCGATCCGTTGCCGGATGGCGTGTCTTTGCACTGCGCCATGTTGGCCTACATCTCAGATTACGAGCTATTGGGCACAGCCGTGTTGCGGCATGGCCAGGAGCGAGAGCTGCGTCACCGGCTGCAGATGGCTAGCCTCGATCACGCGATGTGGTTTCATCGCCCCTGCCGGGTGGACGATTGGCTGCTGTTCTCGTTCGATAGCCCCAGCGCATCTGGAGCGCGCGGACTGGCACGCGCCGAGGTGTTTGATTCACGCGGCGCGCTGGTGATGTCGACCGCGCAAGAGGGCCTGATCAGACTGCGGTGAGTCGTTCGCGGTATACCGTGGCGCGATCCACGTAGCGCTGAGCCGATTGCGGCAAGGAGGCGAGTTCCTCGTCGCTCAGCTCGCGAACCACGCGTGCCGGTGAGCCCAGGATCAGAACGCCGTCCGGAAACTGTTTGCGCTCTGTCACCAGAGAGTGCGCACCGACGATACAGTTGGCGCCGATCACCGCATGGTTGAGGAGCGTCGCACCAATCCCGATCAGCGTGTTTCTGCCCACCCGGCAGCCATGCAGCATGACCTGATGTCCAATCGTGACGTGCTCGTCGATCATCAGCGGCGCGCCTGGGTCCGCGTGCAGCACGGCGCCATCCTGCACGTTGCTGCCGCGGCCGATCGTGATGGGTTCAACATCGCCCCTGATGACCGCGCCAAACCAAACGCTGGTATCAGCGCCCAGCGTGACTTCGCCAATGACCGCACAGCCGGGCGCGAGATAGCAATCGCCCTCCAGGGTCGGCGCCTTGCCGTCGAGCGCATAGAGGGTCATTTGCCAGCAGCTTGTTGAGCGACAGCCGCGGCGGCGGCGCGCACGGCTTCGGGGTCACCTACAAAATCGCGTGAGCGGGGCGTCAGGTCATCGTTGAGCTCGTACAAAAGGGGTACCCCGGTAGGGATATTGAAGCCGGTAATGTCGTCATCGGAAATGCCGTCAAGCATCTTCACCAGGGCTCGCAGGCTGTTGCCGTGCGCGGCAACAAGAATGTTCTCTCCGGCACGCAGGCGCGGCGCGATCTTGTCATTCCAGCAAGGCGTGACGCGCGCCAGAGTGTCCTTCAGTGATTCCGTTGCCGGCAGTCCGGCGATGCCAGCGTAGCGGGCATCAAGGCGAGGATGGCGATCATCATCATCAGGTAGAGGTGGCGGAGGCGTGTCGTAGCTCCGGCGCCAGATATGCACCTGCTCCTTGCCGTGTTCTGCAGCCGTTTGCGCCTTGTTCAGGCCCTGCAGGCTGCCGTAATGGCGTTCGTTAAGGCGCCAGTCGCGGTCCACCGGGATCCACATCTGGTCCATCTCGTCGAGAATGAGCCACAGCGTACGGATCGCTCGCTTGAGCACCGAGGTATAAGCACGGTCAAAGTGCAGTCCCAGCTCCAGCAGCTGGCGGCCCGCTGTGCGCGCCTCTTGCGTGCCCTGCTCGGTGAGATCGACATCGGTCCAGCCGGTGAACAGATTTTCAAGATTCCATACGCTCTGGCCGTGACGGCATAGCACCAGTTTGCCGGGCATTCGATCTCTCTCCGCTTAGGTAATGTGAGTTGTTTGTTCTTCAGCCGCTGAAGGGCGTGCTTTGCCGGCCATTGTATTCGGATTCGCGAGCCCGTGGTCGAAAACGGCCGATGGTCAACGATGCCCTGGGCTGGATCTCCTTCAGGGCCGGTGAGGCTGACTGAGGTAGTCTTGCGATTGCATCTCGCGCAGGCGGCTCTCGGTACGCTCGAATTCGTGCTTCAGGCGCGTGCCCTGATACAGCCCATTGATCTGGGCGGCGGCTGAGACAATCAAATTAACGCGACGGTCATAGAATTCATCGACCAGCGCAATAAATCGCCGTGCTGAGTTTTCCCGTTCCTGGTCTAGTAGCGGTATGTTGGCAAGGAGGATCGTACCGAAGGTTTGTGCGATATCGATGTAGTCATCCTGGCTACGCGGCCCGTCACACAGAGCCGAAAATTCAAACCAGGCGATGCCGTCGGCCCGCGCGCGTACCGGAATATCCCGGCCAAGCACCTCAATGGCGCCATCACGTGTTCCGGCGTCAGGGGCTAGTTGCTCGAAGGAGCGTGCGAGGCTGCCTTCAGCGTCATCGTTCAGGGGCGAGTGATAAATCTTCGCTTGCTCAAGAACGCGCAACCGATAGTCCGTCCCTCCATCGATATTGAGCACCTCAGTGTGCCGGTTAATGAGATCAATTGCCGGCAGGAACTGCTGGCGCTGCAAACCGTCCCTGTAGAGTTCATCGGGCGGAATATTCGACGTTGCAACCAGGCAAACCCCCCGGTTAAACAAACCCTCCAGCAAGCGGCCAAGTATCATCGCGTCGGCAATGTCGCTGACAAAAAATTCGTCGAAGCAAATGACCTGTGCCTGCTCCGCCAGCTCGGCCGCAATCATGTCGATTGGGTCGGTCTGCTCGGTTAGCTCCTTGCGGCGACGGTGCACCCGGTACATGAGCCGATGAAAGTGATACCGAAGCTTGCGATCGCCGGGCAGCGCCTCGAAGAACAGATCCATGGCAAAGGTCTTGCCCCGGCCAACACCACCCCACAGGTACGCGCCCTGCACGGGTGCCTGATCTTTGGCGCGCCCGAGCCAGGCGGGCCAGCGCCGCTGCTGGCCGGCCGCACTCTGTAAGGCGTGACCGACCCGGTCAAGCGCGTTGATGGCCCGGAGCTGTGCGTCGTCACGCTCGTAGCCGCAGTCCGCCAGGGCCCTTGCGTAGATTGTTGTCAGGTTGAGTGTTGAGTCTGCGCGCATCGGCCGTGAGAGCCTAGCGGCAGGCGCGTCTGGCTGCAAAGACCGCGGTGCTAAACTGCGCAGCCTGTTCCATTAACCCCTTAGTCAATTTACCCAAAGTGCTATGACTGAACGCGAAGCAATGGAGTTTGATGTTGTCATCGTGGGTGCAGGGCCCTGCGGACTGTCGGCTGCATGCCGGCTGATGCAGCTTGCTGCCGACAACAGTCGCGAGCTGAATGTCTGCGTGGTTGAGAAAGGTTCAGAGATTGGCGCGCACATCATGTCGGGGGCGGTGTTGGAGCCGCGAGCGCTGAGTGAATTGTTTCCCGATTGGGAAAGCCGCGGCGCACCGCTATCAGTCAGTGTGGCGGCTGACGAATTCCATTATCTGCGGAATGCCGATGCGGCAATCCGCATCCCTGAGTTTTTCGTGCCCAAACCCGCGCGCAATCACGGCAACTATGTCGTCAGCTTGGGCGAAGTTTGTCGATGGCTTGGCGACCAGGCGGAGGCACTGGGCGTGAATTTGTTTCCCGGGTTTGCCGCATCGGAGGTGCTGTACGAAGACGATCGTGTGGTCGGCGTTGCCACCGGAGATATGGGCCGCAACGCGCAAGGCGAACCCAAAGACAGCTTTGAGCCTGGCTATGAGCTGCGGGCGCCGTATACGATTTTCGCGGAGGGCTGCCGGGGAAGCCTGGGCAAGCAGCTTGAGCAACGGTTTGGCCTGCGGGCGGACGCCGATCCACAGCACTACGGCATCGGGCTAAAGGAGATCTGGGAAATACCAGCCGATCGGCATCGTGCTGGCACCGTGGTGCATACGCTGGGTTGGCCGCTGGACGCGCACACTGAAGGCGGCGGCTTCTTGTACCACGCGCGCGACAACCTTGTTTATCTCGGGCTGATTATCGCGCTGAACTATGAGAATCCGCACTTAAGTCCGTTTCATGAGTTTCAGCGCTGGAAGCTACACCCGCAGATTCGCGCTACGTTGGAAGGGGGGCGGCGAGTTAGCTACGGCGCTCGTGCGGTTAACAAAGGCGGGTTGCAGTCGCTGCCGCGGCTCGTATTTCCCGGCGGACTGCTTGCCGGCTGTGATGCGGGCTTCCTCAACGGGGCCAAGATCAAGGGGAGTCACACGGCCATGAAGACCGGCATGCTGGCGGCTGAGAGCGTCTTTTCCGCCTTAGACGCGGGGCAGCCGGCCGTATTGGACGATTACCCAAGAGCTGTTGAGGCGTCGTGGGTGCACGAGGAGCTTTACCAGGCACGCAATTTTGGACCCGCGCAGAAAAAGTTTGGCACGCTGGCAGGCGCTGCCTTCATATGGCTGGATCAAAACCTGTTTGGCGGTCGGTTGCCGTTCACACTGCGCGCGCCGCAGGCAGATCACGACGGCCTCAAACACGCCAGCGACGCGCCGGTAATTGACTACCCCTCGCCTGACGGCCAGATCACCTTTGATCGGTTGTCTTCGGTGTACTTATCCAGCACCAATCATGAGGAAGACCAGCCCTGTCATCTGCAGCTAGCCGATCCGGAGCTGCCGGTTGCCGACAATCTGCCCCAGTACGCAGAACCCGCGCAGCGTTACTGCCCGGCCGGCGTGTATGAAATAGTCACCGGAGACGATGGCGGCCCGCAATTCCAGATCAACGCGCAAAACTGCGTGCACTGTAAGACCTGTGACATTAAGGATCCGGCGCAGAACATCACCTGGGTCGTGCCTGAGGGCGGGGGTGGCCCGAACTACTCCGGCATGTGATGTTGTGGTCTCAGCGTTGAGGACTTGTGCCTAGGGAATCTCGATAGCAATCGCCATGGCTTCACCGCCGCCTATGCAGGCAGCGGCAATACCGCGCTTACCACCGCGGTCATGCAAAGCATGAATTAGTGTGACCAGGATGCGCGCGCCAGTCGCACCAAGGGGGTGGCCCAGTGCGCAAGACCCACCGTTCACGTTCACCTTACTGTGATCCAGCTCGAGCTCCTGCATGGCGGCCATCGTGACACAGGCGAATGCTTCATTGATCTCGAACAGATCAACGTCAGCGGCTGACCACCCAAGATTCTTCAGCAGCTTGCGAATCACGTGAATGGGGCCCGTCGTGAACCATTCCGGCTCCAGCGAGTGGCTAGCGTGTCCGACGACATGCGCCAGCACGTTAGTCTGACGGCTCTTTGCATCAGCCGCCCGCATTAGTATCAGCGACGCCGCGCCGTCTGCGAGCGAAGAAGAGCTTGCCGCAGTTATCGTGCCGTCTTTTGCAAACGCCGGTCGCAGCGTCGGAATTTTTGCCGGGTCGCCGCGGCCAGGTTCTTCGTCGGTGTCCACCAGTTTTTCCTGCTTGCGGTGTTTCACCTTGACCGGTGCAATCTCGGCGGTGAATGCGCCGGAAGCGATGCTCGCCTGCGCACGTTCAACAGACGCGATGGCAAACGCATCCTGCTGTTCGCGCGTGAAGCCATAGCGTTTCGCGGTGGCTTCACCGTAGTCACCCATCATCTGTTTGCTGTAGGCATCCGTTAGTCCATCGAAAAACATGTGATCGACTGCCTGCTGATGTCCCATGCGGTAACCGGCGCGCGCCGACGGCAGCAGATACGGCGCCAGACTCATCGACTCCATGCCGCCAGCTACGGCAATGTCTGCGCTCCCGGCGCGGAGCATGTCCGTGGCCATGGTGGCGGTCATAATTGAGGAGCCGCAGACCTTGTTGATGGTGACGCAGTGAGTGTGCAGTCCGAGGCCTGCACCGAGCGCTGCCTGACGGGCAGGTCCCTGGCCAACCCCCGCTTGCAGCACACAGCCAATCATCGCTGAGTCAATGTCGTTTACATCAACTTGTGCGTCTTCAATGCACGCGCGCGTGGCCGTCGCTGACAGCTCGGTTGCGGGCACCGTTGATAGCGATCCTGAGAATGCACCAACGGGCGTCCGTCGGGCAGCGACAATGGCAACAGCATCCTGGCTCACGATTTCTCCATGAAGTTAACGCATGAAACGGCAGCCGGTACTGGCTGTCGCTCCGCTGGCCTCGCCCAGCGAGACGCGGATTATGCGGTGGCCGGCAGAATCCGCCAAGCGCTTAAACAATCTCGTATTGAGGTGTCAGGTCTGTCGGAGGTGTTGCAGATCCGGCTCGCCGAGCTCCTTGAGGATCTGCTTTCGACTTAATGTCATCAGTGACCGGGCGGACGGAGCGTCGTCGTTCCACGTAATGGGGTCATCGATCACCACTCGCAGCTCGCCCGGACGCGGCAGCCAGCGGCCCGACGGCAGCATCCGTCGGCTACCGTGGATTACGATCGGTGCAATGGGCTTGTTGCCGCGGATCGCTGCCTGAAAAGCGCCGTTGTGAAATGGCCGGAGCCCGGGTTCAGCTCTAAAGGTGCCTTCCGGAAAGAACGCGAGTGATTGTTGACTGGTCGCCATGCGCAAAATCCGCCGCGCATCGGTCGAACGCCGATTTGCTTCGCCGCGCTCAACGAACTGCGATCCCAATCGGCGCAGCAAAAGATGAGCACCGGGCACCTTGGTCATTTCTCGCTTAATGACAAAGCCGAAGCGGGCCGGCAGCACGGCGGTGAGAATAACGCCGTCGAGATAGCTGGCGTGGTTAGCCACCACCACACAGGGCTCACCCGGCAGCCGCTCCAGTCCATCCACCTTTAAGCGCACTCCCATCAGGCGAAAAATCGCCCGTGCGCCGGCCCGGGCGAGACGACGGCGACGCTCTTCGCCCGGCGTGACAGCTATCACGACGAGTGTCGGGACTGTGACGGCTGCAAACGCCAGCCAGGCGTAAAGCCCATAGGCTGTTTGACCCAGCGCTGGAATCAGGCCGCTGCGCATGCCGCTCTGCAGTGCCCGGAATTTATGTAATTCATTGATATGTTTTGTGAAACCAGTCACGGCCAAGCCGTTACCGAATACCCATACTGCAGCTCGACTGTGGACTGCTATGCCGGCGCCTTAAGCACACTGCAATGCCGTGCGGGCGCGGGCGCATAGGGACGTGCGGCGCGCCTGCGGAATTATCCGCGGGCCTGCCAGGCAGGTCCAATCGCTCCGCGGGGCTGGGTAAGCACCCCGCGAGCATTGTGGAGACTGGTGAAGTAACGTAATGTCAAGCGCATCCGCCAACAACGCCGCCAATGGCGCAACGCCGGGTTCCCCGGAGGCCATCATCGATAAGTTTCTCGATGCCATTTGGATGGAGCGGGGTCTGTCGACCAACACGCTCGGCGCCTACCGGGCCGATCTCGTTGCCCTGCAGCGCTGGCTGGCCAAGCGCGATGTCAGCCTGATTTATGCCACGCGCGCCGACCTACTTGCATTCATCGCCTGGCGCACGAAAGAGGGCGCGAAACCTCGCTCCACCGCCCGTCAGCTTTCCAGTTTCCGCCGCTTTTATCGCTTTCTGCTGCGTGAGGGCGCCATTGGCGAAGATCCCACGCTGAAAATCGAGATGCCGAAAGTGGGCCGTTCGCTGCCGAAGTCGCTCACCGAGAGCGAGGTCGAATCGCTGCTCGGCGCACCAGAGGTGAGTGACCCGCTGGGGCATCGCGATCGCACTATGCTGGAATTGCTTTACGCCACGGGTTTGCGCGTGTCTGAGCTGATCAACCTCCGGCAAAGTGAAATCAATTTGAACCAGGGCGTGTTGCGTATTTCAGGTAAGGGCGACCGGGAACGGCTCATCCCCATCGGCGAGGAAGCCCAGCGCTGGTTGCGCGAATTCCTCGGCGGCCCGCGCGTCGAGATCCTGCTGGAGCGCCAGACCGACTATTTGTTTCCAACCCGCCGTGGTGACCGGATGACTCGCCAGGCGTTCTGGCACATCATCAAGCGCTACGCCAAGAAAGCTGAGATCCAGGGCAAGCTGTCGCCGCATACGCTGCGCCACGCCTTCGCCACGCACCTGCTGAACAACGGCGCCGACCTGCGCGTTGTGCAAATGCTGCTTGGTCACAGCGACCTGTCGACGACACAGATCTACACGCACGTCGCCCGGGAGCGTATGAAGGAGCTGCATTCGCAGCATCACCCGCGCGGCTGATAGCAGGTTCCGTCTGATTCTCGGCACTTGCATCAGCATGGCGCCGCGGATGCTAGACTCCCGCCGCTCCGCTTATGGAACCGTGGCTGAGTGCAGCGGTCCAAAGCGCATCTTCCCATTAAGCTCGTTGGTGACCTTATGTTCACAGTTCGTCGCTGCCTATCGCTTCTAGCCGGGGCCCTGGTTGCCAGTACTCTCGTGGCCAGTCCGCCGATGGCTCTGGCAGAAGATGGTCTGGACGAGGCGCGTGCCAAGCTCTCTAAACGGTTCCCTGAGCTGGACGTCGAGAACCTCAAGCCCACGCCGATCGACGGACTATATGAGGCGCGCTGGGGCGGCAGGGTCATCTATGTGAGCCGCACCGGTGATCACCTCATTCAGGGCGATCTCTTCGAGATTGCCAGCTCGCGCAATCTCACCGAGGAAGCGCGCATCGGGGCGCGGGCCGAGGCCGTGGCCAAGGTTAGCGAGGCGAGCATGATCGTCTTCGGCCCCAAGAATGCGGACTACACAATCACCGTATTCACAGATATAGATTGTGGATATTGCCGGAAGCTGCATCGCGAGATTGATCTGTATAACTCGGCCGGCATCGCGGTCCGCTATCTGTTCTTCCCGCGCAGCGGCCCGGAAACCGAAAGCTGGTTCAAGGCCAACAACGTGTGGTGTGCCGATGATCAGAACGCGGCGATGACGCGCGCGAAAGCGGGTGGGGTGGTCAGTTCACCAGATTGCGGCGTGACGCCGGTGCAAACGCACTACCGGCTGGGAGAGCAACTCGGGATCCGCGGAACTCCCGCTATATTGACTGAGGGCGGCCAGTTGATACCCGGCTACGTGCCGGCGGCGGAGCTTCTAACCACGCTTCAGGAGGAAGCCAAAAACTCGGGCTAGCGGGCTGGTGCAGCGCTAACGCTCCAGCAGCTCAAGTTTGCCGGGCTTATCCTTCCACTCGTCCGCATCTTCGGGGGGCTTGCCGGCCTCCGTGATCACCGGCCACTCCTGCGACAGTTCGGTGTTCAGCTCCAGAAAATGTTCCTGGCCTTTTGGCATCTCGTCTTCGGAAAAGATCGCTTCCACCGGGCATTCCGGTTCGCAGAGCGTGCAGTCGATGCACTCGTCGGGATCAATGACGAGCATATTGGGACCTTCGTGGAAGCAATCCACCGGGCAGACTTCAACACAGTCCATGTATTTGCAGCGAATGCAGTTTTCAGTGACGACGAAGGTCATGGATATCTCCAGGCAGTCCCGGATGTTGTCAGAAGGTCGGGTACTGTAGAGCACAGCCCGGCGGATGCAAAGCGCGGCCCGGCATAAGTATATGCGGGCGCGAGCGGCGCCGGCGGGCGGCTAAAGGTCACTTATTCGCGGTGCTTCGGTAATGTGCAGTCGATTCACGCCGTCCTCGCGATTCTGCAGGTAGCATTCCAGCGCAATTCTGACGCTGGGAAACGCCAGCTCTTGCCAGGGCAGCTCGTCGATGCTGACCAGCATGGCTTCCAGGGTCTCCTCGCCTGCTGCAAAGCCCGGCGTCCGGAACGTCGCCTCAAAGAACAGATGTACCTGGCCCGCATGTACGATGTTGACTACGGCAAACAACGATCCCAAGTCGACCTCGGCGCAGGCTTCCTCGCGCGTCTCGCGGGCGGCGCCTGCGCTGAGGGTTTCTCCGAGTTCGAGAAACCCGGCTGGAACGGTCCAATATCCGGCACGCGGCTCGATGGAGCGCCGGCATAACAGGATCTTGCCGGCATCTTCCACGACGCAACCGACGACGTTGCGCGGATTCTGATAGTGGACGGCGCCGCAGCCTGTGCAGACGTAACGCTGGCGGTTGTCGCCTGCAGGAGTTCGTTGCTCTACCGGCGCACCGCACAAGCTGCAAAATTTCATCGGGCTAGCCTAACGGATCACCGGGGCGCTCGCGATAAGCGCTTGTCGGTTGCCGCTTGGCTGTCGACGAACCGGGCGACGTCTTTGCTATAGTCCGCGCCCGGCCAGCGCATCGCGGGTCCTTAAGTCCCGCCGTGAAGCCCATCGCGAATAGACGTAACAGGCCGCCTTAGCTATGCCCTCTGAGTCTGATCTTCAGCGCGCCGTTGCCCGCCGACGGACATTCGCCATCATTTCTCACCCGGACGCGGGGAAAACCACCCTGACGGAAAAGCTGCTGATGTATGGCGGCGCGATTCAGCTGGCGGGTGCGGTGAAGGCGCGGCGGGCAAGCCGGCACGCCACATCCGACTGGATGGAAGTCGAGAAGCAGCGTGGCATCTCCGTGACGAGTTCGGTCATGCAGTTTGAGTACGAGGGGCACACGGTAAATCTGCTTGATACGCCAGGCCACGAAGACTTCTCCGAGGATACGTATCGCGTATTGACTGCGGTGGATGCGGCCGTGATGGTGATTGATGCCGCCAAAGGGGTAGAGGCACAGACCATCAAGCTGCTGGAGGTTTGCCGCCTGCGCAATACACCCATCATTACCTTCGTCAATAAATTCGACCGCGAGGTGCGCGGGCCGCTGGAGATTCTCGAGGAGATCGAGGAGACGCTACGCATCGACTGCGCGCCGGTCACCTGGCCGATCGGCATGGGTAAGACGTTTCGCGGTGTATTCAGTCTGCACGATGACCGCCTGCTGCGTTTCAGGGCCGGCCAGGAACGTGCCGAGGCCGATGGAGAGCTGATCGAAGGTATCGAGAATCCCCGCCTGGACGAACTGTTTCCGGACGAAATCGAGACGCTGCGCGAAGAGGTGGAGCTGCTGCGCGGCGCCAGCGCACCGTTTGATCCGGAGTTGTTTCTCGCCGGCAAGCAGAGCCCGGTTTTCTTCGGCTCAGGCATCAACAACTTTGGCGTGCGCGACGTACTCGAAGCCCTTCTGACCTGGGCGCCGGAGCCGCAGGCACGCGAGGCATCGGAGCGATTGGTCGAGCCGGCTGAGGCGCCGTTTTCTGGGTTCGTCTTCAAGATCCAGGCGAACATGGACCCCAAGCATCGTGATCGCATCGCCTTCTTCCGGATTTGCTCCGGCCGCTACCAGCCGGGTAAGCGCGTGCAGCATCTGCGCCTGGGCCGGGAGATTCGGCTTGGCAATGCGCTGACGTTTATGGCGAACGAGCGCGTCACCAGCGAGGAGGCGGTGGCCGGCGACATCATCGGAATTCACAACCACGGGCAGCTGCAAATTGGTGACACCCTGACCGATGGCGAAGCATTGAGTTTCCGCGGTATTCCCCACTTTGCGCCTGAGCTGTTCTTGTCGGTTCGCCCTAAAGATCCATTTAGAGCCAAGCAGTTACAAAAGGGTCTTAAGGAATTGGGCGAGGAAGGGGCGATTCAGGTGCTCATCCTCGGTGGGGGCCGCACGGTGCTGGGAGCCGTTGGTCAGCTCCAGTTCGACATCGTGCGCCACAGGCTGGCCGAGGAGTACGGCGTGGATGCAGTCTACGAGTCAGTGGCGCTGCATACCGCCCGGTGGCTCAAGTTTCCGAATCCGGCGATGGCCGAAGATTTTGCCAGGCAGGAGGCCTCTTCGCTGGGCCGCGACGGGGTGGGCAACCCCGTGTTCATGGCGACCAATCGCTACAACCTGGAGTTGGCAGAAGAGCGCTGGCCAGAAGTTCGGTTCGTTGCCACGCGCGAACACGGCGAGCTGATGGCGGACTGAGTCTGCGGCAACGCAGCTACATTAAGCCTTGTTAATCTGCAGGACACACTGTGCCCATGCGGGTCCGCCTATAGTTTCTCTCGCACCCTACCTCCCGGGTGCGTTCCCCTTAGATCCCCCACCCCTGTGTCCCGCCTTAACCGGCGGGACTTTTTTACGTGGTGCCGGGAGTCGGACTCGAACCCGGCTGCTGCCGGGTCGCTAGTGACATTGACCACGACATCCAGCAGACGCGCGGGATGAGATCGCCGGAGCTGGTGACGCGGTGGAGGTGAGTTCGACTCAAACTGTCGGCTCAAAAAGCCACCGGAGTAATGGTGCCGGGAGTCGGACTCGAACCCGGCTGCTGCCGCGCCGCAAGGAGCATCGACGAAGGTATCCAGCAGACGCGCAGGATGAGATTTACGGAGCCAGGACGCGGTGGAGGTGAGTTCGACTCAAACTGTCGGCTCAAAAAGCCACCGGAGTAATGGTGCCGGGAGTCGGACTCGAACCGACACGGGTTTTACCCCATCGGATTT
>JANQPY010000048.1 GCA_028285245.1 Gammaproteobacteria bacterium | reverse complement strand
TTCATTGGCTGCACACTGCTTAACGTGCCCGAGGACGATCACGCGGGCGAAGGCCGTATCTGGCAGTACGACGCCGAGATGAACTTCAAGGGCGAGCTGTGGACGGAGGGCGGCGAGCATCTCGTCGGTGGCCTTGCCTTTGATAACGACGGTCTGCTCTGGGCGTTTAATGATCTTGCCGTTCTGCATGTAGATCCGGTCACCGGGCGGCAGCGGCCGCTTTCAAGTAAGTTCCTGCCGCGTGTCTACCGCAGCGCGAGCTTCGATGCAGCCGGCAACGTTTACCTGGGCGAGCATATGAAGGCCGCCGAACGGCCAGACACAGAGATTGCCAAGCGCACCACAACCGTGTTCCCGGAGATTCCTGGCGAAGGCGTTTTGGGGTTTGGCTACGTCTACAAATACGACGCTGACTGGAATCTGGCCGCCGTTTATCACACAGAGACAGCGCCGGAAATGACCGGCTTTAAAGGCGTTACGCATTCAACCCTGCATCCCGGCGGTGACTACATTACCTACGCGACCGAAACCGGCAAGAGGATAATGCGCTACGACGTCGTGAATGATCGCCAGTTGCCCGACTTCCTGACTTATCCCGGCGAAGATATTTTTGACCGCGTGTGGGCGGTTGCCGTGAAGTACCTGCCCGACGGACGGCTGCTGGTGACACGTGGCGAGTACATGGAGTTGCTCGACGCTCAGGCAAAGGTCATTAGAACGTATCCGCTGGAGAGCTACGGCTGGTCCGATATCGATGTATCGCATGATGGTGAACACTGCCTCGTAAGCAATATCTGGGATGGCAGAGTCGTCAAGCTGCACATTGAGAGCGGTGACCTGATCGGTGAGATCGATACAGGGTTTAGTGCGCCGGAGCGCTGCGTGGCCGGCGTGGCAGAGTTTCCCGGCTAGACTGCCCCGTTTCTTACTAGCGCGCGTTTGCGAGCCGCCGGCAGGCGCTTGATCTCTGCCTCTCTCCGGCTGGCTGCGCTGCGGCTGCCGACTTGTTCTGTGTAGACCAGCTCAATGGGGCCTCGGCCGCGCGTGTACTTAGCGCCCTGCCCCAAGTTGTGTTTTCGCACCCGGTCTTCGACGTCCAACGCGATGCCGGTGTACAAAGTCGCGTCTGCACACCTGACGATGTAGAGACTCCACTGCCTCAACGTTCGCTGTCCGATGCGGCCGGCCTGATCACGCCGAGCGTCGTAGCGAGCCACTTTAGTGCCGCGACCGCCAACAGCGAAAACCCGATCGCCATAGACATCAGTGTGCAGCTCAGCTTGGCGTACTTGGCGTAGATCATGAGTTGCGCTGCCGTACGCAGCTCGTCCGGGTAGCTTGACACCACCGCCAGGGCGAAGCTGTTCTCCATCCAGTCGAACAACGTGGCCAGCATGAGCACTGCCCAGAGATTTCTCTCGGTAACCCACGTATAGGTGGCGCGGTTGATGTGGCGCAGAGAAAATGCGGCAATGGCCGCTTGAAAGAGCCCGGCGAAGAACGGGAAAAAGAAGTCCACGAAAGAGAACGCGTAGTAGGTCTGGCGGGCATTCTCTGTATAGGCCGGTAACTGGGCGAACACGTCGTCAACTGTCAGTCTGTTCTGGAAGTCCAACATCAGTTCGCCACCCGTAAGTTCGGCGAACACGCTGCCCAACGGTCCGAACGCGGCGTTCAGCGAGCCGAATGCAATCACCAGGGCCAATGCGAATAGCCATGCGCGCTGGGAGGCCAGCACGACGAGGTTGCTGATCGGCTTCGCTATGCTTTCCATGGTCAAAACACAGGGGAGTAGAGCATGACAACAAGATGATACAGCGGCATGGGTCGTCAACGGCGTAACGGACAGAATCGCGTTCAAATCAGTGACTAAACGGCCAGTAAGCTAACATTGGTGCTGGCAACACTCAGGAGTTGTTATGGCCTACTGGCTGATGAAATCCGAACCGGACGTTTTCGGCATCGATGATCTGAAAAAAGTTCGCGTCGAACCCTGGGACGGCGTCAGGAATTATCAGGTGCGAAACATGATGCGCGATGACATGCGCAAGGGTGATCTCGCGTTTTTTTACCATTCGAACTGCAAAACGCCAGGGATCGTTGGCCTGATGTCGATTGTGAAGGAGGCCTATCCGGATCCAACGCAGTTCGATCGACGCTCGCGCTACTTCGACCCCAAGAGCAAACCTGATGAACCGCGCTGGCTGGCCGTAGATGTCCGCTACAAACGCAAGTTCGCGGAGGTGCTGCCATTGCAGGAACTTAAGGCCAGGCGGCAACTGGCCGAGCTGCCCCTCGTCCAGCGTGGGAACCGGCTGTCGGTTATGCCGGTCACGCCGGCGCAGTGGGAGTACATTCTGACTCTCGTTTGAGCCGCCTGGCCTCACCGACTGTCCCCATGGATCGAACGGAACGCTTCTACAAGATTCACCGCCTGCTCAAGCAGAGGCGAGTCGTGAGCCGGCGTGCGTTCGAGACCGAGCTCGAAGTATCGCGGGCGACCTTCAAGCGCGATCTCGAGTATCTGCGCGACCGGATGAACATGCCGATCATCTGGGACCGCGAGCACGGTGGCTACCGGCTCGATGAAACTGCTGACAATGCACACCTGTTTCAGCTGCCCGGCCTGTGGTTCAGCGCCGAGGAGGTGCGTGCGTTGCTGACGATGGAGCAGCTGCTGCAGGGATTGCAGCCCGGGCTGCTCGAGAACCATGTGCGCCCATTGCGGGAGCGCATTCGCCGGATCCTCGGTAGTGGCGACTTTGACGCCGACGAGCTAACGCGGCGGATCAGGATCCTGCAGATGGGTGTGCGGCCGATCCCGCCGGAAGGTTTTCAGGCGATGTCCTCTGCGTTGCTGTCGCGTCGCCGGCTGCGTATCGATCACTACCGGCGCTCGACTGATGAGACTACGGCTCGCGAGGTTTCGCCGCAGCGGCTCGTGTTTTACCGGGACAACTGGTACCTGGATGCATGGTGCCATCTGCGCAAAGCACTACGCACGTTTGCAGCCGATGCGATAACGGATGTGGAAGTGCTATCGAAACGCGCACGGGAGATTTCCGATACCACCCTCGACGATCATTTCGGTGCGGGCTTCGGGATTTTCTCGGGCCAGGCACGCCATACCGCCGTGCTGCGCTTTAGCGCAGTTCGCGCGCGCTGGGTTTCGCGGGAGATCTGGCATCCCGACCAGGACGGACAGTTCGAACTCGACGGGGCCTACGTCCTTAAGGTGCCTTATGCCAATGCCAGTGAACTGGTGATGGATATTCTGAAATATGGTGCCGACGTAGAGGTCCTCGCACCAGCAGCACTACGGGAACAGGTTAAAGATGGTCTTGAAGGCGCGGCTGCCTTGTATCGCGGCGAGTCTTAGCTCACCTCTACACCTTTCCAGAATGCCACCCGGCCAGTGATTTCACTGGCTGCAGGCTTGGTCTCTGGGTAGTACCAGGCGGCGTCCGGATTGCTCTCGCCATCTACGTTTAGGGAAAGATAGCTGGCCGTACCCTTCCATGGACAGACGCTCGTGGTGGTGCTCTCCTCAAAGAATTTCTCGTTGAGGCTCTCGCGGGGAAAATAGTGGTTGCCTTCGACCACTACCGTATCCGGGCTCTCGGCGATGGTCTTCCCGTTCCAGACTGCTTTCATCGTGCTGCTCCTTGTGCAGAGGTTTGCTAGGTGGGCTTCTCCGGCACCAGATGATGGGCGAAACCGTTGTCGCGCAGTAGTCGCTCGGCGCGTGGCCTGTCCTCGGCCAGAATCTCTACGTAGAACCCCTGGTCGGCGCCGGCAATCGCCACGTGGCCACCGCGGGCTAGATCCAGCACGGGTACGCCCTCGCTCTCGAGAAACGCCTTCAGCACAGCAAAGCTGCCCGCATCAAATGTGAAGGCCAGCCGGGTTAGTGCCACTGTGACTTAGCCTGAGACAAGATCTCGCCGACGATCGCGGATGCACATGGTCCACACGATCACCGCAAGTACGCCGAACACGGTGTAGGCAGCGGTAAATGCCCAGGGTGGCGCATCGAAATACAGCAGGCGATGCAGCCAGGAGGCAATGAATCCATCAGGGTAGGGTGATTGCCCGGCCAGCATCCGCAGCTGACTCTCCCAGCGTGTCAGCGGGCAAACGTGTCCCAGCCAGGCCTGTGCAATCACAATGCCGGTCGCGATGATATGCACCGGGCAGAACCATGCCGAAGAGGCCGCCTTAGGCCGGCCGGTCAACGCGAACGTCGATGCCGCGAAGAAGCCGCCCAGCACGAACAGTACGTAGCCGACATGGAGGAACAGCACCAGGTCCGCCAGATAACTTGCGTTGGTTATGCTCGCCATAGCCAGGGCTACCATGCGCCCGGCAGGCTGCACCAGTCAACGCATCTTGCCCTGGCAAGCCGCCGCGTGGTTCTCCGGCTGCCAGCGTCCGACACCTCCTTGTTTGTTATAGTCGCCTGCACCAGCGAAACGATTCATTTGTTTGCTGGGCGATCGCAACCTGACGGGTCCGTCGGGCGAAACTGTCGATGAGCGAGTAGCACGCTGGCCACCGGGCCAGCCAAAGCGCCCGCTGTGCTGCATAAGAACGGGCGGGTATGAATAGAACACTCCTGTTGTTTGGGCTGGTGACCTATGGGATGGGCCAGTCCCTGCTGTACGTGATCTTCGGACCGCTGGCTCGTGACATTGGCCTGTCCGAGACGCAGTTCGGCATCCTCATCGCGTCTTCCAATATCGCCATCGTTTTGTGCGCCCCGGCCTGGGGGCGCGCCAGTGAGTCGTTTGGCCGCAAGGCAATCTATTTGCTCGGGCTCGGCGGTTATGCCGTCGGCTACTGCGCGTTGGCCTACGGCATTCAGGCTGGCCTGAATGGCTGGCTTGCGCCCGTGCCTTTGTTTCTTGTGCTGCTGGGCGCCCGGCTCGTGTATGGCGTCATGGCGGCAGCGATACAGCCGGCGGCGACTGCGTACATCGCCGATACGACCGACGCGGGCGGCCGGAGTCAGGGCATGGCTTTGCTGGCGGCCGCCGGTGGTATCGGGACGGTGGTCGGCCCGGCGTTTGGCGGGGCCCTGGCGGGCTTCGGTGCGCTGGTGCCCATGTATGCCGCCGCGGCGCTCGCCGTAGTTGCCGGGGCCATAACGCTATGGCGTCTTGATGAACCCGCCCGTCAACCTGCCAGTGGCCCAGTGGCCAGGCTGCGCGCGACAGATCGGCGCGTGTTCCCTTACCTGCTAGGCTGGTTCATCCTGTTTATGGTCTTCACTGGCATCCAGGTGGTCACGCCATTTCTTATCGAAGACCGACTCGCTGTGGATGGCCGTTTGGCTGTCACGCGGGTCGCCATGCTGGCGCTGCTGGCCATGGCGCTGATGACCATGATCATTCAGATAGGTGTGATGCAGATCTGGAAGCTGACTCCAAAGTTTCTGCTGCGTTCGTCCTACTTTATCTTTGCCGCCGTGCTACTGGGTCTCGCTTTCGCCGATTCTTACGCCGAGGTCTATTTGCTCTACGCCGGGATGGGTTTGGCTGCGGCCTTGGGTATGCCGGGCCTCAATACAGCGGCAAGTCTCAATGTTGACGCGAGCGAACAAGGCGCTGTGGCGGGTCTGCTGGCAGCCGCACCGGCATTCGGCATGATCTTCGGACCGTCGCTGGGCGGCTATCTCTACGGCGTCAGCAATAGTCTGCCCATGTTGGTGGGTGCTGCGTTGTCGTTGCTCTGTGGCCTGTACTTCCTGACCGTCAACGTTCCAGAGGCTGGCAAGCCCTAGCTCAGAGTGTGTTTAGCGCGTGCTCGTCGATGCTGTCGAAAATCGCGTCGGGCGACGCGCCATCATCGTCGACGCATTGGCGGAGCGCCCAGGCCAGCGCCAGGTTCGACGACAGTGCGCGCATGCCTTCCGCGCGTGCTCGAATAACCGCTCTCAGGCTCGGCAAGCCGGTGCCGCTGATAAGCACGGTCTCATCCGGACCCACATCTGTGGCATCCAGCGCAGCGCTGGCATCGCTGCTGTCCAGCGTATAGATACGGTGCGTGTCATTGCTAGAAAGATCGGCGATCCGCACGAGCCGAGTCTCCAGCCCGAGGCCTTGCCAGTATTGTTGGCCGACTTCCATCAGCCAGTCCGGGTATGGCGCGACGACCAGGAGCTTTTTGGTTGACCAGGCGCTGAGCACGCGCTCAATAGCCGTGGTGGTGGCGATGACCGGGTAGCCGAAGCGCTGGCTAAGTTCGTCCAGCTTGACCTCGGTTGCTGTCCGTCCGCGAATGTAGGCGGAGCCCGTGCAGGCGAAACCGAAGCCGCTTAGCGCCAGATCGTCGAATCGTGTCAGCGTGGACCCAAGGTCATCCAGATAGTCGGTCAGGCGGGTGCGGGCCGATTTTGAATCGCTATACATGCGCGCCGTGACCAGGCTTACGCCTGCCGGCCGCAGCAAGCCCAGCTCTGCCTCTACCGTTGGGTTGGCCTGCGGCGTGCCGACGCCGAGCACGCCGCGGCGGCCGTATTCAGTTGGCCGGAATGTCACAGCCTGGCAGCGCCGACCATCACGTGCGCCGCGAGAATACCTTCGGCGACCACCTCAGGTGCCTCCTCGTGGACATAGTGACCGGCGCCCTGCACCTTGAGCGTTTCAACCTTGGGTGCCCGACTGAGACCGGTTTGCAGCGCCGCCAGTTCGGCCGCGTTCTTGTTGCGGTCTTCCACGCCCCAGACGATCAGTGTTGGCACTGTGACCTCTTGCAGCAGCGGGCTTTCGGTTGCCGCAGAATACTGGCCCATCATTTTCGTCATGCCGGCCATATAGCCTTCGCTGCGCACGGTGAGCATCAGGTTGTCCATGACCTGGGGTGTGACAATCTCAGGATCAACGTAGGACTGCTTGAGAAAATTCTCGCGAAAATCTCGATTCCCAAACTGCTTGGCGGAGAGCCGCTGCAGAGGCCAAAAGTAGTACTCCGCAATCCTGGGCACACCCGTGTTGATGATGCCGGGGTTAAACAGAATCAGGCCGCTGATGGCGGGCTCAATTAAAGCAAGTCGCAGCGCGACAGCGCCGCCCAGTGAGTGGCCACCGACCACAACGGCATCGAGTTCCAGGGCTTTGACAAGCTCGCTCATCATGCGCGCCTGATTGGCGTTGCTGTACTCCCAGTCGGCAGGTTTAGAGGACAGGCCAAAGCCCGGCATATCAACTGCCACCACGTGTGCCTGCTCGCCCAGCATCGGTGCCAGATCACGAAAGGATTGCAGCGAATTACCAAAGCCGTGAATGAGCAGCACGGACGGGACGTCGGCTGACGGCTGGCCGTATTCGCGATAGCGCAGCGACAGGCCGTCAACCGTCACAAACCGATCATCAGCAGAGGCCAGCTGCTCGGCCGGCACTTCTTCGATACCGGTTGGCCAGTAGGCATACACTGCCAGCGCGAGCCATAGAATGACCAGCAGGCGGAGAAAGTTCTTGCCGATTGTCCTGATTACTTTCATGGGTTCTTTGGCGATTCCATAGCGCGGTGGTGGCCGATGCTAGCACGCCGATTGACGTGGCCCATGCGCTAGCGTGTGGGGTGGCTGACCGGGGGAGGTGATGTCATGGTGACCGCAAGATCCGTTTCACAAGCTCTGGAAGACGCGCCCGGAGATTCCGTTCGCGCCTACGTCGCCGCGCTGGAGGCGCGCGGGCGATTGTTGCGGATTCCGCGCATGGATCAGGATCGTTTCGAGGTCACGGCATTCGCCTACCGGCTGGTTGACAAGTTCGGGAAGGACAACGCTCCCGCGTTTGCGATTGACGAAGTCAAAATCGATGGCGAGTGGCGGCGCGGCCCGGTGTTGGCGAATCTTTACGGCAGCTGGCCGGATGAGGCGTTGCTATTCGGGCTCCCTGAGATCTCCGACAATCAGCACGAGATGTACCGCGCAGTCATCGCTACGCTGCTTGATCGTCTGGATGGCGGCGGACTATGGCCGCGTATACAGCCGTTGGAAATTGACGCCGCCGATGCGCCCTGCAAGGACGTCCGGCTGGTCGGAGATGACATCGACATTGAGGCGTTTCCCTGGCTGAAGACGAATCCGGGTGACGCTGGCCGGTACATCAACATGGGCTCCGTGTTCATCGCTGATGACAGGTTGGGCAGTAACGTGGGCACCTACCGCTGCCAGGTTAAAGGGCCGCGTAAAGTCGGCGTAAACCCGGAGCCAGGGCAGCACGGCTGGCTCTTGCTCAACGAGATGCGCCGGCGCGGCGACAAGACCGCCAACGTGGTGATCGCCGTCGCTCCCGATCCGATGACCTTCTGTGCGAGCAGCACCAAGATGGCCGGCTATCGGGAGGACGAGCTCGAGTTTGTCGGCGGACTGCGTGGCTCACCGCTGCCCGTGGTGCGCGCTGAGACCTGCGACATACGCGTGCCGGCAACTTCTGAGCTTGTCATCGAGGGCGAAATTCCGCTCGACGAATTTGAGACCGAGGGTCCTTACGGAGAGATGTACGGATTTCAGGGACCTGAGAAGCCGGAGAACTTTTTCGTGCGGATCACCGCAATCACCCATCGGCGCGATCCATGGGTGCTTAACTCATTTACCGGCTTGACCTGGGACATGCCGAAGTCGCCGCAGGTCGCGTCAAACTTCTTTACCTACAAGCGCCTGATTCCCGATTTGACGGGGCTTTACTCGCCGGCGGGCGCCAGCGGTCTGATCGTCATCAGCCTTAAGAAGCGCTTTCCCGGGCAGGGCGTTGCGGCTGGTCAGTACGTCGCGGCGAATCCAGCACTCAACAAGGTAGTTATTGTCGTCGATGACGATGTGGACATTATGGATGCCGGCGACGTGCTGCGCGCTGTCGGCGCGCGCTGGCAGCCCTCGGCCAGCGTCATCGTGCCGCAGACTCAGATGATGATGCCCGATCCCTCACGGCGAACGCCGATGCTGTCGAGCAAGATCGTGATCGATGCCACCCGCCAGCTACCTCAGGAGGGCGGTCCTAGATCCTGGCCAAGAACCAATCGCGAGCTGCTGGAGTCGGGCGCGCCCGGCATGCTGGAAGAGATCGATGCTAACTGGTCGAGTTATCTGTCCGGCTGGCCGGCAAGCTCGTAAAGCCACTGCATATATAGCAGCGGCGCCAGCGGCGCCTCGATGTACTGGCAGAACCGCCAGCCGCGGCTGGTTCTGCGCAAGGTTGCGGATACCCGGTTCTCGCCGCCAATCGCCTTTGGGTAGCCCTCGATATCGCCACCCCAGGCCATTCGATACCACGCAACAATGTGTGCATCGTCCAGCGACTTTAGCCTGAGATCCCAGGTGCGCATGGAGAAGTTCTTGCTCATCTTCGCGGTGTTTTGCCAGTAGGCTTCGAGCGACGCCCAGTCGAGTAGTGGAGCTTCGATCTCTTCCGCCAGATACATTGGCGACTCGTCGTCTGTATCCCACAGTGACTTCACCCCTGCGAAATCCAGCGACTGCCAGTATCTGCAAAGCTGTTCCAGCAGCGTTGCGATTTCCTTATGCACACTTTCTTCGGTCATGCCGCACTACGTTCGGCTAGTTGTGCCTGATAAGCGGGGCGCACGATGGCGGCCGGCAGCAGCGCCAGCACACCAACCACGGCAGGTACGACTGCCATGGAGTAACGAATGGCTGACTCGTCACCGAATACAGCGTCAGTAAGTAGCGCCACCGAGCTTGGGCCGACAATCGCACCGATCAGACTGATCACCAAATAGAAGAGGGCGATGGTCTGACTGCGGATCTGGCCGGGGGCAATGTTTACCAGCGCGGTGGGTGCGGTCGCCGTGGCCATGGCGGCACCGACAATAGTCGCCAGATACACAGCAAAACTGGTCTCGGCACTCGGCATCAGCGGGAACGCCACGCTGAACACCACCATTATGGCCAGGCCAATAATGACGACACGCACCGGGCCATCTGAGTGGCCGCGTGCGATCAGCCGGTCGGACAACCAGCCGCCGAAATTAACTGATAACGGTCCGGTGATGAGCAGGCCGAGCCCGTTGTACACGCTGAAAGTCGGGATGTCCCAGCCCCAGGTGCGCGAGAAATACGCTGGCAGCCAGGCATGGCTGTACGCCATTACGGTAATCGCAGACATGCACAGAAAAATTCCGCCGAAACTGCGCCAGCGCTTGAGCAGGTAGCGCAGAGCGGTTGGGAACCCCACGTTTTCCGAGGCCATCTCGGCATTGGCTTCTGTACCGGTGCGTTGCGGCTCGCGAACCGTAAACATAAGCGCCGCGATAAGCAGGCCTGGCAACCCCACGACCAGGAAAACGACCTGCCACGGCCGGATCTCACCTATGAGTGGAAATACCAGGCTGCTCTGCGCTTCAGCCCATTGAATAATCTGGCCGCCGACCAGGTAGGCGATCCCCGAGCCGATGGATACGGCACCGGTATAAAACGCGATGGCCCGGCTGCGGCTACCCGGAGGAAAGTAGTCAGTGATCAACGAAATCGCGCAGGGGCTGAGCGTCGCCTCGCCTGCGCCCACCAAAACACGCGTAACGAATAGCTGCGAATAGTTCTTCGCGAGTCCGGCGGCAGCCGTTGCTGCACACCAGACGGTGATGCCGATGCCAACGATCGTTCGGCGGCTGAAGCGATCAGCCAGCCAGCCAATCGGAATGCCCATAGTCGCGTAGAACAACGCAAAGGCGAATCCCAGCAGCAGGCCCATTTGTGTATCGCTGAGATCAAGATCGGCTTTGATGAGCTCAACCAGCAGCGACATGATCCAACGGTCGAGATACGACAGGATGTAAGCCAGCGTGAGCAGCACTACCACGTACCAGGCGTAGCCGCTGCTCGGATACTCGTGCTCGGGATTACTCACTGCGGCAGTGTAGCGCATTGCCATCTGCTATTCGCCGCGACAAATCGATGCCTCCGTAGCAGTGCTACCATCGTTGCCCGCGTCCTTCGATGTAGAACGAGCATGCCAGATACGGGTTTACGTCTGCAGCGACCAACGCTGCTTGTCAGCGATCTCGACAGGTCTCTGCGTTTTTACCGTGACATTCTCGGGTTCACGGTGGAGTTCACCAAGACCGACGATGCAGACTCGTATGCTTATCCCGTGTTTGAAATCCCGCAGCAGGCGAAGGTGCGCTTTTGCGTGCTGAGTGCCAATGCGGATCAGCCGCGCAGCTTAGCGCTTACCGAGGTGCGTGGCGTTGAGCTGCCGAGGCCATCGATGCCACGTAGTCATGCGCTCGTGTTTTATATCGAGACCATTGACGAAGTCGTTGCGGCGGCCAGCGAGGAGGGTCTGGATATCTACCCGGAGAAGCGTTTGGAGACGAACGACGGCCGCTTCGGCAGGGAGATTGGCATTGTCGATCACGACGGCCACCTGATCGTCATTTACCGGATCGACAGCTAGCCCGACATGTCAGGCGGGCAGCAGGTTTGCCGGCACTGGTGCATCGCCGCTCGTCCCCGAGGTGCGCCCAGAACTGAGGATTTCTGCCTCGAACAAAGCGAGCTGCCTGAGCCGGGCGCTGGCGAGGTGCTGCTTGAGACGCTGTATCTGTCTGTCGCACCTGTTATGGCTATGTATATGTCCGGCGAGGCAGTGGCTGATCTTCCAGCCCTCGATATTGGCGACGTCATTCATGGCCGTGGCGTCGGGCGGGTGCTTGAGTCGAGGCGCGACGACGTGCAGCCGGGTGAGCTATGGCACGGCCAGTTTGGCTGGCGCACACATCGGGTGACGGCAATGACGCCCGCGGAGCGGTTCTACCGATTTACCGCTACCGATCTTCCCGCGCACCTGGCGCTGGGCGCCTTGGGCATGACGGGCTATTCGGCGTATTGCGGTCTTGTCATTGCCGGCCGGGTCAAGCCAGGCAGCAGCGTGCTGGTTTCCGGAGCAGCCGGCGGAGTCGGACATGTCGTTGTGCAGGTCGCGCGGGCCCTTGGCTGTTCCCCGGTTGTGGGCATTGCCGGGGGCGAGGAAAAATGCGAGCTGCTCCGGAAGCTGGGTTGTGATGTTGCCATCGACTATCGTGCCGGATCGCTGGAGCAAGATATCCGCATGGCACTTCCGGACGGCGTTGATTTCTACTTCGACAACGTTGGTGGCGAAACCTTAATGGCGGTGCTGGAGAACCTGTCGCATCGCGCGACAGTGCTACTGTGCGGATCAATATCTGAATACACTCGCGAACAGCCTTTCGGCCTGACCAACTACACTCGCCTGCGCAGGCATGATGCTGTAATGCGTGGGTTCTATGTCTACAACCATACGGCCGAGTTTGCTTCCGCACAGGCGCAGCTAGCAAACTGGATCCGAGAAGATCGGCTGCAGCCCGTTCAGAACGTTGTTGATGGTTTCGAACAAATGCCAGCAGCACTGATGGGTCTGTACACTGGGCGCAATAGCGGTAAACAGGTAGTGCGAGTGAAGGCGGGGGAGACCTAATCCATGGACACGATTGTCCGGCGGACGACGCTGGTGGTGCGAGATATCGAGCGCTCGGTGGAGTTCTACCGTGACGTGCTGGGTTTGAGCGTGTACTACGACAGTGAGCTGAAACTCAGCGGCGTTGTGATGCCGATTGCGAAGCCGGGCGCGAGCTGCAGACTCGTGATTATGCAGGCTAAGGATCCCTGGATCGGCATGGTGGGGCTCATGCAGGTAACTGAGCCTGAGGAGCCGGATCCGGGCCCTTATCGCCAGCGTTTATCTATTGGCGATATCGCCTTTGTCATGGCGAGCGACGATGTGCGCGGCTTGTTCGAGCGCGTGCAGTCAAGCGGGGTGCAGCTGATCGCCGGGCCTGAGGAGAGTGTTGTGCCTAAGTCTGGGGGCGGTGAGATTCGTATGCTGACGATCAGTTTTTTCGATCCGGATGGTTACTTCATTGAAGTCAACCAGCGCCTGGAGGGTTAGCCGTTACGATGTCCGCCTCTACCTCTATGCCGCCTCGGCGCGCCTATGCAGACACGCGGCTTGGGCAGGTTCACCTCAAGATTTGGCCCGGACCGCCCGATGGCAAACTGCCCCCCGTTGTGTGTTTGCATCCGATACCCTACTCGGGGCGTTACTTCGATAGCTTTGCCGCCGAGCTGGCGCGCAGCGTCAGTGTCGTGGCACCCGACCTGCCGGGCTACGGTGGGTCTGACCAGCTTGCTGAGCCTGCACCGCTCGCGACGCACGCGGCCGCCATCGCCGACGCGCTGCAGGCCAGCGGCATCGGGCAGTTTGTGCCGTTGGGCTATCACACGGGCTCCGCGGTCGCCGGCGAACTGGCGCTGGCCCGGCCAAAGCGCGTGCCGCGAGCGGTGTTCGTCACTTATCCCTACCTGCCTGCGGAAGAACGGGAAAAACAGCTGCAGGGCCTTGGCGCGGTGAAGCTGAACAGCGAAGAGCTTGAGTCACTGCGCAAGCGCTGGCGCTTTACGGTAAATAATCGGGCTGCCGGCGTGCCCTTGGACGGCGCGATGACCAACTTCATTGAGGAACTGCGCACAGGTGAGAACGCCTGGTTCGGTTTTCATTCCATGTTCACCTACTCGCCGGAGGAGCGTTTGCCCGCCATCGCGCAGACGGCGCTGGTAGTCAACCTTGCTGGCAGTCTGAATGAGGCGACGCGCGCTGCTGCCGAACGCTTGCAGCACCCCGAGTACGTGGAATTCGAGCAGATGGGCAAAGGCGCCTTTGATCTGCACCCGGATCGGCTCGCACGCGCCGTTGTTCAGTTTTTGGAGACCGATTTCGGCGACTGAGGGCCATCAGTGTCCGCTTGTCTGGCGAACCTCTAGGCTGACGGTACTTCCTCAAGGCAAAAAAAAGCCCGCGCAGATGCGCGGGCTTTTTGGTTCGCCGTTGTGAGGCGAGGTCTCTTGCTAGGTGGTCTCGCCGAAGCGCACATTCGCTGACATTCCCCACTGGGCCTGGCGGGGCGCGGTCAATACGAAGCCTCGCGGACTGGTCGTAAAGAACGGGCTGCAATTGGCCGTGGGATCCTGGCTCAGGCACGACGGTAGCGTGCCGCTGCGACGGTCGAGGTAGCGCAACACATCAACTGGAGTGTCTTCGTCGAAGATGTTCTTGCCCCAGATCTCGAGGGCCACGTTGCCGAATTCAATGCCGGTCCGCAGGCCGACAATGCTCCGGTCTCCCGTTTCAGCCAGGTTGTGCACCTGGGAAAACTTCGAGCTTTCGAACGTCCAGTCAGCACCCGCGTACCAGTTCACGTCGGCGTTGAGCTGCGCTTCGAAACGCGTGAACACAGCAGCCTGGTGCTCAGGAACTCGCGGCGTTTGTTTGCCCTCAAGGCTACCTAGGGCCTGGTTCTCGGCGAACGTGCCGTTGCTGCCGAGAAGGTCCGCCTGGTCCGGGTCAATCGCTTCCTGTATCTCGGCGTCGGTCCAGGCATAGCTCGCGCCGGCCGACCAGCTATCCGTGATTTGAATGGCGCCGGAGAGTTCTACACCTAAAACCTCGGTCTTACCGACGTTGCGCAGAATAGAGATTGTTTCCCCACCACCAAGGTCGATGACGGTCGTGAGCTGTTGGTCATCGATGTCGTTGTAGTAGACAGCCAGAGTACCGTTCGCCCGTCCGTCCAGGAACGTGCCTTTCAGGCCGGCTTCGTAGCTGATGACTTCTTCTTCGTCGACACTTCTAAAGCTCTCGTCCGGTGTCATCGTTCCAGGTAGATCGGGTACGCTGCTATTGAAGTTACCGGGCTTAGTGCCGTTTGCGATGTTGCCGTAAATGTTGAGATTGTCGGTCAGCGCAAGCAGCGCGGTTATACGGGCGGTAAAGCTGTCAAACGTCTCGTTACACAGCTGCGCGTTACAGTTGCCCGCCGCCGTGTCTTCCACGGTGATCTCGTCTTCGGCATATCTTGCTTCGAGGCCGACCGTTAGTCTGTCGGTGAGTCCAACTTCAACGCCACCAAAAATAGCGACGTTCTCAATCTCTTCTCTCTCCAGGCTGATTGCTCCGCCCGAAAAGCCGCTGCCATTGGAAATGGTTCCGTCGGCGGAGACGAATCTATCTTCATTCTCCCTTACTACTCCCCGGTAGAGGTAGAGGCCCGTCGTAATGGTTGTATTGTCAAGCGCCGTGGACGTCACTCTGAACTCCTGAGAGACATCGCGCTGGTTGTCGAAGTCGATCTGATAAAAGTCTCCGGGTGCAAAGCCGAAGGGTGTATAGGCCGCGTACGAGGCATCAATGCCAGTACGGATATCTTCGTCAATGAAGCCGGTTACGCTCGTGAACGTAACGTCTTCAGCAAGATCCACGTCAAGCTTTAGAGAGATGATCGTGCGGTCGCTGTTAACGCCGGCGCCTCCCGTTCCCTCTAGCAGAGGGACATTGAGGGCAATCTGATCCCAGTCGGCTACTACGTCGCCAACGTAGTACTCGCGAGCGCGGGGTGCATCCGGCCCTCTGCCGCAGCAGTTGTTTAGCGCTCTGGGTTGCAGGTAGGCCGCGAAGTGATCGTCATCGACCTCCTGATAGCCAAGCCTGAAAGTGCCGCTGATTCTGTCAGTTGGATTGAAAAACAGTTTTGCGGTGAGGCTGCGCGTTTCCTCTCCACCTACCGTGGAGCCATCAAACGTGTTGCTGTACTGACCGTCGAACGTGTCGTAGCCGGCGGACAGGTAGTACCCGAGGCTGTCATTGATGGGGCCGCTGATCCAGCCCACGACTTCTCCAAAACCATCCTGGCCGGCAGACAGTGACAGGTTGCCTTCGAACTCCTCGGACTGCCCCTTGGTCACATAGTTGATCGCGCCGGCGTACGTGCCGCGGCCAAACTGTGTCGATTGAGGCCCCTTGATGATCTCAATGCGCTCAAGATTGGCCAGCTCGGTAGCCTGCGGGGAGCTGCTGAGAAACACACCGTCAATAAAGTAACCGGTGGAGGAGGAGTTGCCGACTCCATTCAGAATGGTGGTGATACCACGTACCGTCGGTCGGTCAGATCCGGTTTGTCGTCCGAACGCCGATGTAAACGACACGCCTGGCGTAAACAGAGCGACGTCATCGAGGTTCCGCAGCTTAAGCTCCTCAATGGTATCCGCGCTAAATGCGGTCACAGAGATGGGAGTATCCTGCACGTCCTTCTCGATTTTCTGGGCCGTGCTAACAATGTTTTCGTAGGCCATTGCACCGAAAGGCAGCAGGCCAAGGACAGCGGCGGTTGCCGCTCTGATAGCCCAGCGCGGGCCGTCGAGTACGAATCTGCTCATGGATAAACCCCCCCGTAACGCAGTATTTCGCAAGATTCTTCGCCAGCTCCGGGGGCATGCGCACATCGATACGGCCCCGAACCCAGCGCAAGATCGATCGAACATAAGCCGTCGCCTACATCCTGTCAATTTGCGAGCATGTGGCAAGAAAGCCACAAAACGCCGGGGGAGGCAAAAAATGAATGCCTTCGAGAGTTAGCGCGATGGCAACACTCGCAGGGCTCTACCAGACAGCAGCGCGCTCCGCCGGGGCGAGATACTGGGGTGAATCCTCGCCAACATCGAAAGCGGCATAGAACGCCGGCATGTTCCTGACCACGCCCGCCACGCGATACTTACCCGGCGAATGCGGTCCGCGGACCAGCATCTCCCGGAGCAGTTCGTCCCGATACTTGCCCCGCCAGGCCCGCGCGAAGCCTATAAAGAAGCGTTGGTCGCCCGTCAGACCGTCAAGCACCGGCGCTTCGTTATCGCCCAGCGAGAGCCGGTAGGCGCGATGCGCAACCATCAGCCCCGCCAGGTCGGCGATGTTCTCGCCCAGGGTCAGCCGGCCATTGATGGGCGTATCGGGCAGGGGGCGGAACGCGCTGTACTGCTCAACCAGCACCTGAGCGCGCCGCTCATACTCCGCGGCATCGTCCTCCGTCCACCAGTCCCTTAGCCTTCCCTCGCCATCGAACTTGCGGCCCTGGTCGTCGAATCCGTGACTGATCTCGTGGCCGATCACCGCACCAATCGCGCCGTAATTCATCGCATCATCGGCGGTCGGGTCGAAAAACGGCGGCTGCAGGATCGCTGCCGGGAACACGATTTCATTGAACGTTGGCCGGTAGTAAGCGTTCACCGTTTGCGGGGTCATGCCCCACTCATCCCGGTCTACCGGTTGTGACAGTTTGCCGACTTCATGCTGATGCTCGAATAGCCGGCTCCGGCGCACGTTGCCAATCAGATCAGTCGCGGAAATCTCGAGCTCACTATAGTCGCGCCAGGTGTCGGGATAGCCAACCTTGGTGCTGAAGCGAGACAGCTTGTCGCGCGCGGCGTCCTGCGTGTCGGCGCTCATCCATTCAAGCTGATCGATGGATTCACCAAACGCGAGCAGCAGGTTGGCGACGAGCTTGTCAATCCGATCCTTGTGTCCCGGGGGGAAATGGCGCGCGACGTACTCCTGACCGAGCAACTCTCCCAATGCGCCGTTAACCAGCCGCAGGCCACGCTTCCAGCGCGGCCGGATCTCTTCCTGGCCGCGCAGCACGCGACGTTGAAAGTCGAAATCCTCGGCCACGATATCGGCGCTTAGATAGGGTGCATAGGCTTTCAGTAACTTAAAGCGCAGATAGCTGCGCCAATGATTCATGGGAACAGAACGAACAAATTCTCCCAGCCCGGTGAAGTAGTCGGTTTGTGCGAGCACAAAAACCGCTGGGTCGCCGAAGCCGGCATTCGCGAAGAAATTGCCCCATGCAAACGCGGGGCTCATCTGTGCGGCGTCCGACAGGCTTACCTTGTTGCTGTAGATCTTCTGGCGGTCGCGGTTCTGAACTCTCGTCCATTGCCGCTCCGCGATTTGCCGCTCAAGTTCGACAATCACCTCAGCGGCTGTCGTTCCCCCCGGCCAGGCTGCCGCGGCGTAAAGCTTATCGATATGCGCTACGTACTGCTGGAGCGTTTCGACCAGTGCCTCGTTATCGCTCAGGTAGTACTCACGATCCGGCAGCCCAAGCCCGTCCTGCCAGAAATACGCGAGGCTCACGTCCGGGTTGGCCGCATCTGTATCGATATAGAAGTTCACCGGCACCTGAATGCCACGGGCGAGCGCGCGGCCGAAATAGCCAATCAGTGCGTCGTGTGACTGCAGCCCTTCGACGCGCTCAAGCTCGCCGGCAAGCGGTGCAAGACCGTTCTGTTCAATAAGCTCGGTATCCATGAAGCTGTTGTAGAGCGCAGCCAGCTTGGTGCTACCTCTGCCGACGTCACCCGCAGCATCAACAATGGCCTTCATCTGCAGCTCACTCTGTTCATACAGCTGCTGCATTACGCCGTAGCTGGACCACTCTGGCGGAATCTCGGTGGCGTCCAGCCACGGGCCATTCACATATAGATAGAGGTCTTCGCCGGGAGACGTCGTCTCGCTAAAGCGCTCGCCGGCGAAGCCGCTGCCCGCCTGCCGCGGGCCACCGGGCGCGCAGCCGGCTAGCAAGAGTGTTGTGCAGAGCGCGGTGAGGAGGAGGCGCATGCGTGAGTCTTCCTTGCTTGGTTGGCCGCGATGTTAGCTGGGTGCCGGCGGCTCCACTAGGCAATCCCGGGCATCCGCACGTGTCCAGCAGGCGGTTAAAGACACCGGTAGCTGCGGAACAATGGCTTGCAGGCACGCACCAATGACACTAAGAATTGGACCATTCGAACACAGTCTTCCGAGTTAAGGCTGGTGCTTTCATCCTGAGGGGATAAGTCATGCGAGCGATGAGTTTGTTGAAATCTACTGTCCTGCTGGGGCTCGTGCTGATCAGTGCCGGCGCAATCGCCGGTGGTCATGCCGCCAAGGCCAAGGATCACGCCGGCATGGATCATGGCGCGATGGACCACGGTGCCATGGATCATTCCGGCCACGACATGGCAGGTCACTCGACCGAGAAGGATGAACTGGGCCGGCGGCTGTACGGCATGCAGCACAAGATGGACCCTGAGATGACGGCCGAGCTGCGTGAAAAAGTCGATTTGTTTGAGAAGTATTCAGACGCTGAAATCGCACTCAGCATGAACATGATGGGCGGCAACTATGCCTGGTACTTAAGTGACGATTCGGTCGCTGGCTCGCAGGGCGTGCTGCTTCTGCTCCATGGGTTCAAGAATGAGGACGGCCGTTTCAAGCGGCAGATCGAATCCATGACCAATATCTTTCCGACGGCCATGGCCCCGGGCATGAGCATGATGATGTCGGACCACATACAGCTGGCCCTGGATGACATCAAGGCGGCGGGTGCGCAGCAGATCGTCGTGGTGCCCATCGTATCGAACGCGTACAACACGATGCTAAGGCAGTGGGAGTACATTTTCGGCATGCGCGATGAGGCGGCTTACGCATCGGTGTCACGCGTAAACACCGATGCGCAGGTGCTTTTCGCCAAGCCGCCCGGAGATGATCCGCTGATTGCAGAGATTTTGCTGGATCATGCCTATGAGCTCAGTGAGGATGCGCCGAACGAGGCGGTGGTGATCGCCGCGCACGGTCCCCAGAGTGCTGAGGACAATGTAAAGGCGCTGGCTGAGCTTGAGATTCTGGCCAAGTACATGCGCGAAGACGGCGACTTCGCCAGCGTCCAGGGCATCACCCTGCAGGACGATGCACCGGCCGAGGTTCGCGATGCTAACGTGGAGAAACTGCGGGGCATCGTGGCCGGGGCTCAGTCGAAGGGGCAACGTGTGTTGGTGGTAACCAATCTGATTGGCTCGCGCACGATTCAGGCGAAGCTGCGCGCCGATCTCAAGGGCCTGGACTACACGTTCAACGCCAAAGGCATTGTCGAGCACCCCAACTTTATGAAGTGGATGGGTGAGACTATTCGTGAGCAGTTCGAGCGCAATACGCTCGCCAGCCGCTAAGCGTAGCCGGAAGGCCTTAGCAAAATCCTTAGGACGGCCGATACCGCGTTGCGGATCGGCCGGCTACCTAAGCACCGGTCTCGGGGCGCCTGAAGGTGCATAGCCCGTTTGTTCAGGGGGCGTCGGGCGCCGCTGGCGTTGTCAGGAGCATCTGCTCGAGTTCGTTGGCGACGTCGCGGCTGAACTGACCCAGTGTGTTGGCCAGCGCGGCAGCGACCGCATCCGCGTCCGACGAGGATGCGGCGGTAGCCGTGTAGCGCGTTCTGCGTGGGCGCGTCGCGGATGTTTTGCCTACCGTGGTCAACGCCCATTGCACGTCCAGAATCGCATCGCCAGCCGCGTTGGCATCGAACTGAATGAGCCGGCCCACCAGACGCAAGTCGGGCTTGATCAGGCTGCCGTAAGGAAAAACCGCAACGGCGACGCCAGCAAGCTGGTTGTCGATGTTCACGGCGACCACGCGTTCGATGCCGGCCTGCAGCGGTTCCGCCCAGCGCTCATAGTCGTTAACGCGAAGCCGCGCACCGGTGCCCCGCGTAACGATCTGCGGCCGGTCGAGATAACCCGGAATGTTTAACGGGCCAAGTCCGAGGATGACTGGCTGTGCAGTTGCATCTGCGGCCACGGTTTCAGTCACCTGTAGCTGGTAGTAGCGCACCGGTGGTGATGACGCGCAGCCTGTCAGCAGTGTCATCACCATGGCACCGATGAGTTCGATCCGCCAGGTTCGTGCCGGCAAGAGTCTTGTTGTCGTGTTCATGGCCGCTTGCCTCGCAACAGGGATTCCGGATTTCGCTCCACGTAGTCCGCCAGCTCGCTCAGATTACGTGCGGCCTTGCGGACTTCCTTGAGTGTGGTTGTGAGCTCGTAGACGAGCTGGGTGTCGCCTTCGAGCTGCAGCCTGGCTGCGGCCAGAGTTTCTTCGGCTGTTGCCAGTGTTTGATCCAGACTGTTCGCGGCAGGACGCAAGTCGCGCAGGAGCGGTGTGAGCTGCTCATCAGCGCCGGCAATCAGCGCGCGACCGTCGGCCAGCGTTTCTCGCAGCTCTGCTATGGCGGTTTGCAGCGAACCGGCTAGTGCCTGCGTCTCCTGACTATTGACCAGCCGATTTATGCCCGCCAGGCTTTCCGTGACGTCCGGTGAATTGACCAGCCTGTCCGCGCCTTGCACCGTACTTTCAATCGTCCGGGCGAGCTCGCCAACGTCGATGTTCTCCTGAATCTGCGCGAACCAGCTCTGCAGGCTGTCGATCACCTCCTGAATATCCGACTGCATGCTGGGCACTTCGGGATAAGGCGGATTTACGCCGCGAAAGACGGCTTCGGTATCGGGCCTGAGATCAAGTTCGACCACCAGTTGTCCGGTAACGAAGCTCTCGGAGTTGAGCTGTGCGCGCAAGCCTGCATCAATGAGCTGCTCCAGGCTAACCAATCCTGCTGATGCGCCCATGATCGCCATGCCGTCGCGGGTGTAAGTGCCTTCCTCGCTGCTCAGCTCCATCGTGACCTGTACCTGCGATTCCAGGGTGGTGATATCGGTCAGCACGTCGATGTCGGAGACGTAGCCAACCCGCACGCCGCTGAACAGCACATTCGAGCCCACGCGCAGGCCCTTTACCGAACCGTCGAAATAGGCCACGACAATGGTCTTGCGCTGTAACAACTCTGAGCCGCCGAATACGGCAATGCCAATGGTGAGCAGTACCACCGCGCCGACCACAAAGCCGCCAATGACGGCGGGATTCGTTTGTTTACTCATAAGGTCTTCGCCTCAGCATCGATGGTTCCTCGCGCCAGAAAATTACGCACGGTGTGGTGCGGGTCGTGATCGCGCAGCCGCTTCGGATCACCGGTAGCAAGTTGCGTCTTGGTCTCGGCATCGAGAAAAACCGAATTGTTCGATGTCGCAAAGATGCTGGGCAACTCGTGGTTCACGACCACCACGGTGGTCTCCAGCGTGTCGCGCAGCTCAAGTATCAGATCGTCCAGTAGCTTGGCGTTGATCGGATCCAGTCCGGCGGACGGTTCGTCGAAGAACAGTATCTCCGGATCCAGCGCCATCGCCCGGGCCAGGCCCGCACGTTTGCGCATACCACCGGAGATTTCACTGGGATAGTAGTCTTCGAAGCCAGCCAGCCCGACCAGCGAGAGCTTGTAAAGCGCGATGTCACGAATCTCGCTCTCCGAGAGCTCCGTATACTGATCCAGCGCCACCGAAACATTCTCGGCCAGCGTCATTGAACTCCACAGCGCCCCCGCCTGAAACAGCGTGCCGAATCGCCGCTTGTAGCGTTCGCGGCGTTCAGCGCTGCCGCTCCAGAACGGCTCGCCGTTGTAGAACACCTCTCCCGTGGCCGGTGTTTTTAGCCCAATCATGATTTTCATCAGCGTGCTCTTGCCGCAGCCGCTGCCACCCATGATGGTGAAAATATCGCCGCGCTGAATAGTGAAATTCAGGTTTCTTTGAATGACGAAATCACCATAGGCCATGGTGAGATTTTCAACCCGGATATGTGGTTTGTCGGCACTCATGCAGAAATCGTCTATATGCCCAGGTTGATGTAGATGACCGTGAGCACTGAGGCGCTGACCACGATCAGGATGATCGACTGGACCACTGCGCTGGTGGTCGCCTGACCCACGGCCAGTGCGCTGCTGCCCGAGGCCATACCCTGCTGGCATCCGGAGATGGCTACCAGCGCGCCGTAAACGACACACTTGAACAGGCCGCCGAACACGCTGTTTAGTCCCACCGCGCTAATCGTCTGCTGCACGTACTGAATCAGGCTTATATCCAGCATCACCAGCGAGACCGCCAGCCCGCCGGCAACGCCCAGCGCGCTCGCGTAGGCGGTCAGCAGCGGCATCATGACGACCAGCGCAATAACCCGCGGCGTGACCAGAAAGTCCATCGGATTGAGGCCGAGCGTGGTCAGCGCATCAATCTCCTCGTTCACCCGCATTGTGCCAATCTGCGCCGCATAGGCGGCTCCGATGCGCCCGGCCATCACGATGGCAGTCATGATGGGGGCCATTTCGCGGACCATCGCGACGCCCACCAGATTTGCGGTGTAGATACCGGCACCGAACTGCTCAAGCTGAATAATGCCGACAAAGGCAAATATGGCCCCGATCAGAAAACTAATCAGACCGACGATAGGCAGTGACTCCGCGCCGGCCTCCTGGATGTACTGCACTAAGTCTGACCGGATATAGCGGGCCTCACCGCGTATCCAGCGACCGCACGATTGGACCAGCTGCCCCATAAACACGATCAGCGAGTTGCAGCCCACAAACATCGCCACCGTGTGCTGACCGAGCTCAGTCAGAAACGGCACGTTTTCCCGTTTCCTGGCGGCGCCTTGCGGAGGCTTTGTCACTGTGGCCAAGCGCATAAGCTGGCGCACGCCCTCGGGCAGGGCGGACTCGTCCAGCTCAATGTTTTTTGTCTCCGTCTCGCGGCGAATCTTTAGCAACGTCGTGACGAGCCGCGTGTCCCAGTCGCCCAGTCCGGCGTCAGCGTAGGTAACCCGCTTTGGCACGGGCGTGTCTCTCAGTCGCTCCAGCAGCTCGTCCGCGCCCGGGGCAGGTTCGCTCAGCAACCAGTCGCCTGCGAGCGCCACGGTCAGATCACTCGGGTCCTCTGACTGCAGTGTCAGTGTGGGTGCTGTCATGTGGATGGCGCGAAGTAGTGGAGTTCAAGCATCGGTGTACGCCTGGCGCGACGTGATGATACCGCGCAGCCCCGCCTGCCAGAGCCGCGGCGCGGCATGCGTCGACTCACAACTTCTCCAGGGCTTGCTCAAGGGCATCGTTGACCGTTTCGATAACCCTGACTCGCGCCCAGCGCTTGTCGTTCGCCGCGATCAGATGCCACGGCGCATTCTTAAGCGAAGTGCGCGACACCATCTCGTTGACCGCTGCTTCGTAGGCTTCCCACTGTTCCCGATTGCGGTAGTCATCTGCGGTGATCTTGTACTTCTTGTAGTCTGTTTGCTCGCGGGCTTTGAATCGCCGCAGCTGTTCGTCGGGATCGATATGCAGCCAGAACTTCAAGACAAGATTGCCGTGGTCCGTAAGCTGTGACTCAAAGTCATTGATCTCGGCGTACGCGCGTTTCCAGGCGCTTTGCGTGGCGAATTGCTCGACTCGTTCTACCAGGACACGGCCATACCAGCTTCGATCAAAGATTCTTATCTGCCCGTCGCGGGGCAGCCATCGCCAGAATCGCCAGAGATAGTGATGTGCCAGTTCCTCATCGGAAGGTGCGCCGATGGGTATCACTTTCACATCGCGAAACGAGATGGCCCGAGTGAGCCGGCGAATTGCACCGCCTTTGCCAGCCGCATCCCAGCCTTCGAATGCCATCACCACGCCTAACTGCTGATCACGGGCCAGCAGTGAAAGCTGGTGCAGGCGGCGCTGTTCTTCTTTTAGTCGCTGCTTGTAAGTTTCGTATGCAAGTTGGCGGGTCAGATCGACCTGACTGAGGTGGTCTTCAATTTCGCATGCGGGCAGCCTGACCGGCTGAGGACGCGGAGCGGACTCAAGATGCGACTCTAGCGTTGCGGCCAGACACTCGGCGATAGTTAAGTCCCTGCGCCGCTTGTCCTCCCCATCAACCGTTGTCCACTCAACGACCTGGCCGCTGTCCGACAGGAGCTGTTGCACAACAGGTGTGAGCTTGTCGTAGTGCTCAACGATCACCTCGTCGATGGGTTCTATATAGCGCCGCGCACCATCCGCATCCTCGCGGGCCAGCTTCAGGCGCTGCTTCATCTTCGCGCGCGGCATATCCAGCCAGATCTTCAGAACGGGGTGGCCATCGTCGCGCAGCAGTCGATCAAACTCGACGTATTGGCGGATGCGACCGGTATAGCTTTCGGCATCGAGTTCATCAGCTGCCAGCCGGTTCATGGTGTCGCTTATCCAGGCACCCATGAACAGGCCGGTACGGCCATGGCCGGGCATGGCGCGCCAGAACCTCCAGAACTCCGGCCTGAGGCGCGCCTCGTCCGTGTCCTGGCCGGTAAACCAGGTGTCCAGGTACCGGCTATCCATCCACTCGGCAAGCCGGTCGATCACCTGCTCGCCGCCCATGCGGTCGCGGCCCGCCAGCAGCACGATGAGTGAGCTGCGGCTCTCCCGCAGCCGGTATTGCGCGTTGACCAGGCGGACCCTCAGCGGGGCGATGGCTTCCGCAAATTCTCGCTTGCCCAGTTTCTTGCTCACTGCCCTCTGCCCCGGGGGTCGGGATGTAGTTGTCGGCGGGATCACCGCGGGCGGCCGGCGAGCGCCGGCCGCTCCGGGCAGCATAAATCAGGGCTGATTTTGGAGGAATCCGAATTGCCGGCCCGGGCGAATCTACTCTTTACTTCAAGGCGGACCCGATGCCCGCTCGTCATCCTCCAAAGACGGGCGTCGTGGTTCGGAAGTTAGGGCACCGGGGTGGTCTCTGTATCGCGATCCCCTACCTCCCAGATCCCCCCTGAACGTGGTTCGGGGGCTGCTCCGGTTCCCCCCTTTCAGAAATCGTCCGCGCTTCTGCGGCGTTCTCCAAACCAGCCAGCTCTCAAGCAACTGTGAGTCCGGCATTTCCGTGGTGCTGCCATGGAAGGTGCGATTTCGATGCGCATATTGGGCGCCTGACACGTGGTGCGACAGCCGTTCGGGACTCGGGATTCGGGATACAGCTAGTGTTGGGCGGCGATGGGACGCCGCTCAGATCAGCCGGTCGTGCCTGGCCTGCCCGCTCCGCTGGCAGAGGCGACAATCAACAGTGGCCCGTCTGATACAACAACCCCGCCGGGCTGCTCAGCGGTGATGGCAAACGCAACGGGCTGCTCGACGCTGAGTTTTGCATCGATGGGGATTAATGCGGCCGTCGTGCTGCCCGGGATGTTGAAAACGCCGCCGTCTATCGGGTGATCGGCGTCGCGTCCCGGATCGACGATCCAGAGTTGATACTGGGTTGCCCGGGCGTCGTTGGGCGGCATGCCAGTAAGCTTCAGAACACCGCTTTGCAGCTCGCTGTTCCAAACGACATCACCCGATACTTGCTCGTAACCGGGCACGTCATTCGCACGCCATTGCCAGACCACGGTCTCGCTTCGATTAAGCAGGGCTGCTCGCTGGCTGGCGGTGTTTGCCAGGCTTGGACTGTCTGCAAGGCTGCCCGGCGGCTGGGTGAGGGGGCCGCTGACGACGAACACCAGAAACAGCGCCGCGGCCGCCAGATACCAGCCGGCGGCCGAGGCGCCGAACCACCGCGACGGCCGTCGCCGCCTGGCGGCAGCGATCAGATCAGTGCTCGGTTCACCTGGATCGTTGCGGGCTGCGTCGGCGCCAAAGTGGGCTTCTGCCTGATGCAGCAGCAGCTCGCGCAGATGCGGCGGCATTTTCTGCAGATCGGCTGGCTCGCGGTTCAGAAAACTGGCCTGGACCAGGCCGGCTACGCGCATGAAGTCTTCTCGCGCGGGGAGCTCCTCAGAGGCCAGCAGGGCCTTTAGCTCTCGGGCCTCATCATGCTCCAGGCCAAGCGCCGCTTCGGCTGCCAGCAGCTCGTCGAGCCGCGGCCGCGATGGGGACTGCCGGGTGCTCATCCCGTTTCCCCCTGACTGTCAATCTCTTCCGTCAGACGCAGCTGCTCGCGCACGTGGATCAGGCCCCGCCGCACGCGGGTTTTCACTGTCCCAAGCGGCATGTCCAGCGCATCGGCAATTTCACTGTGGCTGAAGCCCTGGTAAAGCGACATCGCGAGGATGCGCTGATGCTGCGGATCCATCTCAGCGAGCACGCGCTCCACCTGGGCAACTTCTGCGTCGTCATCCAATGGCGCGGCGGCCGACATAGGCTGCCGCGCGCCGATTTGATCGTCGATGGAGTCGATGCCGGGCTGACGATCGTACTTGCGCAGACGATCGATTAACCGTCGGCGCGTGATGGTTGAAATGAACGCGACCTCACTGGCGACCGACCTGTCATAACGGCCCGCGCTGTTCCATATCTCGATAAAAATTTCCTGGACAGCGTCTTCAGCGTCGGCTTGATTGCCGAGGTAGCGGCGGGCCAGCGACCAGACCAGATCTCCATAGCGCTGGATGAAGTCGCCTACGGCGGCTTGCTCCCCTTGCGCCACACGTTCGAGGATGGGGGTTTCTTCGGGCGCGTCTGCAGCTTTGCCAGTGGGTTTCGTCAAGCCTGGTGAGCCCTTCGATCGCGAGCTGGGGGATCGGCCTGCAGCGGCCGCCAGCTCAAGGTTTTCATAGCTTCCGATCATAACTCACTATTCAGGCGTAGAACTGTGCACTCCACCGCTCCTGCTGCATATCGGCAAGCTCAGTCAGCCGGGGGCAGCAGCACCGCGTCGATCACATGGATGACGCCGTTGCTCGCGATGACGTCGGCGGTCACCACCTCAGCTGCGTTGACCGAGACCAGGCCGTCGGCTTTGGTGATCTGCAGCGTTGAGCCCTCCAGCGTGGCCGGGCTTGCTTCGCCAAAGATGTCGCCGGCCATTACCTTGCCGGGCACGACGTGGTATAGCAGGACGGCCTTCAGCTGCTCCTGGTTCTCAGGTTCCAGCAAGCTTTCCACCGTTCCCTCGGGGAGTTTGGCAAAGGCACCGTCAGGCGGTGCAAATACCGTGAAGGGTCCCTCGCCCTGCAACGCTTCAACCAGATCTGCCGCTTCCAGCGCGGCCGCCAGGGTGTTGAAGGTGCCCGCTGCGATTGCGGTGGCGACAATGTTTTTCGGCGGCTGGGGCTCTTTATGGCCGCCGGCCAGTGCACTGCTGCAAAGCAATATGAGCCCCGTCAGCAGCGCAGCCTTAGTCCAGGTCGGCGCTCGTCGTTCGATTAGCATCTTGGCATCTCCGGTGAAGTTGTGTTCCCAGCCTTCTGACGAGTTCGCGAGCGTCCGCCAGCCGGATTCAACCGTGCAGGGCGCGTCGCTCGCCTATACTCCGCCGATGTTGAGGATCGTCGCGACTTACAATGTCAAAGGCGGCGTGGGAAAAACCACGGCGGCGGTCAATCTGGCGTGGCTGGCGGCGCGCGACGGGTGGCGCACCCTGCTGTGGGATCTCGATCCGCAAGGCGGCGCAGGGTTCTGTCTTGATATTGAACGCAACCGGCGTCTGCGCAGCCGCAAGCTCATCGCCGGTAAGCTCGATCTGGCCGAACTCTGTTGCCCAACCGCGTTCGAGAATCTGGACGTGCTGCCTGCGGATCATTCCTACCGCAACATGGACTTGCATCTGGAGCAGAGCAAGAAACCGGCTTACCGGTTGCTGAAGATGATGCGGCCACTGCGCAAACACTATGACCTGTTGCTGCTGGATTGCGCGCCAAGTATTTCTCTCGTTTCGGAGAACGTCTTCAGGGCAGCGGATCTCCTGGTCATGCCGGTGCTGCCGAACCCGTTATCGCTGCGCGCTGTCGGCCAGGTAAGAGAGTTTCTCAAGCGCGAAAAGCTCAAAGACATCGCGCTGTTGCCGTTTTTTTCGATGGTTGATCGCCGCCGCAAGCTACACCGCGAGCTGGTTGACGACGCACCAGAGTCTTTGGGGCGGTTGTCCAGCGCCGTGATTCCATACGCCTCGGATGTAGAGCGCATGACGCTGCGGCGGGCGCCAGTCTGTAGCTACGCTCCCGCCAGCCGAGCTGCGGAAGCGTTCGAGGCGCTGTGGGCGGACATGCGCGCCTGTTTGGGGTCAGGCCCCAACAGGTAGCGATCCCAAAAAAAAGCGGCGGGGTAACCCGCCGCTTCCTTGCTGAAGAACCTTGCGAGCGTTCTTCTAGCTGTCGCTCCAGTCTCCGCCCTGGAAACCGCAGCCAATCTCCAGTCCACCGAGGCCTTCTTCGGAGTAGTACACAAGCTTGATCTCACCCGTGTCGCAGACACCTTTAGCGCCCTCCATGGGGCAGGCGCCTTCGCCGTGCACGGCGTCACTGTTGTCATCGGTGCTGCCCAGCGTTGCGCAACCTTCCGGGTTGGCATGCTCCTGGCAGGTTTTCATGGGCTCATCCATCATCAGGTTCTGCAGATTGAACATGCAGTGACCATCGCCGGGTTCGCCCTTCGGCAGATCATCGCCCTCGCTGTGGAGTCCGGCGATTGCCAGTGTGGACAGCATCAGCCCGGTTACCAGGACGATGCACTTCTTAATCATTGTCATTTCTAGACCTCGTTGTTACTGAAATTTCTGCGCGCACCTATATCGGACTTGGCATATGCGCGCCGCAGGGCATTAAGTATAGGAGGGAACATGTTGCCAAAAGCAAGTCCGAATCGGCTGGTGCTACGGTGCGGCCAGCGCCGCGCGGGTTTCGTCCATCAGCAGACGGGCATCCGCAGACAAGCTGTCCGCTGAGCGGTAGATCATCCCGACGGTGCTGGTCCAGTTGACCGCCGGCACGTGGAGCTCCGTAAGTTGGCCGGCCTCAATTGAGTCGCGAATGGTGCCGATCATTGGCAGCACCGCAATCGTGTTGCACTGACTTATAAGGTCCCGGAAGAAGTCATCGGTGGCTTCACCGATTGCCGAGCTTGGTGGACTGAGTCCTTCTGCCTTGAAGGCATCGTCCCAGCTGTCGATCACTGTTTGCCATGTGCGGGCGTAGGCTAATCGGTAGTCCATTACACGGCGGAGAGTCAGCTGTCGCTTCCCGGCCAACGGATGTTTACCTCCGGCGATCAGCCCGTAGCGCAGTCGAAACAGGGGCTCCTGAACGAGTCCACCGGTGGCGTTGCCTTCCTGAACCTCGGTGACCAGAAAATCCAGCTCGCCGTCGCGTAGCCTGCCGGCCAGGAAAGAGAAAGAGCCCAGTGCAATTTGCACTTCTAGTTTTGGGTAACGATCGCAGAAGCGGCCGATAAGGTTGCCCATCGTTGACTGGATGCCATAAGGCAGCATGCCGACGGCAATTCGGCCGCTGCCGATGCCACTAATTGCGTTGAGCTGATCGAGCGCGCCCTGAACCTCCGAGTGAATCCGCTGTGCGCTGTCATACAGGGAATGCCCGTGGGCGGTCGCCAGCACGCGGCCTGGCTGGCGATCCAACAGCATGACGCCAAGATCGGCCTCAAGCCGCTTTATCGACAGACTGAGCGCAGGCGGCGAGATGTGCAGTGAGTCGGCTGCCTTACGAAAGCTGCCGGTTTCAACTATCGCACAGAACTGGCGAAGCTGTTTGAGTTCCATCGCAGTCGAAGGTCCCGTTCAGGACTGCGCATCAATCCAGCCGGTGTTGAAAGACACACGATGCATTAGCCGGTGTGCCTGCCCGAAATCGAAAATTCCGCGATGCAAAGTGGAATAGTTGTCCCACAAGGCCAGCGTGCCTGGCTGCCAGTGCAGACGCGCCTGATATTCTGGCCGCGTCTGGTGCGCAAACAAAAACTCCAGCACGGCGCGGCTCTCAGCCTGGCTCATGCCAACGATTTCGCGGGCCATTAGCTCGGATACGAACAGGAAGCGGCGTTCCGTTTCCGGATGCGTGCACACAACCGGATGCTCGGTCGGTGGCAGGTACTTGCGCATATTGGCGAGATCCTTGCCGCCAATCTGGTCCAGTACGCGATAAGGATTGTTGGCCAGATTATCGTGGATACAGTGCAGGCCATCGAGGAAGTTTCGCCAGGCTGCCGACAAGTCGGCGTACGCCGCGCATTGGTCGGCCCAGACCGTGTCGCCGGCGCCACCCGGCACAGCGTGCGCGTACAACAGAGAGCCACGCGTGGGTTTGGCGCGGAAGGAGCTGTCGGAGTGCCAGTTAATGTCGGCCACCGGACCGGAGTAGAGGTCCGGATACTCTTGTACCCAAACGCCTTCGTGCCCTTCAAGGCTGCCGACATAGCCTAGCTTCTGCAGCTCGCCGAACTTCTGGCCGAGCGCGAGATGCTGTTCAGGTGAGAGATGCTGTTCGCGAAAAAACAGCACCTGATACTTAAGCCAGGCGGCATGCAGTTCAGCGAACAGTTCACCGTTGTCTATCGCGTCGGCTACCTGGACGCCGCGCACAAATGCGCCGAACGTGCCGGTTACCGGTTCCGCCTCGAAATGCCGGTAGGTGGTTTTCTCTATCGGCGTGCGATCCTGAAGTGCCGTGTTCATACTCGCTTCTTGTTGTGCTCAGGTACCGGAAAAGCCGCGCATGTGGGCAATTAGGTCCTTTATCTGCTGATCAGAGAAGTAGTCGCCCCAGCCCTGCATCACCGCTGAGCGTCCGACGGCTTCGCCGCCCTGACAGACGGCCAGATACAAGAACGCGTCAGTCAGGGTTCGCATGTACTCGGGATCGCTCTGGTCTTTTGGCGGCACATCCATGTGCATCACGATTACATCTGTCTTACCGCTGGCCCCGTGGCACTCGGCGCAGTTCTCCAGATGCAGTTCCGCGCCACGCGCGGCATCGCCACGCAGATCGCCAGCGGGCACGCAGTTGTCGGTGGCGAGTGCGCTTTGCTCTTCTGCAACCTGCGCGCTGACCAGCCCGGCGAGGAGAACCGCCAAACCGGCGAAACCAATTCGATTCATGCGGCAACCCAGCCGAACGCTGAATCTGTCCGCTGTCCGCCGGACTCTCGATACGCGAGTTTCGCGGCGGTCAGCTGGTCACCGGGAAATGCCTTGCGCACACGGTCAACGTCGATGCCGTAGACCTTGGCGCTGTTCAGGCCGAAGATCTTTTCTCGCGCGGTGTCAGTGAGGGCCGGGAATCCATACTGTTCCTGCAGATGCTCAGGTATCTGAAAGCGTCGAAACGCTTCAATGATCCACTGCGGTGAACCCCACCAGATGCAATCGGTTCCCCACAGGATGCGTTCCGGTCCGAAACCATCGAGCAGTTGGCCGATGAGGTGGCCGGTGATGTCCGGGTGCGTGACCACCGAGAAGGCGAACACGGTGCCGAGCTCCGCGTAGATATTGGTCAAGGACGGATCCGCTTTGACCGCTTCAACGAGGTCCGTTGTCCACGGCAGGTAGCCGTTGTCTTCCATGCCACTCTTGCCCGGTGGCAAAGAGGAGACCATGTGCTTCATACCGGAGTGATAAACAATGAAGTTGAGATTCGGAAAATCTTTCGCGGCATGGATCACATCATCAGGCATCCAGTACCAGCCCTTGGGCTTGTCTTTGGGCTTACTTTTCGGATCACGCCCGGGAAGCGGCAGCCCTTTGTGGATGCTGATATTGCGTACGCCCAGGCTCTCAATTTTTTCCAGATACGGGTAGGCAATCTTCTCGTCGTCCAGCCGCCACGGACCCGTAGGGTTACCGGTGTAGAACTTCCAGCCGTCGATGCCGAGCTCCTTAACCTGATACTCCGCGTCATCCATCGCATCGGGTTGAGTCGGGTCGCCCAGGCCGTGGCTCAGCATGCGCTGCGAGCCCGCGCTCTGGTTCAGTGCATTGCGGGTGCCCACCATGTCTTCGGCTGGCAGTGCGTAATGCTCTTTGGGTCCGATGGTCGCGCCTGAGATCATCGCCATGACCGTATCGCTGTCGAAAAAGATCTCCTTGAGGTAGTTGGCGCGATGCAGGTCCTGCTTGGTCGGCGCGAATTCGGCCAGCACGGGATTGAGTCCCAGTTTTCCAGTCATGGTCCGGAACGCAAGCGGACCATCAATGCTGTCCTTCACATGATGCGTCTGAATATCGATGATGAACTGATCTTTCGGCCAGTTCTCGCTGAACGCGGCCGGATCGAGCGCTTCCGCTTCGCTAACCCGGTAGTTGTTGCCAAACACCTTGTTCATCGCTAGGAAAGCGGCAGCCATCCCTCCGCTGGTGAGCAGGAAGTCTCTGCGGGACAGGCCCAGCCGCCGGCCATACTCATCCGCCATCGATAGCAGGCATTCTTCAACCTGCCGCTGATCCATGGTTTGCGGCATTGGCTGAAATTCTTCGTTCGAGACCACCTGAGTTGGCAGTGGTGTATGGGTACCGGACAGGCGGTCTTTATGGCTCTTGCGTATCCACATGGGCGGCGGCTCCTGTGTGAGTTGCGGGTAAGCGTGGCGCCCGCCCCGTAGTTTTGTCAATTTTATTGTTTTTTATATTCCATTCAGGATTTTAAAACTCGGAGGCGGCTGCTAACCGAGCCCAACTTCCTCCTTATCGATGGTCTCGGTCTCCTGGGCAGCGGCATCGACCCACTCGCGCAGCGCCGGCTGGGCAAACAAATGCGCGGCGTAATCGCGAGCATCGTCGTTCATTGGGATGCCATAGGTGCCGAACCGGAGCGCAACAGGGGCGTACATTGCATCCGCGATGCTGAGCTCGCCAACCAGCCATGGCCCATGGTCTGCGAACGCCTGCCGGCAGGAGGTCCACAGGTTGAGAACCCGTTCGATGTCGGCGGCGGCGGCGGCCGAAGGTTGGACGCGGCGGTGTTGCGCGCGGCAATTCATGGGCAGTTCGGCACGCAGGGCAGCGAAACCCGAGTGCATCTCGTGAGCGGACGCTCGAGCCCACGCCTGGGCTGCACGATCAGTGGGCCAGGCCGGCAGCTCACGGGTTGCCGCCAGATACTCGCAGATCGCCAGAGACTCCCAGACCAGGACGTCTCCGTCGCGCAAGACTGGCACCTGCCGGGTGGGTGAAATTCTTGCCAGCGTATCCGCCGTGTCCGGCTCATCCAGCGGAATGCGGTACTCCGCAAACTCAAGGCCGTGCTGCTTCATAAACAGCCAGGCGCGCAAAGACCAAGACGAATAATTCTTGTTGCCGATGTACAGGGTTAATTCTTGCATGGCCTGCTCCCGCTGCATTCGGCCGCGCGATGAAGTCAGTGTGCCATACTGCCGGCCCGCTCCGCCTCGCCGGCCGTGATGTTCAGACTGATGCTCGTCGGTTTACGGCGCTATTGGGCGCTGGCCATGCTGTTGTTGCTGCAGCCGCGCGCAGATGGACGGAAGCTAACGGGCGCGATTGGGTTGGTGCTGCTGTTTCCGCTTGCGCTCGTCGTTCAGTCGCTGCATTGGTTCGGCTTTCTGCTGGACGAGATTTTTTTTCGTGGCTATCGCCAGGTTCGCGTGACCGAGCCGCTGTTCGTGCTGGGTCCTCCGCGAAGCGGTACGACCCATGTCCATCACGTGCTCGCCCAGGATCCGCAAACCACCACGTTTCGTACCTGGGAGTGCTTGTTCGGCCTTTCTGTGACAGCCCGGTACATTTGTCTTGGTCTCGGCCGGCTCGACCGGGCGCTGGGTAAGCCGGTTGGCCGCGCATCGGCGTGGATAGGGCGGCGGCTGTTTGCTGGCATGGACGGTATTCATGCGTTCCGGCTGTCAGACCCGGAAGAAGACTCTCTGGCGTTGATGCCGATCGCCAGCTGTTTTTTGCTCGCGGTGCCGTTTCCCCGGGCAGACTGGCTGTGGGCCGAGGCGCGTTTGGATACTGCGGTGCCGGTCGCCAATCGCCAGGCCTTAATGCGTTTTTATCGCGGCTGTATTCAAAAACATCTCTACGTCTTCGGTGAGAATCGCCGCTTCCTTGCCAAGAACCCCGCTTTCTCTGGCATGGCAGAATCGTTGCTGCAGCAGTTTCCCGATGCGCGCATCCTGGCCTGCATGCGCGATCCCGTGCCCACAGTGTCATCTCAACTCAGTTCAATCGGGCCGGCGCTCTCGGTGTTTGGTTTCACCGAGCTTGCTCCTGAAGTGCGCGACGCGTTTGTTGAGCTGCTGCATCACTACTATGTGCACCTGATCAACGTAGCGGAACGAGAGCCAGGACGGATTGCGCTGCTTGCGAACACGCGGCTGCGCCACGAGCTCAGCACCAGTGTGACTGAGGGGCTGACGAAGCTTGGTCGGCCACCGGGCGAAGCACTGGCAAAGGTGCTTGCTAAGAACGATGCATTGTCGCGCAGTCATAAGTCCTCTCACCGACATGATCCGGCGGAGTTCGGGCTCGATCGAGAAACCCTGAAAATGCGCTTCGCGGACGTGTACGATCGCTACTCTTTCTGACGCTGACCGGGCCGAGAATCAGCCATGCGCCCCGCCCCGATACCCGCCCGCATGAATCCGGAGCTCATCGCGCACGGCGCCGTTGCCGATGCCGTTGGGCCAGTCGTTATCGTTTCCGATTCTCTGCCGGAGAGAAACGGCGTCGGCGCCTATCACAAGGATCTTCTGGATCAGACTTTGGCGGCTGGTTACCAGGCGGCGCTGCTCGGCCCGAGCGAAGATGCGCCCACGCCGTTGAAGTTTCCTCTGCCTGGCGATGCGACTCAGCGCATCTGGCTGCCATCGCCGCTGCGCTTCAGCCGGGTTATGCGGGAGCTGGAGCCAACTGCCATCGTTATCGCAACCCCGGGGCCCTATGGGTTGCTCGGTGCGTGGTGGGCGCGCCGGCTAAAGGCGGAGTTGATCATTGCCTTCCACACTCATTTCTCCAGCGTTACAGACCTCTACCGGAATCCTGTTCTGCGCGCGTTTAGCCGCCTCTATTTTGGTTTTGCGGACTCAGTGCTGTTTCGCTATGGCGATCGCGTATTGGCGAATTCGCAGTCCATGATTGACCTCGCCCGGGAGCTGGGCGGCCGCAACGTTGAATTCATGGGCACACTGCTGCCACCGGCAGCGCTGGATGATCCGGCGTCGGCGCCAAGACAGAGCGTGCAACGCATTCTGTTCGCGGGCCGTCTCGCACCAGAGAAAAATCTGCAGGCGTACCTGGACGCGGCGGCGGCGTTGCCGGATTTGGAGTTCGTGATCGCGGGCGACGGTCCGCTGCAGCCGCTGGTTGCAGAGTGTGCAGATCGGTTGCCCAACCTGACGTATCTGGGTTGGGTGTCGCGGCTTGATCTCATCCGTACGATGGATCGCGTTGATCTGCTCGTGCTGCCATCGCACGTTGAGTCGTTCGGCACAGTGGTGCTGGAGGCGATGGCCCGCCAGTGTCTGACTCTGGTATCCAATCACTGCGGCATTCTCGACTGGCCAGAGTTTGCTGATGTGCTCTACACCATCGAAGCGGATGAGACAGTCGCATCGGCTATTCAGCGTGTCGTGGCCGATGAGCCGGCAGCGCTGGCGACCCGGGCGCAGCAGGCTCGCGTCGCGGCCTGCGAACTGAATGCCCGCAGTCTTAGTCATTGGTTCGGGCTCTTGCAGCGCGCGAATGACGCCAGACGGGGAGACTAAGCCGGCGCCGGCCGGGCGGGCAGGCCTCTATAGCATTCACGATGTTATGCCGGCCACGCTTGATCGCGTGCGGGCCATCGTCGACACGCTCAATGCATGCGGTGTGACGCGGCCGACGCTGCTGGTCGTTCCGGGCAAACAGTGGTCTGACGCGGAGGTGGCAACCCTCGCAGCATTGGCTCGCGGCGGCGCTGAGTTGGCCGGCCATGGCTGGACGCATGCGGCGCGGCACATCCGTGGACTCAGGCATCGCTTGCATAGTGTGACCATCTCGCGAAACGTGGCGGAGCACCTCGCGCTGAGCCGCGCCGAGTGCGCGGACCTGGTTCGCCGTTGCCATACCTGGTTTGCGGACCATGAATTGCCCGCGCCGACGCTTTATGTGCCGCCCGCGTGGGCGATGGGTGATCTTGGGCCGGAGGATCTTGACGCACTGCCCTTTACGCACTACGAGGCGCTAACGGGTGTTTATGTGGGGGGACGATTCACCCGGCTTGGATTGCTCGGTTTCGAGGCCGACACGCGTTTTCGCGCTGTGGCGGTTAGATTCTGGAATCGTCTGAACACTGCACTAACCACTGGCCCGATCAGAGTGAGCATTCACCCTGATGACTTTACGCTGCATCTGGCTGACGACCTGAGGGCGGTGCTTGAGTCCGGCCTCCCTGAGCTGGCTTACAGTGATCTGGGAGAAGATCGGGACCCCGGGACAGGTTACTGATTCGCGTTTCCACCTCTGCGCGGCATTCGCAGCTCAGTGGCAACTCAGCACACTTTCTCGGGATCGCCTCGCAGCGCGTTTCTACATAACTCCACCGACTCTTGCAGACTGTGATACGGCTATGGGCAGCGTGTGAACTGCATCCCGGAAACCCCGCGCGCCAGTGGCGATGCTGAGACTCCCCACAGCAGGCCGGCGTTGCGGAGCGCCCGGCCTTGTGGTCATGGCGAGGGGTGCGAATTGTGGACAGGCGCGCGGTGTTGTCGCGTCCGGCTGGAACCTGTTGGCGGAGCGGATTGCTTGCCGTCAGCGTGTTGCTGTTGTCGGCGTGCGGCGGCGGGGGGGGTGACGAGCCTGCGCCACAGTCAGCCACTACGCCTGCCGCGCCTCCCGCGACACCTTTGTATGATGTGCAGGGAGCGATCAGCGTGCCTTCGGGTATGTCGGTTGACGGCGACGTCAATAACCCCAGCGCACCGCTGACCTTCAATAACCTGCCGGCCAACGCGCAGGTGATGCCCAACCCGGTCACCATCGGTGGCTATGCCAACGTGGCTGGCGCGGGTGCTGCTGGGCGCTCGCAGACATTGGGTGATGTCAGCGATTTCTTTCGCATTAATCTCCTGGATGGCCAGGCAATCAGCCTCATAGTTGCCGACGCACCGGCAGCCGATCTGGATCTTTACCTCTGGAACGCAGCCGGCACGCTCATTCTTGACGCCTCGCTGGGCACGGGCAGCACCGAAAGCCTGACGATTGCCGGCGACGGCCAGTATCTGGTCGAGGTCTTTGCGCAGGCGGGCGCGTCGAACTACGTGCTCAGCGTTGGGCAAAGCCAGCCGCTCATCAACAGCAACGGGCTGCGACTCAGTGCTGCCTTTGTCCCAGGCGAAATCATCCTGCTCTATGCGAATTCCCCCGATTCGTCCGCAGCCGCCGCGCCGTCGTCGACGCCCCGACGTGGGTTTTCCGGCGACCCGCGACGGGCAAGGCTCATGCGGATGGCGGGCCGGTTTGGATTGTCCGCGGGGCCACGTGCTGACGCCAAAGGTCTGCCATCAGCAGGGCGAATTGATCGCCGGGCAGCGTTGTCCGATGCGGTCGCCCAGGAGAAATGGGATACGCTCATCGCGATCAAGGACCTGAAGAAAGACAGTCAGGTTAGTGACGCGGAGCCGAACTACCTGCTGGCGACGCATGCCGAGCCGAACGATTCCTTCTACGGGCTGCAGTGGCACTATCCACTCATTGGGTTGCCCGCAGCCTGGGACAACACCACGGGCGATGCGGCGGTCACCGTCGCGGTAATCGACTCGGGAATACTGCCGGGTCATCCGGACATGCAGAACCAGCTGATCCCAGGCTTTGATTTCATTAGTCAGGCCGGTAACGCGGGGGATGGCGACGGAATAGACCCTGATCCGACTGACCCCGGCGACGGGCCCGGGCAAGGTTCAAGCTCCTTCCACGGTACTCACGTTGCGGGCACCATTGCCGCGCAAAGCAACAATGGGGCCGGTGTGGCGGGCACGGCGTGGGAT
>JANQPY010000035.1 GCA_028285245.1 Gammaproteobacteria bacterium | reverse complement strand
GCCAGCCTGTGCGTTATCGGTTTGCCGCTCACGGGCGGTTTCTGGAGCAAGTGGTATCTGGCCCAGGGCGCCATGGATGCCGGGCAGCCCATCATGATGATTGTGATTTTGCTTGGCTCTTTGCTGGCGGTTGGCTATCTGCTGCCACCTGCAATTCGCGCTTTCTCATCACCGCCGCCTGATGCCGATGCGGTAGCCAGCGCCGTCGCCTCAGGCGAAGCTCCCCGCGCATCATTGATCGCGATCAGTGTGACGGCTTCGATGACGGTGGTGCTGTTTTTCGCCGCGCAGCCCGTGCTCACGTTTCTGCGCGGACTGGTTTACTAGCTTGCAGTCACAGAACCAGAATAGCGATGCAGGACATGGCGCCGTGCCTGAGCACGGTGGATTGTTCTGGGTCTCGAAACGCGGGGCGCGCATCGCGTTAATCGGCTTGCACGTGGCAGCACTGATCGCCGTGCTTATCGAACTTGTGTTGCCATTCCCCGCTGGAGGTAAGGCGATTAAGCGCGTCGAAGAACTGGACTTCCTGGCTTCGTACGCGCTCTGGGGATTGGGTTCTTGCGTGGTTCTGGTCCTGTTGGGCCTGGTTCTGAGACGCCTCATCATGCGTGACGAGGACTACTACGAGCAGCGGCCATGATCGCCGGTCCTTTCCCGCTGCATTTAGAGCTTTGGCCATTTGCGGCGATGCCGCCGGCCTTCCTGTTCTTTGCAGGCGCGTTGCTGATTGCGCTATGCCGGGCGGAGTCGCTGCTTTGGCTTCGGCAATGCCTGCTATTGGTTACTCCGGTAGTTGGCACCCTCAATCTCCTGGCGCTCGATCCAGGTTCGTCATGGGTATGGCGCGTGCTCGATTTTGAGCTTGTTCAGCTGCGCGTTGATCGCCTGAGCATGCTCTTTGGTCTGCTGTTTCATCTGGGCACGCTGCTGGCGGGAGTCTACGCGCTCAAGGTTCGCGATTCGTATCAGCATGTTGCTGCACTTGCCTATGCTGGCAGCGCGCTGGGCGCGGTGTTCGCCGGCGACCTGATCTCGCTGTTTTTTTACTGGGAAGGTATGGCACTGGCATCGGTGGTGCTGGTGTGGGCGGGGCGCTCGCCCCAGTCCACGGGTGCGGGCTTTCGCTATCTGGTCCTCCACCTGGTGTCAGGACTTTTGTTGCTAGCTGGCGCCGTACTGAGTTTTCGCGCCACGGGCAATCTGGCCTTCAACTTCATCGGTACCGATGGTGTGGCGGGCTGGCTGATTTTGCTGGCGTTTGGCATCAAGTGCGGTTTCCCGTTCCTGCACAGCTGGATCACCGACGCGTACCCGCAGGCGACGCCGTCCGGCACCGTATTCCTGAGCATGTTCACGACGAAAGTTGCCGTGTACTCGCTTGCGCGCGGATTTCCCGGCACAGAAGTGCTGGTGACGATCGGTACCGTCATGGCGTTGTTCCCAATTTTCTACGCCGTTATTGAGAACGACCTGAGGCGGGTACTTGGCTACAGCATGATCAATCAGATCGGCTTTATGGTTGTTGGCGTCGGTGTTGGTACTGAACTGGCCCTGAACGGCGCCGTCGCGCATGCCTTCAATGAAGTGCTGTTTAAGGGCCTGTTGTTCATGACGATGGGCGCGGTCCTGTATCGGGTGGGCCATGTACTGGGCAGCGATCTCGGCGGGCTATATCGGTCAATGCCCTTAACCACGGTGTTTTGCGCTGTTGGGGCGGCATCAATCTCGGCGTTCCCGTTGTTCAACGGCTTCGTCTCGAAGTCGATGATCATGACGGCCATGCTTAAGGAAGGCTATTCGCTTGCCTGGCTTGGCTTGCTGTTCGCCTCAGCGGGCGTATTTCATCACGCAGGTATCAAGATTCCGTACTTTGCGTTCTTCTCACATGACGGGGGTATCGCCGCACGCGAAGCACCGCGCAACATGCTCATCGCCATGGCTGTCGCTGCGGCGCTATGCATCCTGGTCGGCAGCTATCCCGCGTTACTCTACGGACTGCTGCCCTGGGATGCGGGCTACGACCCCTACAACTACCCGAAGGTGATTGCGCAACTCCAGCTACTGTTGTTCTCGGCACTGGCCTTCGCCTGGCTGAAACTCACCGGCATCTATCCACCGGAGCTGCGCTCGGTGAATCTCGATATTGACTGGATTTATAGACGTTTGCTGCCGAATCTCGGGCGCGCTGGTCTGCGTGCCTGGGCTGGCGCGGGCGCGATCGCGGCGCGCATGTTACCCGGGAGTTTGACGCCCGCAATGCGCAGACTGCTCGGTGCCGGCGGGGCGCTGGTTCGATCCGCCGAAACGAGTATCGCGGTGTTGGTCGTCGGCGGCACATTCATTGTTTATCTGGTCATTTACTACGTGTGGAATCTCTAACGTGAGCTGGCGAGTCATCACACTGGGCCTCGTTCTGGCCGCAACGTGGCTGCTCTGGTCGGGCATCTACAAGCCACTGCTGCTTGTTCTAGGCCTCACCTCCTGCGTGCTGGTCATCTTGCTGGCCCGGCGGACCGGGTTTTTTGATCAGGATGTGTATTCACTGCGTCTCGGTCCGAGCCTGCCGGGATACTGGCTATGGCTGCTGAAGGAGATCGTCAAATCAAACTTGCAGGTCGCTGGAGTTGTGCTGAAGCCGACGCTGAACATTCAGCCCGAAGTCGTCAACGTGGATGCCAGCGATCTGCCCCTGGTGTCCCGGGCCACATTGGCCAACGCGATTACCTTGACGCCGGGCACGCTGACGATGGACGTAGACAGCGGCGTGCTGGAAGTTCACTGCCTGACCTCTGCAACCGCTGCCGATCTGCAAAAGGGCGAGATGCTGGCACGCGCTCGGTCGCTGGAGAGAACTTAAAGCCATGTACGCCGCCACTGCCACTGCGATTCTCGTGACCATGGCGCTTGCCCTCACGCGCGCGCTTCTCGGCCCCACCATCTACGACCGTGTGCTTGCCGTGAACATGTTCGGCACGAAGACCGTGTTGCTGCTGTCCGTTATTGCGTTTCTCAATGGCCGCCCCGATTTCCTCGACCTTGCGCTGGCCTATGCGCTCATCAACTTTATCGGTGTACTAGCGGTGTTGAAGTTTGTGCAGGACTACACGATGCGGCACAGCGGAGAGGAGAGGGGTCAATGACTGCAGGCCTCGCGTTGGATATCGGCAGTTGGGTGCTGATGCTCGCCGGCAGCTTCTTTGTGTTCGTAGGCGGCGTCGGTGCACTGCGCATGCCTGACTTCTACACTCGCATGCATGCCGCCAGCCTCACCGACACGCTGGGGACGATTCTGATTCTGTCGGGCGTGATTCTGCAGGCTGGCCTGACCCTGGCCGCAATCAAGCTGGCCGCGATCATGGTGTTCCTGTTGCTGACCTGTCCGACTGCCGCGTACGCACTTGCCAATGCAGCGCGACTATCGGGTCTTTCGCCCCGGCCTGAGCAGACGCCCGGAAAGGACTGAAACGATGGTCGTTATCGTATTCGAGATCTTCCTGCTCACCTTGCTGGTGATTACGGCTGTCGGCATCGTGCGCTCGCGCGATCTGTTTTCCGCGGTGATGCTATTGGGTCTGTTCAGTCTCCAGATCGCTGTGATCTTTTTCATACTCGACGCGGCAGATGTCGCGCTCACGGAGGCGGCGGTCGGAGCGGGCGTCTCCACGGTGCTGCTGCTCGGTGCGCTGGCGCTGACCAGCGATCGCGAAGCAAGACCAAAGGGCCGCCGGCTGCTCGCGTTGGGCGTGGCATCGATCACGGCGCTGATCCTGATTTACGCGTCGTTTGATCAGCCGCGGCTTGGCGATCCTCAGGCGCCCGTGCATCAGCACGTGGCACCCTGGTACCTGGAGCAAACGCCTAAGCAGATCGACGTGCCCAACGTCGTTACCGCAATTCTGGCGAGCTTCCGCGGCTACGACACGCTGGGGGAGCTGTTTGTGATTTTTACCGCCGGCATCGGTGTGCTGTTTCTGTTGGCCGACGGCAGCGGGCGCGGTGCGCGTTCGCAATTACCTAGTGCCGAGGCGCAGGGGCTGAGGCATCACCTGATCCCGCGCGTCGTCGGCGCACTGCTCGTACCGTTCATTGTGCTGTTTGGTCTGTATGTGCAGTTCCACGGCGACTTTGGGCCGGGTGGCGGATTCCAGGCAGGTGCGTTGGTGAGTGCAGGCGTCATTCTCTATGCGTTGATCGAGGGTGAGGCGTCGGCGCTGCGGGTGCTATCGTTTCGCGCGCTCGCCGGCATGATTGCGGCCGGCGCACTGCTGTACACCGGCGTTGGTCTCGCCGGCATTCTGCGCGGCAGCCAGTTTCTCGACTACTCGGTGCTTTTAGCTGACCCGATCGCCGGACAGCATCTGGGCATCATTCTGATCGAACTCGGCGTTGGTCTTACGGTGACCGGCGTGCTGCTGACTATCTTTCACGCATTCGCGGCGCGCGCCCAGAAACGCTGATGGAGCTACTCGGTCTCTACAACTACTGGGTTTTCCCGGTGCTACTCATGACGGGTCTCTATGCCATCATGTCGCGGGCGAATCTGATCAAGAAGCTGATCGGCCTGTCGATGTTTCAGGCGGCCGTGTTCCTGCTCTATATCACGATGGACAAGATTGAAGGCGGCACCGCGCCGATCCTTCAGGCCGGCAATCCAGAGCAGCTCTACTCGAACCCCCTGCCGCAGGTGTTGATACTCACTGCGATCGTTGTCGGTATTGCAACGCTTGCGCTCGGGCTGGCAATTGTTGTCCGCATCAGTGAGACCTACGGCACCATCGAGGAAGACGAGATCCAGGGCCAGGACGCCGAATGAGCAGTCTCGCCACTCATCTGCCGGTATTGCAGGTGGTCGTGCCGCTGCTGACCGCACCGCTGGTGTTTATGTTGCGCCAGCATGGGCTGGCCTGGGCCGCGACGACTGCGGCATCGCTGTGCGCCTTTGCCGTCGCGATAGAGTTGAGCACCGCCGCTCGGGGTGGCGCTACATTGGTCTATGAGGTCGGCGCCTGGCCGGCTCCCTATGGCATCGAACTCGTGGTGGATGCGTTTTCCGCGCTGCTGCTGTTGATGGTCACAGGCGCCTCCGTGTTCGCGCTGTTGATTGCGCGGCGCAGTCTCGAGGCTGAAATTCCCGAGCAACGTTTGCATTTGTTCTATGCGGCCTGGTTGCTGGCGCTAGCCGGACTCTCAGGGATCGTTGTTGCAGGCGATGCCTTCAACATTTTTGTGTTCATGGAGATTTCTGCGCTGGCAACCTACGTGCTGGTGGCGGGTGGGCCGCGACGGCAGGCGCTGCCCGCCGTATTTCGCTACCTCGTCATGGGCACCATAGGCGCGACTTTTTATCTGATTGGTGTCGGCCTGATCTACATGATGACCGGCACGCTCAATATCGCCGACATGGAGATGCGCATTCGCGACGTTAGCGATCTGCGGCCCGTGCTGGTGGCGGGCGGATTCATCACCGTTGGGCTGGCACTTAAGGCCGCAGTTTTCCCCCTGCACGCCTGGCTGCCGAATGCCTACACGTATGCGCCGAACGCGGTAACGGTGTTTATCGCGGCCTGCTCAACCAAGGTCTCGCTCTATGTCTTGCTGCGCTTCGACTTTGTTGTGTTCCAGGGTAACCAGGCTGGGCACGTTGCACAGTTCGCCATGTTCATGCTGCCGCTGGCCATCTTCGCGATTGTCATTGCGTCGATCCTCGCGTTGAGAGAAGCCAATCTGAAGCGCATGCTGGCCTATTCATCGGTTGCGCAGATCGGCTACATCCTGTTCGGTGCTGGCCTGGTGTCAGCAACCGGACTAACCGGCGGCATTGCGCACATGTTCAATCATGCGCTAGCCAAGGGCGCGCTGTTTCTGGCCGTGGCCTGTCTTGCAACCAGCCTGTCGGCTACCGCGGTAAGCGATCTGGCCGGTGCAGCGAGGCGCATGCCGTTCACCATGGCGGCGTTCGTCATTGCCGGACTCAGCCTGATTGGTATTCCGGGCACCGCCGGTTTCATTGGGAAGTGGTTCATCGTAGTGGCCGCGCTTGAGCACGGCGTAGCCGGTGCGCTGCTGATACTGCCCGTGTTGGCCGGTTCACTCATCGCGGTGCTCTATATCTGGCGCGTCGTCGAATCCGCTTACTCCTCACCTGCGGGCGATATGGCTACGCGCCAGGAAGCGCCGTTGCCAATGCTCGCGACACTATGGTTTGTTGTGCTGCTGAATGTTTACTTTGGCCTGCAGCCTTCATTACCGCTCGATCTGGCCAGAAGCGCAGCCGCACGGCTGCTCCTGCCTTAGCGCATCAGCCAACTCGCCTGAGGGCCAGGCTGATCAACGCCGTGCCCACCGCGGCGTAGCCGGCGAATACTACGCACCCGAATTCTATCGATAGCCCTTGATCCATCAGGCTTCCCAGGATGACAGGGCCCAATGCCGAAGCGAACACGTTGAGTGCGGTCACCAGGCTGCGAATAGCGCCCAGATTGGGTGCGCCGTAGAGTTCTCGCCACAGCGCTGAGGCAGGCGTCACCAGCAGGCCAGTGCTTATCCCCAACAAACACAGATAAGGCCAGGCAATCCAGGGGGTATCCAGCCACGCAATCAGGAGCAGGCCACAGATTAGCGGCGGCAGCATAAAGGGCAGTACGCGCGCCGCGCTGAACTGATCGACCAGGCGGCCCGCGGCAAGTGAGGCGATCACTCCTGCCGCCGCATAGAATCCGTAGCTGCCAGTAATCCAGGCGTAGCTCCAGCCCTTTGCATCTGCCAAAGCCAGGTGATGGAAGAACAGCGCAGTGAGTATCAATGGGGGTGCGACAAGGCCGGGTAGCACCAGCAGAAAGCGTGGGTCTCGAAGCACCCTGCGTCGAGTCCAGGCGCGTTCGGGGTCGTTGGCATCTTCGCCTGGATCAAGCGACGCCAGATAGGCCTCGTGTCTGGACTGGTGGTTGTTAAGCAGCCAGATGACCAGCGGTAGAAAACCTACTGCGAGAATTAAACCCACACCACCGTAAGTCCACCGCCAGCCAAGCGTGGCGATGGCCACCACGGCAAGCACGGGCAGCAGGGCCTCTCCCGTCGCAAAGCCAAGCGTGGCGAGGGCAAGCGCCCGCCCGCGGCCGGCGTCGAAGTAGCGCGCCATACTGGTCATGGCTATGTGGCTCGCCAGACCTTGGCCGGCCTGGCGCAATAGGAAGATCACAGCGAAGAGCATGATCAGGCTATTCGCCAGGGCGAGCCCGATGCTGGCGATCGCCAGCGCCCCACATACAGCAACCGAATACGCCCGAAGATCTACCCGATCGATAAGTTTGCCGGTCCAGGTAAGTGCCGCGGCACTCGCGAGGGTGCTCGCCATATAGATGCCGCCCCATTCAGCGTTGCTCAGACTGAACGTTTGCTGGATGCTCGGGCCGAACAGGCCGATGAAGAAAGTCTGGCCAAAGCTCGACGCCAGGGCCATCACAAAGCCAAAGCTCAGGAAACGCCGATTGCGGCTGGCAAAGCCGAAGTAGTCGGCATGGGGCATGCGCGTTACCAGTGCCCTGCCGGCGCTAAATCGTGATTACGAATCTCATCGTGTGCAGCTAGCGGGTTGCGCTGGCTGGCATCGCATCAAAGCCGACCGCCTGTTGCTCGATGACAAAGGCATCCACATTGTGTGGCAGCCAGCGCTGTTGCCCGTCATGCCGTGAGGTCGCGTCGAGGTACTCGCGAATCATGCCCTGGAGCTTTGGCGTAAGTTTTTTGGTCGCCACCTGTGCAATAAAGTCGGCAATCTGCGTGCCCACTGCAGACTCCGGGTTAAAGCACTCCGTCACGTTCAGCCTGGCCTCAATGCGTTCCCGCTCGAAGCTCAGTCCGAGCTGATTCAGGTACGCGGCAAGATCTTCGCTGAACCACGCTTCGCGATTGGCCTCTACTTCCCAGAATGACGACGACAGCTCATTGAGTGTGTCATTGGCGGCCAGCAGGATAACGAGGCGCCCGCCTGCATTGACCAGACTGAGAGCATCTTCCACGGCCTCGGCCGGATCACTCATGTAGTAGAGCGAGTGCACCATCGTCACCAGGTCGTAGCGTCGCGACTCGCGGAGCTTCTCAAAGCTCAGGTTCTTGACTTCAATCTGGGCCCGGCCCCTGACTTGTTCCCCATTGGCTTCTGCCTGCATTTGGTTAACAAAGCGCTTGCACTGGCCAGCGTCCGGTTCGAGACCAACATAGGTCACTTCGTTCGATTGTTCAGTGCTGGCGGCGAGTATGTGCCTGTCCAGATCTCCGGCGCCGCAGCCGATGCTCAACACGGATGCCCTTGTGGTGGGGAGCTGCGGAACGAGCGTGGCGCGGACCCATTCAATGATGCGGCTGCGCTGATCACTCGCCGCTTCATAGATGGCGAGACTACTGGCGTATTGTTCGCCTTCAAGAGGGGTCGGTGTGGCGCTCTCTTGCAAGACTTCGCGGATGGCTGTGATGTTCACGCAGTCGGTACTTCCAATGTGTTGGGAGATCTAAGAATTCGCTGGATGGCCCGCCGGCAGCCGCGCCCGAATCTGGTGAATCGTTGGTCGTTGCCGCAGCCGCGGGTCAGTGCGTGCTTGTTGCTCGCATGTAATCTGCTAGGGTGTTTGTATTGCGAGGCCGCGCAGCGACTGTAACAGATTGGCGGCCAGCTCAGGTTCCAGGGTTGTTGAATGTCCCCCAGGCTCCCCCGTGCGTTCGCCCGCTCGAGCTTCTCTATCCCTCTGATTACCTTGCTATTGACGCTGGTTCTCACTGGATCTTGTGCGACGGCCAACGTGGTGGTTGGTTCGAAAAACTTCACCGAGGGCGTGGTGCTCGGCGAGCTTATTCGCGGGCTGGCCCGCTCCGCGGGCGCAGACGCGGAGCATCGCAGGGCCCTTGGCGGTACCCGGCTGGTGTTCAATGCGCTCGTATCCGGGGAGATCGACGTCTACGCTGAATACACGGGCACGCTAACCCACGAAACCTTTGCGGCCGCGAAGCCTGCCTCTTTAGCTGAGCTGCGAGAGTTACTCGCGGAGTCGGGTCTGGTCATGAGCGAGTCGCTGGGTTTCCGCAACAACTTTGCCTTAGGCATGCGCACCAGCATGGCCAGGCGGCTGGACATTCACCGAGTATCCGATCTGCGTGACCATCCTGATCTGGTGTTTCGCTTTGGCACCGAGTTCACCGAGCGATCTGACGGTTGGCCTGGGCTGCGTCAGCTCTATCGGCTGCCGCAGCAGGACGTGCTGGGCATTGAGCATGACCTGGCGTATCGCGGTCTCGCGGCCGGGGACGCGGACCTGACTGATTTGTACACCACCGATGCCGAAATCGCGTACTACGACCTCCACGTGCTTGAGGACGATCTCGGTTACTTCCCGCCGTACGACGCGGTGCTGCTATACAGAAAAGAGCTTGCCGAGACCGAGCCGGCAGCTCTGGCCGCCATGCTCAGGCTCCAGGGGCTTATAGATGAGCCGCAGATGATCGCGATGAACGCGAGCGTAAAGCTCGACGGCGCACAGGAGCAGGTGGTAGCGGCTGATTTTCTGCGCGCCAGTCTTGGCGTCGACGTGGTCGCGAGGGAAACGACGCGGTTAGAACGATTACTGCGGTATACCGCTCAGCACATTGCGCTGGTGGCTGCATCTCTGAGCGCCGCGATACTCGTTGCGATTCCGTTAGGGATTGTTGCGGCGCGTCTGCCGCGACTGGGTCAGGTCATACTGAGTCTGGTGGGTATCCTGCAGACGATACCGGCGCTGGCGCTGCTGGTGTTCATGATTCCGCTGTTCGGCATCGGTGCGGGGCCTGCTTTAGTGGCCCTTTTTCTCTACAGCCTTCTGCCCATTGTCAGAAACACCTATACCGGCCTCACCGGCATTCCACAGAGTCTGCAGGAGTCGGCGCGGGCGTTGGGTCTGTCCCCGAACGCGCGACTGCGGCTTATCGAACTGCCCCTGGCGGCGCGCTCTATACTAGCGGGAATAAAAACGGCGGCGGTCATCAATGTCGGCGCCGCTACGTTGGGCGCGCTGATTGGTGCCGGCGGCTACGGGCAGCCGATCCTGACCGGGATTCGGCTTGATGATGTCGGCCTGATTCTGGAGGGTGCGATTCCCGCTGCTCTGCTTGCCTTGCTGGTGCAGTGGCTCTTCGAGGTGCTGGAGCGACGAATGGTGCCGCGCGGATTGCGCGCGGCAATCGAGACATGAATATGACCGCGGATACTTTTCAGCGCAGCTGCGAGCACTGGAGCGATTCCGGGCGGGCTGAGATGGAGGCTTTCTACGAACTCGCCCGGGTAGACTATCGGTATCTGGCAGAGGCCTACAGCTGGACGAATTGGTTCAATCAACGGCGTGATAGCGCGTTGCGCCTCGCCGATATTGCCTGCGGCAGCGGCAAGTTCCCTGAAGCGCTGCTCGAGTTTGCCGGCCTGGATCGACTCGACGACTTAAACGTTCGTTACGACCTGCTGGATCCCAGCGAGTTTTCGGTGCGTGAGGCGAGGCAGGTTTTGCGGGCACCTTTCGAGGCCGGCGAGGAGTTTGTGTGCACACTGCAGGACTGGAAGTACGCCGCAGGTGCCTATGACATTGCCTGGGCAACGCACGCCTTGTATTGCGTGCCGGCAGAGGAATTGCCTGTGGGGCTCGAGCGCATGTTTCGCGCGCTGCAACCGAGCGGGCTAGGCTTTGTGGCGCAGGGACTGCGCGACGGGCACTACGTCGCCTTCTACGATGTTTTTCGCGAGACGTTTCAGGCTGGCGGCGGCACGCCGTATAGCGACGGCTCCCAGGTTGAGCTCGCCCTGCGTGAGTTGGGGGCTGCCGTGAAGAGCCGGGTGTTGAATTACACCACCGTCGTGCCGGCCAAACGCAAGGCACTGCTGGAGTCTTACCTGCAACGCTGTGCCTTTGACGATACGGTGTCGCTCGAGCGGATGCTGACCACTGAGCCCCTGGCGAGCTATCTGGCGGCCAGCTATCGTCAGGATCGTGATGAATACCACTTTAGGCAGCGCGTGGGTTTAAGTTTGTTCGCCCACAGCGACGCTGGTTTGACCTTGCGCGATCGCGAAGACGAATTCACTGCATGACGAATAAGCACTTGCCAGAGTTGAATGCTCAGGACGAAGCGCTTGCCCAGGACTGGGAAGGCGACAATCAGCAATGGTGGAACTGGTACATGGGTAGCGCCGACAATGCGCTGTCCGTGAACGACTCATCGGCAGTGCCAGTGCAGTTGCCGGAGTTCGTTGATAGCGAAACGACCCGGGCCGCTGTTAACGCAGAGCTGTGTGCCAGCTATCGCCTCGATGACGACGCGATCAGCCGCTTCCAGCGCGACGGCTATGTGAAGTTGCGAGACGTGCTGTCAGCGGCTGCACTGGGCTTGCTGCGTGCTGAGATGGAGCGCTGCCTGGTTGCCGAGCTGGGTACGAATCCGGGCCTGGAGTTTCGTAGCGGCGAAATGATGTGGTTGAGCAACGAGATCATTCGGGCCTTCGTGTTAAGTCCACGTCTTGCTGAAATCGCAGCCCGGCTGCTGGGTGTAGCCAGCGTGCGCCTGTACCATGACAACTCGCTGGCCAAAGAGCCAGGCTGCGGCCGCACGCCATGGCACTACGATAGAGACCATTTTCCAATCGCCAGTCCGGATATCTGCACGGCCTGGATCCCCGTGCAGTCGATACCTCGCAACATGGGGCCGCTGGCTTTCGCCGTGGGCATGAATACTTACAGGCTTGTGGAGTCGCTGCCCTTTAGTAAGTTTGATACCAGCTACGATCGAGCGGTTGCTGAGTTGTTTGAGAAACATGATGTCGCCATCGACGACGGGCCCTTCGACTTAGGCGAGATCAGTTTTCACCACGCTTATTCTTTCCATACCGCCGGCCCCAATCAGACCGACGAATCCCGGATGGTGCTCGCGACCACCTACTTTGCTGACGGCGCCAGGGTCGTACCCCAGCCGACCATGATTTCCGGCGACTGGCGTAAATTCATGCCGGGCGTCGAGGCCGGTGAGCTCATTAACAGCGAGTACAATCCGGTGTTATTGCCTGATCACGCTCCAGGCTGACACTCCGGGCACAGAAACAGCGAACGGCCGGACACCGAGTGTTTCTCGATGGGCGTGTCGCAAACCCGGCAGGTTGTGCCCGGGCGCGCAAATACCCAGTGTCGATACTCGGGGTATCTCTGGCCGGCTTTCTTCAGCGGCGCCACCGCGGATTGGGTCACGGTGACTCCGCGGTTCTTGTATGCGCGCCGGCTCACTCGCAGCGTGGCGCTGGCCAACCTTGTGAGGCTGGTCCGATCCAGGTCGATCGGTCGGTCGAAAGGGTAGACGCCACCACTGAAGAGAATTTCCGACCTCAGGTAGTTCCCAATGCCGGCGAGAAAAGCCTGGTCCAGATAAAGCGCGGCCAGACTGCGTCTCCGGAAACGCAGGTCCTCGAGGCGCTTGCGGATATCCACAGGTCGCAGCACTGGATCAAGCACATCCGGCCCCAGCCTGGTCAGGAACGGATGCTGATTAACTGCATCCTCATCCAGTAGCTCAATGTCGGATGCGCTGTACAACCAGGCGGAGTGATAGGTTGTGTGGAGTGCGACGCGCAGGCTACGCCCTGTCTTCGGAGGCCGGTCGCGACGCGTCACGTACCATTTGCCGTAGAGTTGATTGTGGCTATACAGCGTGAGGCCATTGTCGAAGCGCGTGAGCATCGCCTTGCCGCGCGTGTCGATGGCCGTCACCGTAGCACCGAGCAACAGCTTCTGTTGCGGCCGCAGGGCTGGCGGCACAAGCTCGACGTCGTCCATTGCTTTGCCCACAAGGGCTTTGGCAATGCGGTCAGCCGCAAGGCGTATTTCTGGTCCCTCAGGCATTTTCCTGACGCGCCCGCCGGCAGCGTTCGGAGCAGTAGCGCACAGACTCCCAGCAATCAGACCACTTGCGCCGCCACGAAAATGGTCGTCCGCAGCGTGCACAGGTCTTTGAGGGCAGATGTAGCTTCTTATGCATTGGCGCGGTCAGGCATTGCCTGATGTTTAATTCGCCGGAAGCGCTGCGCTGGTTTCGGCGCAAGGTCTGGCGGCATCCTGCGGAGCTGCAGACTGGCGGTGCCTCTGGCGAGGCCAATGCACCCGCAGCGTCGAGCGGGTGTGGGGGATCGGTTAAACTTCCGTTCCGATGTCTCGTCACCTCAAACAGGCGATTGTTTTGCTGGCCGTCGCAGCAGGGGTCGCATGCCTGCTGATACCGGGCCACACCCTGGGCGCCGAGACACTTCGCTTCGGTGATGCGGTTCGCATCAGTGCCACTGATCAGCGGGCGTTGTCGCCGCACATGGACTTAAGCGCCGACGGCAACCTGCATGTCCTTTGGGTGGCCAAGACCCCTATCGACAAGCCTCGCGACCATAGCACCGGCATGAATCATGATGCCGCGGATGAACTGTATTACCGGCGTACGCCCACGCCTGGCGGCAGCCTGGGTAAGCCAGTGCGTGTCAATAACGAGGCGGGCGAAGTGTGGGGCTTCTCGGTTAGCAAGCCGGTTCTCTCTGTCGCCCCGTCGGGCATCGTGCATGTGATGTTCCCCGGCAATGCAGTGCAGCCTGGCAGCGGCAAGGCGATGATCGCTGCGCTGTACACCAGATCAGTCGACGGCGGGCGGAGCTTCTCAGCCTCCCGGGCGCTGAGTACGCCAGCCGGGAACGACATGAGTGCCATCATGCACGGCGGCTTCGCGGCAGCCCATGCCTTTGGCACGCTCACTACGGATACCGCAGGCGGCGTTCATGCGTTTTGGATTGACTCGCGCCTCATGACAGCCGACAACACGGAAGGCGCGCTTTTCTCAGCCACTTCGCGTGATCAGGGTGAGACATTCGCGACCGATCGAATGCTTGCCGAGGGCAACTTTTGCCCGTGCTGTCAGCTCGCTGCAGCCGCAGATGGCAATTCGGTTTTCCTGACCAGCCGCCCGGTTTCGCCAGAGGGGTATCGCGACAGCGCCGTGGCAGTGTCCGCTGATCTCGGCAGACAGTTCACATCGCCCGTGCGCATCGGTGAAGGCCGCTGGAAGATCAATGGCTGTCCGCTGAAGCGCACGGCCATCGCAGCAACTGCCGGCCGCGTATTCACTGCCTGGTATACGGCAGGGCAGGAGCCATCGGGTGTGTACTTTGCCCGTTCTGAGGATCGGGGCAAAACCTTCGGCCCGTCTGTCCTGATGCATCCGCAGGCGCTAGTGTCGGATTCTCCGTCGGTCGCAGCGCGCGACGCTGCCACCGTGCTGGTTGCCTGGCACGCGAAGACCGGCGGACCGCGGCGTATTTTCATGAGCGTGTCGGTTGATGCGGGCGAGACCTTTAGCACTCCGGTTGAAGTGCCGGCGCCAGCAGGGACACTGTCACATCCCGAAGTTTTGGCGGATGCGCGCAATGCCTACGTTTCTTTCTTGCGTGACGAGGAAGCCTGGTTAGTGCCAGTCAGCGCTGGTTCAACCCGCACCGCATTCTCGCCGTAGCCCCATGCATCGCGGGTTAGTCCTCGTCTTCAGTCTGATTTGGCTATGCATTGCGTCTGCCGCTGCGGCCGACCGACTGCAGCCGTTGGATGCCAGCGGCCTGCAAGAGGTGCTGGACGCGGAGCGCGGCAATGTCGTGCTGGTGAATTTCTGGGCAACGTGGTGCCGTCCTTGCCTGAAAGAAATCCCCGACCTGATATCGCTTGAGCAGGTCCACGCCGACGCAGGCTTCAGGCTGGTGGCCATATCTCTCGATGATGCCGCCAGCCTCGAGACTGTCGTCGAGCCCTTCATGCAGCAATGGTTCCCCGATTTTGAAAGCTACGCGAGCCTGGAGTCGCAAATGGACGCCATTGTCAGCGTGATCGATCCGGCATGGAATGAAGTGCTGCCAACCAGCTACTTGCTCGACCGCGATGGTGGGCTGGCCGAGATCCTGCAGGGAGGAAAGTCGCGGGAAGAGTTCGGGGCAGCCATCGAGTCGCTGGTCGCCGCAGAGCGCTGAGTGTTCTCGGCCTCTCGCAGCGCGTTGCAAACCGGCTACCACTATTTTGGCACTCACGTGCACGCCTGGCCCCATCTCCCGTTCCTTTCAGTTCGGTAGCGCGCGAAGCCAACTCGAGAACCTGCGAAGAGATTGGCGAGCAGTTTCTGTCCCGCCAGTGGCGTCTGCCCGGTTAATCTATACGAGGAGCTCCACCCTGCCGGGTAAAGAAACGCGGCGCCCCGAATGGGGCGCCGCTTAGGGTTGCCAGTTTCATCCTGATAGTCAGGGCGTCAACAAGTCTTCAAACTCGTCATCATCGGCGTCTTGAGTAAACGCAACCGCGTTGACGAGCGCTGGATCACCGGCATCTCCGTCAGCAAAGGACATTCGGGTAAATTCGCTTATGCCCTTGCTTTGCGGTAGCACCGTAATCGCGATGGTTTGCGAGGTCTGCAGATCGGCCTCATCCGTCACGGTTACGGTCACATCAGCGATGCCGGTCTCGTCGGCCGTCGGCGAGATGACCAGCGATCGGCTGGCTCCGGTGCCGCCAAGATCAATGCCACCCGCTGGTATCAGGTCAGGATTGCCGCTCATCGCGCTGACGATCAGCCCCTCAGCCGGCGTGCGATCGTCAGCGATAACGAAGTCCATCGACTGAGTACTCTGATTCGCGGGTATGGCCTGGTCCCCTAGCGAACGGAGAGACGGCGGCGCATTTTGCTGATCTGGATCAGGACCACCCGACCCGCATCCTGCGACTAGCAGGCCACCAAGAACGAGAGCGAAGTTAAGTGTGCGCATGATGATTACCTCCTTAGGTTAACGCCAGCCATCAATTGGTGGGTTGTGGCAGCGGCGCGTCCACCGGTGACCCGGGATACGGTGTCAGCAGGTACGGAAAGCTGTTGTTGAGGTCACGCGCTGTGAGCGGTGCACCATCAGTAAACGCCACTTGTCCCGTAGGCGCATCGCCTGGGGTGCAGAGCCCCAGATTGACGGGATCGCCATTCATGCCTAGCGGAAGGTCATGGCACAGCGCGCCCATGGCTACGCGCAAGGCAATATCTACCACGTCATCACCCGGCCTGCGGCCATTCGGAAAACCGGCAAAGTCACCCGCTGCGAGCCCCAGCGGCTGCTGCAGATCTCGGGGCGTCGCCTCAAACTCAGTATTGAGCCGCAACATTTCGCCTGGCGCTACGTGCGCGAACTGATTAACGCCGGGGAACCCCGTCAGGAAGGCTGTCACCAGGTCCTGCCGAGGAAAGTTACTTGGCGCCAGGTTGTCGAATGGCACAAAGTCCGGTGTCCCCTCGAGGATGCTATTGACCGGGCCTCTGAACAGAGAATCCAGAATCGCGGGCAGTCCCGGGTTGGTGACGAAGGTTAGAAATTGCCTATCGTCCTTTGGCTGACTCGCATTGAAGCGGTCCTTCCGGTCGAATCCGATGAACAGCTCGTTCACCAGCGGCGCGGACAAACGGGAAACCTGCACGAAACGACCACCGCTGATCTCGGGCTTCTCGAACGTAGGACGCGGATTAAATATATTGATTTGCCGAAGGCTCGCCGAGGTCCAGGCCCCGACCACCGATTCACCGGACGAGGTAAGGCAGCTCGAGTGAACCTCCAGTGCAATCGACGTGACATTGTTCCGCGCCAGTATGTTGCGGTCTTCGGATTGCGTAATGCCCATCGGAAAGCCGTCGCCATCGCCTGCACCGGGTGCGCTGTCACCCTCGATCGGCACGAAATTCACAAGATCAAAAACTTCCCCGAGGCTGATTTTGAAGGCTTCGTGGCGTTGTCCGACGAATACGCGGCCTGGCAAGCTGCATCCGGGCAGATTGATCGGGTGAACAAATCCGTCAGCATAGTCAGTGTAGTTGCCGGGGCCGCCAAAGGTCTTGGTGCCTGAATAGTCGAACGGCTTCGCGAAACGATCCTCGCCCGTGTTGGCGTGGGTCGCACGCGGTCCCTTCGACCGGTGTCGGGCAACACCGTCGATCCGCTCAACCGTATAGGATTCGAGGTGGTTTAGTCCCGGCGCGCTATTGGCATCAATAGTGGCGATGTTTCTCAGGACGCTCGAGATTTCCTCACCGCCCACGTTTAGCTTCAGAGATTCGCCATTGGGCAGAGAATCCTTGAAGCGGAAACGGAACGTGATGTCCTCGACGCTGTCGCCATCATTGTCCACGTGGATCTCATACCGGGCTTGGCTATCGAGCGGGAAATAGTGTGGGCCCCCGTAAGCGGCCTGCACCGGAACGTAGTTGGCGATCATCGTGACGTAGCCCTCTCTGCCTGGCTCATAGCTGTTAAACAGGTAGAAGTCGGTGGCATCTGTTTGCGGATACTTGGTCACGAAGGGTGCCTCGCGATGGCTTGAGCCTAGGGCGGCGGTCGCCGCGATGCCCATAACGGCGCTGGCGATTGCGATTGATATCTTGCGTTTCATTGCAGTGTTCCCCTGCGGTTGGATTGCGAAATTGCAAGCCTTATACGCAGCGGGCCAGCCGACTGGATTCAATCGCGCGAGCAATTATTGCGAGTGAATCCAGTCACGCGTTGGAGCCGTATTAAGGGGACCGCGCAGGAATGCGCGTGTAGCAAGTCGGCTTCCAGCGGGTCTCGTATGTCACAAGTCGTAGCAGTCGGTGCAGGCACACTGGTACCCAAGGCCGAAAGCGGTGCCTTGTCACCCCGGAGCTCGCCAACCGGGCGGTCGGCTATACTCGGGCCAGTGAAAAATCAGGCTGCACAGTCCGCTTTACAGGAGCCCGAGTCGGCTACCGCTCTTGCGGCTTTGCTGGAGCAGGTGGCGGCGGGTAACAGGGCTTCGTTTAACGCGCTCTACGATGCGACGGTAAGCCGCGTCTACTCCATGGCGATGCGGGTGGTTTCCCGCCATGAGCTTGCCGAAGAGGTTGTGGGCGATGTCTACATCCAGATTTGGGAGCGCTCGGTCAGCTTTGATAGTGCACGCGGTACTCCGGTGAGCTGGTTACTTATGCTTAGCAGAAGCCGCAGCATCGATATCCTGCGCCGCGAGAAAGCACGCTCACCCGATACGACAGCGATTCCAGCGGATCAGCTTTCAGCCAGTTCAGACGCAGACGAAGGTCCGGAGAACTGGCTGGAGTGGCTAGATCGGCGCTCATCCATTTATAGGGCGTTGGAGACATTGCAGCCGGAACAACGGCAGCTTATTGCGCTGTCCTTCTTCCGTGGCCACTCTCATGCGGAGATTGCCGGCATTACCGGTCAACCGCTTGGTACGGTCAAGACGCAGATTCGGCGAGGGCTGACGGCCCTGCGCCTGGCAATCGACGAGCCTGAGACGACCGCTGAAGCGTAATCATGGATCCAAAAGACAAACAAGCGTCAGTGGCTGAAACCTCGTTCGAGGATGTTTATGACGCGCTGGGTGAGGCCATCAACAGCGTGGATATCGACGCACGTTTGCGAGAGCAAATGCGTGCGCGGGTCATGGATAGAGTCGATAAATCAGACCGCGGTGCTCCTCAGATGATCACCGTGCGAGACGCCGATGAGTCTTCGTGGGTGCAAGTCGACGACAAGACCCGCAAGAAAACGCTCAAGACCGATACGGATGAAGGCAGCGAGCTTTGTATGCTGGAGCTGCAACCGGGTGCTTCCGCGGACCGGCACTACCATCCTGTCGATGAGCTGGTTTATGTACTTAAGGGAGATCTGACCATCGACGGCGTCGAGCTGGGTATCGGGGATTTTCACTTCGCGCCCAAGGGGAGCTGGCATGACTCGGTGACAACGCGCGATGGGGCATTGTTGATACTGCAGATCCCGCTTGGGACCTAGTCGCTCCGAGGGCAGTCCGCTTATCTGTTCCATCCCTACTCATCTGGTCGCCCGACGCTCTGTACGCTTAGCCTGATGCCGGAACCTGAGCTCTAGATCGGTGCCGTCCAATCAGTCTCTGATTCTGATTCTCGGCAATCAGCTTTTCCCACCCGAGCATCTTGCCGCCTATCGAGGTTCGCCCGTCTTCATGGCGGAAGACCCCGGCCTGTGCACGCATGTTTATCATCATCAGCAGAAACTCGTGCTGATCCTGTCGGCGATGCGTGCCTACGCGCAAGAGCTGCGCAACGCGGGATTCGAGGTCTGCTACCGGGAGCTCGAGCCGCATTCGGAACAATCATTCGAGCAACGACTGCGAGAGCATGCGCATGAGCTCAACGTTCGTCGGCTTATTCACTTTGAAATCGAGAACAAAGGTATTGAACGCCGGATCCTGGATTTGGCCGCGCAGGAGCGGTGGGATCGTACCGAGCTATCTTCGGCGATGTTCGTCACATCTCGCGAGGACTTCAAACAGCTATCAGGTAGTGAGAAGAACCTGCGCATGGCCAGCTTCTATCAGCGCCAGCGCAAGAGACTAAACGTTCTTCTGGATGATCAGGGCAAACCGGTTGGAGGCCAGTGGAGCTTTGATGCGGAGAATCGCCGCAAGCTGCCAAAGAGCGTTGACCCTCCGGCCGTAACGTTTGCAAAGCCGTCTGCTGGTGTGGGCGAAGTCATTGATCTCGTAAGCACCCACTTTGCTGGTCACCCAGGCGATGCGCGCGAGTTCTGGTGGCCAGTCACGCGAGGCGATGCGCGAGCGTGGTTGCAAGAGTTCCTGCATTGGCGGTTCGCTCAGTTTGGTCCCTATGAAGATGCCATTAGTCAGCGCACCCACACCGTGTTTCACAGCCTCCTCAGTCCGGCGCTGAACCTGGGCCTGTTGACGCCGGAAGAATGTTTGCGCGAGGCACTGGACTTCGCGGCAGAAAATGATGTGCCACTCCCGAGTCTGGAGGGCTTTGTGCGCCAGCTCATCGGCTGGCGCGAGTTTATTCGTGGCGTCTACCGCGAACACAGCGCCGGGCAGGCGGCCGGCAACTTCTGGCAGGCCGGGCGTGAGATGACCGATGCCTGGCGTACCGCAAGCACTGGTATCCCGCCTCTGGACGATGCGATCAGCCAGGCAACCCGATACGGCTGGAGCCACCACATCATCAGACTGATGGTGCTGGGCAATCTGATGACTCTGGCGGAGATACGGCCCGCTTCCGCACACCGTTGGTTCATGGAGATGTATGTGGATTCCTCGGCATGGGTCATGGGTCCGAATGTCTACGGCATGGGCTTGTTCAGTGATGGTGGTCTATTCGCCACCAAGCCGTATATCTGCGGTTCCAACTACCTGCTGAAGATGAGCGACTACAAGCGCGGTGAATGGTGCGATACGGTTGACGGCCTCTACTGGCGCTTTGTGGATAAACACCGGAAGTTCTTTCAGTCGAATCCGCGCCTGTCGTTCACTACCAGAACGCTCGACCGGCTCGACCCAGAACGCAAGGCGCGCATATTCGATGCGGCGGAGGAGTTTCTGGCGCAGCACACGGTGTTGTGAAGGGCTCACAATCCGGCTATTGCCAGCAAAGTGTGGCAACAGCCCAATTGCCGCAAGGCCATGTTGCGGAGGGGTTGATGTCAGACTCGGTCTCCAGCAGTGTGCGATGGTCGGCTAAGCACAGGCCTGCGGATAGAGGTTTGGACAATGAGAGCACCTGATGCGGATCTTGAGGCTGTGCAGGCTTTCTGCCAGCGAGCAGGTATTCCGGGCCATGTATGCCAGGCTCGCCGTATCGGGTTGGATCACGAGACAACGGAGCAGGTCCTGGCGCTGATTCGCCAGGGCGACAAGACCGGGACCTTCAGTTTGCCCTGGTTGATCGATGCCGGTGCACACGCGCCGACCGGCGTTGGTATGCATATCGTGCTGGTGAATTTCTCAGGCGCGCCACAGTTACTGATGCGGGTGACTGAGGTGTGGAAGAAGCGGTTTGGTGATATCGATGAGCGAGATACGGCAGTTGATGGCTCGCCGGTGAGGGATCTCTCTGTCTGGAAACCGCTGCACCGCGAGTACTGGGGTCCCATGCTGGCTCGCCACAGCCTTGAAGTCACAGACGATATGCCAGTGCTCGTCGAGCGTTTTTCGCTGATATACGATGCTCAGCAATCCTGAATACCTGGTGATCTCCTGGAGTACTAACGTGACAAATCGAACCTGGTTTCTTGTATTTGTGGCTCTGATGCTGACTGGCTGTGCCCATCACTCACATCGGCTTGAGGATGTACAAGGGCCCGTCCAGTGGGGTGCGCAAACTCAGGCCATGCGTTTTCATCACTTGTATTTTGCCGGGCAGCCAGACGATGCAGCCTGGGCAGATGCCAAAGCCAGTGGCGTGGATGTGGTCGTCAATATGCGTTTGCCGCAGGAGCAATCAGTTGATCAGCGGCCCGCGGTTGAGGCGGCAGGTCTTCAGTACTACAGCATTCCAGTGGGCGTCGTAGGCGACGAAAAAAGTCTGCAGGCTTTTGCTGAAATGGAACAAGTCCTTAAAGCGCATCGCGGTCAGAAAGTCTTGGTGCACTGCGCCAGCGGCAACCGGGTAGCCGCATGGTTCGCCACGCATCTGGCGAATGAAGACGGCGTGCCAGCAGACGAGTCTCTGGCTATCGCGCGCAAAGTGGGGCTTACCAATCCTTCTCTCGATGAACGCGTGCAGGGCCTGCTCGGGAGCGTTGCCGTTCAATAGCCGGCCTGTCTGGGGCGCGCGATTGCGCATATTGAGACTCTCAGAGGCCGGTTGACTACCATGAACGCTGCCAGCTGAGGCTTGCTTCAGTGCCATCATTGTGGTCGACAACCAGCCGCAGCTCGTCGCGTGCAGACAGTGAAAGTCGATTCTGCAGGTTGAGTCGAACGCGCTCCTCGCTGCCATTGTTCCCGGCCCGGTAATCAACCTGCAGATAGCTGGCCCAGATAGCCAGGGGCTGGAAGCGCAGGCCAATGTTCGGCTGCAACACCAACGGGCTGGATTTCGTTTCTGCGGACAGGTTTGCGCCTACGGTTACGGCAAGTGGTTCTGCCACCTGCCAGCTTCTGCCGATTCCGGCCTCCGCATACAGCTCGAGGCAGCCTGTGCACGACAGGTCATCCCGCTTGATCCCCGTGCGTACACTCCAGGAAAGCAGACTCTCGCCATGAATCCGAACCGGCAGCCGATTGAGTTTGCTTGCCCGGGCGAAGTCCAGCTGCCTCAGGAAAAAAGAGTTGTTTTCGCTCAGTCCGATCTCAAGATCGGCCACAACAAGTTCGGAACCCTGAAGATTGTTCCTGCCGACCCGGTCGTAGTTGAATGCAGTAGCAGTCAATGCAGCGAAAGCCTTGGCAGACTCACCATAGCCTATGCCCAGGCCAACACGGCTTGGAGGCGTGCCGGCGGCCGGTGAGGGCAACGCTTGCGGAAGGACTCTCGGCGTCAGGCTGCCGGGCAGTGCCAGCCGGGCTCGCAGTACGGCATCCTTGCGTTGCGTAAGCTCGGTGACCGGGGGCGCCTGGGTATCTTGTGCTTCGCCCACCAGTCGGTACTGATAGTAGTCCAGCAGCACCTCAAGCACCGCCGCGCGCCGAGCGTCTGCGAGTGCCGCCATTGCTGGTGAATCCAGGCTCAACTGTTCGGCGACGATTCCGTTTGCCAGCGCCCGCTCGTGGGCACTGAGCCTGGCGAATCCATCAAACAGGACGCGTTGGCTCGATGGTCGCCAGTGGATGTTACTTATCAGTTGTCCGCCTGACTCCTGGTCAAAGTGCTGTAGCTGATGAAACAAAGACACGGGCGCGTACCAGATATCTACCGAGGACAGGTAGTCTTGTCCCGTTGCCAACTCCATGAGCTCAGCCAGCCGGTACGCGCAATTCTGTTTCAGGAACTGGTATTGAAACTTTCGTCCAACTACTTCCCACAGGTGCAGGACGAGCAGGGTTAGCTGCTCTGGCGGCAGGTTCAGTTCGTACTCCCACATGTCGCGAAATTCCAGGCGGGCGTAGGACTGATCCTGCGTGTAGTAAAGCCGGTCCGAGTACCCGGCCTGGTATCCGCCGAACAACCCCCTGACGACATACAGAGGCATCCATTCATTTTCCGGTACCAGTGCACCGTAGTTAATGCCGACGTCGAGAAGCGTAAGGCCTTGGGCAGCATCGCCGTTGTTCAACCTGAGTATTGAGTGGCCAAATGAGGAGGCCGGATTCCCAAAGTAGCCGCTTATCAGGATCAGGCTAATCGACTCCAGATCCGCAAACTTTGCCCACTTGCCGAGCCGGGGGCAGTCCGTCAGCGGAGACAGCTGACCCAGCTCACCCAGATAACGACTCAGCCAGTAGTGACGACCGGGGAATCGACAGGCGGCGTGCCCATTGGGGTCATCGCCCGGCGGGGCAAAGAATGCCCTTATTGAAGCGCGCAGTTCGGCATCTGGTGACTTGGCGCCCGAGGGTGCAAGAAAAAAGTCTTCTGAGATAACCCGGCTGGATTGCTTTGCGTTGTCAAACTGCAGTAACTGTCGCCATCTGGTCTCAGCTGAAAGCTCCAGCCTCTCGGCTTCGGCTATCGCGGCGCGGGCATCCGTGAATCGTAGGCCGTCGCTGGTGGGTTTACCGAATGCTGCCGGCAAACCAGAACACAGGAGTAAGGAGCAAAAAAAGACCGGCCAGTCTCGCGACTGGCCGGTCGGTTGCTTCAACAGGATTACCTTTCTCCGTGCATCGGCGTCGGGCCGCGCGATGCGCCGCCTCGATCGCTGGCGCAGTCGGCTAGGTCAGCGCGCAGCTGCCGCCAAAGCTTGCTTCTATGCGGTGATTCAGGACGTTGTAAAGTGTCTCGGCCTGATCGAACCGCGTGCTCTCACTGTAATCTCCGGCTGCGGCGACCTTACCGAAGTCAGCGCGTAGCGCTTCGGCCACCTCGCTGCGAATGCTCTGCTCGCAGCCAGCAATCGTCAGTAGCGTGCTGAGGTATTCGCCAGATCCCCGCGCGAGGTCTGACTCAATGCTTGGGTATGCATCCAGGATGAATGCCGCAGCGCTTTCCTTGCCACCTTTGCAGCTCTCCGGCGAACTCGAATCCGAGCTGATGGCCGTCGTGCCGGAATCCCAGGTCACGTTGGTCACGGCAGCCACGGCATCGTTGCGCGGTGCAATGAGCGCGCCCAGTCCGCAGTCAGTGTATATGTCGGCAAACTCGCGATCGGAAGCTGTGGCATAACCGGCGCAGGCAAATAGCGCAGACACAGCAATCAGACAGATTCGTTTCATTGACTAGTCCTCCCGAATAGACGTGCAAAAAACAAACGCGTCCGGCCGGAAACAATTAACCGGCCCAGACGAATTGTGAGAGATCACTCCCCCTCAGACGAAGCCAGTCTACAAACACGCTGTCAGCTTTGCAAAAGTTCCAGTTCTTGGTGTTTACCAATCACGGGTTCTATCAGGCCTTTTCCTGGCAGCAGCTACCGGCACGCGCGTTGCCCCGTCAGTACTAAGGAGCAAAGCGGAAGTCTGTTAACAGAGGTTCGGCGGCAGTTCAGCTGACTGATTGCCTGATCAAACGCAGGAGCCGATCCGTATCGACCGGCTTGTTGAGCACTTCGCAGTCCGTTGGCGGTGAGCGTCGAATTTCCGAGGCGGCGGTGTCACCCGTGATCAGAATCGATGGCAATGACGAGTCGGTGCTGGTGCGAATGTGGTCAATCACTTCCAGGCCGTTTTCGCCGGGCAGCCGATAGTCGCTAATCACAATGTCCGGCCGCACACCGGTGTCAAGCTGCGCATAGGCTTCGGCGCCATTCATTGCACGATGCACGCGAAACCCCGATGCCTCCAACAGCATCGTCATGGCATCAACGATCGCCGCATCATCGTCGATGAGGAGAACTACCGGTGACTTCTCCAGTGGTGGTTCCGCAGTGGCGGCAGGCGGTTTTAACACCAGCTCCGCAGTTGTGCCCAAAGGCACATTCACCGAGAAGGTTGAGCCCTTGCCCGGTAATGAACTGACTTGCAGCTCATGGCCCAGCAGGGCGGCAACATGCTTGACGATGGTGAGGCCCAGGCCAAAACCGCGCCGACGGTCACGGGCAGGATTGTCGAGCTGGTAGTACTCCTCGAATATTCGCTCCAGAGAAGCTTCGGGGATGCCGCAGCCCGTATCGACGATGCTGAGCCTTAAGTGGTCATCTTCTCGCCGGCAGTCGATGGTCACGCTGCCGGTCTCGGTGTACTTGATCGCGTTCGCTACAAAGTTCTCTACGATTCTTTGCAGCAGCGCCTGATCGCTGTGAACAATCGCGCTGTCACCGCGGGATTCCAGTGCCAGGCCTTTTTCATTGGCAAGCGGTCCAGCTTCGGCAAGCACCCGGTCAATGAGCTCCCCAATGGGAAAGTCTTTTCTGTCTGCCTGGATGGATCCGCCGTCGAGTCGCGAAATATCCAGCAGTGAATCAAGCAGCTCACTCATCGCATCGAGCGACCGCTGCATCTTGGGTCCCACATCGAGCAGCTGCTCGGGCTTGCGCAGGGCTACCGACAGATATAGCCCAACAGACTGCAAAGGCTGTCGCAGGTCGTGACTGGCCGCCGCCAGAAAGCGAGACTTGCTGCTGTTGGCGCGCTCCGCCTCTGCCATGGCCGCGCGCAAGCGGGCGTCTGACTGCCGGCGTGCAGTGATATCGCGTATCGCCGCGGCAGTCAGCCGGCCCTCGTCGGTCTCTACCGGGCTCAGGCTGACCTCAATGGGTACCTCATTACCGCTTTTGGTTTGGGCGACGAGTTCAACCCCTGAACCCATGGCACGGACCCTTGGAGTCGCCGCGAATTCGCGGCGATGCTGCACGTGCTTGTCGCGCAGACGCAGCGGCACGAGTCGCTCGATTGTGGAGCCTACGAGCTCGGCATTGCTGTAACCGAACAGGCGCGTCGCCTGGGTGTTGGCAATACGAATAATGCCATCCTGGTCGACGACAACTGACGCGTCTGGAGCGGATTCAAAGAGCTCTCGCGTCTGCTGCAGAGATGCGAGCGTCTCGACCCGATTGGTAACGTCGAGTATGAAGGCGACAACCACCGGGCGGCCTTCTAATGCTGATAGCTGCACCTTGGCTTCGACGGGGTATACGGAGCGATTCTTGCGCCGCAAAACTGTCTTGAGCAATACATGCTCAGCGTCTTCTGCATAGAGGGCGGCGATTCGATTGGCCAGTTCGCTGCGCCGAAACTCTGGCATGAGCGCATCCGCCGGGAGCGCGCTGATTTCATCTGGGCTGTAGCCGAGATTCTCGCGGGCGGCGCGGTTCGCAAATACGATCCCAAGGCTGTGCGCATCAATCAGGTAGATCTCGTTGACTGAATCTTCGAGCACCATGCCCAACAGATCATCGGGAACTACTTGCAGTGGTGAGTCTTCGCGCATGGACGGCTTAGCTGAGATAAATAGATGATCCAACTTAGCATGGTGCGGACAGCTGACGTAGCGGTGAAGGCCCGGATCCAGCTACGTAATTACCCGTAGCACTATGCGGCGATTCCCCATTACCGGCCTGCTTTGGCCGGCCTAGCCTTGCCACAGGCCGCAAACGGATTGGGGGATACGTGCATGACCACGCAGAATCATCTGGTGTTTCCTACGGATTTTTCCGACCAGTCACTGCAAGCACTCGCATGGGTGGAGCGACTGGCCGATAAGCTGGGCGCGGAAGTTCATATCGTCTATGTTGTTGAGGAGCCGCACTTTGTAACCGGTCTGGAGCTGGGCGCGGCCGCCATACCCTCGACCGCCGACATTGCGAGCAGCGCGCGTGCCAGCCTGAATCGGCTGACTGACAAGATCAGCGGCAAACTATCGCGTAAGCCGAAGGCCAATGTCCTGATCGGGTACGCGCCGGACGAAATCAGGAGCTACGCGGCTGAGCTTGGTGCCGCAATGATCGTAATGGCCACGCACGGCCATCGCGGTGCCAAGCGGCTGCTCCTCGGGAGCACCACCGAAGCCGTGCTTCGTCAGGCCACTTGTCCGGTAGTAGCGGTGCCCTGTCAATGAGACCTCAAGGCATAACGTTCCGCTGTGTTCTGGTTGCGCTTGCGTTTGTCTCGCAAGCGAATGCCCAGATCTTTGAGCCGTATGCCGGAGAAGACACCTACTTTCGGTTCTGTGCTGCCTGCCATGGCGCTGAGGGCCGCGGGGATGGTCCCGTCGCGCAGGGAATACCGGTGACGGTGCCGGACCTAACGACTCTGCGAGAGCGACTTGGCACGGAGTATCGCCAGGATGTCTTGCGCCGGTTAATCGACGGGCGCGATATCGTGGTCTACCACGGCACCCGCTATATGCCGGTTTGGGGCTTCGAGTTCTGGCTGGAAGAGGGCGCCGACCGGGAGGCTGAGGCCCGAGTTGAGCGGATCATCAGCAACCTGCTCGACTACGTGGATAAACTGCAGCGCGTTCCGCCCGCAAAGCAGTAGTCGCCTGCGGCGGGAACAACCGACGAGCGCCTCTAGCCGTCCAGCGTTAGCGACATCTTGACGAGCTCGGCAAGCGAGCGGGCGCCCATCTTCTCCATCACCCTGGCCCGGTGTACTTCAACGGTGCGCTGGCTGAGGCCCAGGTCCATGGCGATCACCTTGTTGGCGGCGCCCGCAACGACGTGCTGCATAACCTGTTTTTCCCGCGGCGTCAGTCGCTGATGGGCGCGGCGTGTGGATTCCTGCTCGGCCAGCTGCTCATGCCGGCTTTGATCGTCGTGCAATGCGCTGGTGATGGCGTCGATAATTTCCTGATCACGAAACGGCTTCTGAATGAAATTGCAGGCGCCTTGTTGAAGCGCTTCCACGGCCATTGGCACATCGCCATGGCCGGTCAGAAAAATGACCGGCATCTGGCAGTTGCTGGCTTTCAGCTGCTCGTGTGTCTCCATCCCGCCGATACCTGGCATACGGATATCCAGCAGCACGCAGCCGCGGCTGTCGGGCTCAACCGATTCGAGTAGCTCCGCGCCGCTGGCGAATGTCTTGCTGGCGATTTCCACGGTCTCCAGCAGCAGGCCCAGCGCATCGCGGATAGCTGGGTCATCGTCAACGATGTAGACGAGGCTTGGCTCGGTCGTCATGGCATTACGGTTGGCGTGTGCGAAGCGCACAGAATAATGCAGCCCGCCACCCGGAGAAAACGGCGCCCGGGGCGGCGCTTTTGCCGACTCTACGGGAATTCCCTAATTGCTGGTATGCACGCCAGGCGCCTGAATATACCCACAAACAAATGGGAGGAGGCTATGTACATTAATTTCTGGTACCCGATGGTCCGTAGTGAAGACCTGGGCCCCGACAATCCTGAAAAGATCACCTGCCTGGGCCTGAATTTTGTTGTCTTTCGGGACGAGGAAGGTACCGCCCGGGTACTGAGTGACACCTGCGTACATCGTGGCGGTTCGCTGGGTGGCGCCTGGTCCGGCACGGACAAGACGCACCGGATTGTGAATGGCTGCGTGGTCTGCCCTTACCATGGTTGGGAATACGACGGCGATGGCGTCTGCCGCAACATTCCGTCGATCGGCTATGGCACCACGCCACCTCCGCGAGCCAAAGTCGATAGCTACCCGGTGCAGGAGAAGTACGGCATCGTCTTCGCGTTTCTCGGCGATTTGCCAGAGGAGGAGCGTCCACCTCTGCTCAACGTCGAGGAATATGGCCAGGAAGGCTGGCGCGCCAACTCGGTACTCGTGCTTGAAGTCGACTACTACTACGAGCGGTCTATCGAGAATGGCCTGGACCCGGCCCACAATGAGTTCGTGCATCCGACGCACGGCTTTCAGGGCGAGAATCGCGATTCCTATCAGGTCAACCCGATGGAGGTTGAAGACAACCGCCAGGGGTGGGGCATGTGGTTCTGGCACCACTTCGATGCGCCGCCATTGCCCGACGCCAAGGATCCAACCGCGTCCGGGTCAGGTGGCAAGACCCCCTGGGGTAACGTTAAACCCGATCGCAGTGGCGTGAAGGCTGGTGGCGGCACTTACGGCCCGAACACCATGCCGACGTACATCAACGTGACGCCAGAGCATGGCTTCCGGCAGTACTTCTTCGAACAGCCGGTGGACGTGAACAAGACCCGTATCTTCTTCCTGAATATGCGTAACTTCATGCTCGAACCGGAGAAGGATGGCCCGATTCATGCCCGCAACAAAGTGATCGCCGGACAGGACATTGCGATCCTTAACGATGTCTATCCAGCGATGACGCCAGTCTCGAACACCAAAGAGGTGCTCGTTCCAGCGGATGCGCCGATCGCGGCCTATCGCGAGTGGCTGGCGAAGTTCGATGAAATGGGCTGGCGCATTGACTGGGAGGAGTTGCAGCGCCGTGGCTACAACACTGCTTTCGCAATTCCGAGTCCGGCCCGCCGCAAGGAAGGCAACTGGGTGGTGGAGCCGGTACCGCTGATGTCCGGGCGCAAGGCGCGCAAAGACGAGCGGACTTCGGGCAAGGCTGCCTAGCGCCGCCCGCCTTTTGAGGCAAGAAAAAGCGCCGGTGGGGGGTCCCCGCCGGCGCTTTTTTTTCTTGCCGCTGTCGGCGGTCTACAGCATCCAATCCTAGGCGGCTGCGCGATGGGCGATAGGGCCTTCGCTCGCGCCGATCGCAAGCCTCAGCATGGCGCGACGCCCGATGTGGTCGCCAATCGGGCTATGCAGGACGCAGCGGTTGTCCCACATGCCGAAGGTACCGTTTTCCCAGTGGAATCGGCACTGGAACTCGGGTTTGGTGGTGTGATCGTTAAGGAAACCGAGCAGTCCCGCACTTTCCTCGGCCGTCATGCCGGCTATACCAACCACCCAGCAGGGATTCACGAAAAGGTAGGGCCGCCCCGTCTCGGGGTGGTGGCAGACCAGCGGATGCTCGACCTGGGGAAACTTGTTCCGCATGGTCTTGAGCATATCGATCTGCTCGGTTGTCGACAGTGAATGGTGACCGGAAGCCAGTCCGTAGCTGAGTATGTCGTGCACGGCCGTTAAGGGCTCGACAACCTGCTTCATGGCCGGCGACAGGGCGTCGTACGCCATGTACATGTTGGCAAACAGGGTATCGCCGCCGCTGGCAGGTACATCCACTGCATACAGCGCAGCGCCCATGGTCGGCTCCTTGGCATAGCTGTGATCAACATGCCACCGCAGGTTTTGCACGGAGAGCTGAGCCGCATTTACGCCGCGAAACTGATGGATGCCTGCGTGGCCCTCAAGCTTGGGGATGAAGGGTTCGTCGTGCAACGGTCCGAAGCGCTGGCCCACGTTGCCAAAGGTGTCCGGGTCCAGGTCCTGATCCCGAAAGTAGATGAACAGGTGCTCCCAGAGCGCCTGCTTGATCTCTTCAAGAACTTCGTCTGGAATCGCGTTGCTCAGGTCGACCCCACGTATTTCCGCGCCCGTGCTTGGGGTGAGCGGAATGACCTCGATGTGTTGGTAGTCCATGGCGGCTCCTCACTTGGCTCTTTGTGGCTACGCCAACATGGCCCCGCACGCCAGCACTGAAAATACGTAGAAACCGAGACGGCCAACATTCCAGGCCATCCATTGCGGTAATTCCTTATAGGTTTGTCGGCTTTGCCGCGATAGCGTCGTGTCCTGAGCCGCCGCGCTGGAAACAGTTCGTGGCAGAAGCTTCCAGCTCATCAGAATCATCAATTCGAGTCAAAGGAACCTCGCCCATGCCCTATAAGTACGTGCTGCTTCTCATTGCCTGCTGTGCTGCCACCTTTGCCCAGGCGGAGCAAACCCGTCAGGCCGGTGACTGGCTGGTCCGCGGCGGGATCGGCATCGTCGATCCGAAGTCCGACAATCTCGATCTTGCTGGTGGCTCTGTGCTTGAAGTGGACACTGGCGTTGCCGGATACATCAGCGGGACCTACTTCATCACCGATACGATTGCGGTGGAGTTGCTCGCCTCGACGCCGTTCGAGCACGACATTGAAGTCGACGGCATGGAGATTGGCGATACGGATCAGCTGCCGCCGACGCTGAGTGTCCAGTGGCATGCGCCAGCACTTGGTCCTGTGCTGCCTTACTTTGGTGTCGGACTCAACTGGACCTTGTTCTTTAGCGAAGATAGCTCGCTTGGTGATCTTGACCTCGATAGCTCAGTCGGGGTGGCCCTGCAGGCTGGGGCGGATATCCCGATCGACGACAACTGGTTCGTGAACCTCGATCTGCGCTGGATCGACATTGATACCGACGCGGCACTCGATGGTACCGATCTCGGCACCGTCGAGATCGACCCGATCGTCTACGCGTTCAACGTCGGCTACAAGTTCTAGCCTTCCGGCCTGGCGAACTCCATGAATCAGACAAACACCTATGACGATGTTGCGGTACGTCAGTTCTCCATCATGGCTGTCGTGTGGGGCATCGTCGGGATGGCCGTCGGCGCCCTTATCGCAGCTCAACTGATCTGGCCTCAGCTCAACTTCGATTTGCCGTGGTTGCAGTACGGCCGTCTGCGGCCGCTGCATACCAACGCGGTGATCTTCGCCTTCGGTGGGTCAGCCCTGATCGGCACATCGCTGTATGTTGTGCAGCGCACCTGCCATGTGCCGCTGTTCGCACCGGCACTGGCGCGTTTCGTGTTCTGGGGTTGGCAGCTGGTGATTCTCCTGGCCGCAATCAGCTTACCGCTTGGGCTGACGCAGGGTAAGGAGTATGCCGAGCTGATCTGGCCGATAGATTTATTGATTACGGTTATCTGGGTTGCCTACGCCATTGTGTTTTTCGGCACGATTGCGATCCGCCGGGTCAAGCACATCTACGTCGCCAACTGGTTCTATGCAGCCTTCATCATCACGATTGCCATCCTGCACATCGTGAATTCGCTGGCCGTGCCGGTCGATTTTCTGCAGTCCTACCCAATTTACTCGGGGGTTGTCGACGGGATGGTGCAGTGGTGGTACGGGCACAACGCAGTCGGCTTTTTCCTGACGGCGGGCTTCCTCGGCATGATGTACTACTTCGTGCCGAAGCAGGCAGAGCGGCCGATCTATTCATACCGCCTTTCGGTCGTGCATTTCTGGTCTTTGATTTCAATCTACATGTGGGCTGGCCCACACCATCTGCACTACACCACCTTGCCCGACTGGGCGCAGTCGCTGGGGATGGTGTTCTCACTGTTGCTGCTGGCGCCTTCGTGGGGCGGCATGATCAACGGCATCATGACGCTGTCCGGCGCGTGGCATAAGCTGCGCACCGACCCGGTTCTCAAGTTCATGATCGTATCCCTGTCGTTTTACGGCATGTCGACCTTTGAAGGTCCGATGATGTCGATCAAGACAGTTAATGCCCTGTCGCATTACACAGACTGGACCATCGGTCATGTGCATTCCGGAGCGCTCGGCTGGGTCGCCATGATCTCAATGGGTTGCCTCTACAACCTGATTCCCAAGCTCTATGGCCGCGACGCAATGTATAGCGTCAAGCTGATCGACGTGCATTTCTGGGTATCAACTATCGGGGTCGTTTTGTATATCGCCGCAATGTGGGTTGCCGGTGTTACCCAGGGACTGATGTGGCGGGCGGTTAACGATGACGGCACGCTGACCTACTCATTTATCGAGTCGTTGCAGGCTACGTATCCCTACTACGTGGTGCGCCTGCTCGGCGGCACCCTGTTTCTGGCCGGGACGCTGATCATGGCCTACAACGTCTGGAAGACGGTTGGGGCAGGCGAGCGGCGCACGGTTCAGCCTGTCGTGGAGCCCGCGTAATGAAGCACGATGTAATAGAGCGCCGCGTCGGCTTGCTGGGCGTGCTCACGGTGGTTGCCGTCAGTCTTGGCGGTCTTGCCGAAATTGTGCCCCTGATGATGGATACGCAGGGCACCGCCCCGGCGGCGGGTGTGGAACCGTATACAGCGCTGCAGCTCGAAGGACGCGATGTGTACATCCGCGAGGGCTGCTACAACTGCCACTCGCAAATGATTCGGCCGTTCCGCGCTGAGACAGAGCGGTATGGTGAGTACTCCCTGGCCGGTGAGTCCGTTTACGACCACCCGTTCCAGTTTGGCTCGAAGCGAACCGGCCCGGATCTCGCGCGCGTGGGTGGCCGCTACAGCGACGAGTGGCATCGAATCCACCTGATCAACCCGCGCGACCTCGTGCCCGAATCCAACATGCCGGGCTTCCCATGGCTGGTTGATAGCGAGATCAACGCCGACAAGACGCCAATCAAACTGGAGCGGTTGCGTGCGGTAGGGGTTCCCTACACGGACGAGCAGATTGCCGGGGCATCTGCCGCCGTTGCCGGTAAGTCGCAGATGGATGCTCTGATTGCGTATCTGCAGGGTCTGGGCATCTCCTCCAAACAAAGGTGATATCGATGGACGCCGGAACCATGCGAGGAATATTTACGTTCATCATGCTGTCGTTGTTTGTCGCCATCTGCTGGTGGGCGTACAGCAGCCGCAGGCGGAAAGATTTCGATGAGGCGGCGCAGCTGCCGCTGCAAGCAGATGATGTGCCGGGCACCAAAGCGAACCGGGCCATTGCAAAAGGGCAGCGGTCATGACGGTTTTCTGGAGCATCTTCATCATTGTCCTGGTCGTCATCCAGGTGGTTGGTGCGCTTTGGATGTTGCAGTCGTACACAACGGTTGCCAAAGCGGATGCAGAAGCAGATACAACCGGTCACGTCTGGGATGCGGACCTCCGCGAGTACAACAAGCCGCTGCCCCGATGGTGGCTGATCCTGTTCTGGCTTACGGCTGTATTCACGGTGGTTTATCTCGCGATCTATCCCGGCTTCGGCAGCTTTGGTGGGGTGACCGGCTGGACGCAGAACAGCCAGTACGACCAGGAAGTCGCTGCGGCCGAGGCTCGTTACGGCGATATCTTCGCCGCCTTCGCTGGCATGTCGCTGCAAGACATGAGTCAGGATGCTGACGCCGTTCGCCTGGGTCGCAACCTTTACCTCAACAACTGTGCGACCTGTCATGGCTCGGATGCGCGCGGCGCCAAGGGCTTTCCTAATCTCACCGACAACGACTGGATCTACGGCGGCACGCCAGCGGCCATCCAGCTGAGTATTTCCAACGGGCGCATCGGCGTGATGCCGGGCCTCGGCGCTGCGCTTGGCGATCAGGGCCTGGATGAAGTCGTTGCCCACGTGCTCAGCCTGTCAGGTCGTGAGGCAGATGCCGGCCTGGCGCAGGCAGGCGCCACCCGCTACGCGCAGCTATGCATTGCCTGCCACGCTCCCGATGGTCGGGGTGTGGCCGCCGTCGGTGGCCCCAACCTGACCGACGATATCTGGCTGCACGGCAGCCGTCCGGAAGATATCCGCGCCGTTATTGCGGACGGCAAGGTCAATCAGATGCCGGCTCAGCGCGACCTCCTGACGGAAGACCGCATTCGCACTCTGGTCGCCTACGTGCTGAGCCTAAGCCGGGGTAACTGACCGATGGACAGGTCAGCGGACGGCCGGCCGGAACAGGAAGAACCCTACACGCCGGAGCCGCAACAGCTGCCCTGGCCACGCGGTGCGCAGGCGATTGCGGCTGTGATCTGGCCGGCGTTTCTGGCGGCAAGTTTCGCATCACTACTGTTCTTCGCGGTTATTGATCCAGGCGAAGTGCAGCTGCATACCTTCGCGGACATCCTGACGCTAGATCGTATGGCCGGCTACGGGCTGGGTTTTCTGTTTTTCTGGCTGATCTGCCTGGTGGCCAGTTCGCTGTCGGTGTATCTGCTGCGCACGGCGCGGCGCAACGGACACGGACACGGACACGGCAACGGCCAATCGTAGCTACGGTATCGTCGTGGCGTCTGTCGAAACACAATCTCTTTACGCGAAGCATGAGAAGATTCATGCGCGCGAAGTTGACGGATTCTTCAGCAGGCTGCGCAAGAGCGCGGCGATCCTTCTGCTGGGTGTCTACTATGTGCTGCCCTGGTTGACCTGGTCCGGTCGCCAGGCAGTGCTCTTCGATTTACCCGCGCGTAAGTTCTATGTCTTTGGCCTGACGATGTGGCCGCAGGATTTCATCTATCTCTCGTGGCTGCTCATCATGGCCGCCTTGCTGCTGTTTGTATCGACCGCAGTGGCTGGCAGGGTCTGGTGCGGCTACGCCTGCCCGCAAACCGTATGGACCGAAGCCTTTGTCTGGCTGGAGCGGCTTACCGAAGGACGCTACAGCAAGCGCAAGAAACTCGATAAGGCGCCGTGGACGGCCGAGAAGATTCTGCGCAGGTCCGCCAAGCGCATCGTCTGGCTGCTGTTTGCCGCGTGGACGGGTTTTACCTTCGTCGGCTATTTCACCCCAATTGATGCATTGGCTGCGCGCGTCGTGTCGCTGGATCTGGGTCCCTGGGAGACGTTCTGGATCTGTTTCTACAGTTTTGCGACCTACGGCAATGCCGGTCATCTGCGCGAGCAGGTGTGTAAGTACATGTGTCCCTATGCACGTTTTCAGAGCGCCATGTTCGACCGCGATACGCTCATCGTTTCCTACGACGCCGGGCGGGGCGAGCCGCGGGGCCCGCGCAAGCGGGGAGCCCCGTCGTCTGAAACGCAGCTGGGCGACTGCGTTGATTGCAGTATTTGCGTGCAGGTCTGTCCCACGGGCATCGATATCCGTAAGGGTTTGCAGTACGAGTGCATCACCTGTGCTGCCTGCGTTGATGCCTGCGATCAGGTCATGGATAAGATGGCGTATCCGCGTGGCCTGATTCGCTACACCACCCAGAATGTGCTCGACGGGAAGCGGGGCAGGGTGTTCCGGCCGCGCACGCTTATCTATAGCAGTTTGCTTGGGCTGTTGTTCGCTGCCTTCTTGTTCAGTCTCTACACGCGCACGCCGCTGGGGCTGGACGTGATTCGCGACCGCAACGCCGTTTACAGGGAGACACAGGCCGGCGACATTGAGTCGGTTTACACGCTCAAGCTGCTCAACAAATCCAACAGCCCAATTGAGCTCGCGCTGACAGTCAGTGGCCTGCCCGGTGCTGAGCTTGAGACCGATCCCCCGTCCCCGGTCAGTGTGGAAGCGGGAGAAGTGTCCAGTGTCGTCACCCGAGTGAGGGTGCCAGCCGATGCCGCAGGCCCTGGCGGACACGACGTGATCTTCAGCGCGGGATCCGTTTCTGATGCAGCGCTCTCGGCCAGCCACCGGGCGCGCTTCTTTATGCCGCCGAGGTAGTACCCAGTGAAAGACACATCAATTCCAAGTCACTCGTCGTTAAGCCTGCCGTGGTATCGCTACCTGTGGGTCTGGCTGATCATGCTGCCGCCCGCTGCCGCCGTGGTCGGTGGATTGGCCGCCGCCTGGCTGGCCGGCGGTCCGCCCGCCATGGTTGTGGATGATTTTGGCGAGATTGGTCGGGTGAGCGTCAGTCACGCTGCACGCGATGAGCATGCGCGGGTCCTGGGTCTGCAAGCGCGCCTGCTTATCAACGATGCTTCCCCAGCGGTGCTGGCAGCGGAAGTCGTTGCCAGGCGTGATTTCGACCTGCCGGAGACGCTGAACCTGCGATTTGTGCATCCCACGCTGGCCGAACTCGACCGGCAGGTGAGCCTGCGCCTTCGGGGGGCGGCTTACGCCGGCAATTTCTCCCGGCCTCCGGGCCGACTGCTGGTGCAGCTCAGCGATACGGGTGCGAGCTGGCGGCTGGTCGGCGAGCTTGCGCCGGGTGCCAACGAGCTATGGCTCGGCGCGCGCTAGTTTACGGCCAGTCATGACCCCCACCACACATTGTTTCCACTGCGGTGACGAGTTCTCCACAGAGCAGGCGCCGACCCTGGTGACGATCGACGGTCATGCGCGCGAGTTTTGTTCCGGCGCCTGCGCTCGCATTGGTCGCCTGATCTCGGCACGCGGACTGGATGATTTTTATCGATTCCGAACTGATCCAGCCGGTCGGGTGAGCGGAACCGCCACGCACAGCGACTGGACAAGCTACGACCGTGCCGGCGTGCAGCGTGAGTTCGTGGCTGCCGAAGACGATGGCAGTCATCGCGCGCAGTTCCTGCTCGAGGGCGTGCACTGCGCGGCCTGCGTATGGCTCATCGAATCGGCTGTTGCGCCGCTCGACGGGGTACTCGACATCGCCGTCGATCCAGTCACCACCCGCACGAACCTGCACTGGGCGTCTGACCGTATCCCGTTGAGCCAGATATTCGAGCACCTTTCGGCACTCGGGTTTACGCCCGTGCCTTACACGCAGGATGCAGCCGAGGCCGCGCGCCGCGACGAACGGCGCCAGGCACTGAGGCGGCTGGCCGTCGCCGGCCTGGGGATGATGCAGGTCATGAGTTTCGCAGTGGCACTATATTTAGGCGCCTGGAGCGATCCGGCTATTGGCGAATACCTGCGGCTGATCAGTCTGCTCGTGGCGACGCCAGTCGTTCTGTATGCGGGCGCACCATTTTTTCGCAGTGCCTGGCTCGGGATACGCACCAGGTCACTGGGGATGGATGTCCCGGTCGCGCTGGCCATCGGCGGTGCGTGGTCCGCCAGCGTGTACAACACGTTTACCGGCCAGGGTGAGGTCTACTTTGATTCCGCAACGATGTTTGTGTTTTTTCTCACCGGCGCACGTTATCTCGAGATGGCAGGTCGACACCGCGCACTGAGTCTTTCAGCCGCCTTGTCGACACATGTTCCGCGAGTGGCCCACCGGCTGCGCGGCGCTGTTGCGGAAACTGTCGGCACACTGGAGCTTGAGACCGGCGACCAGATCCTCGTCCATCCGGGGCAGGCGGTTCCGGCAGATGGCCGGCTCCGGGACCGCAGGGCTTCGGTGCACGAATCACTGCTCACCGGTGAATCTACGCCGGTCGCCAAGCGCCAGGGCGATCAGGTGATTGCCGGCAGCGTCAATGGCGGTCAGCCTATTCACCTGACGGTAACGGCGACCGGCGCTAACACCGTGCTGGCGCAGATTTCGGGGCTCTCGACGACGGCAGCCGGCAATAAACCGCGGCTGGTGGCAACCGCCGATCGGATCGCCCGGTACTTTGTCGCTGCCGTGTTGTGTATCGCCGGTGCAACCTACGCCGGCTGGTATGGCCTTGCGCCGGAACGCGCGTTTGAGGTCGCGCTCTCGGTACTGGTCGTGACCTGTCCCTGCGCGCTGGCGCTGGCAACCCCGGCCGTGTTCACCGTTGCGACGAGCGCCCTGGCGGGTCGCGGCCTGCTATTGAGACAGCCCGGCGCTCTGCAGGCGATGAGCGAGGTCACGTCCGTTGTCTTCGATAAGACCGGCACGCTGACTGGTGACGAGATTGCCCTGGCGCAAGTTGAGTTGTTCGGCGCGCTGGATGAACAGCAGGCACTGGCAATTGCCAGTGCGCTGGAATCACGGTCGGAACATCCCATTGCGCGGGCCTTTGCTCAGTCGACGGCAACAGCTGAGATCAGCGACTTTAACGTGAGTCAGGGTGCTGGCGTTGAGGCGCGGGTCGACGGGCAGACCTGGCGTATCGGTTCGTATGCATACGTCGATGCGCTTACCGCCGCTGAAACGTCATGCGCAGGCTGGCAAGAGACAGGCGATCAGCGCTACGTCTACCTGGGCAGTCAGGAGGGGTTGGCAGCCCGCTTTGCGCTGACCGAGCGACCCCGGCCAGGTGCCGATGAGGTGGTGGAGCGACTCTCAGCGCTGGGCCTGGAGCTGCAGATTGCCAGCGGCGATACAGCGGGGCCTGTGCAGCGACTGGCGCATAGTCTGGGCATCGCCCAATACCATGCAGGCCTCAAGCCGGAAGACAAGCTTGAGTTTTTGCATGCGCTCCAGGCACGCGGCGAGCGGGCGCTGATGGTTGGCGACGGCATCAATGATTCGCCTGTACTGGCAGGCGCGGACGTTTCGATAGCAATGGGAGCGGGCACGGCACTCGCCAGGCACACAGCCGACAGCGTGTTGTTGGGCAACTCCTTGTTGCCCGTGGCCGATGCCCTGGAAACCAGCCGGCGAGCGATGGGTATCGTGCGCCAGAATCTCACCTGGGCTATTGGTTACAACCTGCTCGCCGTGCCGCTGGCCGCGACCGGCATGCTGGCGCCGTGGATGGCGGCACTTGGCATGTCAGCGAGCTCACTACTGGTTACGGGGAATGCATTGCGTCTGGGTCGGGCACCGGCTGCGCCTGCCTCAAAAACCGCCAGCACCAGCAGCTGTTGCGCCACGCGGAAGTCCGCACTGCCGATATGAACATTATTTTCTATTTGATACCGCTAGGCCTGGTCCTGCTCCTGGCGGCCATCGCTGCATTCTTTTGGGCCACGCGGTCTGGCCAGTTTGATGATCTGGATACGCCGGCGTGGCGCATCATTCTGGACGACGAAAAACGCCCACCCGGGGATTAACAGCACTCGGTGCGTGCGCCGATGGCGGCGGCGCCCTTCTTCTGCTTCATCTCAGCCGCGCCTGACCGCGCGCCGCACCACCCCATTATCGTCGTTGCCCGTGAATGGTCATGACGCTAGGCTTGTTCGCATTCCTGGACTCGAGAACAAGCCATGTCACGAAGCATGTCGAATCCGCTAGCGCTTGTCGGCACAGCGTTCACCCTCATCGTTGCTGGCAGTGCCGTGGCCTGGGCCGGCGGCCACATCAAGCCGGGTCAGGAGCTGCCGCGCCCTGACCTGACGCAGGAGCAGATGGACGGTGTGCGCGGCGTCATCAAGAAGTTTGCGAACTACACGAACGATGAGCTGCTCGACATGATGGCCCGGCTGTACAACGAGCATGGCCGTCTCAGCTCGGCAGATACGCGCGGTGAAGTGGGCGTGCTGGTGCTCGCACATCATTTCTACGGCGAGGGCTACGAACAGTTCAAGCAGACTTTTTCGAGCGTGAAGAAGAAATACCCAACGACCTATGGATTCGGGCTGGCGATTGCGGAATCTGACCATCTGCAGGCAGCGGTTGACGACCTGGAAAACTCGGGTGCCAAGACAATCGTTGTGATTCCTGCCACCACCGCAGATAAATCCGGCATGGTGCGCCAGTGGCGGTACGCGTTGGGCGCTTCGGATGAGCCGGGTTACATCGATATTCCGCAGGTAGAGACCGATGCAAAGATCGTCTGGGCGCCGAATCCCATGCCGCATCCCATTGTCGGTGAGGCGTTGCGCGACCATGCCCGCGCCGCCAGCCGCAACCCAGCGAACGAGATGCTTCTGATCATGGGCCATGGCCCTGCCGATCCTGCTGACAATCAGCGCGAGCTGGCTGTACTGGACCAGCATGCCGCATTTATTCAGAAGGAAGTCGGTTTTGCGGAAGTGCGTGTCGTCAACGTACAGGATGACGCCCCGATCGATTGGCGGGCCGCAAACGTGGAACGGCTTCGCGGCTGGGTAAGCCAGGCCAAAGCTCAGGGCCGCGACGTCGTCGTAATTACCACGGTGCTAACGGCCGCCGGGGTGATGGGCAAACTGCAACGCGATGTGGAAGACCTTGGCGTCACTTTCAGTGACACGGGTGTGATGACGCACCCGCGGTTCCCTGACTGGCTGGAAGAAGCGATTACCGCCAGTGTGGACTCAGCGGGTTAGCCTGTTGCGGGAGGTCTCGAGCATGTTGTTTGGTCAGAACTTAGCGCACGCATTTGGTGGCCGTCTAACGCTGGCGGTGTTGATCGCCGGCGTCGTCAGCCTGTCGATGGCTGATCCGCTGGCGGCCCAGGGTCGCCGTATGGATGGTGACTTAGAGGTCGCCCAGGTGCGGGACAACATCTTTCTGCTAAGGATGGAGCCGGCGGGCAATGTTGCTCTGTCGATAGGCGTTGACGGTGCGCTGATCGTCGACGATCAGTTTGCGCCTATGGCCGATAAGATCCTGGCCGCGATCGATGAATTGACGGATACGCCGCTGCGCTACGTACTCAACACGCACTGGCATGGCGACCACACGGGAAGCAACGCCAGGTTAGGCGCGGCTGGCCATACGATTGTCGCGCACGACAACGTGCGTCAACGGCTGAACAGCGTTCAGTATCACCTGCTGTTTCGCACCGGTACCCGGCCGCGTCCGCCAGAGGCGCTGCCTGTTATCACCTACAGCGATCGCATGAGTTTTCATCTCAATGGCGAGCGCATCGACCTGATTCATTTGCCGCCGGCCCATACGGACGGGGATACCGCCGTGTACTTCCGGGGCGCCAACGTGCTGCACACAGGCGATGCGTTTCTGCACACCGGCTTTCCGCTCATCGACGTCGCCAGCGGCGGCACGATTCAGGGGTTGATTGAAGCGACCAACGTTTTGCTGGATCTTGCCGATTACGAAACCATCATTATCCCGGGACACGGGCCCATCACGAATCGCGCGCGTATGCTCGAAGTGCGCGACAAACTTGTCGTCGCGCGCGAGAAGGTGGCGGCGTTGATTGCCGAGGGTCTGGACCTGAAAGCGATTCGTGCCGCGGACCCGCTGGTTGGCCTGGACCCCCTATGGGAGCAGGGCTTTATCAAGAGCCGCGCCTTCGTCAACATCATCTACCAAAGCGAGACCGGCGATTTCGAAGTGCCGGCTGAGGCCGATATCAAGCGCTGGTCTGAGTAGAGTTCGGGGCCAGCCGAGCGCCAGGACCGCCGCAGCGCCATGCGGTTGGGCGCTGCCCCCAGGTAATCCGACCCCGGTTCAGCCGGGGCAAAGTGCTAAGCTTTGCAGCCATCTTAGGAACATTGCCGGGGTTGGGGTTATGCCTTGGTGGGCATGGATAACGCTAGGTGCGATCTTGTTCGGCTCCGAGTTGCTCGGCGTCGACGCCGCCTTCTATCTCATCTTTATTGGCGCCTCGGCGCTGCTCGTTGGCGCCCTCGATTTGCTTGGGTTCAGGCTGCAAGGCTGGGCGCAGTGGGCGCTGTTCGGCGTGTTGTCAATCGCGACGATGGTGCTGTTCAGGGCCCGACTCTACGAGAAGTTTCGCGGCGTCTCGCAGGACTATCCGGTCGGCCCGGCGGGCGAGACGATCAGCCTCCAGCAGAATCTCGCACCGGGCGAGAGCTGTCGCATGAAGTACAGGGGTACGACCTGGACGGTTCTGAATGATGGCGCCACCGCAATTGAGCAGGGCGGCAAGGCGCAAATTAAGCGAGTCGACAGCCTGACCCTGGTTGTTGAGAACGAAAACAAGGCCTGAGCGAGCTGGTCGGAGAAGAGCACGGAGAGAAAACATGGAGAACGTTGCTTCATTTGTAGCGATTGGTTTCGCCATCCTGGCGGTGATCGTGATTGCTAAGACGGCTGTCGTCGTCCCACAACAAAGCGCTTACGTGATCGAGAACCTGGGAAAGTACAGCAAGACACTCGGCGCTGGGTTCCACATTCTCATCCCGTTCATAGAACGCGCCGCCTATAAGCACAGCCTTAAAGAGTTGGCTTTCGACATTCCGGAGCAAGTCTGTATCACCCGGGATAATGTTCAGGTGGGTGTTGACGGTGTGCTGTATTTGCAGGTCCTCGACCCGCAGCGCGCGTCATACGGCATCAGCGATTATGTATTTGCGATTTCCCAGCTCGCGCAAACAACACTGCGTAGTGAGATCGGTAAAATCGACCTCGATCGGACGTTTGAAGAGCGGGCGATGATCAACTCCAATGTCGTCGCGGAACTCGACAAGGCGTCTGATCCATGGGGCGTCAAGGTTCTGCGTTACGAGATCAAGAACATTAACCCGCCTAACGATGTGCTAACCGCCATGGAGAAGCAGATGCGCGCCGAGCGGGAAAAGCGCGCTGTTGTTCTTACCTCTGAGGGTGAGCGAGACGCCAAAATTAATGAAGCAGAGGGCGAGAAGCAGCGGGTGATCAAGGAGTCGGAGGCGGCAAAACAGCAACAGATTAACGAGGCCGAGGGCGAGGCTAAGGCGATTCTTGCGATCGCCCAGGCAACCGCGGAAGGTCTCCGTCAGGTGGCAACGGCGGTCACCCAGGACGGTGGCGATTCTGCCATGCGCCTGCGAATTGCCGAGGACTACGTCAAGCAGTTTGGTCACCTGGCAAAGGAGGGCAACACCCTTATCGTGCCCGCCAACCTGGGCGACATATCCTCGATGATTGCTTTGGCCACCAGCATCATCAAACAAGACTCGCAACCAAGGGCAGCATCCTGATGCGTCACATGCGGAACACCGGAGCGAGTTCTGACGCCGTTTAGCATCATCTGGCCCATGGTGGCCCTGGCGGGGTTGTCAGCCGGCGTTTGGATTCTGTTGTTTCGGCGTCGTATCCGGGAGATACGCGCGCTGAAGGTTAATCCGAAACAGTTCGCGACGCGTGCTTCCGCTGCAGGCGTGCTTAAGGATGTGACCGCTGCGGACAATCTGCAAAATCTGTTTGAGGTACCAGTGCTGTTCTATGTGGCGTGCGTCAGCATCTACATCACTGAGCAGACCTCGCTTGCCCTGGTTGCCATGGCCTGGGTCTATGTATTGCTTCGAACCGTGCACTCGGTGATTCACGTTACCTACAATAACGTCATGCACCGGTTCTTGGCTTACGCAGCCAGCTGTGCGACGTTGTTTGTTATCTGGGTTGTGTTCACCGCATCACTGGCCACGTCACCAACCATCGTCTTCTAGCGGCGTTTGGACTGCCGGGCCAGGCCCACTGCCAGTTTGCCGTCGCCAAAGCGGTCGCGCACTGCATCAATCGTGTTTAGCACCCGCTGATCTCGCTGGGGTGCAGCCGGTGCGCCAAACAAGTCCGGCTGAGCTTCGTCGTCGCGCTTAAGCGCGGCAAGACCAATACCGATGAGTCTTACCGGTCGGCGCGGCAGGCCGGTAGACTGGTATAGGCGCCAAGCCGTACGCAGCATCTGCCTCTCGTCAACGGTGGCTGCATCCAGTTTCTGTTGGCGAGTATGCGTCTCGAATCCCGCATAGCGGACCTTTAGCGTGACGACGGCACCAGCAAACGACTCCTGTCGCGCGGTGGCCGCTACGCTGGCGGCGAGCGTGCGCAGCACGTCGTGGAGGTAATCGTCGTCGCCAACATCTGTATTGAACGTCGTCTCCTTCGACACACTCTTGCGCCGGCGGCCGGGTACCACTGCCTCGGCGCCGACACCTTCGGCCTGGCGTCGAAACTTGGCCGCGAGCTGCGACCCGAGTCGCTGTTCCAGCTCCCGGCTTTTGTAGTGGTGCAGTTCGCCTATAGTCTTGATGCCGAGCTGCGTGAATACTCGCGCGGTGCGCTTGCCCAAACCGCGTAGCTTGCTGACCGGCAGCGGATCCAGAAACTCGCGGACGTGATCGTGGGGAATAACTCGCAGGCCATCGGGTTTGCAGTCTTCCGAGCCCAGCTTGGCGATGAGCCGGTTGGGGCCAATGCCAACCGATGCCGTGAGTCCGGTGCCACTGCGTATTCGTTCGCGTATGAGCGCACCGATTTTGTGTGGTTCACCAACGAGCTTTTCCATACCACTGATGTCGAGATACGCCTCATCAATAGATGCGGCTTCAACGACCGGCACTGTTTCCGCAAGAATCGCAAACACGGCACGGGATGCCTGGCGATACCGCGGAAGGTCCGTCGGCAGAAAGACCGCGTCTGGACAACGGCGAACGGCTTCGCCCATCGGCATCGCCGAGTGAATGCCGAAGACGCGAGCCTCGTACGAGGCCGCGGTAACCACGCCTCGATTGCCCGGCCGCGCCCCGACCACAACCGGCCTGCCCCGCAATTTCGGTTGATCACGCTGCTCGACACTGGCGAAAAATGCATCCAGGTCAACATGCGCAAGCCAGCGTGTTTTGGGGTTGTGGGTGGTCATAAGTTAGGGTCAGAAGGGTTTCAGGTCAGTGAGTCGATTGCTCGACCGCGATCTTGGGATCAAGTGTGTGATCCGGTTCGGCGCATTGTGCAACCACAGCGACGATACTACCGGCATGCGGGATCACGGTGAGCTGAACGAAGCATGAACGCAACCAGGCGAACTAAATGGCTCGCCGTTGGCCTGTTGGCGGGCCTGCTGCAGGCCTGCGGATCCACGTTGCCTGCGCAGCGCGGCGAGGCTCCGGCTGGCCGCTCGCTGTCGTCAGCCAGCCAACAGGTGGTGAGTACGGCGCTCGATCAACTCGGCGATCCCTACCGCTATGGTGCGCGGGGGCCAGATGCGTTTGACTGCAGCGGACTGGTGTACTTTGCGTATCGCTCTGCCGGCCTTTCTGCCCCGCGGACCTCGCAGGCACAGTACCGCGCCAGTCAGCCGCTATCGCTGGACTCGGCCAGACCGGGCGACCTGTTGTTTTTCAGCTTCACCGGCAAGGTGTCCCATGTCGGCATTTACCTCGGCGACGGGCGCTTCGTGCACGCGCCTTCCAGTGGCCGGCCCGTCACCATCGATACTCTGTCCGACGGGCACTACCGCAGTCACTTCGTTGGCGCTGGCAGACTGAAGGCGGCCCTTTAGCCAGCTCGACGACTGGTCGTCAGCCATTGGCGGGGATACTCACGGTGATCCGCGTGCCCCCCAGGTCGCTCGTGTCAATCGCTACGGTGCCCTGATACATCTCAGTCACCGTTTCCACGACGACCGCCAGGCCGATCCCCTGACCAGGGTTCTCGGAGTCTGCGCGGACGCCCCGGCTGATCACCTGCTGGCGCATTTCTGCGGGGATACCCGGCCCGTCATCATCAATGTCCAGACGGAAGCCGCTGTGCTGGCTGGCGTCGTTGACGGCTCGCAGTCGCACGCGGGAATTGGCCCACTTGCAGGCATTGTCGGCAAGGTTACCCAGCAGCTCTGACAGGTCACCCGCAGCACCGGGAAAGCGCACTTGTGAGTCAATTTCAGTGATGAAGGTGAGTTGTTTCTCGGCGTAGATCTTTTTCAGCGAATCGACTATTGCCAGCGCAGCAGGTGCAACTGCAACGGGGGCAGCGAGTGGCATGCGCCCGGTGATGGCTGCGCGCTGCAAATGGTACTCAATCGTCTCTTCCATCCTTTGCAGCTGCGCGTTTGTGCCGGGCGGAGCAGAAGATGAGTCGTTGCCGCCTGCGCGCAGCACCGCCAGTGGGGTCTTCAGGCTATGCGCAAGGTCCGAAAGCGCATGCCGGTAACGCTGTATACGTTTCTCTCTGCTGCTAATGAGCGCATTCAAACTGTCGGTCAGCGGTCGCAGCTCGACGGGATACTGTTGGTTGAATCCATCAAGCTCTCCGGCTTCGACCAAGCGAACTTCCTTCGCGATGCTGCGTACCGGCGCCAGACTCCACAGCAGCACGCCGGCCATCACCACTAACAGGCTCGCGGCACCGGCCGCCAACCACCACGTCAGCGTGCGCCGGAAGGCGACCGTTTGTGACTCCACCAACGTGCGGCTTTCGGCAACCTGAAAGCTAAGAAGCCTGTCCTTTCCAGAAGGCAGTTCCCAGTAGACGGGATAACTCAGGCCTTGCAGTAAGGTACCTGAGCTATCGCGTGCTTTGTTGAGTTGGGGCAGGCCGCGCTCTGCCGGCCCCGGATAGCTCACGTTCTGGCCAACGCTGGACGCCGAGCGCCATAGCAAAGTGCCGTCTTCGTCCGTGATCGCTGCGTAGGCACCCGAGCCTGGCGTGGCCAGCCGTTCCTCTGGTAGCTGCGCAGGCAGCTCCAGGCGGCCGTCGTCGGTAATGCTCGTCGCGCCCATGAGCATATAGACCCGCGCCAGCAGCCGTTCCTGGACGAGTTCTTCGACGCTGTTCTCAAACGCGCGGTCTACCGAGAGCCCGATGAGTCCCACGCAGGTGATGACCACCAGTCCGCCACCAAGCAGGACGCGCCGCGCGAGCGACCAGTCGGCCCGTTCACGCTGATCCGGCACGGCCTAGGTCCGCGCGCAGCCGATAGCCGCGTCCGCGCAAAGTCTCGATAGGCTTGAGCTTGCCGTCCGGGTCGAGTTTTCGCCGCAGCCGGCCGACCAGCACCTCCAGCACGTTGCTATCCCGGTCGTGGTCTTCGTTGTACAGATGCTCGGTTAGCGTAGCTTTGGATACGACCTCCCCTGAGTGCAGCATCAGATACTCAAGCAGCCGGTACTCAAACGCTGTCAGCGAAACCTCTTTGTCGGCGACCGTCACCATCTGGCTGCTGGTGTCCATGGCAAGTGGCCCCGTTTCGAGCAGCGTGCTCGCCCAGCCTGCCGAGCGGCGCACCAGCGCGCGGAGCCTGGCCAGCACCTCCGCCATGTGGAAGGGCTTGGTGAGGTAGTCGTCGGCGCCAGTTTCCAGTCCATCAACCTTCTGTTCCCAGCGGCTGCGGGCCGTCAGAATCAACACCGGGAACAGGCGCCCCTCGGCTCGCCAGCGCCCAAGGACCTTCAGTCCGTCCAGGTCCGGCAGCCCCAGATCAAGAATGGCGACGTCTACCGGATACTCATTGCCCATGAAGACAGCTTCTTCACCGCTGCCAGTCGCGTCTACCGCCAGACCTTCGGCAGTCAGCGCGCCGACCAGCTGCTCGCGCAGCGCGTCTTCATCTTCGACGACGAGCACGCGCACCAGGTACTCCTAGTCGCTGACTCGGCCGGTAAAGACATCAACGGAGACGGTGCGAATGCGTTGGCCTTCGCCCTCCGTCAGCACCCGCACGCGGAACCGGTTGCCAACACGTTCCACCTTCAGCACGCGGCCTCCGGTGGCCTGGCTGGCCGCTGCTGCTGCCTGGTCCGCAGAGATTTCAGTCTGCGCGGCAATGTTGCCGCGGTGTCCGTCGGCCGATACAGGTTGGGAGAAGGCCGCGAGGGCTCCGGCCAGCAATGCATACAAAACCAGGCCGGAAATCCTCGCGTACATTGTGTTTACCTTCGAAAGTGACGCGCCTGTCGCCAATCAGCCGCGTGGCCACCATAAGTGCGGTCATTATAGGTGACCGGCTGCACGCGGACACGCACCCTGATGGTTGCGCCAGGATCTGTCGCTGTGTGCGTTACAAAGGTCTGTCCGCCGTATTCATAGGTGACCCGATAACCGTCCAGCCGCTCTTCTTCGTGCACAACCTGTTCCACTTCACAGCGTTCTTCGAGGCTTACATAGGAGTGCCTGGCAGCCTGTCGCCGATAAGCTTCGTCGCGGCCGACTGAGGCGCCCAGCAGGGCGCCCGCGGCAGTCAGTATGTCTTTACCGCTGCCACCGCCAAACTGATTGCCGATGACGCCGCCAATAATGCCGCCCAGCACAAGCGGAGTACCCGACCGGTACCCACCATGGGCTGGCCGACGGACTTCCTCCTGCCAACAGACCTCGCGCGGCGTGGTGATTTGCACGACGCGAAGCTTAGGCTCTACGTCGATTACGGGGGCCTCGACGAAGAGTTGGGACTCGCCGGCGTGCGGGCCGGCGACGGCGAAGCCAGACAGACTCAAACCGGCAGCCAGAGTGACAACAAAATTCGCTAATCGGTACTTGTTCATGTGCCGCTCCTCAACACTTGCAGCATTCAATCCTGAGCATCGAGCCTAGGCAGCCCAGGCTGAACCACACCTGAATCCGGCAACCTGGTTGCGCCGATAGCTGCGCTGCATCATGAAATCAGGCGGCTGGTTAAGCCAGTGTTCAGTTGTCGGTGCTTACCGTGGTCGACAGTGGTTGATACCCATAAGGAGGTAGCCATGAAGACTAACTTTGCCCTGACCTCGGCCGCGCTGTGTCTGGCGCTGAGCCTGTCGAACGTTGCCGTTGCCGACGGTCGCAGCAAATGGGGCGGCGTGGCGGACGGCTATGCCAAGCAGGTACACCACCGGCACCATGATTACCGGAACGACTACCGGAAGGGCTATCGTGACGGCTATCGGGGGCGTCATTACTATGGCGGCAAGCGCCACTTCCGGCAGCATCGGCGACATATAAATGATCACCGGCGCCACTACGGCTATAAGAAGCACTATCGAGGCCACCGGTACAACCGATTCCCGGATCGCTACTACCGCGAGCATCGGCGACACAGCCCGCGCTACGGCAGCTCTATCGGCCTGTGGCTCGATGGGGTGGGCTTGCGATACTCGGAGCGGAGGTATTGCGACTAGCCGGCTTTGCAACAGCCAGCGAGATACTAGTTGACCGTCAGAGGTGCCGGACTGATGTCCGGCACCTTTGCGTGCACCGAACTACCCAGGCCACATCGCTTCGGCTGCAGCGAGGTCGCCGTTGCTGAGTGCCTGAGCTAGGATGGTGATGACACTGGTGCAAGCCGGGCACCCAGGCGACACCCCCGTCGCGGCAAAGTAAGCCAGCAGATTCTCGACGGCAGCAGGTGCACCAGCGGCACCGCGCGACGCTGGTACGAGCGATGCAAGCACGAGCTGTTCGACATGCTCAGCCGAAATCTCAAGTTCCTGAACCGCAGGCCTGAACTGATCAACCAGCTCGCGCGTCGCACCGAGTTCATCCAGCTTCAGCGTTCGCCGCAGCCAGCGGATCCTCTCCACGACCTGGCGTTGCCACGGCGCGGTTCGCGCGAGCGCCGTGGCGAGCTCGTCGGCCGTTATCCGCCCCGGCCCCTCGGTGCCAGCCCACAGACAAAACAGAATGAGGTTCACGTCCAGGCCGTATTCGTCCTGCAGCTTAAGGCAGGCCTCGCTGACGCCCGGCGCTCCATACAGGCGGAGTGAGTAGTCCCAGAATGGGTGTTGCGGGAAGTTCGTTTCGGTCACTGCGGCCGTCACCTAGCTCTTAACGCGTTCAACCGGGGTCACGCCCCAATCCCCAAATACTACCGCGACGCATACCTTTATCCGGGATTGGGGTCTGGCCCCCGTACGCCAGCGATGGTTGCACGGCTGGACCGCGTAGCGGTTGCTTAAGCGCAGCTTCATTTCGACCTGCAGCAGGGGGTCTGAGAATCACCGGCCAGAGTAACGACAGGCGAGGGAGTAAGCATCATGAGTTTGGCTCATCCGTGGCTGGAGCAGGAGCCCTGGCCGACAAAAAGCTTGCCGAAGGCGCAGCTGGAAGACCGTATCGAGCGCGTCCTGACCATGACGAACATCGGCTACCTTGGCACAACGATGAAGAGCGGTCAGCCCATCGTGAGCCCGCTCGAGTTTTACAACGAAGGGCTGTCGGTATTCTTTTTTCCGCAGCCTGGAAGCCCAAAACTCAAGGCCATCCAGCGTGAACCGCGTGTTTGTCTGGCGGTAGCCAACCCGATGGCCGGTTGGGCTTGCGTGATGGGCGCGCAGCTGTTTGGCCCCGCAACCTTGTTAGAGGTCGGCTCTCCCGAGTGGGAGCATGGCATGCACATCTTTAAGTGGGTCGCGTCTTCTTCTGAACTTGGCAGGCCGCTGGATGAGCCGCCGCAGGGCATGCTTGCCCGGCTCGACCCGGATCGCGTGGTGTACACAGAGCATCGCCTGCGCAAGGACGGCTATGCACCTCGGCACATCTGGCGGCGGGCTGAGGCTGAAACCAAAGTCGTCCCAGGCGGCAACGTGTAAGTACAGCCCGAGCGCGTAATTGAACAGAACCCTGAACCAATGCCGACCACGCTAATCACCGGCGCCAACCGCGGGCTTGGGCTTGAGTTCACTCGCCAGTATGCGCAGTCGGACTGGGACGTCATCGCCTGCTGTCGTAACCCGGACGATGCGGCCGATTTGCAGTCTGTCGCTGAGCAGCTCGGCAACATTCGGATCGAACGGCTGGACGTTGCCGATCACGCTGCCATTGACGCTCTGGCAAGCAGGCTCGCCGGTCAGGCGATCGACGTGCTGCTGAACAATGCGGGGATTATTGGTCCAGTGCCCATCCCTGAGCACATCGGTCGCCAGCACTTCGGCCAGCTCGACTACGACCTGTGGGCCCAGGTTCTCCGGATCAATACGTTTGGCCCGGTCAAGATGGCGGAGGCTTTTCTGTCGCATGTCGCAGCCAGCGAGCAGAAAAAAATCGTGTCACTTTCCAGTACGGTCGGCTCGTTGGTGGAGCGTGATACCGCGGCGTTCGCTTACGCAAGCAGCAAGACAGCACTGAATAAGTCCATGCGCCTGCTCGCTGCTACGCTTAAGGATCGCGGAATTATCGTTTCAATGGTGTGTCCCGGGTATGTAAAGACCCGGATGGATTTCGGTACTGCTGACGTGGAGATCCCAGAAAGCGTGGCAGGGGTTCGGAAACTCATCGACGAGTTCTCGCTCGCCGACTCCGGCACTTTCCGCCGCTACAACGGTGACGTGGTGGCTTGGTAGCGAGGGGCTTCCCGGCCTTCAGGCTGCACTCATCTTCTGTATCCGGGCGAACTCCGTTAGCCCAGGCCAAGCCATGGCGACACGCCAAACAGCCTGCTGTGAAAAGCCAGCATTGCGCCGTAGCCCACCAGCGATAGCAGCACACGCCACGCGCCCAGCTCAGCCAGGGCGAGCCTGTTGCGGCCCTGAGCCACAGCAACAAAGGGCAGTACCGATGTCACCGCTGCAAATTCGCCCCAGTGCTTGCCCATGCGGGCCTGTCTCTTGGCATCGATAGAGAACGCACCGAGCACACATAGCAACAGCAGGGCCCCAAAGAACATCAGCGCGGCTAGGTCGCCATTGACGATCAGGTGGACCAGCGCCCACAGCGAAACGCCCATCAGGAACGGATGTCGCGTGATACGCAGAATGCCGCGTGCGGGTTGCTCCTTGGTGAGCAGCAACTGCGCACCAACCAGTGTGGGGCTGGGAGTGGTCAGGCCGATCACGGCGAGCATAAACGCGATCAGCATCGCCACGACGACAATCGGTTGCAGCGCGTAGAGCTGGCCCCAGGTCTCCACATAGGGTGCAACCTTGTACGCGTCGATGAACCACGTGAGGGTGAGCAGCGAGATGACGGCGTAGCTGACGAGATAGGCCGTTTCGCCCACGCGTCTGACCAATACGCTCCGCAGCGGAGTACCGGCCAGGCCGAGATGCGTGCCAACGAATAAGAGCGCGGTAAGAAGTAGCGTCGTCATGCGCGGTAGAGTAGCGGAGTCAGCAACCATGCGCTGATCTGCAGACTTGAGCGATTGTCAGCTGGCCGTTTTCTGGCAGCGAGCGGTGGTACGCTCAGGTTGACGGCGGGAGTGACTGGTATGCCATACGAAGAACTAGGGGAATTTTTCGCCCGCTACGGCGAGGCGTGGAAAGCGAACGATGCTGAAGGTCTAGAGGCTTTCTGGGCAACCGCCGAACCAGCGCCGCTATACAAGCCCGAAGAAGTCCCGGAGGTCCTGAACGACTGGGGCGCCGTGCGCAGTTACTGGCGGCACAACGAAAAATTTCATCAGGCTGTCGAGCTGTCCTTCAGCGATCTGCGTGCGCAGTCTCTCGGCGGTGACCGGCTGCTCGTGACCTTGAGAATGCGCTGGGATATTCATTTTGCCGATGATGCGAAGATGCCGGATGGCCGCGACTTCGCCTGGGCAGGTCAGGCGATGGGCGGAGATGATCACGTGGTCGCCGCCCTCATCCGGCTCGATGGCACATGGCGTCTGACTGCCTGGATCGAAGCCCCTGACGCGCCAATCTCCTACATCGCGGATCTGTACATCAAAAATGCCCGCCCCGGCTTTGCGGGCATGCCCGGATGAACCGCCGGGATTTCCTCGCCGCCACGGCCGGCGCCGCAGCCATTGGGGAGGCTGCCGCCGCACCCATCGCAACCACGCGCGCCTGGGAGATAGGCCCGCCGGGGGCGTACGCAACGATGCGCCTCATCGCTGACAGACCCGTGACCATGGGGCCTGACGATGTCCTGGTGAAGGTCAGCCACAGCGCTCTGGCGGCGCGTGATCTGGGGATCGCACGCGGCTGGTTTCTTGTGGACAAGCCGCCGGAACTGGTGCCGCTCAGTGAGGGAGTGGGCGAAGTTGTAGCTACCGGTGAGCGCGTGCGGCGGCTCAGCGCGGGCGAGCGGGTGACCTGTGTTCACTTTGCTGGCTGGGTGGATGGCCCGTGGAGTCCATCCTACTACGCAGTCGATATTGGCAATACGGTGGACGGCTGGCTGGCAGAACACGCCGTTCTGCCATCATCTGGCGTCGTTGCTCTGCCCGATGAAGTTGACGATGAAACTGCGGCGACGCTCGCGGGGTCAGGCATTACGGCGTGGCAGGCGCTGATGGAGATCGCCCGCGTCAAGCCGGGCGAAACGGTGCTATCGCTGGGCACGGGCGGGGTCTCAACCTGGGGGGTCATGCTGGCACTTGCGAGCGGCGCGCGGGTCGCGGTTACCTCGTCAAGCGACGACAAGCTAGCGCGGATGCGGCAGCTAGGCGCAACCATCACCGTGAACTACCGCACCACGCCGAACTGGGGCGAGGTGATTTTTGATGCGACCGGCGGTCGCGGAGTCGATGTGGTGCTGGAGAACGTGGGCCGGGAGACGCTGGACCAGTCCCTGCTGGCCTGCGGGAACAATGCCCGGGTCATCATGATTGGTACGGCGCCGTTGCCAGAGCAGCTCCCAAAAATGCCGGGCTTCTACATCAAGAACATCATGCTTAAGGCAATAAGCAATGGAAGTCGAAGAATGCTTGCCGATATGGTTCGGGCGGTGGCAGCCAACGATATTCAGGCGATTGTTGACCGGCGCTTCACATTCGATCGTGTGCCGGACGCCTTCAACTATATGGCCAGCTCATCGCGCTTCGGCAAAGTACTCATTCGTCATGTTTGAGGACGCCGGCCCGACCAATAGCCGTGAAAGCTGATGGGCACGTGATGTGTGAGTTCGATTTCCGCAATGGGTCCGGCCTCAAATTGCGTCTCATCGAATATGGCGAAAGCGCCGCGCTGAGTGCTCGCACTGTATAACTCCGAGATGAAGTAGCGGCCGCGCTCGCCGCCTGCCCCATCCATGACTTCGTCCATAAAGATGGCCTCGCCGCAGTAAACATCGGATGAGAACCGGTAGCTCTGGCTAGTGCCGCTTTCCCGGTGCCAGCGGCTTAGTGCATGCGGAAACAGCTCGCCTGGCTCGGAGCGAATCATGTAGGCCCAGGTGTGGGGCAAGCCGCGTTCGGTATTCGACACGGTAGGCAGTTCAAAGTTGGCAGAATCATCGAGCACCTGATCTGCCACCCGCGCGTTGCCCGGCTCTACCGTAAAACGCCGCAGGTGATTGGCCACGGAGTCGAGGCCGCCCGGTTCCCGGCCCCGCATAACCTGGAAGAGGGGTGAGTCGCCGTCGCCGAGTCCGCCGCCGGCGCTGCTGGCGATAAAGTCCAGTACCAGCTGCTTGCCATCCTCATATGAATTAATGGCATGCCACATCCAACAGGCTGGCGTTGCAACGTTCCAGACCTGTCCGCTGCCGCGTTCGGCAATGACAAGGATGCCGCCGCGCTCTGGTTGCCACTGGATCGCCTCAGAGAAGGTTTCCCGCGCCAGCAGAATGCTTGCGGTCTTCGCAAAGTCAATAAAGGCGGGATGCAGCAGGAACGCGAAGTATCGCGGAGTAACAAACCAATCGTGCACGTACACCGATCGCGGCATCGGCACCGTCTGGCGTGCCTGCACGCGTCCGTGTTGATCAAGCGAAACGACATTGACGGACGGCTTGGGCCCGGGCACGAACGACATGCAGTGCAGCTGGCGATCGCGAGTATCGAGCTTCCAGTGTGCCCAATATCGAAGCGCGGGCTGCTCCGGGTCCAGGGCCGGCTGACCCAATGTCTCCAGAGAGTGGTTAAGCGCGTAAGGCGGCTGGCCTTCGTCAAAGGCCCAGAGCTTGCCGCCCCAGTCTATTACCGTGGTGTTGGCCTGGTTAGGCAGAGTCAGGCGAATGTTGTGCCACAGCGGGCCCGATCCATGGCAGGAGAATGTCGGATACAAGAAACGTCCGGCAAGCTCTTCTGCAAGATACTTATTCGTGCGCACATAGCGGTTGCGAAACCGCGCCCGTCCGCCGTCCAGCGTGAGCGCCTGCACCATGCCGTCGCCATCGAGCATCATGCGTTTGCGGTCAGGGCCCCGGTCATACAGGCCGGGCCCCACCCGATACAGCGTGCCGGAAACATCCGGGAGCGTGCCGGTGACCACGCACTCGTAGTCGTATTCCTCCGGCAATGAGCTAAGCAATCCCGCGAACGGCAGTGGGTTCTTATCGGGAGGCTGCCAGCAGCCGGAGTCCAGCGGCAGCTTACGCCACGGCATTAGCGGTGTGTCGTTCTGGCCACGATTTGACACTCTGCAGGGCTCATGCGTGAATGACAACCCAAGTTCCGGCGCGGCGAAACTTTCACTTTCTTCAGCCGTAGACAGGCGCGCCGGTTTGGCACGTCACCCATGCCCCACGAAATACGGAGTAATCAAGTGCAAGCATCTGATTTGATGGTCAAGTGCCTGGAGGCGGAGGGCATCGAGTACATCTTCGGTGTGCCGGGCGAAGAGAACGCAGACTTCATGATGTCGCTGGAGAAGTCGAATCAGATCAAGTTCATCTTGACCCGTCACGAACAGGGTGCGGCCTTCATGGCTGAAATCTACGGGCGCCTGACAGGCAACCCGGCGGGCTGTCTGGGCACGCTTGGACCGGGCGCCACCAATCTGATCACGGGCGTGGCCGATGCGAATATGGATCGCGCGCCAATGCTGGTGCTAACCGGTCAGGGTTCAACGCGCCGATTGCACAAGGAATCCCATCAGGTGATGGATGTAGTCGGCATGTTCGAACCGGTAACTAAATGGGCAACGACCGTTAGACACCCCGATACCATTCCGGAAATCATGCGCAAAGCGGTAAGGGTGGCCCGCACAGAGAAACCTGGCGCTGTGCATGTGGAGCTGCCCGAGGACATCGCCAAGCTGCCGACAACGTCAAAACCCATAGAGCCACAGCGATTCCGGCGATCGGTGCCGGATGACAAGATTGTGGATCGAGCCTTCGCGTTAATCTGCGAGGCCAGGTCGCCGGTTATTCTGGCCGGCAACGGATGTATTCGACGCCGCGCCAGCAAGCAGCTTCGTGCGCTATGTGAACAAACCGGGATCGGCGTGATAAGCACCTTCATGGCCAAGGGCTGCGTCGACATGCACGCCGATTACAGCCTCTACACCGTGGGTCTGGGTACTAAAGATCTAATTACCCTGGCGATCGATGAGGCTGATCTGGTGATTACGCTGGGTTTTGACATGGTGGAGTACCACCCGCAGCTATGGAACCCAAAGGGCGATAAGCGCATCGTGCATGCCGATTTCCTGCCCGCTGAGATCGACGAGTGCTACGACCCGGAAGTTGAGCTCATCGGCGACCTGGCGCACGCGCTGTGGATGCTGAACGAACGCGTCGCGGCGCAGCCCGGCTGCGTTGACTTCGACCTTAAGCGCCAGCGCGACCTGCGCGCCCGCATGTGGGCCGAAATTACCGAGCACAGTGATGATGACGCCGCCGGCGCCATAAAACCGCAGAAGGCATTGCTGGACGCGCGGGCCGTGCTCGGTGCGGATGATATTTTGCTGTCTGATGTCGGCGCTCACAAAATGTGGATTGCGCGGCACTACCATTGTCATGAGCCGAACACCTGCCTGATTCCCAACGGTTTTTGCTCAATGGGCTTTGCGCTGCCCGGCGCCATTGCAGCGGCCATGGTGTATCCCGACCGCAAGATCCTGGGCATCGCCGGCGATGCCGGTTTTCTGATGAACGTTCAGGAAATGGAAACCGCCAAGCGGCTTAACCTGAAGCTGGTCATGATGGTCTGGGACGATCATGCCTACGGGCTCATCAAGTGGAAGCAGGAGGCGGAGTTCGGCCGGCACACGGATCTGGACTTCGATAACCCGGATTGGATGCAGCTTGCCTCCGCTTTTGGCTGGAATGGACATCACTGTACGGAGAGCAACGCACTGCAGGCGACGCTTTCCAGTGCCTTTAATGAAGATGGCCCGAGTCTCGTTGTTATTCCCATCGACTACCGCGAAAACAACTTGCTGACGAAGAAACTGGGCGAGCTCACCGCAACGATTTGAGGCCGTCATGACCACAAGTTTTCCCCTGATGATCGAGAACGCGCCGCCGCCTGCTGGCAAGCTTGACGTCACTGCGCCATACGATGGCAGCGTGATCGCAGAGTGCGCCACGGGCAACGAAACCCACGTCGAGCAGGCGCTTGCCACGGCGCAGGCTCTGTTTCGCAAGCGGGATGGCTGGCTGTCACTGGATCAGCGCGTCGAGTTACTCGAGCGCGCGGCAGATATCATGGCCGGGGAGGCGGAGAATCTGGCGGTGCAGGCCGCGATGGAAGGGGGCAAGCCGCTAATCGACTCGCGGGCCGAGGTGACTCGGGCTATCGACGGCATCAAGCTTTGTATTGAGGTCATGCGCGCCGAGCATGGCCACGTCATCCCCATGGGCACGACGGCGGCCGGCGCCGGCCGCATTGCGATGACGCAACGCGAACCCATTGGTGTAGTGGTCGCCGTGAGCGCGTTCAATCATCCGCTCAACCTCATCGTGCATCAGGTGGCACCGGCTGTAGCAGTCGGCTGCCCGGTTGTAGTGAAGCCCGCTCAGGATACGCCGCTGTCGTGTCTGCGCTTTGTCGAGATCCTGCGCGAGGCTGGCCTCCCGCCGGGCTGGGCCCAGGTGTTAATCACTGAAGATGTGGCGGCAGCGGAAAAGCTGGTTACTGATTCACGGGTCGCATTCTTTAGCTTTATCGGCAGCGCGCGCGTCGGCTGGATGTTACGCAGCAAGCTGGCGCCGGGAGCACGCTGCGCGCTGGAGCATGGTGGCGCGGCACCGGCTTTTGTTACTGAAAACGCCGATGAATCGGCGGCTGTCGAGGCAATCTTGAAGGGCGGCTTCTATCATGCCGGTCAGGTCTGCGTTTCCGTTCAGCGCGTCTTTGTGCCAACTGCGCGCGCAGAATCATTTGCACAGGCGCTTGCGGATCGTGCGCAGCAACTGGTGATCGGCGATCCTACCTCTGCTGAAACCGAAGTCGGGCCGCTTATTCGACCGGCGGAGGTTGAGCGTGTGCACGCATGGGTTGAGGAGGCGGTTGCTGCCGGAGCCAGACGCTTATGCGGTGGCGAGCCCGTCAGCGACTTCGCCTATCCCTGCACGGTGATGCTCAATCCGCCGGTCGACGCCACGGTGAGCCAGCAGGAAATTTTCGGACCGGTTGTCTGCGTCTACGGCTACGACTCATTAGACGATGCTATTGAGCAGGCCAATGGATTGCCAGTTGCTTTTCAGGCGGCAGTCTTTAGCAAGGATATTGACGAGGCGATGGAGATTTACCGGCGGGTGGATGCGTCTGCCGTCATGGTGAATGACCATACCGCCTTCCGGGTTGATGGCATGCCTTTCGCGGGCCTGCGCGAGTCAGGGCTTGGTGTGGGTGGCATCCCTTACACGATGCACGACATGAGCATTGAAAAGCTGCTCGTGCTCAAGTCGCCTGCGCTGTAGCGGCCGGTTCATCCCGGCCAGCATCCTGGCTGGCCTCTTCCTGAGTGTCTTCGTCGCTGGCCAGCAAAAAGCGCAGTTCGTTGGCGGATTCCTGTGCAGCGGCAATCATTGCATCTTCGTCGTTGCGTATCTCGAACTGCCGATCAAGCGTTTGCTGATCATGTTCCTCGAAAACCGCTGCGACCCGGCGGGCCTCGCTAATCGACAGGCCCTTGCGTACCAATACCTCAGCTGCAACCTCCAGGCTTGAATGCAGTAGCTCCCGAACAACGACCTTTGCTCCGGCTGCGCGCAGATCGAGAGCGTCCTGGCGATTGCGCGCGCGCGCGATGATCTCGACTTGCGGATACTCGCTGGCGACCTCTTCAGTGATGCGCAGATTCGTCTCGGGTGAATCCATGCCGATCACTATAACTTTGGCATCTCCAATGCCCGCTGCTCGCAGCAGTTCGGGTGAGCAAACATCACCGTAGTAAACCTTGTTGCCGAAGCGGCGAACCAGATCAACCTGCACCGGGTCATAATCGAGTGCGGTGAATGGAATCTTTTGCGCCACAAGTATCCGGCCAATGATCTGACCAAAGCGGCCAAAGCCCACCATGATGATGTCGTTGGGGGCATCATTGATCTCGTCAAAGGGAATGTCTTCGGCAGCTTCTGGCCGGCTATTCATGCCGTAGGCAAGCGGCGTTATCGCCATCGATAGCGTGACGACCAACGTGATGATGGCGGCAATTTCCGTGGAAACCAGCCCGCTGGTCACAGCCACCGTGATGAGCACGAACGCAAACTCGCCGCCTTGAGCTAGCAAAAAGGCCAGCGCCCGCGCGGCACGGCGGGTAAGGCCGAAAAAACGACCTAACGGGTAAATGATCAGCGCTTTGCCCAGCACGAGGGCCACGGTAAGGCCAATGATCAGCACCGGCGATTGAATCAGTACACCCAGGTCGGCGGTCATGCCCACGGCCATAAAGAACAGTCCGAGCAGTAGCCGTTTGAAAGGCACGACGTCGGCCTCAAGCTTATGGCGGTACTCTGAATCGGCGACCAGCACGCCCGCAAGGAACGCTCCCAGACCCATAGACAGGCCCGCGCTCTGCATCAGCAGCCCGGTGCCCAGCGCCAATAGCAGTGTGGCCGCTGAGAACGCCTCCGGTACCCGCGACGATGCCACCAGCTTGAGAGCCGGCCGCAACAGATAGTGTCCGGCGACCACGAAGCCCACCACGATGGCTGCACCGGTGGCGAGCGACATCAACGCTTCCAAGCCCACGAAATCTTTTGGGTCACCCGCCAGCGCGGTGACCAGGACAAGCATGGGGATCACCGCGATGTCTTGCAGGAGGAGTACGGCAAACCCCGCCCGACCTTGCCCGGTCATCATCTCATCGCGCTGACCCAGGAGCTGCAATACAAAAGCCGTGCTGGAAAGCGACAACGCGCAGCCGATTACGACCGCCGCGGGCCAGGGCAGCCCAAACAGCAGCGAGACCAAAAAGATGGCTGCCGCGGTAACCAAGACCTGCGCCAGCCCCAGCCCCAGGATCAGCCGCCGGAACGCACGCAGTCGCGCCGGGTGAAGTTCCAGCCCGATGATGAACAGCAGGAACACGACGCCAATCTCGGCGAAGTGCAGAACTTCGTCCGATTCCGAGAGCGACGGCACAAGCCCGAGCACCGATGGCCCGATGATGACGCCGGCTGCCAGATAGGCCAGCACGTCGCTCAATCCAAAGCGCCGGAACACTGGCACGGCGACTACGGCGGCCCCGAGGAAAATGACGACCTTTGGCAGTAGGGTCATGGTATTACCTTGCCGGTTCGTAAACGGCTACTCACTATATTACGGTCGGGGCGGAAATTTCTTGACCAACGGGGGGCGCAACAGTGATGCAGGCACGCCACTGCCGCAAAAAACGGCCAATGCAGCGCAGGAAGTTGACGCACATCACACTAATTGCGGGCTGCGTGGCGTTTTTGTCGGGCTGTCAGCGGCCCGAGCCGTCCCTCGAAGCCGAGCTGAAAGGGCTGCTGGCGCTGCTGCCAGGCGTTTACGCAGGCACGGCTCCCGTGCCAGGCGCCACAGACGGTCGAACACAGACCATCGCGCATACCATGGCCTCCATTGAGGCGCCGCAGTTCGGGCAACATGTGATGTACTACCAGCTGACTGCGCCCGGCCCGGACGGTCCGGTACTGCAGCAAAAACTGTTTGTTTTTGACGACCGGCTGAATCGCCGGCTCAATCGTGCGCAGCCCTTTGTCTTCGGCCCTGGTCAGACTCCCCGCGACCTGCATCGTTCTCCTGAATACTGGGCGACGCTCGACCCGCAGCAGCTGCTTTCGTTTCCTGTCGACTGCGCCTTCATCTGGACACCGATGGCTGGTGGATATCGTGGCGAGGTGACGCCGCAGCGCTGTGCTTTTGAGAGTCCAGGCTTCGGTCAGCCCATCCGCCCGGAGATGACTTATCGGGTGACAACGGAGGAGTTTGTGTGGTCGGAAAACCTGCGCGGCGCAGATGGCTCCGTTGTGGCGACCACTGGCGGCGCGCTCCGGGCGACACGGCAGTGATAGCAGTTGGTCAGAGATTGTCCAGCGGCAGGTGGCGGAGGCGCGGACCGCCTGCCGCATAGATTGCGCCAGCGAGTGCGGGGGCTACGGCCGGCACACCTGGCTCCCCGACACCACCCGGGCGTCCCCCCAACGGCAGCAGCACAATGTCCATTTCCGGCTGATCTGCCTGCCGGAGCAACGGATAGGTATCGAAGTTGTCCTGCCGCGCAACGCCTTCGCCGTCAAAGTCAATGCGGCCGGTCAAAGCCGAAGCCAGCCCGTCATTGATGGCACTGAAGAGCTGATCGCGGACGATGCCGGGGTGCACAACCTCGCGGCAATCGAGCACACAGACGACTCTATCAACGCGCACGGTCGTATCGATGAGCGTGATCTCGATGACCTGCGCGCAAACGGATCCGTGACTGTCGGTGAGAGCCACACCACGGCCGCGGCCCGCGGGCAGTGGCGACTGCCAGTCACCTCGTTCAGCCGCTGTCTCCAGTACCTTTTTGTGCTTTGGTGAATGCGCCAGATGATGGAGCCGGAACTCCAGCGGGTCGATGTTCGCCAGTTCGGCGAGTTCATCCATGAAGCTCTCGACGAAAAATGCGTTGTAAGAAGTACCTGTGCTGCGCCAATAGCCAACGGGTATGCCTGTCTCAGCCGGTATGGCTCGCACGCGCAGGTTTGGGATGGCATACACCATGTTGCTGGCGCCCGACGCCATACTGCCGTCCGCTGCTGCTTCGCCGCCGCGGGGTGTCGGGGTGCGCTGGAAGTAGCTGGCCACAACCGACTGCGTGACCAGCTCGCAGTCGATACTGCTGATTTCGCCCTGACGATTGATCTCGCCACGCAGCCGGGAAAACGCTGCGGGCCGATACATGTCCTGCTGCATATCCTGTTCGCGCGTGTAGGTTAGCTGCACGGTTTCACCCGCACGGGCTACGGCGGCGGCGACCGCCAGCTCCACGAAGTCCATTTCAGCGCGCCGGCCAAAGCCGCCGCCCAGCAGCGTCCGTTCAACAGTGACGGCTTCTGGAGGCAGTCCGGCAATGCTCGCCGCGACGTCCCTCGCCACGGAATGAGCCTGGGTCGGCGCCCAAACAGTAAGCTGCCCATCCTCAAGCCTGGCTGCGCAGTTCATCGGTTCCAGGCAGGCGTGCGCGAGGAACGGCGCTGAGTATTCGCGCATGAGGTTCAGATGGTCGGGCCGGGGCGCTTCCACATCGCCTTCTTCTCGAAATACGGAAGGCTCTTGGGAATCGAGAAAGCTCTGGTAGTCATCTCTCCAGTTGGACGCATTGCCAGTGAATGCTGCGGACGTGATCCGCACCTGTTTCGCTGCGCGCATGGCTGTCCAGGAATCTTTAGCGAAAATCGCAATCGCGCGATCGCCAAGTAGCTGCGTGCCGATCACGCCTGGTAGCTGCGCGGCCTCACGGTCATCAAAATCGGCAACGCGCCCGCCCGCCGTCGGCGGCATCGCTACCGCGGCGTGCAGAACCGCATCATCGCGCACGTCGATACCAAACCGCGCCTTGCCCAACGCTTTCTCGCGGCTGTCGAGGCGCGGCAGGTCGTTTCCCACCAAACGGTAGCTTGCCGGCGATTTGAGTTTTGGTGCGGACGGTGGAGTCACCAGAGCTGCCGCTGCAGCCAGCTCGCCGTAACCCAGGCTGCGGCCGGCGTTCGGATCGATCACTCTGCCCGGTTCGGTGCGCAGGGTTTCAATGGGTGTGTTCCATCGCTCGGCGGCGGCAGCCAGGAGCATCGCCCGTGCCGCCGCGCCGGCAGGACGCAGCGTGTCCCAGGCATCGATGACGCTCGCGCTACTGATCGTCAATGACATGCCCATCGCGCGAAAAATTTCGCGGATTACGCTGGTGCCCGTTGCCGCCCAAAACCTGTCTTCAATCGGGCCCAGCGGACGCCCGCGCAGCATGACACCAAAGTTGAAGTAGTCCCGGTCATTCGGCGCGAACTCATAGCTCACCTGGGTCAGGTCCGCATCCATTTCCTCGGCCAGCAGCATAGGCAATGCCGTTGTGACGCCCTGTCCCATTTCCGCGCGGTGGACCGCGACGGTGACGCGGCCGTCCCGCGAGAGTTTCACGAACGCGTTGAGCGGCAATTCATTGGGCGTGCTGGCGCCAAACTTTACGGCGGCGTCGCCGTCGTCGAGGCGATGAGAGACATAGGCAATGCCCATACCGCCTCCAGCGACCAGGCCGCCAACCAGCAACGCGCGACGGGAGACTTTCATGCCGAAACCTGCATACCAGGGAGCCTGCTATTCCGATGGGTGGATGAGTCAGCAGCAAGACAGACCCACGTGCGCCTGAGGATCACACAGCTCACTCTGCGTCGCCACTGCGAGTAGACCGCACACCCCAATCGCCGGGGGTGGCCGGTGACCCCCTCAGGAGCCGTCCTGACGGCACTGCCAAATCTGCGATGCCCATCGCGGACAGTGGCTTGATTGACCGCTAGCTTGAACGCTGTAGCCGTGCGTCCTTGCTCCACATGCTCAATCAGATCCTAAGTCTGCCCGCCAACGCTCCGGAGCTGTTACTGCGTCGCGACGCTTATCGACCTGAAGAGCGCACGCTGCTGGTGCGTGACGTCCTCGCGATGGCCAATCAGGCGGCGCCGCCGGCGCGCTACATCGTTTTTGGAGCGGCTGCGCACAGCGGCCGGACACGACTCACCGGGTTAGATGAAAACAGCCTGCGTACGCTCCATGGCATGACGCGTGATCTCGTGGAGCGTATAGAGCCGGAGTTATTGATGAATGTCGTGGTCGCGGAGCAGGGGGGTAAGCGTGCGCTGCTGATCGAACTCAACGACTGTTTTGATCCACCGTACGTAACGCGCCTGCAGCTGGCTGAAAGCCTGCGCACCGGCGCCTGCTGGGTGCGCGAGGGCGACACCGTCCGGCCCGCCCGCCGCCCTGATCTGGAAAAGATCTACGCGCGGCGCGAAGCAACCGGCGGCGGCCGTATTGAGCTTGGGCTTGGCGACGACGCGGGGCGCCAGGTAATGCACGTGGTGATTCCGGATACGTCCGAACCGCCATCTGAGCGTGCGCGGCAGAAACTGAAGCTGGCGATGGAATCGCGGCAGACCCTGCAGCAGATGCTCGGCTCGGAAGATTCCGGTTTGGCGCGCCTTGCGCACACGCGAATTTTCGGCGCCGACGTGCCGTTCGTTTCACGTGGGATGGATACGTTGATCGAAGGGTACAAACGAATCGCCGGCGAATACGTTGACGCTGACAACTACTACCGCTACGAAGAAAAAGCGCTGAAGATGAACTTCACCCTGAGGGTAGGTGACGCTGCGCGGCTGGAGGCTGCGGCGATTGATCTCAGCCTGCCGCGGGTCGCAGCGTTTGACGTAGCAGATCGCATCTATGCTGATCCAAGCTCTCCGACCGGCGACACGGAGCATATGCTGCTTGGTTACCCCGCGGTGAAATGCACCGACGGCGCTGCGCTGGTGCACTGCGAGCTTGGCGATTTGCCAGGGGGAGCCAAACGCACGCTGTTGGAGACATCATTGCGTCTGATGGTTGGCCCGGAAATGCAGGGGCGAAAGGTTGCTATTCGGTATCAGATAACTGCCAACAATCTTCCGCGCCCGCTCAATGGCCGGCTGAAAATCGTGTTCTCACTGGCTCAGCCGGCCGGCGGCAGCCGCCGGTAACGGCTGCCGACAGGCAAGCAGTTTCCCAGGTCTGATGACGAGTCGCTGGCCGGACTAACAGACGGTTAGTCGCAGGACCGTTTTGCGGTGGCCCCGGGGAATTGTTTACGATTCCGCGCACTACTTAAGGTCCCGTGCAAACAGGGGCCAGGCTGAATCAGGCTGCCGCCGTCTCGCGGCGTATCGGAGGGGAAGGTATGCGGGTAATCATTCTGCTGATCTGGGCAGCTATGCTGGTGCCCGTGGCATCGGCTCAGGAAACGCTGACGATGGCAGCGCTCAAGGAAGCCGACTACATGAAGGGTAAGCGCTCTTTCCAGGGTCGCTGCAGCGCCTGCCATACGCTGGCCGCCGACAGCGGGGACATTGCCGGACCCAATCTTTGGGAAGTCTTTAGCCGCACAGCGGGAGGCAAAGAGTCTTTTGACTACTCCGAGACACTCGCCCGTGCCGATTTTGTCTGGTCGCCCGATCGGCTGGATGCCTGGCTGGCAGATCCGGAAGGCTATCTGCCGGGCAACATCATGGGGATCCCTGAAGCCGTGCCAGAGCGGGATCGTGCGAACCTGATCTCATTCATGTTGATTGAAACCGGCGCTGTGGATTGGCCTCGTCCCGAGGCAGCCTTCGCCGATGCGCAAACGGATAAGTCAAAGCCGCCTTCTGAGCGCTTTCCCAGTTTCTGGAACCATCTCATGTACAACACGGTGCGTTACCGGTGGGAAGACGAAAGCGCGGGCGAAAATTTTCGCTTTGACATTTACTTCATGACCGACGGCTCCGTGCTGTCGAATCAAAAGCGCCTGAATGGATTTTGGCGAATCAACAGTAAAGATTTCTTCTGCTACGCACTGCAGGGCATGCCCGTGGGCGTCGGTAGTATGGTGGAGTGCTTCCCGGTAGCCGCCATGGCCATACCGCGATTTTCCGAAGAGCTGTGGACTTCAAAGCCGCAGGGCGCTGTGAAACTGCACGGTGGAATACAACCGGGCCGCCCCGACTGGGTCGAGATCGGCGCCTCCCCGCCATAGGCTCGGGATGACGCTACAAGCGAAGGCCGTCGCCCTGCTCACCATTCTGGTACTCGCAGCAGGTTTAGTGCAGCGTCCTGCGATGGCTGCAGGCGATCCGGTCCGCGGCAAGCAGCTGTCAGTCCCTTGCTTTGGCTGTCACGGTGTCAATGGGTCGAGCCCTTCACCGGTCAATCCTCGGATTGGGGGACAGCACGAACAGTATCTGTTCAACACGCTGAAGGAATACCAACTGGGGACGCGTCGCAGTTCACTCATGCGGGGCGCCGTGCTCGACAAGTCTGAGCAGGATCTCATGGATATCGCAGCGTACTACGCAGGCCAGACGAGCGGTCTGGTCAGTGAGCGTTCGCCATCCGCCGATGCTTCGGCCTCTGCTCAGGCGCCACGCGGTGCGCCTGCCGTTGTGCGTTTCGATCATGGCGCCCACACGGCCAAGTTCAATAGCCTGTCGGCCCGGGCGCGTGCTGCGCTCGCGGCCCGGCAGCCGCTCGCTGATAACGTCTGCGAGGGCCTGGATGTTGAGGTGGCGAGCCGCAATGACGCCGACGGCGACGGGCTTGACGATGCCTTCGATGCCGCTCCCAACGACGCGGCCGAGTTTGTGGCCGACAAGAACGCCGACGGCTTCTTCGAGCTGTGCAACGCTCCGCAGCTAGCGGCGATCAGCGGTGTTGAGGAGCCCAACGGTGGATCGTTGCAGCTTGATATGGCTAAGCGCCTGCAAAGATCGTATCAACTCGCACGCGACATCGACGCCGGCGGACTGGACGCGTTCGAGCCCATCGGCAGTTGCGGCCCAACGGGAAACTGTATGCGCGCGCTTGGCGCCTTCGGCTATGCCGGCGTGTTTGATGGTCGTGGCTTCGTCCTGAGCAATCTTGAGCTGAGCCACCCGGAACGCGGTGGCGTTGGACTGTTCGGCGTTCTCTCAGAAACAGGTCTGGTGATTGATCTGGTCCTGGTCGGCGCCAGGGTGAGCGGGCGCGCAGGCACCGGTGCGGTTGTAGGGTCCAACTTCGGCGGCCTGTATCGCCTGCAGGCCACCGGGAACGTGCAGGCCGACATGGCCGTAGGCGGTTTGGTTGGTGGGAGCGCCGGGCTGGTGCTGGAAAGTCGGTTCACCGGTGCAGTCATCGGCAAGCAGGCCGTTGGCGGCCTGGTCGGCGACATGACCGGCGCTGTGTTCAACAGCATCAGCATGGCGACCGTAACAGGGACGCGAGGGACCGGTGGGCTGGTCGGTCTGAATACCTTCGGCTATGTGCTTGGCAGCTCTGCGGCGGGGCCGGTTGTTGGCGTGAACGATACCGGCGGTCTCGTTGGCGTAAGCACAGACGGGCGTATCCGCAACAGTTACGCTACGGGCAATGTGATCGCGACTGGCAGCAACGCCGGCGGTATCGCCGGGTTCAATTCGCTCAGCACGATTCGCAACAGCTTTGCACTCGGCAAAGTCACCGGCGACTCCGCTGTCGGCGGCATCGTGGGACGCAACAACGGCGAAGTTGTCAATGCATTCGCCGGTGGATCAGCAGCCGGCGAGAGTGAAACTGGCGTCGCGGTTGGCGTTAACGTTGATGGCAGTGTGAACGGCGTTTATCCGATACAAGGTCAGCCAGCTGCGCTGAACGAGCTATCCGGTGAATCAACCGGATGGGCGCCGCGTGAACTGCCTGCCACCGGCTTGCTGGATTACTTTTGCGACCTGAACGGCAATGGCTTTATCGATCCCGGCGAGGTGCGGACAGATAATTATGTCTGGAAGTTCGGTGCGGCCAAGACGCCGATCCTGAGGTGCGCAGCGCTCGATGCTTCTATTTGATCGTCGCAACGGAGGCTCATGATGGCGCGAATTGCTTTGCTGCTCGGCTGGTTCTTGGCGGGTTGCCTGCCTGGCGCGCACGCGGCCGAGCGCGAATCCACGCTGCAGCCGTTCGCCCTGGGCGACATCTTTGTCGCCGCGACGGTCATGGACGATCCGGATGATGATCACCGCGGTACGGGGCGCATTCTGCAGTTTGACGCTGACTTGCGGCCGAAGGGAGTCCTGTGGATTCCGCAGACGACCCATAAGATCGGTGGTCTGACTTTTGCGCCCGACGGCGTGCTGTGGGGGTTCGCGCCGCAATCCTGGCAGGTGATCGAGGTTAATCCCGCCGGAGAGCTGCTGCCGCTCAGGAGTTTCGGCACGCATACCTTTAACAATGTGGCGTTCGCGCCGGATGGCAGCCTGTATCTGGCCGAACATCTGCAAGGCGACAAGCTTAAGATTTCCTTCAATACCACTGTGTTCGCGTATATGCCGGGGACGCGTCGCATCGGCAACGGCCACATCTACCGATTTTCCAGTGACGGCAGAATGCTGGCGCAGTTCGATAACGAAACACACGGCGGAGTTGCTGGTATCCACGGGGCTTCCAATACCGTGCTTGAAGACAACGGTCGCCGCATGATCTATTTCTCGGAGACTGGGAATCGGCTGATGCAGTACGATCTGTCGGAGCGTCGGCAGTTGCCGGATCTGGCGGTTTACGACGGCACGAACGGCCAGCCGCAGACTATGCTGTTGTTTCTGAGCCAGATGCCCGACAGGCGCTTGCTGTTGGCAACGGGTAGCAGCCTCTTGCTGGTCGATCCCGATAGCGGAGCGCTACAGCAAGAGATTGCCCTTGGTACGTCGGGCTGGGCCGCAGTGGCACCTGCAATCGGCGGTGAGCATGTCCTGATCGGCAACTTCTTCACCGGCGAGTTTGTGAGGCTCAGGCTCAACGACGGCAAGATCGTGGCGCGGTCCAGCATCAATGAACAGCGCTCGCTGTCGGGTATTGCTCAGTATCCAGGCAAGTAACCGGCATTCACTTTCTTTGTTGATCACACCGTGACCAGGTTTTTCGGTACGATTGGCGCCTGCTTGGGGAGGCGAGTCAGATGCTGAAGTTCTTAATGAAGCTCTTGCTGGGCGTCATCGTTCTATTGGTGTTGGCCGTGGGTGCCGTTGTCTTCAGCCTGCGCGCCAACATTCCTGACGATACGCACGCGCTCGCTGAGTTGGGCGAGGGCAACCCGCAAGCGGCTGACGTTCTCATATTTGGAGCAACGCGTGGTGCCGGCTACGAGGTTGCGAAGCTCCTGCGTGAGCGTGGCGAGGGCGTGACAGCTTTCGTCCGGCCGACGTCGGATCGCAGTCTGCTGGAACCGCTCGATGTGAACTACGTAGTGGGCGACGGCATGGTATCCCAGGAGGTAAAGGCTGCGTTCGCCGCGGGCGAGTACCGGGCGGTTGTAACTACGTTGGGTTGTTTTAGCTGCGATCCGCCGCCGGACTTCATTGCCAACCGGCACATTATTGATGCGGCCTCCGACGCGGGCGTCGAACGGCTGATCCTGGTCACCAGCCTGGGCGCGGGCGACAGCGCAGATGCAACGCCCTGGCTCTCGCGGCGCTTTCTTGCCGATATTCTGCCGCTCAAAGAGCAGGCGGAAGAGCACCTTATTGCCAGCGACCTTCAGTACACCATCATTCGCCCCGGCGGGCTGCCGCCTGCCACAGCCGCGACCGGGAACGGTGTGCTGTCAGAAGACCGCGATGCGTTCGGCTTTATCGGCCGGCCTGATCTCGCCCAGCTAATAGTTAAGTCTTTGGGTGACGACAGCACCATCGGCAAAACTTTTGCAGCCGTGGATACTGAGCGAACGTCGCCCTGGAGCGGTGACTAACTTCAGCCCACAATAAACACCGCGGCCGCTAACTGCTGCGTGCAGGCCGTCCGCGGATCGACCGTCAAAAAGCCACAACAAAACTAACTCTGGAGAATTCGAATGAGCGTTGCCTATCCGTGGGTTGAGCCGCCCTGGCCGGAAAACCCGCTGCCCAAGGAACAGCTGGAGGACTACATCGAAGAACTGCTTGGTTCCACCAACATGTGCACGCTAGCGACGGTTGACAAGTCCGGGCAGCCGATCGCAAGTCCAATCGAGTACTGGGCAGACGGCTTAAATGTCTACATGCTGCCTGATCCCGGCACGCCCAAGCTCAAGGCCATGCAGCGGGATCCGCGCGTCTGCGTTGCGGTCCACGGCCCTTATCACGGCTGGCACTCCGCCAAAGGCGCCCAGTTATTCGGCGAAGCCGAAGTTATCGAGCCCCATGCCGAGGGTTGGGACCACGGCATGAAGATCTTTCGCTGGTACGAGTGGATGAAGGATCTGGCGATGGATACGAGTCAACCGTTTGAGCGGCAGGTCGTGAAGATCGTGCCGCACAAGATTCTGTTCACCGACACCTGGCTTTGGAAACGTGGCTTTCATGCCAAGCAGCGCTGGCTGCGGGACGGCAGCTAGCGAAGTATTTTCGGCCGATCACGCAGCTGCAGGTCGCGCCATCCGAACCGGTTTCAGTAGTGCGGCGGCCGTTCGTCGGGTTCAGTGCCAGGGCCACTGGCGTGCAGCAGTTCGTCGAGCCGAGCGGCCAGGCGTCTGGCACTGGCCTGAGTTTCCGCCACCGCTTGCTGCTGGCGATATAGCGCGTCGCTCAACGATTCCACAGTATTTTCCAGATGCGCGCACTTTATCTCGAGCGCTTCGAGTCGGTTGTTGTTGCTCATGATCCTGCTCTCGGGCGAATCCTGGTTGCGATAGCTTGAATTCTAGCCGTCTGGTGGGGCTTGCGGGTGCGCTGGTTTCGTTGCTTCGGATGACCGAATATAGACATATGCACCGACTTCATCTGCAGTTCGTCGTCTGGCTGATGTTGATCTGGGTCGGTGCTGCACTTGCCGCAGATCCGAATGTGATTGAGCGCGGGGCCACGACGGATCCGCCCTCGCTTGATCCAAACCTTGGCACCGGCACACCGGCAGCTCCGGTTCTTTCCGACCTGGTAGAAGGGTTGGTGGTGCGGGGGCGCGAGGGCGAGCCCGTCCCCGGCTGTGCCACTTCCTGGACGACGAGCGATGACGGTCTGACTTATCGCTTCACGCTGCGCGAGGAGCTGTACTGGTCGGATGGGCGGCCGCTGGTAGCGGAAGACTTTGTCTACTCCTTCCGGCGGCTGATCGATCCAGCCACGGGCGCGCGAGCGGCAGGCCTGTACTTCTTGATCGATGGGGCCCGGTCTATCGCGCGCGGGGAACAACCCCCGGAAAATCTGGGCGTCAGTGCACCGGATCCCAAGACGTTTGTCATCCGGCTTGCGCGTCCGGCGCCATACTTTATTCAGCTACTCGCGAATAGTCAGGGCGTGCCCGTGCCCCGTCATGCCATCGAGCGGCACGGCCGCGACTGGACGCGGCCGGGTAACTTCGTTTCCAACGGCGCCTATACGCTTGCCGAGCGGGTGCCACAGGTCAGAATGCGGCTTGAGAAGAACCCGCTGTTTCACGCGGCCGCCGACGTCACCATACAAACTGTCAACTGGCGGCCTTTCCAGGATCTGGGTGCCGCGTTTCGCCAGTTTCGCGCCGGCGAGCTTGATACCGTGCTGCTTGCACCCCCGGATCAGCTGGATTGGATTCGCGCCAATATGCCGGATGCGCTACACGTCAACCCCATCCAGGCAAACTTTCATATCGTCTTTAACCTGACGCGTGCACCGGTCAATGATCTGCGGATTCGCCAGGCGCTGGCTCTGGCGACGGACCATGATGCAATAGCGGAGCAGGTACTCATGGGGTCAGCGCGGCCCGCGCGTTCGGTGATCACGCCGGGTACCGGCGGCTACCCGGGCTATACGCCCGCGATGCTGACGCAGAGCATGGATGCACGCCTAACCCAGGCGCGCGCGCTGCTGGCAGATGCAGGCTACGGGCCCGAGCGTCCGCTGTCATTGACCGTGGTCTATGACACCCAGGAAGAAAATCGCAAGATCATGGTTGCGTTGGCGGCAATGTGGCGCGCGATTGGCGTGCGCTTACAGCTGGAAAACGTGGAGGGGCGGGCACTGTTCGGTCGCCTGCGCAGTGGTGACTTCACGCTTGCCAGGAGCAGTATCTTTGCGGTGTATGACGATCCTAACGCGTTCCTGCAGCGCTATCGTCTTGACAGTCCGGACAATCAGCCACGCTTCACCAGCGCCGAGTACGATGCGTTGCTTGATAGCGCCAATGGGAGTAGCGATCGGGACCAGCGACTTGAGTTGCTCTCTGAAGCCGAGGCGCTGCTACTCAATAGCCAGCCGATCCTGCCGATTTACTGGTACATCGGTAAAGTGCTCGTGGCGCCGCGGATCGAGGGGTGGGTCGACGCACCCCTTGGCACGCCGCCCACTCGTTACCTAAGGCTGCGCTGATCCTGAGCCGTGGCGCCGCATCTCGGCTTCACGCGCCCTTCCTGCTAACATCACATTGCTTGTATCAGAACAAAAACCCTCAAAAGCAAACAACCCTTAGAACAAACAACTCCAAGGATTTGTCATGCCTGTAATGCAGACCTCCGATCTGACGCCTCGCCAGTACTGGGCTGAGGTTAAGGCGAGTCCCGCCCGCGCCAAGTTTGGCTTCGGGACTAAAGCAGCGCTGATTAATATTGATCTGCAGCGGGCTTACACCGACGTCGACGCTTATCCGACGGCTTATCAAACTGATCCAAAGCAGATCGACTACATCAATGAACTGTCCGCGCTTGCGCGTGCCAAGAACATGCCGGTGATCTGGACCTATGTCGCGTACATGGATAACGCGGATGATGCTGGTGTCTGGGGCACGCGTACCAACACGCCGAATTCTCTGCAGAATATTAAAGTGGGCGATCCGCGCGCTGACCTCGATCCTCGCCTGGAGATTGATCCGCACGATGCGGTCATAAACAAGCGCATGGCCAGCGTCTTTCATGACACATTGATCCCGTCGCTGCTCGTGTGGCACAGAGTGGATACGGTGATACTGACAGGCGGCTCAACTTCCGGATGCGTGCGCGCCAGTGCAGTCGCCTCACTTTCAACCGGCTATCGCACTATCGTTCCGGAGGAATGTGTGGCTGATAAGCACGAGATTCCGCACTTCGCCAATCTTTGCGACATCATGCTCAAGTACGCTGACGTTGAGCCGGTGGCCAACGTTCGCGCCTGGTATGAGGGTCATCCAGGCTGTCCGCCGATTCGCGAAGCCCGCGGCTGCGAGTTTTAGCCAGACAGTACTTTAGATACCACCACGCTACTTATCGGACGCTCGTCATGCAGGAAGACCCCGGACTCTACGCTTACTGGCCCTACGAGAACCGGCCAAAGATCACCTGGCCAGGTGGCGCGAGGCTGGCTTTTTGGGTGGCACCGAATATCGAGTTTTACGAACTCAATCCGGCGGTTAATCCGCACCGACGCGCCTGGCCGCGGCCCGTGCCGGATGTGGTTGGCTACGCAACGCGGGACTACGGCAACCGCGTCGGCCATATGCGGATGATGCAGGTGCTCGATAAGTACAACGTGCGCGGGTCCATCTCGTTGTCCACGGCGCTGTGCGAACATCACCCGGAAATCATTGAGCTGTGCAAAGAACGCAATTGGGAGTTCTTCAGCCACGGTATCTACAACACCCGCTACACCTACGGCATGGATGAGTCGCAGGAAAAGGCGATGATTGAAGATGCCATAGAGACAATACGCCGCCACACTGGCCAGCAATGCTCGGGCTATCTGGCCCCGGCGCTCACGCACAGCGATATCACCATTGATTTGTTTGCAGAGGCCGGTGGCATCTACACCTGCGACTTGTTTCACGACGATCAGCCCACGCCAATAAACGTTCGTTCGGGCAAGAAGTTCGTCTCCGTGCCGTATTCGCTGGAGATGAACGACACGATTGTCTATGTCGTCAACAAAATCGAGCCACGTCGCTACGGGGAGATGCTCAAGGCTAACTTCGACCGGCTGTATGCCGAATCAGAGGAGAGCGGTCTGGTTATGTGTATTCCGCTGCACGCCTACCAGGTTAGCCACCCACATCGCTTGAGAGCCTTTGAAGAAGCCCTTGAATACATCACCGGACATTCGGATGTTTGGGTAACGACCGGCAGAGAAATTGCCGAGTACTACCTCGAGCATCACTACGATGAGGCTGTTGCCGACATTGCTGCCAAGGGAGCTGCCTGATGCCCATTGATCCAAGCTATCTTGAATATCCGCATCGCAGCTATGGAATGGACCATGAACACTATGCCTGGTCCATGCTCACTTCGCGGTCGCCAGTGGCCTGGCCAGACAATCACCGGCTAGCGGTATGGGTCAACGTGGCCGTGCAGTACTTTCCACTCAATCAGGAAGGTAAGCCATTCGCCCCGGTAGGTGGTATGACCACAGCGTATCCAGACCTGCGGCACTACACCTTGCGCGAGTACGGAAATCGGGTCGGTATCTTCCGTTTGTTGCGTGCTTTTGACCAGTTCGCAATCAAGCCCACCTTCGCCGTGTCCTCACGTCTCGCGGAGCGCTACCCTTACCTGATCAGGCGTTTGGTCGAGCGCGGCGATGAAATCATCTGCCACGGCTGGCATATGGATGCTCCGCATTTCGGCGGTTTGGATAAGGAGGATGAGGCCGCGCTGGTCGAAAAATCGTTGCGGGTGCTGCGTGAAGCCACGGGGCAGCCGGTAGAGGGTTGGTTGAGTCCATCGCGCTCGCAAAGCGAGCACACACCGGATCTGCTGGCTGCCAATGGCGTGCGCTACATGTGCGACTGGGTAAATGACGACATGCCGTATCGGTTCGAGACAGCCGCCGGCGCGCTGACCGCCATGCCACTCTCGATGGAGTTAGAAGACCGGTTCATTATTCAGGCCAACCTGCATTCGGAAACCGAGTACGCTGATCAGATCATCGACGCGTTCGACTATCTCTACGCGGAATCGTCTTCGACGAATGGCCGCATGTTGGCTCTGTCTATTCATCCGTGGGTTTTGGGGCAGCCGCATCGCATCGGTGAGCTCGAACGTGCGCTCAAGCACATTGCAGGCCACGATTCTGTATGGTCAGCCGGCGGTATGGAGATTTGCACGGCCTGGCAGGCGGCGCAGGCGTAGAACACGGCCCCCCGTGGCCGAATCAGTTCTTCGGGTTTCTTTCCCGCATAGCCTTGGCGTTGGGGGCAATCAGTTCCAGGCCTGTGGCCGAGCTCTCGGGCAGCGCGGCGTCTGATTGATCGACGGGGTTCGTTCTCTGTCCCCAGCGCAGCAGCGCCGCGCCCCGGCTTAAGCCCGCCCCGAATGCGGGCATGAGCAGCAGATCGCCAGCACTAATGCGCCCCTGTTCGACCGCCTCGGAAATGGCGATCGGAATAGAGGCGGCAGAGGTATTGCCGTATCGGTCGACGTTGGTGAACACCTTGTCGGATGCGACGCCGAGTTTCTGACCCACGGCATCGATGATCCTTAAGTTCGCCTGATGCGGAATCATTACATCGACATCGTCGATTCCGTGACCTGTTTGCTCCAGCACGGTATGGGTGGATCTGACCATTCCGGTAACGGCACGCTTGAAGATTTCGCGCCCGTCAAAGTCGACGGTAATGTCCAGCATGTCATGCTTGATGCGATCCATGGCAGTGCCAAAATTGGGCACCATCAGCGCGCCGGCGGCGGCGCCGTCGTTGCCGAGATCAGCCGCCAGCAGTCCCTCCTCGGCATCGCCTGCTTCCAGCACGCAGGCACCCGCGCCATCGCCGAACAGCACCGCCACATCGCGGCGAGTCCAGTCGAGATACCAGGTCAGCCGTTCGGCAGCGACCAGCAAGACGCGTCGACAAACGCCCGATCCAATAAGTCCGTTGACCACAGCCAGGCCGTAGACGAAGCCGCTGCAGCCAACGTTCAAGTCCATGGCTGCGACATCCGCAACGCCCAGGCGCTTCTGGATCAGCGATGCGGTGCTCGGGATGATGAGTTCGGGGCTGACGCTGGCGAAAACAATCGCGTCCAGGCTCTCCGGGCTGCAGCCGGCAGCCGCCAGCGCGCGCTGCGCGGCAACCAAGCCCAGCTGCCCGCTGTTTACATGCGATACGTGGCGCTGGCGAATGCCGGTTCTGGTAACGATCCACTCGTCCGACGTATCGGTAATCGTGGCGAGATCATCGTTGGTGAGAATGGCGGGGGGAGCACAGTGGCCCCAGCCGGTGATTGTCGCGGCCATTGGCTTAACCTCCCGACGAGCTTAGCAGCTTCTGCCTCGGTTGCTGGTGCTCAGATATCGCGGAGGGCGGGCACGACCCGTTCCCCGATAATCTTCAGCGCATCCATCGGGTCGGCATGCAGGCGCAGCGAGATTTCTGTCAGCCCGGCGCGGCCGAATTTCTTGAAGCGTTCGATCTCGGCATCAAGATCTTCCAGGCCGCCGGTGGAAGTCAAACCAGAGGCGAGCTTGTTGGAGATTTCTTTGGAGACACCTTTCACGTCGTCGGAATGTTGAAAATAGGCGTCCACATAGTTCTGAAAATTGTCTGTGACCGTCTTCACTTCACCTGCGTCGAGATACAGACTGGTCAGCTCAGGATCAAGCTTGCGGGCGCGCCACGGCAGTTCGCGGCGAGACTCGCGGAAAGCCGCTTCGCGGTCTTCTTTAATGTGCCAGCCCCAAAAGGTATTGACGCGAAAGTCCTTGGGCGGTTCATCACGCCGGTTGATGCCGGTATTCACAGCCTCCATTGCTGGTTCGACGATTTCCGGCGGCGTACAGCCTACAAAGCACCCATCTGCGATGCGGCCTTCCATGCGCATCATCATCGGTCGATAAGCCGTGCCGTATACCAGCGGAGGTGACGCTGACAGCCAGTCGTAGGCGCAGGGCAGGTTAACGTTGAAGATGTCTCCGTCGTAGCCAGTCTTCAGCCCGCCACGGCCGGCCGCCTGCACAATCTCAATGGCTTCACGAATAGCCAGCACTACCTTCTGCGGCTTCTTCAGGTCCATTGCATCCAGATTACCCTCGCCCGCACCTACGGCTACCATGGCGCGACCCTTGCTCAACTCATTTAGCGTAAGCAGCGCGTTGGCGATCTTCAGCGGGTGCATTTCGAATGGGCTGACGGCCAGGGCGCCCATCTTTAGCGACTGCGTGGTTTGAGCGAGCGGGACCAAGCCGATGAAGGGGTCCCAATGTGCGAAATAGTTAGAGGTCCACAGGGCGCGAATGCCATAGCCCTCGGCGGCACTACCCAACTCGGCAATCTGGGCAGGCGTTAAGTCGGGCTCCAGGATAATGTCGATGTCCATGCGTTGGCTCTCTGTAGGACCGCGCCGACGGCGGGCCGGACGGATGGGTTAACGGGTGCGCAACGATATGCGCTGGGCACCCGGAATGCCAGAGGAGGATCGCCGCGGCGCCGTCCGGCGCGCTGGTCACCTGCGATAATGATGGCTTTGCGGCAGCGCTTACCCTGGTCAGCAGATTGGCAATACAAGACTCACAACAGGATGGAGGAGCCCCGAGCGAAGTGCTCGAGGCTGCGATGGTGGCGCATCAACGCGGCGATTATTCGGCGGCGTCCCGTTTGTACAACGAGTTCCTGCAAGTTGTCCCTGAACATGGGCAGGCCTTGCGCCTGTCCGGCGTGCTGGCGCGCGAGATGGGCGACCTGGACCTTGCGGTGACCCGATTGGAGGCCGCGGTGGCCATCGATGCAAGACCGGCAGCCGCCCTCAATGAGCTGGCACTCACCGCAATGGCGCGAGGTGATCTCGAGGAAGCTGACCGGCAGCTCCGCGCCGCCTTAGACGCGGATCCCCGTTCGCTGCGCGCGCGCACCAATCTTGGTGCTCTGCTTCAGCACCGCGGTCATCTAAACGCCGCCGCGGATTGCTACCGTCAGGTTCTGTCGGCAGCGCCAGATGATCTTGAGGTCTGCTGCAATCTTGCGAACGTGTTGGCCGATGCGGGTGATGGCGACGCGGCGCTTGATGTAGTGCGTAACGCCTTAGCATGCCACGCGGATGATCCTATGCTGCTGGCCACCCAAGGTGCCGTGTTGCTGGGTCTGGGGCGGCTGCCTGATGCCCGGGCCGCGCTTGAGGCAGGCATAGCCGCCAATCCTGATGACGACATGGCGCTGGTGAACCTGGCCATGGCCTGTTTGCAACAGGGTGATGACCTGCGGGCAGCCAACGCGCTACGCGACGCGCTTTCGGTCAATCCTCACAACGCGCGGGCTACGGCCGATCTGGTGAATCTATTGTCAGTGTCAGGCAGCTCTGCAGCAGCACTTGGCATCGCGCACGAGTTTTTGTTGCGGCATCCCGGTGAGCGCATGGTGTTGCTGGCGCAGGCCGTCGCGCTAAGGGATGCAGGCGATCATGAAGCCGCAGGTTCGCTGCTCAATTTCGATGATCTGGTTTACGTCGAAGACGCCGCTCTGGATACCAGTGCTGCAGACAGCGAGTCTCTTGCAACTGAACTGGCTGCTCTGGTTCTCAACGACGAATCGCTGTTGGCCGAGCCCACCAGCAAGGCCACTGTGGGAGGCAAGCAGACGGGCGAGCTCGATCTTGCTCGGCATGTGGCGTTTCGCGAGCTCGCCCGGCGACTCGACGCGGCCGTCACCCGGGCCATTACCCGGTTCACGGATACCTGCGGCGCCGATCACGCTGCGCTGGCCTGTCGCAGTGATCGCTGGCAGCTCAGAGCCTGGGCAACTGTGCTGGATTCCGGCGGCCACCAACTGCCCCATCTGCATCCGCTGGCGTTCTTGTCGGGTGTTGTCTATGTCTCGCTGCCGGATTTCTCCGGCGGTGCTGAGCCACAGGACGGCTGGCTGGAATTTGGGGCGCTTCCGGAACGAATGCGAGCTCTCGACCCGCCCCCTGTGCGTCGGCTTGAGCCCAGGACCGGCCGGCTGGTGATCTTCCCGGCGTATTTTCCGCATCGGACGCTTTCGTTTGAGGCCGCTGAACCCCGCATCAGCATTGCGTTTGATGTGATGCGAGCGCGCTGAGCAGGGCCCGCTGGCGGGCCGGTGAATTGCGCGTCTCGCGCACCGATGCTAAATTCTCCGGCCATCTTGAGCACCCTGTCCGGCCGATTCGCGGCCATGCAGCATAAGAACGGCTATAGCCGTCTGGTCAAGCCAACCCGCTGATCAACACGCGTAAGTGTTAGTGCGGGACCGGCGCCGAGATGGAGAACCCCGCGGCCGCTTAACACACGCCGCAGGCCACCCCTTTGACAAGGAGCAGTACATGGCGACCCGCGCCCGCAACAACGAGGCTTCTGACGCCGGCAAGGGCGATCCGTTTGAGCTGTCAGATGTCGATCAGATTGATCCGCCGGTCGACGGAGATACCGGCAAATGGTGCAAGTACACCATCACCCAGGGTCACAATGTGATCACCGGCTACCGCAAGGGTTCGCGCACAGCCGTTACCAAGGCCGCGAAAGCGATCGTCGCTGATCTGAACGAGCGGCGTTTCGGGCGCCGGGGCAAAGTGCATTTGACCAGCAGCGCCAGCCGTTAATCGCGCTCAGTTAGAATTGCCGCAGATGAGTTTGCACACGCCGGCCCGGGCCGGCGTGAGTGCTTTTATTGTCAGTGAAATTGCCCAGGCCAGCGGCCGCATCAGGAGAAACAGCGCATGAGCGAACAACAGTGGGACAGTCCGCCAGACATGGATATCGCTACGGACCGCACTTACCAATGCAAGCTAACTACCGACAAAGGTGAGATTGAGCTCGAGCTTTTCCCGGAGCACGCACCGAACACGGTCAACAATTTTGTATTTCTTGCCCGGCAGGGCTTCTACGATGGCACGACGTTTCATCGCGTAATCAGTGATTTCATGATTCAGGGCGGTGACCCGACGGGTTCCGGCCGTGGTGGTCCGGGCTATCGCTTTGCAGACGAGTTCGACGGCAATCCGCTGAAACACGAGCGGGGCGTGATCTCAATGGCAAATGCCGGGCCGGGTACGAACGGGAGCCAGTTCTTCATTACCCATGGCCCCCAGCCGCATCTCGACGGCCGGCATACCGTTTTCGGTAAAGTCGTCTCGGGCCAGGATGTGGTCGATGGCATTGAGCAAGGCGATACCGTGCAGAGCGCTGTGATTGCGGACTGATTGCCGCTCAGCCGTAAACACTGCTCTGGAATCCCTGGGAGAGGTACTGGTTCGATGATTTCGCGCCGCCGGGCTTTGCTGGCGCTCGCACTCGGTGTAACGGTTGCCGGTTGTCAGGCGCTGCCGGAGGCTCCGTTAGAAGAGCCGAAGGCGGCCGCTGCGGAACTCATTTTCGTTGCCGGCGGCTCGGGTCGTGTCGGGCGCTATATCGTGGCCCGTCTCGAGCGAAGCGGCCGCGGCTATCGGGCGCTGACACGCAGTCGCGCGGCCGCGATCGAGCGGTGGGGCAACGACTTCGCCAACGCCAACTGGACCGAAGGTGATGTGCGCAACGCCGCGCAGATGCGCGCGGCTATGGTCGGCGCGACGAGCGTAATCAGCGTGGTGGGCTCGCGCCAGCTTAGTGGCGACAACAGTGCCGAGTTCGTTGACTACCGCGGTGTCGCCAACCTCGTCGACGCTGCGAAGGCAGCCGGAGTCCGGCACTTCGTGCTCTTAACGGCGATTGGTGTCACTGATACGGAGCATCCGTTCAACAAGGCAACTCGCGGTGCGCTGGAGTGGCGGTACAAGGGCGAGGAGTACCTGCGCGACAGCGGGTTGCCTTACACGATTGTGCGCCCCGCCGGCCTGCAGGATCGCCCGGCAAACGAGCAGGCCCTGTGGATTGAGCAGGGCGACAATTGGAAGCCGTTCTTGCGCGCAACGTTGGCGCGTGACGATCTGGCCGCCGTGCTGATCGAGGTTCTCAACACTCCATCGGCAATTAACGCGACTTTCGAGATTGCGAATGATCCTGACAAGTCACCCGGCGATTCGCGTGCTCTGCTTGAAACGCTAGTGCCGGATTCGCGCTGAGAAGATCGCAAAAAAGACTTCACGCACACGCTGGCGCATGCTTCGTTGTGCAGGGCGCGGCCCGGCGAAGCGGGCCATCGAATCGCTCGCTGCGCTTGTGCTTCCTGGAAGCGTCCCTGGTTCGCGCCTTCGCCGGTGGGGAAAGCGAGCAGTTTACGATTGCCGGTTGCGCTGGTAGGCCGTCTGTAGTTCTTCCAGTTCCCCCCAGCGTTCTACGGCCTGCTCCAGCTTCTCGTTGACGGTTTGCATGTGGTCCATCACCGTCTGAATCTGTTTGCTGTCCTGGGTGAAGAACTCGCCATCGCTGGTATTTTTCTGTAGCTCAGCCAGTGTGCTTTCGAGCGCGGCGATCTGCCCGGGCAGCGCGTCGAGTTCCCGCTGCTGCTTGTAGCTCAGTTTTTGCGGCCGCGCCTGGGCTTTGCTCTCGCTGCGCTGGCTTTCGTCGCCCGCCTTTGCATCCGGCTGGTCAAATTCAGCAAGCTGACGGCCGCGGCGTGCCCAGTCGGCGTAGGTGCCAACGTACTCCTCAATGCGGCCATCGGACTCAAAGACGAGCACGCTGGTCACCACGTTGTCGAGGAATTCGCGGTCGTGACTGGTCACAATCACTGTGCCCTGGTATTCGGTGACGCGGGCTTCCAGCGCCTCAAGGGTCTCGATGTCAAGATCGTTGGTCGGCTCATCCAGCACCAGCAGGTTGCTTGGCTGGGTAAATAACTTTGCCAGAATCACGCGGTTCCGTTCGCCGCCCGACAGTGCTCTCACCGGCATCATGGCCCGTTTCGGTGAGAACAGAAAACCGCGCAGATAGCCGATGACGTGACGGTCTTTGCCATTGATGCGCACATAGTCCCGGCCATCGCCCACGTTTTCCGCGATGCTCTTGTCAAGATCGAGCGCAGTTCGATTCTGATCAAAGTATGCGATCTCAAGCCCGGTACCGAGTTTGATGGTGCCCGCATCGGGCCGCAGGTCACCCAGCAGCAGGCGCAGCAAAGTGCTCTTGCCAACGCCGTTGTTGCCGACGATACCAATGCGATCGCCGCGCATTACGCGCAGCGAAAAATTTTGAATCAACGTTTGGCCGGCATATCCGAAGTTCAGATTGCGTGCCTGAATCACTTTGCGGCCGGATTGCTCTGCCTCGTCAATATTGATGCGGGCCTGGTGCTCCTTCTTCGGCCGCGCCAAACGCTCGGCGCGCATTTCCTTGAGCGCGCGCACGCGTCCCTCGTTGCGTGTTCTGCGGGCTTTGATCCCCTCGCGAATCCACGCCTCTTCCTGTGCCAGCTTCTTGTCGAATAGCGCCTCTGCCTTCTGCTCTGCCTGATCAGCTTGTTCCCGGCGGCGCAGATACTGGTGGTAGCTGCCCGGCCAGCTCGTTAGCCGGCCGCGATCGAGCTCAACAATTCGGGTGGCAAGCCGCTGCAGAAAAGCACGGTCGTGGGTGACGAACACCACGCTGCCTGACCAGGCACGTACCTGATGCTCAAGCCATTCGATGGTCGTGATATCGAGGTGATTGGTGGGCTCATCCAGCAGCAGCAGGTCGGGACGGCTAACCAGCGCGCGGCCGAGGGCAACGCGCCGGCGCCAACCGCCGGAAAGAGTGCGCAGTGTCTTGTCTGCGGGCAGCTCCAGCTCGCTCAGCGTTGTCGCCACGCGTTGTTCGAGCCGCCAGCCATCCTGCGCGTCAATCGCGCGCTGCAGAACCTCCAGCTCTGCGAGTTCACGCGGTGACGGCGTGCCCGCGGCACGCTTCTCATAGTCGCTGACCAGAGCCTGCAGCGAAGCCAGCCCGGCGGTTACATATTGCTGTACCGTGGCGTCGAGTTCCGATGGCAGCGACTGCGGCAGTTCGCTGATGCGCAGCCCGCTGGCATATTCGATGTCACCCTCATCCGGCTCCTGTGCACCCGCAATGATTCGCAGCAGGGTTGTCTTGCCCGCGCCGTTGCGCCCCACTAGACACACGCGCTCGTCTGCTTCGAGCACCAGGCTGGCATCGTGGAGAATGCGCTGGTCGCCAAAATCCAGCGAAACTTTGTCTAGCCGCAGCAATCCCATGGCCGCATTCTAGAGCCCCCTTTTCGTTGACGTCAGATCCCAGGCGGAATCTGACCTCGATCTGACCAAGGGGTTATAGTGCAACCCTCGCCAGTCTAAGGAGTCCGCTATGGGCCGCCGTATCACCCGCCGCAAATTCATTGCCACCGCATCCACCGCTGCGGTCGCCACCACCTTGCCCGCCTGCAGTGAGCCAGGTAGTGACGGATTTGTTGCCCCGCCAGGTGTCTCTTTAGGCCCCTACGGCGCAAAGTCCACGGCCGCCGAAGTAACGGCTGAACTCGATCTCACCGGCAAGACCGCACTAATCACCGGTGCCAATTCCGGGCTGGGGTACGAAACCATGCGTGTGCTCGCCATGCGCGGAGCGCATGTTATCGGCACTGGACGGACCGCCGAGAAAGCCGAAAAGGCCTGCGCCAGTGTCGAGGGCAGGGCGACGCCCGCAGTGCTTGAGCTGGGTAACTACGATTCGATTGCCGCCTGCGCTGCGCAGGTGACAGCCATGGGCGAGCCGATCGACATGCTGGTCCTGAACGCCGGCATCATGGCGTTACCCGAGCTGCAGCAAGTGAATGGACTCGAACGCCAGTTCGCGATTAACCACATGGGTCACTATCTGCTTGGTCGTCTACTGGAAGAAAGCGTGCTTGCGGCCGAGGCTGGCCGGGTCGTGGTCGTGAGCAGCAGTGGCCATACGTTCGCGCCCGAGGCGGGCATTCTGTTCGACAACTTAAGCGGCGAGAAGGGCTACGACCCGATGGAGATGTACGGCCAGTCCAAGCTCGCCAATGGCCTGTTCGCTTTGGAGTTGGCGCGCCGCTTCGAAGGTACCGCCGCGACGGCCAACGCGATACATCCCGGCATCATCAACACCAACCTGGGCCGGCATTTCCCCAAGTGGCAGCTTGCCTTTGCCAAGATGTTTGGCTGGCTGTTCATGAAGAATACTGAGGAAGGTGCAGCCACGCAGACCTACGTGGCTGCGAATCCATTCATCGAGGGGCAGTCCGGCCTATACTTCGCCGATTGCAATCCCGTTGTGCCCGATCCGCTGATGGAAGATCCTGAACTGGCGCGGCGACTGTGGGACGTTTCGGAGGAGCTGGTCAGCAGTTACCTGACGGCCTGAGACGGAGCGGATATTTCAATGACAGGATTTAAGATTCTGCTTGCCTTCCTGGCGGCATTCTTAGTCTCCAGCATGCTGAACTGGGGTGTGGCGGCATTCATCCTGAACCCGTGGGCGATGCCGTTGTTCGACGGATTCATGCGCACGGGTGAAGACAGTGCCTCCGGCCTGAATATCTTCAAGATGACGGCGGGATTCGCGTTGCCCCAGCTGGTGGCCTGCTCGCTAGTGCTGGCGTTACGCAAGCCCTACGGCTGGGCTGGACGGGCAATCACGGCTAGTTTCCTGGTTGGCCTGGGTGGTTTTTTTGGCACCTATACCTTTCTTTCGGGTTGGGGCAACGTGAACTGGCTGCCGCTGATGGGGGCCGCGGTCGCCGACACGGTTTGTATCGCCCTCGGTGCGCTGGTGTTCGCGTTTATGGCGGGCCGTAAGGTGCCGGTAGGTTAAAGGCGGGCTCGCTCGCGAGCGCGCGGGGTGAATGCGGGTCTACAAACCCGTTTCTCCAGCCTGAAAATCAGCGCAGTAGTTTACGCCGCCACCGGTGTCTCCCGCTCGCGTGAACACGCGATACGGCTCGTAATCCGGCAGGATCCCGTAGTCGCCCGTGTACGTGTAGCAAAAGAAGTTCTCGAACAAGAAAATCTTTGGCGGGAAATAGGTAAGTGTGCTGAACATCGCGATAAGCAACGCGAACGTGGGCGCGGCGAGTCTTCTAAGCCCTGCAGCAAGCGGCTCGCTGGTCAGAATTTTATAGCTGGCGGCTTGGCCCAGGCTGATGCCGAACACCATGATGCCCAGCATCGTCGGCAGCGACGCCTGACGATCGGTGGCCGTGATGAAACCCATGTACGAGAAGTAGATGGCGAAGATTGCCAGCGGCGTAATCGCCAGCGCGGCGGCTTTCCCGAGCCAGTAGTTGTTCGCGATATCGCGCGTGTAGGTGTACTGCACGAGGGCGAAAACCAGCCCCGGCCAGAAGTACATTTTCGTGTGTTCCCAGCTGCTCTCGTTGACGGCAGCGATCAGCGCGAGGGGGCGCCAGTAATCACTGAGCTCAAAAGCGAAGTGCAGCAGTGAGCCGGCTGAGCAAACCCAGAAGACGCAGCCAATCTCCCAAATCAGCAGCTTTGATTTAGCGCGCACCGGCGGAGACTGCGTCGAAGCTAGGCCGCGTTGGCGACAAAGACCATGCCGACGGTGGCGATCGCGACGCCGGCGAGTCTGAGCAGCAGCTTGCCGCGCGTGTAGTGCTGAGAGATGTCACCAATGATCAGACCGGCGATATGCAAAGCGGCGGTGCCGGTCAGAAAGCCGGCGGCGTAGGTCGTGGCCCGGGCTACCGAGGGCATCTCAGCGCCGTGAGCGTAGCCATGGAAAACGGCAAAGAAGCCGACCGCCGTCATGGCAAGACTGACAGGGAGTCGCCTGTCTGCGGCTATGGCGATGCCGAGGCCCAGCACCGACAGCGCGATGCCCATTTCGATGGCAGAGAGGCCGATATCCATCCAGCCGAGTACACCGCCAAGCGCCATTACACTCACGAACGTGACCGGCACGGTCCAGATGGCGCGCCCACCGATCTGCGCGCTCACAATGCCTACGCAGACCATGGCCAGAAAATGGTCCAGCCCGAGTACCGGATGCGTTAGCCCGGCAAGAAAAGACCCGTAGGGCAGACTGGCGCCTTCATGGGCGAGTGCGTTCGCTGGCAACAGCATGACGCAGATCAGAAGTGCGGGCAGACAACCCGAGCAGGGGGCAGCGTGTTTGCGCTGGGCGCGCGCGGCGGGAATCATCAACTGGCCTTCAGATAGTCGATAACGACCTGATTAACTTCTTCGGGTTTATCGTAAATGGCAGCATGCCCGGCGCCATCGATCACGTCGGTTTCCAACTGCGGCATTAGCTTCTCGGCGCGCTGCACGATCTTGTAGGGATTATAGAGCACTTCGTGTTCGCCGAAGATGAGCATGCCGGGACAACGGAAACTCCTCAGGGCTGACTTGGGCTCCGACAAAAAGAACTTGCGCAGGACTCGCAAGCCCTTGCCGATCTCGACTTTCTCCGTCTTCTCGTTATACACGCCTACGGACCGGTCAACCCGGTAGTGACGGGTGCACAACGCCATGAGCCGCGCGAGTTGCCGGTCGAACGTTCCGAACGATCCGCCCGGGCTTTTCGAGCTCACCGACTTGGCGGTCAGATCGTCCTCCAGCGCGTTCGCATCCTTGCGCTTGTTCAGCACTTTGGTCAGCCAGATCTTCACGGGTAGCTTTGCGCGCGAGACGCCGGTGGGGCTTAGCATGACAATCTTGCGCACCCGTTCGGGCGCGACGATACCCATGCGCAACACCACCCAGCCGCCCACGCTGGTCCCCGCAAAGTGGGCTCGGTCGATATGCAGGCCATCCAGTACATCTGTCAGCCAGTGCACGTAGTCGTCGTTCAGGAAAGATGGTGGATTCGGGTCGCTGCGGCCCGGCTGGCCGACGATGTCTAAAGCATAGACTCGAAAGTGTCTGGCAAAAGCTGGTATTTGCCGGCGCCACAGCGGGGCACAGCCGGCGACGCCGGGAATGAGAATCAGTGGTTCGGCATCTTCCCGGCCAGCCACCAGCATGTGTGTGTGGCCGAAACGGGTTTTCACGAACTGCGACTCAAGCTCGCAATCGATGGTTTTCAGCGCGTCGTCATACCAGGACATGATCTCCTGGTAGCCCTGAGTGCTCTTGTAGAGCCACAGGCGCCGATCTTCGACGGGCGGCAAATCAGTTGATGTGCTTGCCGGCTGGGCGACGTCCAAAGCACTACCGGGCGCACTTTTTTGCTCTATTTTCATGGTCTTGTAGTGTCCCCTCGCGTCGCCATTTGCACCTGGCGACGCCACTGTGGCGAACAGTACGGGGTTCGCCGGGCGACGGCAATCGGTTTCATGGCGAAGCTGGATGGCAGCCCTTCAGGGGTGGGCGATTGAGCAGGAGTCGCCAAGGGTCACGTCATGAGCCCGCCGTCCACTATAGTCATTTCCGAACTCCCCCTGTAGAGCAAGAAAACAGCAATAACAGCCGCAACGATAACCACAACCCAACGCTTCGGCCCGCTTTGCGGGCCATTTTTTTGTGCAGTGGGGATCGACCCCGGTGCCTGGGGAGCCTAAGCAGCGACGGCGAGGTTTCAGATGGCTTCCGAGCGCTGCGCGCCTGGCCAACGGAGTTCCCGCGCGGTTGCTGTACCCACGCGCGCCTGCTTCAGGCTCTCGGGCATCTCGCTTTCAGACGCGGAAAGCGGAATACGGCCGCCCATTATTTCAGCATAGCGCTGTGGAAATCTCGGTCGCCGATCGGGCTCCGCAAAACCGTGGGGGTAGAGCGGTCGGTTGTTGCTTGCATCGTACTTGTCAGTCGCGCCGAGCGTGTGCAGCAACTCGTGGGCGATAACGACATTGTTCCTGCTCATGTAACGGCGATCGCCGAACACGTGGGCGACGCCCAGCAGTGCCTTGGCGAGACCGAGGGAATCCGGGAGTGCCACGTCGTACTCGAGGTCGTGGAACACAACAAACATGCGAATGTCGGGGGAGGGACCTGGCTGGTCGCCAAGCGTGCGCCACGTCCACCAGCGTAACTTCAAACTCCAGAAAATCGTGCTTAACGGACGACGGTCCGCCGGTGGTTCCGGGGGTATCGCAGTGGGTAGCCCAAGGTCGATTCGCACCGGGCTGGGTGATGCCATCCCGTGCCGCACGGCTTCGCGCTCAATGAACTCGCTGATGTCGTCAAAATCATCGGCGCTGAGGTCAGCGACGAAATCGGCGGTCTGGGCGGTCTCACCGGCAAGCACCGGATACACGGTGACCCACAGTTTCTCGTCCCAGTTGTTGGCGCGTGACTGTGCCAGCCAGCTACTGACAAGAATGCCAGCCGCCAGCGTCAATAGCAGAAGCTGCCGGGTGATGCGCAATGCGTTACCACGAGCCATTCCAGCAGCCTAGATCGTCGGCGCCCGACTAACTGTGAACTCCGTGGGAAACCCGGCGGCAGGCCGGTTCGAAAACCGCGCTTTATCCAGGCCGCAGCCGACCCTCGGTGTCTTCGATGTGAGGAATCCAGCCCAGGCCCAGCAAGGCGACATGGATATCTGTGGTCTTCGCTTTGACGGCGATTTCCTGCAGCTCCTCGTTCTGCGCGTCGTAGGCGGATGCCAGTTTCTCGACCTCGGCCTCAAATTCGCGTTCCAGTTCGGTGATGCGGGTCTGCACCGCCGTAACGGTCTCCTTGGCGCGCCGGACGTCCGCCGAGGCCTGACCGGCTCGGCCCGCTTTGCGCACGGCCGTACCGACGCGCGAGGCGGAAGTGGTCGATACCCGCTTGCGCCCAAGTACCGCACCTAAGATGGCCGTGCCGAAAGATATCGCTGTATCGAATTTCTGCGCTTTGGCCTGCTCAGCTTCTCGTTCGACCGCCTGAGTCGCTTTGCGGAGTCGCTCTTCCTGAGTAGCCACCTTGCGTTCGAATCGCTCCTTAAGCTTTGCGACGCGTAGGTCGCGACGTTCGTTGGCAACCTGCTGCAGCCGAATGCGGAAATCGCGCTCCGTCTCGTTCGGCCTGGAGGTCAGCTTTTGCTCTTTACTCTTGTACAGCATCAGCGGCTGGTCATTGCGCAGCCAACGCCGCAGTGACTTCTCCCAGGTTTTATAAGAGGTGGCCTTGGTCATTGAGCCTGGGCAATCCGCGAACTGTGCTTCCGGGTCTGGCCGCTGATCCAGATCGTCAGTATCTATGCTCGGTGTGTCCGCGTCAGACCAGTCAATCTGGCTGGCCACTTCATCGGGCTCGGCCGTATACGCGAACGCCCGGCGTTCGTTGAGGTCGTAGCGTGCGCTGTTGAAGGCCAGTTCGCCGACGGAAAGTAGCCGCGGAACGTAGACCAGGGCTTCACCCGCACCGGCGTTTTCTGACGGCGCGACGAAGTACTCTTTTATCCCGGGAGGCAGCACAGGGCGGTTGCCGGAAACCTTGTGTGGAGACTGCACGGCAGGGGCTTTCTCCGCTGGAGTCACGACCGGTTGATTTGCGGCCAGGCGCTTTATCTGATCGCGCGTTAGCGGCCCGGCCAGGTAAGACATCACCCAGCGTGTTTCCATGATTACGGGCTCCGTCTCATGCACGTTGTGGAGTAGAAAGCGCCGCTTACCCAGGCCCGCCAGCACCGAGTCGAGCTGCTTCAAGTCGAGGTTCCCGCTGCCTGAGGTGCCCTGTAATCCATCGCGCACCCGTTTCTGATCCCGCTCCGTCTGCAGACGCCCGATAAACCAGGTACCCGTATTCGACAGCGCCTTGTAGTCCAGGTCGACAGGGTTCTGGGTGGACAGCACCAAGCCCAGGCCAAAAGCGCGCGCCTGCTTCAGCAGCGTCAGAAACAGGCGCTTGGATGGCGGGTTAGCCACCGGTGGCAGGTAACCAAAGATCTCATCCATGTACAGCACGGCTTTCAGCGAGCCGCTGCCAGGCTGGCGCCGCATCCAGGCGATAACTTCGGTGAGGAGCATGGTTACGAAAAACATGCGCTGCGCATCATCGAGATGTGCGATCGACAGCACGGAGACCTGCGGCTTACCCTGCGCGCTGTGAAGCAACTGATCGATATTTAACGGCGGTCCTTCCATCCAGGCTTCGAACCCCGGAGCAGCCAACAAGTTATTGATACGCATCGCCAGCGCGAACCGTTCCTTAGGCGGCAAGAACGCATCCAGCTCCATCACGCCGATGCGTTCGATGCCCGGATTCTGGATTGCGGCAATCAGGCCCCCGAGATCGAGGCTTTGACCTTGCTGCCAGGCATGGTCCAGCACGTTGGTGAGCAGGATGTGCTCCGGGCTCGTGACCGGATCGGCATCAATATCGAGCAGCGTGAGCAGGCCGGTTGCCGTGCTTTGCAGGCGTTCCCGATATAAATCCTTATCAGCCAGCAGCACGGCCGACGGTGCAGTGAAACTCCGCAATACCGAAATCGGCGTGCCTGCGCTACTGCCCGGGGTGTAGATGTTCACGTCAGCTGCGGCCCTGAGGGCCTTGATTCGCTGCGGTGTCTGCCCCCAGGACTTCAGACCCTTCTTCCAGAATGCCGCGGTGCTTTGCGCATGCTCTGCAACGGTCTGACCTTTTTCGGCCGCCGTGCGCGGATCAATCCACGGCTCAAAATCGGCCGGCCTCAATTGGGGAAAACGCAAAGACAGATTGCCCATATCACCCTTGGGGTCGATGGCGATCACCGGCACATGATCGAGTGCGGCTTCCTCAATCAGTCCGACGCCCAGGCCGGTCTTACCGCTGCCCGTCATTCCGATAATGACGGCGTGTGTGGTCAGGTCTTTTGAGTCGTAAAGAATCAGTTCGTGGTCTGACTCCTCGCCACCGGCCGTCGACTTGCGGCCAAGATAAAAGGCACCCAATTTTTCAAAATCTTGCATGGTCAAAAGCTCTGAGGTGTCTTTGGGATTTCTCCGGCGTTTGGTTGTCGCGCGCCGCTGCGCTGGGTCTCGCCATCACCAGCGCACTTTTTGTGCCTTCTCTCAGGGGCTTAGGCTACGGCGGCTGTGTAGTATTATCCCTGAGGCGCAGCGCGTTGGCGATCCCGGAGGGCGATGCCTGATTGCTTGTCGACAGACTCACACACGGTTTGGCTGCTGCGAGAAGAATAAAATCTGGAGAAACACTATGACAGTAGCGCGAACTACCGAAATTATTGCTGGCTCTTCCAAGAGCTTCGATGCGGCCATCGCGTCCGGCCTGAAGCGGGCCACCAAGACGCTTGATAATGTCACCGGTGCCTGGATCGCGGATCAGGAGCTGATTATCGATAAGGGCAAAGTTAAGGAGTACCGGGTCCGCATGAAGGTGACCTTCGTTCTCAAGAGCTAAAGCGACAATAAGAAATTCAAGAGGGGAGATACGAAATGGCAAAACTCGAAACGATTGAAGGCATAGGCCCGGCAATCAGCGAGAAGCTTGAAGCGGCAGGCATAAAGTCCTGCGAAGCGCTGCTTGAGGCAGGTGCGACGAAAGCCGGCCGCGGTAGGATCGCCGCCGACTCCGGCATCTCGGAGGGCCAGGTGCTCAAGTTTGTAAACCATGCTGACCTGATGCGGATCAAGGGCATTGGCGGCGAATACTCAGAGCTCCTTGAGTGTGCCGGCGTGGACACAGTGCCGGAGCTGGCCCAGCGCAACGGGGCCAATCTGGCGGCCAAACTGACCGAGGTCAACGTAGAGAAGAAGCTCGTGCGTGCAGTGCCGACGGAGTCGCAGGTCGAGGACTGGATTGCGCAAGCAAAACAGCTGCCGAAGACGGTGTCTCACTAGCCATCATCTTTGGCTGAAGATTAAAGGGCGCGCTGCGAAAGCAGGGCGCCCTTTTTCGTGGCCAACTTCGGAGACCGGGCCGGGAAAGCCCCGGTCTCTGCTACCAGGCGATGCTCTCGCCGCTCTCGTAGTTCAAAAACTGCCCATTGTGTTCCGGGCCGAGATTGTCAATCACCGTAAGCATGGCGCGGACGCTCTCATCAGGCTCCAGGCCGTCGGGCATGGTCATACCGGGCGTCGTGTTCACTGTACCCGGTGACAATACCGTAACGATGACCCCGGGTTTCCTGGTTTCAAAAGCCAGCGTGTACATCAGCATGTTCAGGGCCGCCTTGCTGGCCCGATAGCCGTACATCATCGGCATCTGCGGGCCGACCGCAAATGATCCGGCCTTGCTGGAGACAGACACAATCTTTTTCTGTTCGGAAGCTGCCACATTGCTCATGAAAGCCTGCGCCAACTTGAGTGGTCCCAGCGCGTTAACCTCATAGCTCTGGCGGGCCATATCAAAGTCGACACCCTTTACGCGTTTAAAGGCGCTAGCGTACTTGGGCGTAATGGCTGCGTTATTGAGCAGGATATCAATCGGCTGATCGGCGTATTTTGCTGCCAACGCTTCAATACCGGCGTGGTCGGTGACGTCGAGTTGCTCAACGACCAGGTTGTCATGCAGGCCCGCCAGCGCGTTGAGTTCATCGGCTTTCTCTGGCTTTCTCGCCGTGGCAATGACATTCCAGCCACGTTCGGAGAACTGCGTAGCGAACTGCAGGCCGATACCACGATTCGCTCCGGTGATTAATACCGTTGAAGCTTCGTTGCTAAACGCCGACCAGCCGGGTAAGGCATGAGTCAGCATTAAGGCGAGCACTAATAAACGAGCTGGCATAGCGGTGAATCCTTTAGTTGCCGAGGCGGCGTTTGTACACCGCCGTTCGTAGGAGGTTAGCGTGGGCCGGTGCGCTGACCGGCATGTGGTCGAGCAGTAAGACGCAGGTGCAGTATTCTGTGCATCCCAGCTGGCTTCGAAGTAGCGGTGAGCATGCAAACCGGCGTATTGGTCCTTGGCGCGACGCGGGGCACCGGGTTAGAGGTGTGCCGCGGTCTCCGTGCCCGGCAGGTGCCCGTCACCGCGTTGGTGCGTCCCGGCTCAGCGGATGATGAGCTGGCGCGGCTGGGCGTTGCGGTGATCCGGGGCGATGCTCTTGATGAGCGTGCGGTGGCGCAAGCCTGCGCCACACCGGGTACCTCAGCGATCGTGAACACACTTGGTGGGCGGCGTGGGGAGCGGCCGCGACCCGACGTAGAGGGTACTCGCATCATGATCTCAGCGGCGATCGATGCGGGCATCGACAGAGTGGTGCTGGTAACAGCCATTGGAGCCGGAGACAGCCAGTCGGCCGTGTCCCCGAAAGTGCTCGAAGTTCTGGGTGAAGTACTCGCGCTGAAGACCGAGGCGGAAGCGTTGCTTACCAGCAGTGGGCTCGACTACACGGTGCTTCGCCCCGGTGGTATGAACTCGGAGCCGGCCACGGGTCGCGCCGTGCGGACAGAGGACCACCAGGTAATGGGTGTCATCGGGCGTGCTGATCTCGCCGCACTGGTGATCGAGTGTCTGGATGATCGGGCCAGCGTGGGCAAGATCTATCACACGATCGATCCCGGCATTCAGCAGGCCGCGCCGCTGCAGCGGGGTGAGAGTTTCCCACCGGGTGCCGTTAAGCCCTGAATCTGGGCAAGGACAGCACTCGAATTGACTATCATCCTGTCGGCGGGCGCCGGCCAAACACGCCTGCTGACCCCAGGGAGATCGCTTTGCAATGAGTGAACAAGAGAGCCATAGCTTTGCAGCAGAGCTGCTCGAGCGCAGCGCCTCGGGCTTTGCAGGCTACGCGGCTAGTGTCATGCTGGATCGGGCGCCTCAGATCAAAGTGCGTTACCAGCCCGATCCATTCGCCAACTGGAAGAGTCATCTGACGCAGCGCATACTCGAGCTGGCAGCGGCCCTCAACACGGGCGAACCGCTGGTGTTCTCATCAAGAATTCTGTGGACGCGCAAAGCATTCATTGCTCGTCAGCAGGAGGAGTCGGATATTGCCATTAGCCTTGCCGCGTTGAGGGAGGTCCTGGCAGAGAATCTGCCGGCTGCTGCGGCGACGGAGCCATTGGCTTATGTGGAGCAGGCTCTCGATACGCTCTCTGAGGCGGTACCGGATCTGGAGGAGTCGGAACTCGACCCCTCCAGGCCGAACGACCGGCTTGCGCTGCAGTACCTGCAAAGCATTCTCGAGGGTAACGGCGTGCAGGCGCTGAACGACCTGCTCGCGCGGAAAGACGACGGCATGACGCCGCTTGATCTCTATCTCAACGTGTTGCTGCCGGCACAGCGCGAGATTGGCCGGCTCTGGCATTTGGGCGACGTGACTATTGCCGAAGAACACATGGTGAGCCAGGCCACGCAGCGGGCGATGGCTATCCTGGTTCACTCTGCCGCGCACGCGGCGGCCAACGGAAAGACCATGGTTGCGGCAGCGGTCGCCGGCAACGTACACGACATCGGCTTGCGGGCTGTCAGTGATGTGTTCCAGATGGAGGGCTGGCGCACCATTTTTCTTGGTGCCGACGTGCCTATGCAGGAGCTTCCGTCCACACTCACGTTCTTTGATGCTGACCTGTTGTTGCTGACGGCGACCTTAAGCACGCAGCTTCCGCGCGTTCGCTACTCAATCAAGGCCGTGCGGGATCGCTGCGAGCGCGATGTAAAAATCCTGGTGGGCGGTGCGGCTTTTGATGACGCGGCAGAAGTCTGGCGCAAGGTGGGTGCCGACGGGTATGCGGGCAACCTGGAAGCGGCCGTCCAGGAAGGTGGCAAGCTCGTCGGCCTGTAGCCGCCGTTGAAATTCCGCAGACAAAGCCCCAGGCCGGATCAATACTTCGTTAGAGTTCGCCGCACAACGCTCATGCCGCAGCAAGGCTACTGCTCTCATTAGCTAGATCATGTGGACCTACTACGGGCAGGTCAGGCCCGACTTCGCCGACACACCTGGTCCGGGCCAGGAATCCGTATGGGACTATCCGCGGCCGCCGGCGCTGGCTGCCGATGCGCGTGTGGTGCGCGTCCTTCATCAGGGGCGGACAATCGCCGAGACAACGGCCGCATTGCGGGTGCTTGAAACGGCCAGCCCGCCTGGCTTTTATATTCCGCCGGAGGCGGTCAATCGAAGCCTGCTGGCACAGCTCAGCGGCTCCAGCTTCTGTGAATGGAAAGGTGCTGCCTGTTACTTCGGCATGGCGAGCGACGAAGCAGCCGGACCGGTGGCCTGGTCATACCCCGAGCCGCGACATGAGTTTGCGGCATTGGCTGGCTACTTCAGCTTCTACGCCGGCCGGGTGGAATGCTATGTCGCCGGTGAGCGTGTTCGCCCTCAGCCCGGCGGCTTCTACGGCGGCTGGTTAACTGATGACATCGCTGGTCCGGTAAAGGGCGCGCCCGGAACCGGCCATTGGTAGGCCCAAGCGCTGCCGCAACTGCTATTCGCTACTCGCCCGCTGTTCCGCACGTTTCTTGCGCACAACTTCTTTGCGCCGCTGTTTCGCTTCTTCGTAGAAGCTGTCCCAGTCATCCGAGATGTTGTCTTCAAACAGGTCTTCGATCTGCACCATCGCCGTTTTCGGTGACTCGGCCCAATGAATGTACCGCCAGCCGTCACCAGTATTTCGTAGCACCGCGCTGACGCGCACATCTTCTCCGAACGCGTTGCTCATGAAGCGCTTCATCTCGAAGCGCATGTACCAAATCGCGATCGCCAGATCCGGTGCAATCTGCTTAACCTGAACACCCGACATCTGCTCGCGCAGCGCCTCGATGATGGGGTTTGGCCGAGGGGGATCCAGGTAATCGCGTAGCCGATCCCAGCCGACAAACCACTGCGCCTGCTCTTCTGCAAGGTACGTTGGGAAAGGTTCGTCAGGATCCCAGAGCTCGAGCACGGTGGCGTAGTCCTGCGAGTTCCAGCGTTCGGCCGTCGCGTAAACGATCGCTGTTACCTCCGCTTCCACAGTTGGATCGACGTCGATCGGTACTTGCGGCAGGATGGTCTTGTGCGCGCCGCCGAAGGCAAGCGGTGCAAACTGCAGGCAGAAAATGAGCGCAACGAGCGCGCCCAGATTTGGCTCGCGTAAGAAGCTTCTCGACATGTCCTACCCCTTCATATAGTTGCTAGGAGGATCGCCACCGTAGGATCAGCGCGTCACGTTGACAAGCTCGCGCTAGAACCAGAACCGCAGACCGATCATCCCTGTCCACCCGGCCGAGTCTTGGCCGGTAGCTTTCAGTCGATTGCGTGTATCGCCAACCGCCGCCTCGTATTCGAGGCCGGCGTAAGGGGCCAGGTCGGGCTGCAGTTCCCAGTGCAGACGGAGTCCGGCCTCTATTTCAGTGATGCCACTGCCGACGTTTCCCTCGGGCAAAGCGTCGCGCGCTGCTTCAACCTCAATGCGCGGCTGGAGCACCAGTCTTCTTGTAAGTCGAAGGTCGCGCGCTGCCTCAAGTCGTGCGGCGAGTGATGCATCGCCGCCAACAAACGCGGCCGCATCCACTTCAATATTGAACGGCAGCGTGCCGTGCAGGCCCACTACCGCGGTTGTGTTTCGCGGCCCGGGGGCGAACTCGTGACGGAGGCCGGCCTGCAGATCCCAGAAAGCAGCGACTGCCCTGCTGAAAAGCGCCTGTAGCTCAGCCGACTCGGTATTCCCGCTACTGTCCAGCGTGCCTTCGCTCTTAAGCCACCACCTGTTTAGATTGCTGCCCCACCACGCCTCGGCGTCCCATAAGGCCTCGCCAGCATCTCCGCCCCTTGCCTCAAGTCTCTCAGCCTCGACCATAAGCTGATTCTCAATGCCGCTGGCGTGGCCTGAGGTCAGCAGCGCGCTGGCTGCCGCTAACGAAATACTGAGCCTACGCATGCCGGTTGCCCGAATCAGCGGCCGGGATCACGCGAACCACCCGGTTCATGCCGGCCTTCATGTGCAGCAGCAGGTGGCAGTGAAACGCCCAGTCACCGGGTTCGTCAGGGATAACAAGCACCGACAGACGCTCCGCGGGCTTGACGCTGATCGTGTGTTTGCGCGCCAGCGGCGATTTGCCGTTCTCCAGCTCCATCCACATGCCGTGCAGGTGAATCGGGTGTTCCATCATCGTGTGGTTGATGAGTGTGAACCGCACGCACTCCCCCTGGATCAGTTCAATGGGTTCAGTGCGCTTGCTGTATCGCTCACCATCGAATGACCACATGTAGCGGTGCATGTTGCCCGTAAGGTGCAGAGTGAACTCGCGCTGAGGTATCGGCGTTACCGACCTCCCGCGATGAGCAGCAAACTGCGCGTAAGTCAGTGTCCGATGTGCCACGTTCTCCAGTCCTGTACCCGGCTCGTCAAGCCGCGAGCTGGGGCTGGAGACCACGTTCGCAACGCCAGGACCGCGTCGCGGCTCCCAGCTGGCTTCCGCGACTGGCTTGCTGGCGCTATCCGCGTGGCCTTGCTCCGGGCGAGCACTGCCTTGGTCATGCCCATGGTTGCGGTGATCGTGATGTGCATGGCCGTCGCCGTGGCCCATATCGGCCATGGTTCGTTTGGGCGGCGCGCGCAAAGCTGGAGCAGCGGGGGGCTCCCCCGGCTCGCTGCTTATGCTGCCGAAGACCAGGCCGCTGCGGTCCATCGCTTCGGCAATTAGCGTATGCGGAGTGCCGGCGCGCGGGCTAATCAATACATCCAGCGTCTCTGCCACGGCAAGCTGGAACTCGTCCGTTTCGAACGGCTGCAGATTTTGCCCATCGCTTTGCACAACGGTCATGGGCACGCCGGGCAGCCGCACATTGAAATAGGTCATGGCCGCCGCGTTGATAAACCGCAAACGGATTCGCTCTCCGGGCACGAACACGCCAAGCCACGGGTCCATGGTCGAATGGCCGTTTAGCAGATACGTGAATGTTGCGCCGGTAACATCCGCGATATCGGTTTGCATCATGCGCATCCGCGACCATTCAACATCTTCGCCGATAGCCGCTCTGATGCCGCGCTCGTCACGCAGTGCTTGATCCAGGCCCGGAAGATTCCGGTTGTAGTAGTCAGCGTGTTTCTTCAGCTTGCTGTAAATTCGTCGCGGGTGCTCGAAGCTCCAGTCCGACAGCACGATGATGAACTCGCGGTCATAGGCAAACGGTTCTGGTTCCAGCGGATCGACAATCAGCGGCGCGTAGACGCCCAGAGGTTCCTGGAATTCGGAATGGCTGTGGTACCAATACGTGCCCGCCTGGCGCAGCCTGAATTGATAAGTGAACGAATCACCGGGCGGTATGCCCGGAAAACTGATTCCCGGCACGCCGTCCATGCCCGGCGGCACCAGCAGCCCGTGCCAGTGCAGCGACGTATCGGTTGTCAGCTGGTTCCGAACGGAAATCGACACCCGGTCGCCTTCGCGCATGCGCAAAAGCGGTCCGGGAAGGCTGCCGTTAATCGTTTGGGCGCGGCCCTGGCGCCCGGCGATGGGTATGGCGGTATCGCGAATGGTCAGTTCAAACGCCTGGCGGGCACTGCCGACGGGCAGGGCGCCAATCGCCCACTGTGGCAGCAAGCACTGCAGGCCTGCCGCCGCGAGGATCTGTCGTCTGGTTGTCATGTCCGAAACTCTGCTGAAAACGAAAGGCGCCCGCGCATGGCAGGCATGTCGATCCGGCGACGGGCCGGTGCAGAGGGACGCTAGTTCAGAAGCCGGTCGTAACGGCGAACGGGTGAGCGGGTAGCAACGTTTAGCGCTGGCGGCGGTTGCCACGCGGAATCAAGCGTGAACGCGTTGAGCTGAGAATGCGGCGAGCAGTTTGCCTTCGGATCCTGCTCAAACTCCTCGTCCGCTGGCGTGCGGGACGGTGCACGAAGGGCAGCGTCGCCGTTGTGAGTCACGGCATCGAGGCAATGAGCCAGACAGTCGTCGGCGACACGATGGTCCATACCGCTGTCGCTGTCGTGCAGCGCAGCGCAGGGCACGTCGGTCATCTCTGCATCCAACGGCAGTGGCTGGAAGCCGGCGGCATTGCCCGCCAGCAAAGTGATCCACAAAACCCAGGAGACGCCGCGTGCTAACTGCATGCCATCAATCTAGAGCCCGCGGCCGCGGGCTGCAAGCACCGTTTTGGCATAACACGACTATGGCGCCAGTCGCTCGATTGCCCACCCATCGTCCGCATCGGTTTTGCGGTAAATGAACCGGTCGTGCAGGCGATTCTCACGGCCCTGCCAGAATTCGATGCTTGCCGGTATCACGCGATAGCCACCCCAAAAAGAAGGCAGCGGCACTTCACCCTTGGCAAAACGTTCCTGCATTTCCGCGAATTTGCTTTCCAGCGTCGAGCGCGCGGAAATGGTCTGGCTCTGCCGGGAAACCCACGCGCCGAGCTGACTGTCGCGAGGCCGGCGCAGAAAATACGCGGCGTCTTGCGCGACGCTGGTGCGCGTGGCCGTGCCGCGAACCTTTATCTGCCGGTGCAGTTCGTGCCAGTAGAACAGCAGAGCTACGTTGCTGTTCGCGCCGATGTCCGACGCTTTGCGGCTCCCGAGGTTGGTGTAGAACAAGAAGCCTTCCGCACTGTAGTACTTCAGCAGCACCGTGCGCAGCGAAGGCGCGCCGCTGGCATCCGCGGTGGCAAGACCCATGGCGTTGGCATCCATCGCCTCGCACTCCATCGCCGCGTTGAACCATGCATCAAATTGCTGCATCGGATCGGCATTCAGGTCCGTGCGCCGCAGCGGCTGATTGCGGTAATCACGCCGGAGATCGGCGAGATCCCTGCCGTTTGATGGATTGTCAGACATCAGTTGAATGCCTGTATGCCCGTTTGGGCGCGGCCCAGGATCAATGCGTGAATATCGTGAGTCCCTTCATAAGTGTTGACCGCCTCCAGGTTCAGCAGATGACGAATAACATGGTATTCATCGCTGATGCCGTTACCGCCGTGGAGGTCCCGTGCGGTGCGGGCGATGTCCAGCGCCTTGCCGCAGTTGTTGCGCTTGAGGAGCGAAACAGCTTCCGGATGCAGGCTGCCTGCGTCGGCCATGCGGCCCAGCCGCAGGCAAGCTTGCAGCCCCAGCGTGATTTCTGTCTGCATGTCGGCAAGCTTTTTCTGCACCAGCTGATTTGCCGCCAGTGGCCGACCAAACTGCTGACGGTCCATCACATAGTCTCTGGTGGCATGCCAACAGGCTTCCGCGGCACCCATGCTGCCCCAGGCGATGCCGTAGCGAGCGCGATTAAGACAGGCGAAGGCGCTGGCTAACCCGCGTGCCGCAGGCAGCTGGTTTTCTTCAGGCACAAACACGCGATCCATGATGATGTCGCCCGTGCTGGATGTTCTGAGCGCCAGCTTGCCTTCGATTTCATGTGTGCTTAGCCCGCGCATGCCTCGCTCAAGCAAAAAAGCCGCAATCTCACCTTCGTCATCGCGGGCCCATACAACAAACACGTCCGCCACCGGCGCATTGGAGATCCAGGTTTTTGTGCCGGTCAGCTCGAAGCCATCCGCAACCCGCCGCGCCCGGGCGCGCATCCGTCCCGGGTCAGATCCGTGGTCTGGCTCGGTGAGTCCAAAGCAGCCAATTAGGGCACCGCTGGCCAGTCCCGGCAGGTATTGCTCGCGCTGTTCTTCAGAGCCAAAGTCATGAATGGGGAACATGACCAGACTAGATTGCACACTGATGATCGAACGGTAGCCGCTGTCTATGCGCTCAACTTCGCGCGCCAGCAAACCGTAGCTCACGTAGCTCAGTCCCGGGCACCCGTAGCCGCCTATGCTGCCACCCAACATCCCAAGATCGCCCGCTTCTCGCAGTATGTCCCGATCAAAACGGTTGTCGCGGAACGCGCTGACTACACGCGGCTGCAGGCGATCTGTGCAGTAGCGGCGAACCGAGTCACGCAGCTGCAGCTCTGTATCGCTAAGCTGCTGGTCTAGTTCAAGCGGGTCTGCCCAGTCGAAGCTCATACTGTGTCGGGATCTGTTGGCTGCCGTTCTGCGTGGCTTCTGGCGTTTCGTGGCTGGCGATTCACCCGCGCGTTAACGGTTAATGATAAAGCAGTCTTGGTCGAGTGCCTTGAGTCTGCTGCAGGCGTCGCGCGCCTCCGGGCCGCTCATGGGGACTGTCTTGAGTACGAACGGGCGAGACGATCCCTCCGCCGCCGAGTCGATGCGGATGGGTCCGTACAGCAGTTCGCCGAATCGCGGGTCCAGGCGCCGGACTTCTGCTGCAGCGGCCGCCGCCGTTCTAAACGCGCCCACCTGTAAACGAAATGCACCGTCCCGTTCGGGAGGTGGCTCCGGGGCAGGCGGCGTGAGCGCGGCAATGCGCTGCTCGGCCTGCTCGCGCTGGGGCGCATCGGGATAATCGCTCAGGAACGCGTTCAGGCTATCGACCGTGCCAGCCGATTCCGCCTCGGCCCACGCGGCATCGCGCACGAGTTGTGCGGCGCGCGCCTTCGCCGGGGCCCCAAAATTACTGTCAGGAAAGTTCTCGATGAACCGCTGATAGTTTTCAATCCGGTCGCGAAACTGGGCGCGCTCCCAGGCACGCAGTTCATCCAGCTCGGCGATGCGCTGGCGCGCTCGTTCCGCGAATTCGCCGTCCGGGTACTTGGCAAGAAACTCAAGATAGCCTTGAGGGGTATCCTCCCGTTCGGCCAGGTCCCAGGACTTATCGGGCGACCCGCAGCTAGTGATGCAAAGCGCAACCAGGCAGGTGATTGCGACATTGCTGTTGTGCCGCCCTAGCATTGCATGCCGTCCAGAAGCCACGCGCGCGCTTCTGCAAGTTCGGAGTTGGGAAATGCGCGCACAGCGCCCCCGGATTGCACACCCGCGCCGACAGCCAGATTGCGCAGCCAGGCCAGATCCGTGACCACAGCGACTCGCTCAAAGCCGGCGAGGTTGTGCATGCCCAGCAGACTGTCATCCCACAGTGCCGTCGTGGCAAAACGGTCGAAGTCGGCATCCAGGTGATAAAGCAGCCGCACGCTGTCGTGGCGCGCTCTTCGCGCCCTGAGTTCCGGACCCAAAGTATCCCGGTAGTCCTCGGTAGAGATGCGCCCGGTGCCGGTTACTGCCAGCACCGCATCCGGGTAGTCGTCGAGAATGCGAAACATGCCGGTGCTGATCTCAACCGGTTGCCTGAGCAGCGTTCACAAAGACGAGACGCGCCAGCAAGCCCGGGTGGTTGTCGTCCAAAACAAACTTGGCTTTATGGCGTTGCGCAATCGCCAGCACGAGGCTGAGACCAAGCCCCGATCCGGGAGCCGAGCGGCTTTCATCTAGCCGGTAAAAACGTTGCAAAACTTTTTCGCGCCGGTCTGCAGGAATGCCTGGTCCCCGGTCGCCGACAGACAGCGTAATCTCCGGCCCACTGCGGGTGACCTCCACGCCGATGGCGCCGCCCTCGGATCCGTACTTTATTGCGTTGTCCAGGAGATTGGTGAGGGCTTGAAAGACCAGGTTACGGTCGGCCCTGATCATGGCCGGAGCCGGGCGGTCAAACTCCAGGCGCAGGCCCTGTTCCTCAGCAACTGCCTGATAGAGCTCGCAGGCGTCAGCGGCGATCTCGGCCAGATCCAACTCCTGAAGGTGCGTATCTGCGGCGCCAGATTCCAGGCGCGTGATACTCAGCAGCGAGCTGAATGTGGCCAGTAGCTGCTCGGCGTCCTGCAGACAGCCCTCGACATCCTCGAGGTTTTGATCGGTGGTGTGCCGGCGAAGATTCTCCAGCCGTCCTCGCAAGCGCGTAAGCGGCGTACGCAAGTCGTGAGCCACGTTGTCAGACATGTGCCGGATGCTGGCCATCAGCGACTCGATTTGGTCCAGCATTTCATTGAGGTTGTTGGACAGCTGATCAAACTCGTCGCGCGTGCCGAGTGTTGGCATCCGCCTGGATAGGTCACCACCCATGATCTGACGACTGGTCTGATTAATTTCGTTGACCCGTTTGACCACCGTGTTGCTCATGAACAGCCCGCCCGCAAAGGCAAATAGCAGGGTCGCGCCGAGCACAAACACGAAGGCCCGATCGAGCACCTGTTCCAGACCACCGAGGTCGCGCACCTCGCGGCCGACCAGCAGCCAACCGTCGTCACCCAGCCGATTCACGCGGCCGCGGGCCATAAACACCTCGCCTCCGCGGCGCAGGTCAAAACGCACCCAGCCGCTGTCGTCCGCCCGAAAGGCAGGCCAGGAGTTCAGGTTGCCGGCCACACGGTCGTATTGACTGTCAGCCAGCATGAAGTACATGTCGCCGGTCCGTTCGGCGACTTCGCGCGCCTGCATGTACTCATCAACCGCGATCAGGCCGCCGCGACCGTAGAGAACATTGAATGTACGCAGTGTGGTTGAAACGCTCGCATCGGCGCGCGCTTCAGTGAAGCGGCTGATCGACAGATTGATGACGAGCATCAGGCCCGTCAGGGAGATAAAGAACAGCACCATGTAACGCAGCGTCAGGAGAAACGTCGTGGTGCGGAGTTGTTCAGTCAGCCAATGCATCATCCTTAAGCGGATAGCTTGTAGCCCGCACCCCGCACGGTGTGAATCAGTGCTCGTTCGTGTCCTTTATCGATCTTCGCTCGCAGCCGGCTGATGTGTACGTCGATTACGTTCGTCTGCGGATCGAAATGATAGTCCCAGACGTTCTCAAGCAGCATGGTGCGGGTCACAACCTGTTCGGCGTTGCGCATCAGGTATTCCAATAGCTGGAAATCGCGTGGCTGAAGTTCAATCAGCTCGCCGGAGCGCCTTACTTCGCGCTTAAGCAGGTTCATCTCCAGAGGCCCGACATTGAGTTCCGTCTCAGCGCTGCCGCTGCCTCGGCTCCGGCGTGTCAGAGCTTCCAGGCGAGCCTGCAATTCGCTGAACGCAAATGGCTTGGTCAGGTAATCATCGCCGCCCGCCTGCAATCCCTTCACTCGGTCGTCGACCTGCCCGAGCGCGGAGAGAATTAGCACGGGGGTGGCATTTTCCGATGCCCGCAGAGTGCGGATCACCGACAGACCATCAACGCCAGGCAGCATTCGATCTACCACCAACGCGTCATAACTTTCGGTGGTCGCCAGAAACAAACCGTCTTTACCGTTGTCGGCATGATCGACCGTGTGCCCTGCCTCGCGCAGGCCGCCACAGGTAAATTCCGCCACGCTGGCGTCGTCTTCAATCACAAGAAAGCGCATTCCGTTGGCCTTGAGTCTTGCGGATACACATCGGGTTGCCGCGATACAGCATACCGTTATTGGTTGCTGTATCGTGGGTCAGGAGTGGAAAAGTATAATATAAACAGCATCTTGCTGTTCACACCGAAGATTACAGATGGTTAATGTTCAGGCAAGGCCCGGGTTAGGCGGCTGCTCGTAGTATGCAAGCGTGGATTGACGGGAAGGCGATTGATCTTCCCAGCGTCGAAGGAGCCCCCCCTTCTCCTTAGGCGCCCCAAGCGCCCCGTCGCCACTTGATTTTAAGATCCTCCAGATGCGAAGGCCCGGACTTACTGTTCGGGCCTTTTGCTTTTCTGCGCAGGAAAAGCCCTCAGGCGGTCCGATACTTCGTTCTGGGTTGTCTCAAAATGCTCACGTATTGACATATACGTTCCGCTTTTTCGCCAACCCACGCCTCGTCTCGCCCTTGCCTGAGAGCTTTTTGGTGCCGGCGGCAGTTCGGGCGCTTTAGGGCGAGGGTTGATCCTGGTCTGACGCGAACAGTGCGAAGACCTGTTCTCCGGTGAGTCTCTTCGTGTCATTGCTGAAGGCGTAGAAGTCTGGTTGTTCGTCAACAAACAGCTGCTGATCAAATTTCCACGCGTGGGCCTCGAATAGCCCGGAGGTTACCGAGTAGAAACTTCTATCCTGCAGGCGATAAAACAAATGTGTACCGCAGTGCTTGCAGAAGCCCCGCTCCGCCCACTCGGACGACGCGTAGATAGTCACATGGTCTTCTCCGCGGATGCTCACATCCGCAACGCTTTCCAGCGCGAACAGAACGCCACCGCTCCATTTCCGGCACATGTTGCAGTGGCAGGCTGCGACGGTGTTATCGCGGGTCGTAACCGTCACCGCCACCTCGCCGCAAAGACACTTTCCCTCGTGAGTTAACTCAGACATGGTTCCTGACTCCACGGTTGCAGATTAAGTTCGAGTACGTTGGTGAAGAGCCGCAGGCGAGGGCACAACGATGTATCGGCCCGCCTGAGGGTTTTCACGGGTCTCCTAGTCTCTTACCGCCCAGGTTGGGAGCAATTGCCACGCGTCGTTAATGCGTCGATCGAGCTCGGCGTAGTTGGGTTCAAGCCTGCTCAGCAGACCGTAAAACCGGGGGCCGTGGCTCAGATAGCGCGCGTGACACAGTTCATGGAGCAACACGCACCGCACCAGATCACGTTCGAGGAACATCAGCAGGTAGTTGAGGTTCAGCGTCCGGTTGGAGGTATAGCTGCCCCAGCGCGTGCGCTGGCCGCGGATGGTGACGCGAGCGTATGTCAGTCCGTGCGCCGAGGACAGGTCAGCCAGCCATGGCACCAGCGCCGCTCTCGCCTGCCGGGCCAGCCAGCGGCGCAGGGCTGCGCGCACGGCCTGGTGATTGTCCAGCGGGCCCGAGACAATGAGCTGAGACGGGTTCGCTTTAACACGACAACTGCGCTGGTTGTCGGAGACGTAGATCAGGTCCCACGCCTGCTGCACGGCCGGTAACTCGATTCGTTCCGGGAGCGCCGCCCGCCTCTCGGCGGGCATAGACGCCTGATGCTCGGCAAGCTTGCGAAGCTGTTCGTCTATCCATGGGCGCCACTCGTCGAGCAGGCGCCGCGTGCGCCGTTCGCTGTACCCATCCGGTACCGTAATGGTCATGCCACGGTGCACACACACCGAAACGCTGGGGTTCTTTGCCCGGCGGGATGCCCGAATCCGGAAGGGCGGCAGGTCTGGCAGATCGAGATCGAGTTGCACGGCGCCATCATAGCGTCAACGCGGCGACAACGGCTGGAAGCGAACTGTTGATATATCGCGTCAGGTCTTTTCTGAGTCACATAGACAGGTCGAACTCGCTCACGACCTCCCTGGTGCAACGCTGTGTTCAGAGGCGTCATGCCGATAGTGCTTGAAGAAGCCTCAGGGCGGAGGGTACCTGCATCTGCGTTCTGGATGGGGTCAGGGCCCGTCAGTTACCTGCTAGGAGGCAACCGGGCAGCTCGCCTCTCCAATGACACGCGCTTCACGTGCGCGGATGACGATGTCACCGACGATCGGCGCCTTGCCGGTGACTTCCAGAATCATGCCGGTTGAGGGCTGCACGTAAATTCTTATGTCTTCCTCGAGCCCAAGAAACTCAAAGTTAGTCGCTTCAATCGACGGATCCAGTGGCCACCCGTTTACCTCAAGACGTAACGCCGGAATGCGACCGCGGCAACGGATTGAGCCGCTGCTGCCATGCAACTCCATATTGACCCGGCGCGGACTGGCCGCAAATGCGCGGAGCTCGACGGTGGTTATTTTTCGATCAGAAATCGACAGCAGCCGCAGGGGTGTCCCGCCGGGCTGCAGATCAGCAGCGCCTGCGACGTAGAGCAATCCCAGCGGTTGCACGATGGGCAGGCCGTAGGCCAGGGTCGTCATGCCTCGCCAGTCGCTGGAGATATCGCTCCACTCGGTCCAGTTGGCGCCGCGATCTTCCTGCTCCGCAGGTCGGTGTGTCTGTACAAAGATGCCCGTGTCGGTATGGCGATAGATACGGTGCTTCAAGCGCTTGCCGTCTTCGTCAAGCGCGTACTGCACCGCCCGGGCGTCGCCGGGGTTCATTAACAGTTCCATCGCGGTGCGTTTGCCAAAGTATTTGTTGACCGCGGTCAGGCGAACCATCTGCTCCGCGGGCGCCACCGGATTGCCCTGCTGCGCCGCAATCAGGTTGCCGGAGTAGGCGGGCGACGACACCACTTCCACTTGCGCTTCGCTGCTGGCTGAAAAAATAAACTTGCGCGCCTCCAGCCGCAGATAGCTCCAGCCCATATTCTCTGGATTGATCGCGGCGTGCGTTTCAGGCGCGAGCCCGGCCGTCTCGCTGGCCGCCGAAGTGGCGCTGAGCAGGCTAAACACACAAAGCAGCAGGGCAGGAATTCTCATGGTCTCAAAGGGGGGTAAGCAAAAAGCTGACTGCGTCAGCGCGGATAGTAGCGGCTGCAGTCTGGTACTTGGGCAGCCGGGGTCGCAGTTACTGAATTGGACTCCTTTCGCTCAACCAGGTTCCATCGATCTGGTTCAGAAAAACAGTCACTTACAGGTCAGGCGATGCCGCGGCGCGGGGCTATGTCAGCCCTTGTCCGCCCGCTGAAGCAGGCCGCAGTCGCACTTGAACGAGCCACGCCGGTGACGCATCCTGCCGCGATCGTTTGAGAGGAAGCCCATGACCAAGCACGCTAAAAGCTCCCCAGAAAGCAACACTGGCAGTCAGAATTCCGCAGTCGACAGCGCTGCCGATGAGACGACCCTCGACCGACGCCAGTTGATGGCCGCTTCCGCTGGGCTTGCCGGCGCAGCCCTTGTAGCGCCGCAGCCATCAGAGGCCGGTGGCCACGCGCTGGGTAGCCGGTTCGGCTCCGGCAAGACCTACAAGTCGGTGTATCCACACGACTCGTTTCGCGATTACATGAACGATCTTGAGCGCCGCGGTCTGGTTATGCGGGTCAAGCGTATCGATCAGGACGAGTACGAAATGGCCGCGCTTGCCTATCGACTAATGGACTGTGTCGGGATGTATGAGGCGCCGGCGGTGATCGCCGAAGAGGTGAAGATAGACGGCGAATGGATGACCGGGCCCGTCGTGATGAACAACATGGGTCACTGGGACACCGAAGCGATCGTCTTCGGTCTCGACCCGATCCCGGGACATGGCGCCGAAACCTACCGCATGGTGATGGCGCACCTCGACAAGATGCTGCAGGAGAACGACGGTAAGTTCCCGATGATCCCGCCCGTTGAGGTGGGCCGCGATGCAGCTCCGGTTAAGGAAGTGGTCGTTCGCGGTGACGACATCAATGTGCTCGATTTTCCGTTCGTCAAATCAAACCCCGCTGATTCCGCCCGGTACGTGAATACGGGCTCGATCTTCACTGACGACGTTGATGAAGGTAAGAACTTCGGCACCTACCGCTGCGAGATCAAAGGCCCGCGCAGACTGGGTGTAAACCCGGAGAACGGACAGGGCGCATGGCGTGCCTTCATGGCCGCCAAGCGTCGCGGCGAGAAGTCCGTGCGCATTTCTATCGCGCTGGGTCAGGATCCCATCACGTGGATTATCAGTGGCTCGTCGGTCTCTAAAGATGGCACAGACGAGCTGTCGATCGCCGGCGGGCTGCGGGGTAAGCCGGTAGAGGTGGTGAAGTCTGAGACCAACGATCTAATGGTGCCTGCGCACGCTGAAATGATCATCGAAGGCGTCGTTCCCCTGGATCAGCCCATGCTGCCCGAAGGCCCGTTCGGCGAGATGTATGGCTATCTCGGTCTTCGTAAAGAAGAAAACTTCTACATGGATATTGAGGCCATTACGCACCGCCGTAACCCGTGGATCCTCAACCAGTTCACCGGCGTGACCCGCGGTTTTTGTACCGCGCCGCTGGAGGCTACGGCGACTTATCGCCTGCGTAAGTTCCAGCCGGATCTCGTTGCGCTGCATACGCCGGTTGAATCCACTGGCATCACGATTGTCAGCATTCGCAAGACCAAGGCAGGGCAAGGACTGGTAGTAGGCAATGCGATTGCCAAATTCGTGCCGATATCCAAAGTCGTTGTCATCGTCGATGAAGATGTAGATGTGTTGAATCGCACTGAGGTGATGCACACCATCGGGTCGCGTTGGCAACCCTATCCAGCCGCTGAAATTATTGAGTCGGCGCGCGGCATGCCGCTGGACCCGAGTTCGCCAGACCGGCCCAACAGCAGCAAGATTGTGATCGATGCCACGAAGCAGTGGCCCGAGGAAGGCGGCCCGGATGTCTATCCAGGGCTTAACCGCACGCTGCTTGAGGAGCAGGCCCCGCAGTCGTTTACGCGACTCGATGAGTACTTTGGTGACCTGTTTGACACCTGGGAGCGGCAGCGGCGCCGGAAGATCTAAGGCGTACTTGCGCGGCGGCTAGTTGACCGGTGCCTTGGCTTCTTCGGCCGGCGCTGGTTGCTCGACCTTGATCGTGAGCGCATAGACACTCATCACCGTGAACAAGGCCGCGCCAAACAGAAATGGCGCGTTCGGTGCGATCTGATAGACCGTGGTGCCGAATAGCGGTGCGGCGATTGCGCCGACTGTGTTCGAAGCGCTCAGATAACCGGCGGCAGCCCCTTGTTCGTGAGGCCGCATCGCCAGGCTCGCCGACCCGTTGATGCCCGGCGTGGCAAAGGAAAACGACAGGCCAAGCAACCCGTAGCCAGTCATGAGCCACAGGGGTGTTGTGGCTTGCGCCATCACGAGTAGCGCGATGGCAAATATAGGTCCGCACAAGCGCAGCAGCAGGCGCGGAGGCACCCGCCAGATCTGCAGCAGCACACCCTGAACAATCGTGATGACGCCAGCCATGCTCAGTAGTACCTGGCTGGCTGTTCTGATGATTTGCTGCTTGTCGCTAATGCCTAGCCGGTCCTCTATATAGAACGCGGTAATCAGATTCAGCGAAATAAAGATCAAAAAGAAGCTCGCCCAGATAATCAGATAGGGGCGCAGTCGCGGGTCCCAGAAATGCAGTTTCGAAGAGTCAGGATCGGGGTTGCGCTTTGCTGCGTGCTGCGCCGGTTCTTTGAGCAGGAAGACCGCCGCGCCTGCCCCGACAATGCACAGTACCGCCGCGGCATACATAGGAATCAGCGCACCGGCGAAAGCGAGACCTGCGGCCAGTAGCGGGCCGAGAATTGAGCCGAAGCTGTTGGCGCTGCCGATTAACGCCATGCCCTTTGCACGGTTCTGGGACGTCGTTACATCGGCCATGAAAGCGGCCGCCGACGGGTAAATGGCCGATGACGTAGCGCCATAGAAGCCGCGGGCCAGGGTGATGCAGATGAGTACCCAGCCCACCGTAAGAAAGCCAGTCGAGCCGTACTGCAATGTGAGGCCGAGCAATGCAGTGCCAATGCCGCTGCCGAGCATGCCGACGACAAATACGGGTTTACGTCCGAGTACATCGCTGCGCCGGCCCCAAAATGGCGCGGCGAATACCAATGGCAAGCTGGCAATCGTGTAGGCCAGACCAAACTGCGTTTCCGTTAGCCCCACATCCCGAGCCATCGGTGCCACGATAATGAAATTCAGCGATTGCCCAATCGCGAACAATACGACGCCCGCGAAGAGCAGGGCCGTATCGGTCATGCGGGCGGTGGCCACAGCAGTCATGGGGGTACTTTCGAGCCTTAATGCATTGCTGATTCAGAGCAGGCAGCCTGATGGCCACCTTGTGGGCGTCGCATGTTACGGTCATTGGCCGTCATCTGCCACGGCCTCGCGGGAGCGAGCACATGCATGTAGACATTATTCTTGCGCCCGGAACACCGGCGCCGATGGCGCTTGAGCTGGGTCAGATGGCCGAAGATGCCGGCGTGAGAACGGTGTGGGCCTCAAACTTTCCAGCCCGTCGCGATCCGTATCTGTCATTGGTGCCGCTGGCGCTGGCCACCGAGCGCCTGCGCCTGGGCGTGATGCCGGTAACGCCATTTGAGACCCAGCCGGTGAAAATGGCGGACACTGCGCTTACTTTTACCGAGCTGGCTTCCGGGCGAGCCACCCTGCTCGTTGGTGGGCTGGGTAAGTCCGGCGGAGGCGCCATGGGCATCGATCCGCAGCGCCGGGTTACCGCGACCCGCGAGGCTGTGGAAATTATTCGGGCTGCCGCCAGTGGCGAGCTGGTCAACTACGGCGGTGAACTGTATCGCGCCAACAACTACGTCGCCGACTGGGCCTGCTCGCAACCACCTCAGTTGCATGTGGCTGCAAACGGGCCGCAAATGCTGAGCATGGCGGCGGCCTGCGCTGATGGCGTGATGTTTAGTGATGCAACGCTCACCATGCTGCCGGGCCTGCTTGAGACGTTGGATCGCGGACTGGCCGCCGCGGGACGCGAGCGCCACGATTTTGAGCTGAACAATTTTTTTGCCTGGCACATCAAGTCCGACAAAGCTGCGGCTGTTGCGGAAGCGCGGCGCGAGCTCGTGTGGCGCGGTGTGCTTAAGCGTGAATACGTCAGTTCTTTTCTTGACGAAGAGGACACGCAGTTTGTTGAGCATAACTTTGGGGCTTTTTTGCAGGCTTTCCTGGCAAAGACGGACAGGATTGAGGGCGTGCCCGAGCGAATCATCGAAGCCCTGCTTGAGAATCTGACGTTTACTGGCGGCCTGGACGCAATCGATCACGTCGTCGGCGAGCTTCAGCAGTTCGCAGCCGCCGGCCTCGACGCAGTCGCTTTGCGCATGCATGAAGACCCAGCCGACTCAATCAAAATCATTGGCGAGCGTTTGATTCCGGCGCTTAGTTGATCCCCACGCTGCTTGCGGGCGCGGTGCGCCGGAAACTTCCGTCGAATGATCCCCGGGGGTCCGCCTTATTTCTCCTCCGGCCCACCCCGGGTCGCGACCCCCGGGCTAAGAACGCTGCATTACCCTGTTGCTATGCGTCCTTCCCAGCCGACTTAACGGGTTGCTCCAGGAGGCTCATGACAAACCGCTTCGATGTTGTGACCGTCGGGATCCAGCACGAACGCGCCGTAGTAGTTGGGGTGATAGGCAGGCCTCAAGGCCGGCCGGCCGTTGTCCTGCGCGCCCGAGGCGAGGGCGGTGGCATGGAAGCGGTCAATAGCCGCCCGGTCGGGAGCAGCGAACGCAATGTGTATCGCGCCTGGAGGTGAGCCCGCGGCGTATAGCCAGAACAGAGGTTGGCCGGGCGGTCCAAAGGCAGCAAACGCGTCGCCCGATTCGACCAGCTTGTAGCCAAGTGCTGGCAGCACGGCCGCGTAAAACTCGCGGCTGCGCTTAAGGTTGCTCACGTTGAGTCCTAGATGATCAAGCATTCTGGCAATCTTCAAACTACGGGTTGATGAACTGATCAAAAGCCGGTGTCGACCGTTCAGTGAAGCCCTGCTCCTCACGGACAAGAAACAGCGCTGCCAGTCCGCGTTCCTCGGCGAGTGCAAGGCCATCGTCCGGGCCTAATACGGCCAGCGCCGTCGCCAGCGCGTCGGCATCGGCGCAGCGTTCAGCGAGTACGGTGACCGAGGCCAGCGCATGTTCAACCGGGCGCCCCGTGCGCGGGTCGAGGATATGCGGGTATCGCTGGCCGTTGATCTCGAAATAGTTGCGGTAGTCACCAGAAGTTGCCAGCGCTGCATTGCGCCGCATGGGCAAGATCCTGGCAACAGTTCTGGCGCGAGCTTCCGGGCGCTCAATCCCGACGCGCCATGGTCCGCCGTTGCCGCGCCGTCCGCGGCTGCGTAGCTCCCCGCCAATCTCGACAAGGTAGTTGGTGATACCGCGGGACTCGAGCAGCTCCGCAAGCCGATCTACGGCGTAGCCCTTGGCGACCCCGGACAGGTCCAGCCGGGTGTCAGCCGACAGCTTGCGCAATGCGGGGGGATCGCGCCGGGCCTGCAGCCGGCGAAAATCGACCCGCTTGCCTGCGGCTTGAATTTCGGCGTCTGGGGGAATACGCGGCGCTGAGGCCGCCGGCCCGAAGCCCCAGGCCTCGATGATGGGCGCTGCGGTGATGTCGTACGCCCCATTGCTGAGCTCAGCAACCAGCAGTGCCCGCTCAACCACAGCTGCGAGCATGTCACTGACGGGGACCCAGCCGACATCGTCCAGCTCATTAAATAGGGTGACTTCCGACGCCGGCTCGTAGTTCGACAGCCCGGCGTTGAGTTCAGCGAGGAGTTGGTCCACATCGGTGGAGAGGCGGTCGGCGCGGGCCGCCGAGATGGATTGCCCCAGCTTCAACGAAAACGACGTGCCCATGGTCTCGCCGCTGAGGGCTAGACCCTCTGGCGGGGGTACGCAGCCGGGCAGGGCGGCGATCAGCAGAGCGATCGCCACAAGCGAGCGCAGTGAGGGAATTGGCTTAAGACGCATGGCAGCTGCGCATCAGGTTCTTTATCATACACGGCTGCTCGATCTCTCCCGAGTCCGGAATCACGGATGTCAGCCAATTTCAGTCTCAGTCGCGGCCTGCGCATTCCGCTGGCCGGCGAACCTGAACAGCAGGTTCACGCGGGTCCGCCCGTCCGCACCGTTGCGCTGGTCGGTCTCGATTACCTGCACCTCCGGCCGGCTATGCAGGTGCGCGAGGGCGACGCAGTAAGGCTTGGCCAGTGCCTGTTCGAACACAAGCGTATTCCTGGGGTGCGGTTTACCGCGCCGGGCACAGGCACCGTGACCGCAATCAATCGGGGTCGCCAGCGCGCGCTGCAGTCCGTGGTCATCACGCTGGCTGAGAACGAACCACCGGCGCCCATGGGTCCGACGTACTCGGCGGACGCTCTCGCGGGGCTATCGCGTGAGGAGGTGACGAGCCGGCTCGCCGATGTCGGCCTGTGGCTGGCGCTGCGCACGCGGCCCTTCAGCAAGATTCCGGCACCAGGCACGGAGCCTGCGGCCATTTTTGTGACGGCCATGGATAGCAACCCGCTATCGCCGGACCCCAGCGTCATCATTGGCGGCGCGGCTGAGTCGTTCTCGATGGGACTGCGGGCGCTGACGCGGCTAACCGACGGCAGCGTCTATGTCTGTCATGCACCAGCCGCGAGTTTAGATTTGCCACCCGGCGAGCAGATCAAGCCGGCAACCTTTGCCGGGCCCCACCCGGCGGGTCTGGCCGGCACGCATATTCATTTTCTTGAGCCGGTGGCGCTCGACCGGAGCGTCTGGACCATTGGCTATCAGGACGTTATTGCCTTTGGTCGCCTGTTCGCCGAGGGGATCTACAGCACGGAGCGCATCATCTCTCTGGCTGGTCCACAGGTGACTCGGCCGCGCCTGTTGCGTACGCGCCTGGGGGCAGCTATCGACGATTTGCTGGTGGAAGACGAGCCCGAAGTCGAATCCCGGGTGGTCTCCGGTTCGCCACTCTCCGGCCGGCGCGCTGCTGGCTGGGCCGCCTATCTCGGCCGCTATCACAATCAGCTTTCGATTCTTGCAGAGGGTCGCGAGCGCGAGTTCTTTGGCTGGCTGCGTCCCGGTCGTGACAAGTTTTCTGCCACGCGTGTCTTTATCTCTAAATTGTTTTCTTCACAGCGGAAGTTTCCGCTGACCACCTCACAGCAGGGCAGTGCCAGGGCTATGGTGCCGATTGGCATTTACGAATCGGTGATGCCCCAGGATCTGTTGCCGACGCAGCTGTTGCGCTCGCTGCTTGTGCGCGACACCGACATGGCGCAAAAACTCGGCTGCCTTGAACTCGACGAGGAAGACGTGGCGCTGTGCTCTTTTGTTTGCCCGGGCAAGTACGACTACGGGCCGGCGCTGCGTGCCAGCCTTGAAATGATCGAGAAGGACGGCTGATGGCTCGTCTGCGCAACTGGCTGGATCGTCTTGAGCCGCTCTTCACCAAGGGTGGCCGCTACGAGCACCTGCACGTGGTCTACGAGATGATCGACACGATCTTCTATTCCCCGCCCGACGTAACGCGCACGGCGCCGCATATTCGCGACGGCCTGGACCTTAAGCGCGTGATGATCTACGTCGTGCTGGCCACTTTTCCCGCGATCGGCGTGGGTCTGTGGAATACCGGGTATCAGGCCAACGTGGCGATGCTTGCAATGGATGTCAGCGCGATTCCAGGCTGGCGCGGCGACCTGCTTGGCTGGCTGGGAATCGGTTACGACCCGGCCAGCATAATCGACTGCTTCTGGCATGGTTTTGTGTATTTCCTGCCGATCTACCTCGTCACGCTTGTGGTCGGAGGGCTATGGGAAGTGCTCTTTGCCGGTGTGCGCAACCATGAGGTCAACGAAGGCTTTTTCGTTACCTCCATGCTGTTCACGCTCAGTCTGCCGGCCACCATTCCGCTGTGGCAGGTAGCCCTCGGTATCAGCTTTGGCGTGGTCGTGGGTAAAGAGGTGTTTGGCGGCACCGGCAAGAATTTCATGAACCCTGCGCTGGTCGGCCGGGCCTTTCTGTTTTTCGCTTATCCCGCTGACATGAGCGGTGATGCGATATGGACGGCGGTCGACGGGTTTAGCGGGGCGACGCCCCTGGCATTGGGGGCTGCCGGTGGCATGCCCGCCATTCTGGGCGCTGATATCACGTGGCTGGATGCGTTCCTCGGCAAGCTTCAGGGCTCTCTTGGGGCTACCTCTGCGCTGGCGTGCCTCATGGGCGCCGCGTTCCTGATCTACACGCGCATCGCTTCGTGGCGCATCATTACCGGCGTCATCGCCGGGATGGTGGTTACGAGTTTGCTGCTGAACTGGATCGGCAGCGATACGAATCCGATGTTCGCGATGCCGCCCCAGTGGCATTTTGTGCTCGGTGGATTCGCCTTTGGTGCGATCTTCATGGCCACGGATCCTGTGAGCGCCGCGATGACGAATCCCGGCCGCTGGGTGTTCGGTGTTTTGATCGGCGTCATGACGGTGTTGATCCGGGTCGTGAATCCGGCCTATCCCGAGGGCATCATGCTTGCGATTCTCTTTGCGAATCTGTTTGCGCCACTCATTGACTACTGCGTTATCCAGCTCAACATACGGCGCCGGACGCGGCGGTTTACCGGGTCGGTGCAATGATTGGCGGCTTGCTGCAACTCCCCAACGACGATGCGCGCAAGATCGTCTTCGTCGCACTTGGTCTGTGCCTTGTATGCTCGTTGCTGGTTTCAGCCTCGGCAGTTCTGCTTCGGCCAATACAGCAGGCGGAAGCCGCTCTCGATCAGCAGCGCAACGTCGTGGTCGCTGCGGGGCTCGGCAGTCCGGACATGGCGGCAGCAGACGTCGCTGCGTCGTTCGCGCAGCTTCAGGTGCGCGTCGTCGACTTCGAAACCGGCTGGTTTAACGATTCAATCGATCCGGCTACTTACGACCCGCGGGCCGCAGCCCGCGATCCCAGCGTAAGCTCAGCGCTGACCCGGGCCGAAGATACTGCCCGCATAGGCCGCCAGGCCCGCTACGCGACGGTATACCTGCAAGTCAGTGATAACGGTCTGCAGCGCATCGTCCTGCCGATTCACGGCTACGGCCTGTGGAGCACGATGTACGCGTACCTGGCGCTGGAGGGCGATCTCAACACGGTCGCTGCCGTGGCGTTTTACGAGCAGGCAGAGACGCCGGGTTTGGGTGGCGAAGTTCAGAATCCCCGCTGGCAGGCGAGCTGGGAAGGCAAACTGGTCTTCGGCGACGAGGGCGATGTTCGCCTGCGTGTCATCAAAGGTCAGGTCGACCGGTCCAGCCCGCAGGCCCAGTGGCAGCTAGATGCATTGTCGGGTTCTACGCTTACGGCCAATGGCGTTAGCAACATGCTGAGTTTTTGGCTCGGTGAAGAGGGCTTCGGGCCCTTCCTAAACAAGCTGCGCAGGGAGGGCGTATAGCGTGGCCAGCACTTCATCAAAGGTCGTACTTGACCCATTGGTCGACAACAATCCGATTACATTGCAGGTGCTCGGGATCTGTTCGGCGCTCGCGGTCACCACGACTTTGCTCAACGCCATCATCATGAGCCTGGCGCTGACCGCCGTCACCGCCTGCTCCAATGGCGCGGTGAGCCTGATTCGTCACCACACGCCATCGGCCATTCGCATCATCGTGCAGATGACCATTATTGCGTCACTTGTGATCGTGGTTGATCAGATTCTGCAGGCCTATGCGTACGAGACTTCTAAGAAGCTATCCGTGTTTGTCGGCCTGATCATCACCAACTGCATCGTGCTTGGCCGGGCTGAAGCGTTCGCGAGCAAGAACCCGGTGGGCCTGAGCGTGCTCGATGGCCTCGGCAACGGTCTGGGCTACAGCGTGATTTTGTTGATAGTGGGTGCCGTCCGCGAGCTGTTCGGGTCGGGCAGCCTGTTGGGCATGCCTGTCCTGCCACTCACCACCGACGGCGGCTGGTATCAAAGTAACGGTCTGTTGCTGTTGCCGCCGAGCGCCTTTTTCATTATCGGCTTCATTATCTGGGGCGTGCGCACGTGGAAGCGCGATCAGGTCGAGCCGGCTGAGCATCAGATTCATGCCGTCCACCGGCAGGAGGTGGTCTGATGGAGGCGGCACTGAGTTTATTCGTGCGCGCGGTTTTCATCGAGAACCTGGCGCTGGCGTTTTTTCTGGGCATGTGCACCTTCCTGGCGGTATCCAAGCGCATCGAGACCGCCATCGGTCTGGGCGCCGCCGTCATCGTCGTCATGGTCATTACCGTGCCGGTAAACAACCTGCTGTATCAGTATCTGCTTCAGCCTGGTGCCCTGGCCTGGCTGGGCAGCCCGGACGCCGATATGAGTTTTCTCGGGTTGATCAGCTATATCGGTGTCATCGCCGCGATGGTGCAGGTACTTGAGATGGTGTTGGACCGGTATTTTCCGGCGCTGTATCACGCGCTGGGAATCTTCTTGCCGCTGATCACCGTCAACTGCGCCATCCTGGGTGCCTCGCTGTTTATGGTAGAGCGTGACTACGGTTTCACCGAGAGCGTGGTGTTCGGAGTCGGCGGTGGTGTGGGCTGGGCCCTGGCCATCGTGGCGCTGGCCGGCATTCGTGAGAAGCTGAAGTACAGCGACGTGCCCGATGGCCTGCAGGGGCTGGGAATCACCTTTATTACCGTGGGCCTGATGTCGCTGGGTTTCATGGCGTTCTCCGGCATTCAGCTCTAGGCAGAGGCAACGGCTATGCAGGAGATCGCTTTTGGGGTGGGATTGTTTACGGCGGTAGTCATGCTGCTGGTCGCCTTCATTCTTGGTGCCCGTTCGCGCCTGGTGCCCACTGGCGATGTGAACATTCTGATTAACGGCGAGCGGGAGCTGAAGAGCCCGGTTGGCGGCAAGCTGTTAACCGCGCTGGCGGAAGAAAACCTGTTTGTCGCATCAGCCTGCGGTGGTGGCGGTACCTGCGGCCAATGCCGGGTGCAGGTGCTGGAGGGGGGCGGCACGATCCTGCCTACCGAGGAATCGCACATTACCAAGCGGGAGGCGCGCGCCGGCGACCGCCTCGCCTGTCAGCTTGTGGTCAAAGAAAGCCTCCGGATCCAGGTGCCAGACGAGGTGTTCGGGGTAAAGCAGTGGCAATGCACCGTCAGGTCGAATGACAACGTGGCCACCTTTATTAAGGAGCTGGTCCTGGAGTTGCCCGCAGGCGAGGCGCTGGATTTCCGGGCGGGCGGCTATATTCAGATTGAGTGCCCTCCGCACGAGCGACAGTTTGGTGACATGCAGGTGGCGGAGCACTTTCGGGAAGACTGGGATCGTTATGACCTGTGGTCGCTGCGTTCGAAAGTCACCGAGCCCGTGATGCGGGCATATTCGATGGCGAACTATCCTGAGGAAAAGGACGTTGTGATGCTCAACGTACGCATCGCCACGCCGCCGCCGGCCCTTTGGAAAGAAGCGCCACCCGGACAAATGTCATCTTTCGTGTTTGGTTTGCAACCGGGTGACCAGGTCACGATTTCCGGTCCCTATGGGGAGTTTTTCGCCAAGGAGACGGACAAGGAAATGGTTTTTGTGGGTGGCGGCGCCGGCATGGCCCCGATGCGCTCACATATTTTCGATCAGCTGAAACGGCTTAATAGCACGCGCAAGATTTCGTTCTGGTATGGCGCGCGCAGCAAACGCGAGCTGTTCTACGTGGATGACTTCGATGGGCTGGCCGCGGCTCACGACAACTTCGACTGGCATATCGCGCTCTCCGAGCCGCTCGACAGCGATGACTGGGATGGGCACACAGGCTTCATTCACCAGGTCCTCTATGAGGAGTACCTTAAAGACCATGAGGCACCGGAAGATTGCGAGTACTACCTGTGCGGGCCGCCAGTGATGAACGCCGCGGTTATCGATATGCTGGTAGATCTTGGTGTTGAGCGCGACAGCATCAGCCTGGATGATTTTGGCGGATAACTGCTTACCGACATGGGCGTTTTTCTGTTCACCTTGTTGTTGATGCTGGCTGTGATGATCGCCATGGGAATCGGCCGTTTGCTAGGCCGGCCGGGTCTGCGGGGAGGCTGCGGTGCGGCCGTTGGTGTGGACGGCGGTAGTCAGTGCGCCGCCTGTTCGCGGCCCTGCGCGAAGCGCAGGCAGGCTGAAGCGGCGCGGAGCGAATCGGCCATAAGGTAAAGCGACTAGCGGGCTTCGGCCGGGGGGAATGCGAGTGCCACTAAGAACAGTCAAGGTTCGCGACTACATGGCCGCCAATCCGATCACAGTGACGCCCGCTATGGGCATTCTTGAGGCTATTCACAAGCTGGTTGAGCATCGCATCTCCGGCGTGCCGGTGGTGGATTTACGCGGCAACCTGGTCGGTATGCTCTCCGAGCACGATTGTCTGCGGGTTGCCCTCCAGTCGAGTTATCACGAGCAGCTAGGTGGCAAAGTCAGTGAATACATGACAGGTAGCGTGAAGACTGTCGACGCTGATGACAGTATCGTCGAACTGGCGGAGCTGTTTCTCAATAGTAGCTTTCGGCGCTTTCCGGTTATGGAGCGGCAGCGCCTGGTGGGCCAGATCAGCCGACGCGATGTGTTAAGAGCACTGGAAAAAATTTATTGAACTTGCGGATCGGTAAATCACTGCGTTTGGTCGCTTGTGCAACGGCCGCCTCACGCGTTCATGTGGTTTACGGTGGGAAGTAGACAAGCATGAATGTCGTCATTACCGGCAGCACCAAAGGCATTGGTCTTGGCATGGCGCGGGAATTTCTTGCCCGCGGCCATGATGTGGTTGTGTCCAGTCGTCGCGCGGACGCCGTGGCCGAGGTGAGCGGCCAGCTGGCCGAGGAATTTGCTGGTCGAACAGTGGCTGGGCAGGCCTGCGATGTTGCTGACTTCGAGCAGGTTCAGCGCCTCTGGGACCACGCCGCGGCCAGTCTCGGCGGCGTAGATATCTGGGTGAACAATGCGGGGCGCGACGGCATCAAGGCACCTTTTTTTGCGGTGCCGCCAGAAGATTTTGCGTTGACCGTGCAGACCAATCTGACTGGTCTGATGAACGGCTGCCGTGTCGCCATCCCCGGCATGTACTCGCAGGGCGGCGGCAAGATTTTCAACATGGAAGGTTTTGGCAGCAATGGCCAGGTCAGGCCAACGATTGCTCCTTACGGGGCGACCAAGTATGCCGTCAAGTATCTGACCAAGGCGCTTGCAGTTGAGCTAAAAGATACACCCGTAAAGATGTGTTACCTGAGCCCGGGCATTGTGGTCACCGACCTGCTCGTACCGCCGCCGGAACAGCGTGACGAGCGCTGGGAAAAAAGCAAAAGGATTCTGAACATCCTGGCCGACACGGTTGAGACGGTCACACCGTTTCTGGTCGACGGCATGCTGAAGGCGGAAAAAAATGGCGCGGCCGTGCGCTGGCTGACGCCAGGCAAGGCACGCAAGCGCTTCTTTATGAGTCTGTTTCGCAAGCGCGATGTGTTTGGCCCGCTGGGTCTCTAGGCCAATCTCCACCGGGTCTCAATGTCCCTCTATCGAGGGGCAGGCCGCGGGTTCCAGTGGCCGGCTAAGGTTCGAAGCGCAGGCGGACTTCTGTAATTGACTCTACTGCCTCGCCGTCGACCACCATTGGCTTGAATCGCCACTTGCGGACTGCAACGAGCGCGGCTGTATTAAAGATCGTGCCAGGTTCCGCATCCAGAATTTCGATATCGGTGGTTGCCCCTGAGCGATCGACGCGGAAGCGCACCTCTACCCAGCCCGATCGATCGCTGAATTGAAGTCGCCGTGGGAAGCGCGGCTCGACAAAGTTCTCAAACTCCAGCTCAGACAGCTCCACGTTCAGCGGTCCTGCCGGCGCTGCGGGTCCGATCTCGCTCGGTGAGGGCTCAGGTTTCTTGCGCAACGGGGCTGGCGGGCCGGTTTCCGCGAGGCGCCCACCGACCGCAGGATCCAGCGCACTGCTGGCTGCGAATGACAAAGCCTGGGTGGAAGCCACAAGGGTATCGCCCTCCGTCGTCGGCGCGGCATCGAGGTTGGCGGGTGGTCTTTGCGGTGCTGCTAGTGGGCCGGCGGATGAATCTGCCACGGATGCGTCAATGGCAGACTCTGCGCGCCGCTCTGCCTCGTTACCAGCAGGATCCGCGGGCTCAATTTCAGCGCTGACCTGGAGCGGAGTGAGGACCTGTTGGCCCGGGGCATCGGCCTCTGCATCGCGGGCGAGTGCCGTCTCGCTCACAGCAGCCGTACTGACCGGTTCCGCCGCCGTGGGTGCGAGGCCGTTCGGCTGCGCTTCGGTGGCGGCGATTCGCGTGGCTGGTTCGGCCCTGTCCCCCGCAACCGTGTCGGACTCACCCGCCTCGGCAACCGTGTTCTCCGCCGAATCATCGCGAGCTTCCTCGACCGGTGCGTCGGCCGTTGCCGGCGCCGGGGCAGACTCACTGCCCGGCAGTGTGCGTGGCGTGATGAGCGCCAAATCCGTTTCCGCAGCGAGCGAATCGCTGGGATTCGCTGCGACTATCAGGGGCTCGACGGCGCGGTCGTCAGCTTCCGCCGGGGACCGCACATCACGGGCCGCATTGCCTGCGGTGGCCGGCACGGCCTGGCCGGAAATAACTTCACTCTGATTGCCTGCCGCGGTCGGCGGCGCACTGTCGGTGGGGACGCCGTCAGATCCGGTTCGGAGCAGGCCTAACGCGGCGACCAACGCTGCCGCGCTGGCGGCAAGGCCGAGCATGACGGGCCCTGAGGGCATGTTCCAGCCGCCGGGCTCGGCAGTCTGGGCGCTTGCCGGCGGTGTGGATACGCGGCCGCGCGGCTCCGCGGGTGCCTTAGCCGGGGCCGCTGGTGCTGCATGGTGCGTGGTTGCGGCAGCGAAAAACTCCTGGGCGAAGTCCTGCACCGATTGCTGACGGTGTTCAGCTCGGAAGCTCAGCGCCGCCCGCAGTGCGCTCCAGCGGTTCGGCTGCAGGCCCGGCACTGCCGAGGGCGACGCATCAGCGGTTTCTGCGGCAAGCGCATTCTGGCCGTCGAAGGGACGCTGGCCAGACCAAAGCCGATACGCGAGTACCGCCAGCGAAAACAGATCATCGCTGGCGGTCGCAGGCGCGCCCTCCAGTACTTCGCAGCTTGCGTACGCCGGGGTCTTGCCGCCTAGCGCGGCCGCATCAAATGTTTCGCCCACCGCGCTGGCTGCGCGCGCGATCCCGAAATCCAGCAGCTTGACGTGGCCATCGCGAGAGACGAATACGTTGCCCGGTTTTACATCAGCATGCACAACACCTCGCGAGTGCGCGTGACCAAGCGCATCGGCCAGGCTTCTGACGATACGCTCGCACTGGGCAGCGGGCAGGGGTTTCCCAGCGGAGCCGTTCAGCACCTGCCGGAGCGAGTCGCCATCCAGCCATTCCATACTGATGAAGTAGCGGTCGTCAGCTCGAGTGAAGTCCAGGAGCCTGACGATGTTGGGGTGATCAAGACTGCGGCAGAGCCTGGCCTCGTTCTCCAGCGCCTCAGCTGCCATCGGGTGGTCGGTGAACCGCGGTCCAACCACCTTGATCGCCACCCATGGATCTTCGTCCCCCGTGTCTTTTCGATGCCGATCCAGTGCCTTGTAGATAAAGCCCATGCTGCCAGCTTCGATGCGTGCCACGATGACGTAGCGGTTAGCCAGCAGCGTGCCGGGTGACAAGACTTCTTCGCGCTCTTCAGGGGCGGGCGGCTGGCGGTCGCTGCCCGCGGCGGTAAAGTTAGTGTCTTCCGCTTCCAGGCCGGCCAGCTGTGGTGACGGGCTGGATGCCGGCGCTTCCTCGGACCACTCGGTGTCTTCATCGATATCGACGTCGTCATCGATTCCGGCGGCAGCGGCCATGTGGTCTATCTCGGCGGTAAGGCGTTCCCAGGTTTGCTCGGGTAGTTGCCCCGCCTGCACAGATTCGTCCAGACAGGCCTGCAGACTCGATGCGCAGTTGGGCGCCGCATCAATGGTCTCACCGACAGCGCGCAGCACCATCTCAAGATTGACGCGTCCGCCCAGGAACTCATTAAATAGCTCCCGGAACTCCGCTACCCGATAGTCACAGCCGGATGTTGCCGGTTTTTCAGCCATCTTATTGGCACCTTTGCGTGGAGCAGTCGATCGCCAGCCGCGTCTGGCGCGTGCGACCCCACAGTGCGCGTTTATTCTTGCAATGCTACCCCGGCCGCACCGCCGGTTGAGTCACGTTCTGTTGGCAGCCCCCCAAATAATGCGCTCTTCCGGCCTCTCTTCGCCGCCCATTGTTGACATAAGCCCCGGGCTGCGCCGCCGCTTGCGCTGGTCCCCGGGGATCAACGCGGCTTCAGGGCGACCAGGCCGGTGTTTTCTCGCCCATCCATCCTTCCTAAGCCACTGAAATCACTGCGATCAATGTACTCAGCACGCACGGTCTCAAAGCCGGCCTCTTGTGCGCAGCGGGCCAACAACTCGGGCGCCATGAGATTCATGAAAGGCGGGCCCTTGACGGGCCGTCCGGTCGGGCCCTGGGGCAAATAGTTTTCCAGAGCCACCATGATGCCGGGCCAGCGGTCCCCCCGGGCCAGCCTGGCTTCGAATACGGGGGCAAACTTTCGCCAGATGCCATACGGAGTGTCGGCGACCAGGAAAAGTTTTCCGCCAGGGCGAAGCCACTGAAACATCTTTTTTACCGACGCATCGACCGCGGCACCATCGAGAAAATGCAGGACTCGGGAGCAGAGAATCGCGCCGAAGTGCCCGGCTGGAAACTCTGCCCCCGGAAGCTCGGCTTGCACACAGGTCAGACGATCGCGGTCCCTCGGCGGTGCTTCGTCCAGCAGAATGTCGAGGTGTTGCTGACTGAGGTCGCTGGCGACCACGGTTGCGCCCTTCGCCAGTGCCGGCAACGTCGCGACGCCATACGCACACCCGAGTTCAAGAACCGGTTCGTCCAGCGTGGCAGCGTAATCGATAAATTCGCGGGCGAAGTCGTCAAGCACCGTGAACATGAACCCGGTGCCGTTCATGGTCGCCCGCATACCGGGCTGACTCCATGTTGGCTCAGTGGCCACGTTACGCATCCTCCAGAAGCGCGCGCCGCACCCGTCGATCATGCCGTGCTGATGCCCCGGTTTCGCCTCAAGCCGATGTATCTGGCTGACACGCGGTCGCCGATTAGCTTGCCCCGGCTCGCCTGCCGCGGTCTGCCTATACTTCCGGCGGGTTTAGGGGGTCACAAGCCCGGCCGTTCGCGTGCGGACTAGCACCGACTGAATAAACAAGGGGATAAGAAGCATGTCGGAAGACAAAACGGAAAGCCTGGAATTCATCGCGGTTGCCCTGCAGGTGTCCTGCAACGGTGTCAATCGCTGCGCTGATGCCAGCACCGCTCGTCCGCGCATCGCCGAGACGATCAAAACGATCGCAGGTTACGCCACCACCGCTTCGAACTTTTGCGAATGGTTCTACGGCGTTCCGGTGCGGCTGGTTGCCCTGCCGGAATACGCAGTGACAGGATTTCCGATGAAGGAGACGCCAGCCGAGTGGCGCGACAAGGCCTGTTTCAGTTACGACGGTCCGGAGTACGAGGCCCTCGGCAAGATTGCCCAGGACAACGACATTTTTCTGGCTGGTAATGTGTACGAGGTTGATCCGAACTTCCCTGAGCTGTACTTCCAGGTGTGCTTCATCATCGGCCCGTCGGGCGATGTCATACTGCGTTATCGCCGCCTGACGTCGAGCTTTGAGCCCACTCCGCACGACGTGTGGGACAAGTACCTCGATATCTACGGATTAGACGGCGTGTTCCCGGTGGCCAAAACAGAAATCGGCAATCTCGCCATGATTGCTTCTGAGGAAGTGCTGTATCCGGAGTTCAGTCGCATGCACGTGATGCGTGGTGCCGAGGTCATTATTCATCCGACCAGCGAGCCGGGCAGCCCGCAACTCACGATCAAGGAACTGGCGCGCCGCGCGCGCGCCGTTGAAAACATGGCCTACGTGGTCTCGCCCAATTCGGCAAGCATTGAGGACATTCCCATTCCGGCCTATACCTGCAGCGCCATGTCGAAAATCGTCGGTCCGCACGGCGAGGTGATAACGGAAGCCGGTCAGGGTGGTGAGAGCATGTCCGCCAATGCCGTGCTGGATATTGGTGCGCTGCGTCGCGAACGGCGCCGCATGGGCATGGCGAACATACTCTCCCGCCAGGCCTATGGACTATTTGCGGAAAGCTATGCGCAAGCAGACTTTCACCGCGGCAACTTTCTGCTCGAAGACGGCGAGGTCGTGGAGCCGCCGGACCGCGAAGTGTTTCGCCGCCGCCAGGCAGCCAACATAGAGCGGCTAATCAAGGCGGGCGTGCTCTAAAGCCCGCGCAGTGTCTTACGCGCGGCTGTGGTCTGCTAGGATCACAGGCTGGCTGGATCTGCGGAAACGGAGAATGTGCAGATGACGGAATTCACGGCCGACAGGCGTGAGTTTGTGCTGGGTGGCAGCGCGCTGGCCGCCGGTTTATCCCTGAAGTACGCAAGCCCGGTAGAAGCACAATCGGGCCAGGTTTACGGTGCCTGGGAAGACGTCATGCGCGGCAAGTGGACCTGGGACAAGGTTGTGCGTGGCAGCCGGGGACTCAACTGCACTGGTCACTGCGCGATGAACGTGTACGTGAAGAACGGCATCGTCTGGCGCGAAGAACAGCAGGGCGAGTATGGCCGTTCCGGTGATGACACGCCTGACTACGGACCACGCGGATGTCAGAAGGGCCTCCGCCATTCGAAGTACATGTACGGTCGTCAGCGTGTCCTGTATCCCATGAAACGCACGGGCGAGCGCGGCTCCGGTCAGTGGGAGCGCGTGAGCTGGGATCAGGCCTGCGACGAAATCGCCGACAAGTTTATCGATTACGCGATTGAGCACGGGCCGGAGTCCATCACTATCGCGATGGGCACCCAGATGACGCTGAAGCGCGCATCATTCGGCTCGCTGTTTCGCTTTGCCAACCTCACCGGCATCATGGTCCCGGAAACCTTTGCCGGCGTCGGCGATCTGCCGGTGGGGGCATACCAGGTTCTGGGTTACGAGCTGCCGGGCGACAATATGGCCGCGGTATTCAAGTCCAAAGTCTGTTTGGTCTGGGCCTGTAATCCGGCCGCCACCCGTATCCCCGATGCACACTTTTTCTGGGAGGCGCGCTACAACGGCACGGATGTCGTGGTCATATCGCCGGACTTTAATGGCAGTTCACTGCACGCCTCTCGCTGGTTGAACCCCAAACCAGGTACCGACGCGGCTCTGGCTATGGCCATGGCCCAGGTCATCATGGAAGACCGCTCGATCGAGTGGGACTATGTGCGGGAACAAACAGATTTGCCCTTCCTCGTCCGCACTGACAACCGCAAGTTTCTGCGCGGATCTGACGTCGACCCGGAATCAGATGGTGGTGACAAGCGTTTCTACATTTGGGACGAGGCAAGTAACCAGGCCGCCCTGGCGCCCGCCACCGGCTTTGGTGAGACAGCCGGCCGCGGCCTTGAGCTGGAGACCGATCAGACCATAGCCCTCGGTGCGCTGAAGCCAGCGCTTGAAGGGCGCTGGACCGTGGAGACTGCCTCCGGGCCGGTTGAGGTCACGACCGTCTTTGAGCTGCTCAAGACACAGCTGCAGGCCTACACGCCGGAGCGTGTTCAGGAAGAAACGGGCGTTCACGCCGACAATATTCGCTCCGTTGCGCGCAGCTTCGCCACCGCCAAGCCCGGGATGATTTTTGCGGGCTATCGCATGAACAAGTGGTTGCATGGTGATCTGCTGCTGCGTGGCTGCCTGTTGATGTGCGCGCTCACGGGCAACACGGGCCGCGCGGGCGGCGGCCTGCAAACGACCCAGCTGCCGAATGCCGACGGCTTGCTTGCGTATGCGTTTAACGGCGTGGGTCCGCGGCTGAAAGTCGCCGCCACCTCGCTGTGGGATTACGCGCATGGCGAGGGAGCCGACCTTAATCGACGCATGTACGGCGACAACTACGCTGAATATATCGACAAGCATCACAGCGAGGCGATTGACCGCAGGTGGATTCCCGACTACGCAAAGACGCCCTGGAAGATGGGTTTCATGGCTGGGCACAACCCGGGTAATTGGCGGGCCGGGGGTGAAGGCTGGCGCGAGAGTGCGATGCTCGCACTGGAGACCATCGTTACTCTGACGCCGAACATGAGCGTTACCGCCATGTTCTCGGACTACGTGCTACCCATCGCCGATCACTATGAGCGCCAGGACTACGTGATGGAGGGGCGCACGCCCTATGCGCAGGTCATGGACGCGGCAGTTCCTCCTCTTGGTGAGAGTCTCGACGATTGGGGTGCCTTCGAGCGTCTCACCGCCGCCATAAGCAAGCGGGCTATCGAGCGAGGCATCGCGCCGGTCGAAGACCAGATTTTTGGTCAGCCGATTAGCCACGACTACACCAAGGTAAACGCGATATACAAATCACTGACGCGCAAAGATGGCAGCCAGCTTAAGGTTTCAGGAACCGGCGACGTCGCCCAGTTCATGATTGAGCATTCAAAGGGCCTGTCGAAAGTCAGCTACAAGAAGCTGCAGCGCGATGGGTTTGTGCGTGTTGACGATTCAGCGGATGTGCAGTTCGGCAAGGGCTCTAATTACAGCCACTACGTGCTCGACAGCGTGACGGACAAGAAGCCCTACTCAACGCTGACGGGTCGTCAGCAGTTTTACATGGATCACGACTGGTTTCTGCAGGAAGGCGAAGGTTTGCCGACCTACCGCCCACCCAAGAGCCTGGACGGCTTCGGTTTACGTCTCACTATGGGGCATGCGCGTCACGGCGTACACAGCATGTATCGGGATGACAGCCTGATGGTCAGTCTGCAGCGCGGCGAACCCGACGTGTTCGTCAACCCGGACGATGCGGCGTCGCGCCAGGTCGCGGATGGAGACCTGATTCGCGTCTATAACAGCTACGGGGAATTCGTTGCTCAGGCGCATGTCAGCTCAAACACACAGCCGGGATCTCTGTTCATGTACCACGGCTGGGATCCGATGATGTTCCGGGGACGAGAAAATTTCAGCTCGGTTATTTCGACAGGTTCGCTGGTTAAGCCGGTGCAGCTCGTCGGCGGCTACGGGCACATCTCTTACCGGACCCCCAATAACGTCCCGAATCAGACGTATCATGATTCGACCTGCGAATTTGAAAAGTATGTAGAGGCCTAGGCTGACGGTACTGGTCAGCTGGCCGATGCGACACAAGATAGAAGACACAGACAGCTAGCGGGAGCGCAAAGAATGGGCAAACAGGTTGCCATGGTGATTGACTTGAACAAGTGCATTGGCTGCCAGGCATGCACTGCGGCGTGCAAGTCATTGTGGACGGATGAGGAAGGCCAGGAATCAATGTTATGGAACAACGTTGAAACCAAGCCGGGGCCCGGCTACCCGAAAAACTGGGAAGAAAAGGGCGAGCGGTCTGGCTGGAAAGATGGTGTCCTGCAGTATGGCGGCCTGCACCCGGATGAAGACTTCGGCGGCGAGAAACTGCTAAACCATGGTGCGGCGTACTTTGAGGGCACGGCTGACCGACTGCAGCAGGAAGAACCAATGGGCTATGGCGCGAACTGGGATGAAGACACCAGCTCGGGCGACTATCCAAACAACTATCACTTCTATCTGCCCAGACTCTGCAATCACTGCACCAAGCCCGCCTGCCTGGAGGCATGTCCGGTGCGTGCCATCTACAAGCGTGAGCAGGATGGCATCGTGCTGGTCGATCAGGACAAGTGTCAGGGAATCAGGCTATGTAACCAGGCCTGCCCGTACGACAAGGTCTACTTCAACTACATTCAGAACAAGAGTCAGAAGTGTATTTTCTGCTTCCCTCGCGTTGAGCAGGGCGTAGCGCCTGCTTGTGCCCGCCAGTGCCCGGGCCGGTTGCGCTTTGTGGGTTATTTGGAGGACGCGGGGCCGATCGCCAAGCTTGTCTACGAATGGAAGGTTGCCCTCCCGCTGCATCCAGAGTTCGGCACCGAGCCCAACGTGTTCTACGTGCCGCCCATTCTGCCGCCGAGCTTCGACGAAGAGGGCCGCTTCAGCGACGAACCGCGTGTGCCGATGGACTACCTGCGCTATCTGTTTGGACCTGAAGTTGATCAGTCGCTGATCACGATAATGGAAGAAATGGAGCGCAAGCAGCAGGGCAAGGAGTCGGAGCTGATGGACTTGCTGATCGCACGCGACTGGAAGTCGCTGTTCAATATCCCGGACGTACGCGTCGCGTAAATCTCTTCTGCAGAATCACTCGCCGGTAAATTCAAGGAGCTCGACGATGTTGCCGTCGGGATCGCGGGCGTAAGTCACGAAACCCGTGTCCTGTGCCTGCGGCGGGCAGTGGAAGCGCATACCGGCCTTCTTCAGCCGTTTGTACTCACTGTGTATATCGGCGACCTGCAGGCAAATGTGGGATAACCCGTGTTCGTTGGCCTGACGCTCACCGTTCTGGCCAGCCGCCGCCGGCGCACTGAACTCGAAGACCTCCAGATGGCTGTCGCCGAGCTTGAGCATGGCGGCGCGGGCGGCGGAACCTCTGAGGTCCGTGACTGCATCCGCCTCGTCGCTGCCTGCTTCCCACCCGAAGGTCCATGCAACCTCGCAGCCCAGTACGTCGCAGTAGAACGCCAGAAATGCGTCCAGATCGGGCGTGGAGATTGCCGCATGATGAAATCCGAGCAGCATCCGATACCTCTGGCAGGCGAGTCCTGAAAGCGCCTATTGTACTGCCGTCAGAATCTTCTAATCCGAGTGCCAGGTCTAAACTCAGGTGATGTTCGAAGGGTCCACTGTCTTACCGGCGCTATACGTCCATTTGCCCTGGTGCGTACGCAAGTGCCCTTACTGTGACTTCAACTCGCATGCGCTTGTGGGCGAGATGCCCGAGACCGACTACCTCGCAGCGTTGCTTGAGGACTTCCTCTGGGAGGCTGACCGCTTAGCCTCGTCCGGTGATCTGCAGCCACTGGAAAGTGTGTTTTTCGGTGGCGGAACGCCCAGCCTGTTTGCACCAAGATCAATTGAGTATTTCCTTGACTCACTGAGTCGGCGGGGATGGCTGGGTGCCGAGACGGAAATCACGCTGGAGGCGAATCCCGGCGCGATCGATAGCAAAGCCTTTGCAGGTTTCCGGGCAGCCGGCGTCAACCGTCTCTCCCTGGGCGCGCAAAGTTTCTCCGATGACAGTTTGCGGGCACTCGGCCGCGTGCATGATGGCGCTGCAGCAATCCGGTCTGTCGACTCGGCAGCCCGGCACTTTGAGAACTTCAATATCGATCTGATGCACGGATTGCCCGGCCAATCACTCGCAGCCGCGCAGCGTGACGTTCGCGTGGCTGTAAACAGCGGTGCAAGCCATTTGTCGCTCTATCAGCTCACGATCGAACCGAATACCGAATTTGCGCGGCGTCCGCCGCAATTGCCGGACGAGGCAACGATGACTGCCATCGAGACAAACATAACCAACGCCGCGGAGTCTGGCGGCTTCCTTCGGTATGAGGTTTCAGCCTTCGCGCTTAAGGATAGAGAATGTGCGCACAACCTAAACTACTGGCGCTTTGGTGACTATCTTGGTATCGGTGCCGGCGCGCATAGCAAACTTACGCTGGGCAACGAGATTGTGCGCACGGCGCGTGTCCGGCGGCCTGCCGGTTATATGCAAAGAGCCGGCAGTGCGGAGGTCGTTGCGAGTGAGCGGCGCGTCGGCGCCACCGACCTGCGTTTCGAATACTTGATGAATGCCCTGCGGCTCGTGCAAGGCTTTTCTCTGGAAGACTATTCCCGGCGGACTGGCCTGGACAGTGCTGATTTGCAGCCGCAGCTTTCCGCGCTGGAATCTGCGGGGCTATTGAGCCAGAGCCTTGCAGGCAATATCTCTACAACCGATCTGGGAAAACTTCACCTGAACGCGATCCTGCGCGAGTACTTGCCAGAGCCGCAGACGGCGGTTTCCGCGCAGGGTACCTTGGTGACGAGCTCGACTAGGCATAGAGGGCAAGCTCCGCAAGCGAAACATCTGCTCTGAACTTGCGCATCCAGCCCAGGATTCCGATTCTATTGATGCTGGCCGTGTCGAGCGGCGCATCAATGCGATTGGGTGCAAACTCTGACCAGGGCACCCTCACTCGTTGCCACCGGCTCGGCGCAGAAAACGTTGCTCGATACGACTGCTCGTACCAATAGGTATCCGCAGTGCGCAGATGCAGGTTGTAGTCTTCGTCGTTGCCGTAAACCAGGAGCTCAATGCCAGCGTAGGCGGATGCGTCGAAGCCCGCGCGGCCATCGCCCAGATAAAGCGCCATCTGTATAAAGCCACCGCCACTGTCGGTCGTCACGTCACCGGATAGCCGCAGGCATGACTTGCCGCCGGTCGTGTCCTGGTCGAGCTGGCCGGTTGAAATACCTCCCATTACGCGGTCGCTAAAGCCACGCCACTGCGCGTTCTTCGCCACCACAGGCTCTGGTCCGCTGAAATCGCTCAAAACCAGTCGCGTGTTCGGTGCGGCATAGCGACTGCCGGTGTCAGCGAGGGTAAGCGCGGGCAGCATCCCAGCCATGCTCAGCAGTCGGCGGCGTTTCAAATTCATGTTGGACTCCTGCGGCGGCAAAGAAGACTTCGCCCCACGGGGAGTCACGGATGTCGCTGCTGTGCAGTAGTGAAAGGCTCTTGCAGCACTAAGCCTGCTCAGAATCAGGCGGCACCGCGCCGCATAACGTATGCATGAATGGCTGGGCTACGAGGGTGCGGCCCGGCGAAGCGTTTCGTCGAATGGCTCCCTTCGGTCCGCCTTGTGTCTCCTTCAGGCTTCCCCGGTCCACACCCTCTGGGCCTGGGTCACGTCAAGATTCAGCCTTCATCGCAAGAAAGGCCTCAGGCGAAACGAGACGAGGCGTGGACCGACGAGGAAGCGGAATGTATGTGCGAATACATGAGCATTCTGAGGCGGGCCATAACGAAGTATCGCTCCGTCTGAGGCCTTTCGAAATGCGTTTAGTCGAGAATGTGGGAGATTAGCCCGTCCGCCAGTTTCGGTTCGAACCACGTGGACTTGGGCGGCATGACTTCGCCCGCATCGGCGACCGCCATCAGCGCTTCCATGCTGGTGGGGAACAGGGCAAACCCGGCAGCCATCTCACCGCTGTCCACCCTCCGCGACAGTTCAGCGAGTCCGCGGATCCCGCCGACAAACTCAATGCGGCTGTCCGTTCTTGGGTCACCAATACCCAGTACTGGGGCCAGCAACAAGTTCTGCAGGAGGCTGACGTCGAGACTGGCGACAGGATCCTCGGGCAGCAGATCGGGTTTAAGTTCCAGCCGGTACCAGCGCCCGCCAACGTACATGCCAAAGTGGGTTGCCTCGGCTGGTTTGGCGGGCTCGTCGCTGCGCGAAACCGTAAACGACTCAGCGGCTTTTTCGACCAGCTCCGCCGGGGATAAGCCATTCAGATCACGGACCACGCGGTTGTAATCGAGAATCTGCATCGCGTCATGCGCAAATGCGACGCAAAGAAAGTAGTCATACGACTGATCGCCGTCGGCATCGGCGTCCTTCGCACGGCGCGCGGCGGCCACGCGGGATGCCGAGGCGGAGCGGTGGTGCCCGTCGGCGATGTAGAGCGCATCCATTGCATCCACCCGCTTGGTTAGCGCTTCGACCTCGGCGCGTTCATCAATCCGCCACAGCGTATGTCCAATGCCGTCATCGGCTACCAGGTCGTAGAGCGGATCGCGCCTGGCCACTTTGGCAAGCAGCTCCGCAACGCGCTTGTCGCTCCGATAAGTGAGCAGCACCGGGCCAGTTTGTGCCTGCAGTGCGGTGATTTGTCTGACGCGGTCATCTTCTTTCTGCGGCCGCGTGAATTCGTGCTTGCGGATGCGATTGCTGTCGTAATCCGCCACGTTGCCAACACAGACGAAGCCCGTCTGAGCATGTTCGCCCATGGTCAATCGATAAGCGTAGTAGGCGGGTGCCAGTTCGCGCAGCAGCACGCCGTCATCGATCAGTCTGCTGAAGTTCTCGGCCCCTTTTGCATACACCTCCGGCACGTAGGGGTCTGTGTCCTCCGGCAAATCGATCTCCGGCTTGGAGATATGCAGGAAACTCAGGGGCCGGCCCTCGGCGCGGGCGCGCGCCTCGGCGGTGTTCAGCACGTCATACGGCGGCGCGACGACGTCGCTCGCGTGTTCGGGTGCTGGCCGCAATCCGCGGAACGGCTTGATCAGCGTCGTCATAGGTTGGGTTGGCATCCAGCGCTGGTGGAGGCGGCGCAGTGTGGCGAAGCCCGGCGCCGCAGTAAAGTCTGCCGGTTAGCGAGTGTGGTCAGGCGGCGCTGAGTACCTCAAACGCCGCGCGTTCACCCGACTCCATCGCGCCTTCCATGCCGCGGTTGGAGATTGCCGTATGCTCGCCGCAGAAGTGAATGCGGCCATTCGGTGCCGCCAACTGCGCGGCCAGAGTGCTGACCTGGCCGGGCTGCCACACGGCCCAGTCTCCCGAAGAGAACGGATCCCGATACCACGACTTGTACTCAACGATCTCCAGCTGACCCTTGGCCGCCGGACGCATGCGCTCGATGTCAGCGATGATGGCGGCCTTGGCCTGGTCGGTCGGCATTTGATCCAGCAGGGCAGCATCGTGCCCCCGGATCCACGCGGTCAGGCTGCTGACTTCCGCCGGATCCTTGGCCTTGTGTTCGGCGACCAGGCTGCACACCAACCCGTCGCTGAATATATTCGGGTCGATGCCATCCTTCTCCCAGAAGGGCGACTTCGCCACCATGTGGGCCTGATTAATGATTTGCGAGTCGAGCGTTTGTACGGCCCTGGCTTGCGGGCCGGTCAGGATTGGGTCCAGCTTAATTCGCCGCAGGACTGAGCAAGGTACGGTGCAGACCACACGGTCAGCCTTGTAGACCTGCCCGTCAGTGCAGTGAACCTCAGCCTGATCGTCCTCGCTGCGGATTGCCTCGACGCTCCGGCCCAGCTCCACTTCATTGCTGAGCGCCGCGGCCATCGCCTCCGGAATCGCCTGGTTGCCGCCCTCGGCAGTCAGGAAGGGTGCCTGCCCGGGTACGGCCAGCGCGCGCTGAGCGCCAATAAAACTGGTCACAAACAGCATCATTAGGGCGGAGACGTCGTGTGCCGAGCTACCGTGAGTCGGTTCGACGTTATAGGTCAAGTTAATGATCTCATCAGAGAGACCGCGCGACTTCAGAAAGTCGAAGAGCGATACATCAAGATCCGCATGCGCCGGGTCTACCCAGGCGTCCGTGGTTTTCAACGGATTGTTCTGGGCAAGAAAACCGCCCATAAATCGCCACGGCAACGTCTCCCTGGCAGCCGCAGGGAACGGGTTGCGTGGGTGATCTGCCCAGGCGCTCGCGGGCACATGTTCGCCATCCAGAAACAGTTCGCGCTGGCCGTAGTAGCGCAGAACCGGCCCCAGGTTGACCAGACCAACGCCGTGGGTCCGAGCCGCGTCTACCAGACGCGCATAACCGGGTCCGAAGGAGGTCCCACCTGCTTCCGGGCTGCCGGGCAAGCTTCGGTATGACAGCACGCGGCCGCCTACGCGTTGGCGGCCCTCAATCACTCTGACGTTGAGACCCGCTTCCTGAAGGATTAGCGCGGCAGCCAGGCCCGAGAGGCCGGCACCGATAACAACCACGTCGCTGCGATTCTGTGCCCGCAGCGCGCGCGGAGCGGCCGCTGCCAATGTCGCTGCGCCGATACCTTGCAGGACCTGGCGACGGTCCACGGTCGAGAATGGCTGACTCATATTCGGCTTTTCCTCCAGACGGGTTGGTTGCACCGGCCCGCGGGCGGCGCGCGATGAGCGACTGAGTATAGCGGGCGGGCACAGCGTCGTCCCCCGGCCGACCAATGGACAGCCGCGAAGCAACGCGCTGCTAGTATTGGGTGCGTCGCATTCGGATCGCGGCAGATTCGCAGGGGGGCTGAATTTGATGAATGCTCGATTAGCAGTTGTATCCGTGGGAACGCTGATGGCCTTGCTGGCAGGCTGTAATTCAGGCAGCGAGGCAGAGCGGGCCGCGAAGGAGTTTCCGGCGGGCGAAGTCGGCGGCGCAGACAGCGTCAGTCAAGCGAGCGGCTATGCAGATGCGTCTGACTATCCGGATGATGCGGAGCTGCCGGTGCGGCAGGTGCCGAACATGCCGGAGAGCGCCGAAGCGTACTACGCACCAGACAGCTTTCATCTGATAGCCCAAACCCAGGACCCGGACGCAATTCCGGCCAAGGAGCGGGCTGCGGGCGGTGCCCTGACCTGGATATTTACTGATGACGGTGAAAAGCGCTGGCGCATCAACGATCGCGGTCAGGACGCCTGCTCATTCTTTTTTCCGGATATGCAGCGTGTCGTTTATACCTCCACCCGCGACAACATGGATATGGAAGTCGGGAACTGGTCAGACGAGCGCGAGTACCCTAAGGGTGCTGAGCTCTACATCGCCGACCTGGATGGATCCAACGTACAGCGGCTGACTGATAACGAGTACTACGAAGCGGAGGTCTCGGTGTCACCCAACGGAGAGTGGATCGTTTTCGGCCGCCAGATAGACGGCAAGATGGATCTGTGGCGCATGCGCGCCGACGGCTCGGAGGAGCAGCAGATCACCTTTACCGACGACTGGCAGGAAGGTGCTCCGTTTTATCTCCCGGACAACGAAACCGTCCTCACCCGCGCTTGGCGGCGTAGCCAGTACGGCGAAGTTCGGCCGACGCCGATGACGGTTTTCACCATTAAGCACGACGGTAGTGAACGGACGCAGCGCACTTTCGATGACGACATGAATTGGGCGCCCTATCCAGCGCCTGATGGCCGCCACTATGTATTCGTAAGGATTATTGAAAATAACAACTGGGAAATTTTCTTAGGCGATCTCGCCGGAGGGCCGCCGGTGCGGTTGACCTACAACCGCAGTTTCGATGGCTTCCCGTCGCTGTCGCCCGATGGCAAGAAGATGCTGTTCACGCGCAGCCACGGCGGGTTCATGTCGAATCTCTATACCTATGTGATGGACGTGTCCTCACTGAATATCGGGCCGGATCAGTGGGCCGGCGCAGTGCCGCCGGTCTCTGCAACACCGCAGGCCGAGCAGGTGGCGCTGCGATAGCGACCCGATAGCAACTCGTTAACGATTCGGCGTGTTCATTAACTTCTGGTATCCGGCGGAGTGGAGCGCCGAGCTCGCAGACCGGCCGCTCTTGCGGCGCATGCTCGGCCATGACTTTGTGCTGTTTCGCGATACGGACGGCACTGCTCGCTGTCTCAGTAACACCTGCGCGCATCGCGGTGGCTCTCTGGGCGGCGGCAAACTCGTCAACGGCGCTGTTCAATGCCCTTATCACGGTTGGCAGTTTGCCGGCGATGGCCGCTGCCAGAGAATTCCGTCGCTGGGTGCCGCAGCACGTATTCCTCCGCGGGCCAGGGTCGATGCCTACCCCGTCGAGGAACGCTACGGCATTGTCTTTGTGTTTCTCGGCGATCTTGCAGAAGAAGAACGGCCACCGCTCATGGACATCCCTGAGTATGGCGATCCCAGTTGGCGAGCAACGCACCAGGAGCGCCAGGCCGAATGCGACTATCGCCGGCAGGTCGAGAACGCCCTGGACCCGGCTCACAATGAGTTTGTGCATCCAACACATGGGTTCTCGGGCGATCGGGATGACTACCGCGTGCCCGACCTGAAGCTTGAGCAAACCGCCTGGGGCAGTGGTTTTCTGACCACCTACTACTCGCCGCCGCTGAAGGATGACAAGATGAAGCGGGCATCGGGGCGCAGCGAAGATGCGGTCATTCAAGCGGGCAGCTTCCATCATGGGCCCAGCAGTATTTGCACGCGTATTTATCCCGCTAAGAACATTGCCATTCACCAGAATGTGTTTAAGGTGCCTGTCGATGCGCGCCACGTCCGCACGTTTCTCGTGCAGACCCGAAATTTCTTGCTTGAGCCTGAGCACGATGCGCGCTTTGCGGAGCGCAACAATGTCGTTGCGGATCAGGACGCCGTTGTTTTGGCAGATATTCACCCCTTTGCAACTCCGGAAACCAATCTTCATGAATTTTTGCTCCCCGCCGATGCGGCCGTTGTGGCATATCGCGAAAAGTTGGCCGAGTGGCAGTCAAAAGGCTGGCGCATCGACGAACAGCGTCTTTCCCAGGCTGAGCGCCGGCACGCGTTTGCGATCCCGTCGCCGGCGCGGGTCGGCAGCCCGCGTGGCTGGATTCTCAGCACTGTGCCAACCTGTCCCGCCGGCGGCGCGCAGGGTGCCAGCGTTGCGGCATCTCATGCAGGTTAAGTCTGTGCGGTTGCTGCAGCTGGCAGTTCTTGCAGTAGCCGGCTGTTTTGCCAGTGTGCCGGCAGCCGCCGAGCCGATGGTCCTGCATCGTGGCACGGCTGCCGAACCGCCCAGTTTGGATCCCACGCTCGCTTCCGGAACGCTGGCTTCGCCGGTAATTGGTGACATGTTCTCAAGCCTGCTTGTTAAGGGGCCTGACTCTCGTCCTATTGCGGCGAGTGCGGAGAGCTGGACGATTAGCGACGACGGCAAAATTTATACTTTCAACCTGCGCGAGGGTCTGCTGTGGTCGGATGGCAAGCCGCTCACGGCGGAAGACTTCGCATACAGCTATCGTCGCATCGTGGATCCCGCGAGCGCGTCGAGGCTCGGCGGAGTGTTCTATCCAATAAAGAACGCGCGGGCTATCGTGGCCGGCGACAAGCCGGCTGAAACGCTGGGCGTTAGCGCACCTGACGACCGCACACTCGTATTCGAACTGGAGCAGCGCACGCCTTATTTCCTCGAGTTGATCGGGAACCTGCAGGCTGCCCCGGTACCACGGCATGTCATTGAGGAGCACGGCCAGGCCTGGACCAAGCCAGGCACCATGGTCAGTAATGGTCCGTTCTATCTCGCCGAGCGTATCCCCCAGTCGTACATCAAGCTGGCCAAGAACCCCAATTTCTTCGCCGCCGATTCTGTCGCCCTCGACGAAGTCTACTGGCACCCAACGCAGGATCTGGCGACGTCGTTGAATCGGTTCCGGGCGGGTGAGCTCGATATCGTGCTGAACTTTCCACCTGATCAGATCGACTGGATCAAGAAGAATATTCCCGAGACGCTGCACATTACCGCGAATCTGGGATCGTACTTTCTGGTCGTGAACACGCGGAAGCCCCCGTTCGATGATGTTCGCGTGCGCAGAGCTTTGTATCTGGCCATTGACCGGGAAGCCATTACCGACCGGCTACTGCGCACCGGCGTGCGGCCTGCCTACTCATTCGTGACGCCGGAGTTTCAAAACTATTCGGGGCTCGAAATGCCGGAGCGGAGCATGCCGTTCCCAGAGCGGCAGAGATTGGCACGCCAGTTACTCGCGGATGCCGGCTTCGGGCCGTCAAATCCTCTGAAGCTCGATCTGTCTTACGACACGCAGCAGGAAAATCGCAAGATCATGGTCGCCATCTCGGCGATGTGGCGGGCAATTGGCGTTCAGGCCACGCTGACCGACATGGAGTTTAGGGCGTTGTTTCGCAACATCCGGACCGGCTCATTTGATGTGGGCCGCTGGTTCTACGTGGCTTCCTATAACGATGCGTTTTCTTTTCTGCAGCTGTTTCTATCAGACAATCCCAACAACTGGCCGGGCGTAAACATCCCGGAGTACGACGAGCTGCTGGCGCAGTCCAACCTGATCACCGATGCAGCTGAGCGTGAGGCGATGCTGATGGAAGCGGAGCGGGTACTAATGGAGCAGTATCCGCTCTTGCCCATCTCGTTCTACGTGGGCAGGCGGCTGGTTTCGCCGCGCGTCGAAGGGTGGGTCGACAGCGCTGGCGGTCCAACGCAGTCGCGGTTCCTGTCGGTTAACTGATTAGCGCGACCGCGCTGAACGTTACCAGCTGCGCGTGCGGCCGGTGTCAATATGCAGGAAGTCAGAGCGCGGGTAGTAGCCGACGCCGCCGGTTCGCAGCGACACGGCCGCGCGCCGCAGATAATCGGTTGACGTACCCGGAAGGCGTACGTCGATAGCCTTACCCTGCATGTGGAAACTTTTTCTGGCGACGCCCGAGCCAGTCTGGCGAAGGCGATGATTGGTCGCAGGTGAGCGGTAACCCGAGATGATTTCAAAGGCGCGGGCGTTGCCCGTATTCGCTTGCAGCAGCGTCAACAGGTCCAGCAGCGCGGGGTCGATGGGATGAACGTCGCCAGTTCGGAAGTCGCGCAGAAACTGATTAATCTCTGCGAGTGCGCTGCCGATGTAGCCGGCATCGTCTGCGTAAACGATATCCAGTTTTTCACTGGTGTGAGTGTGCAAGAACCGCAGTCGTCGAGGTTCGCCGGCCAGCGCGAACGCCGGGTGGGTCCAGGCTGCCGGCAGCACCGCTGCGGCTTTTAGAAATCGGCGGCGGCCAATGCTGTTTGCCATGATTTATCCCTGTGACTACGCGTTTACCTGTGCGGCTGGCATGACTATCCACAAGTTCATGACAGCGTTCCGTGTCCCAGCACGCGCTTCGGGCTGCAAGCGCCAGCGCGCCTGCCTGCTCAAAACGCTGAGCACAAGACAAAGATTGCACGAGCCGCGACTAACGACCTGATTTGACAGAAGCCGCGGAAGTTGCGCTTAAGTTCTTGTTTTGGGTGCGCCCGAAGCTCAGCTTTATGTTTAATCTAAGTGCTGAGCCGGCGCAGAGAATCGCCCAAACGGGCAGGCAAAGCAAGTTCGACGCGGGCGCCTGGCTCAGATCCGGTTCTATGTGGCCCGAGCTTCTGGCCGATAGCCGGTTTTGCTTGAAAATGTCCAGGCGCCAAGTGCCAGCCCGGTCATGAGGATTACCTCGCCAGCATTGCCGGGCAGCGTGCCGAGTTCCGACTGCGGCGCACCGGCGGCGACAAACATCACTGCGGCGGCGCCGGCCAGCCCCTTAAAGCTGTAATCGCGCCACAGACACAGCCCCATCACCAGGGCCACTACGGTACTGGCAATTGACGGAATCGGCGGCCCGTGACCCGGCAGGCTGGTTTGCCCCGGAAAGCAAAACTGTGCAGGTGGCGTGCTGGAGGTATAGCGCAGCGTGTCGCCCAGGCAGGCGGTCTGCAGCTTCAGCCCGACGAGATCCAGGCTAATCCCATAGGCAGACAGACTGAGCATGACAATCCAAAGTCCGCCGCGCAGCAGTTTGTTCTCGGTCCATGGAATTCCGGCCGCACGGCCGATTTCCCAGGCCGCGAGCATGATGAGCGGGGTAAATCCTGCATGCAGCGCGAAACGCGGCAAAGACAGTGTTTCCAGCAACCAACCCGCACCTATCTGGGCGCCGAAACCAATCATGAAATTGTCGTAAACCAGCGCGAGCGAGATAAAGGCGATACAGGCCGCCGCCACGTTGAAGCCACGACGAAGCAAGCGGACCATCCAAATCACCACGAGCAGGTGAAGTGCGGCGTAGCTAAAGAAGATTGGGCTGAACATGCTGGCTTGTGTTCCTCTCGCGAAGCGCTTACGGATGGGCGGCTCTAACGAACTGGCAACCTGCCGCGTGAGATCGTCAGTAAACTGGCACCTCTGGATCGATCTCTTCCGACCATGCCTGGATGCCGCCAGTCAGGTTATGCACGTTGGTAAAGCCCTGGCGGCGATAATACTCAGCGGCCTGTTGACTGCGTCCGCCGAGGTGGCAGTGAAACACCAGCTGTGTTTCCCGAGGCAGCGCTTCAATCTGCTGGTTCGCTGCTTCATCCCAGGGCTGCGCGCCCTCGATGCTGGCCTGCAGGCGCTCCTCCGCAGGGCGCACATCGAACAACAGCAGATCCTCACCACGATCCAGCTTGTCCTTCAAAGACTGGACGCTCAACGCCTGAACAGGCGGCGGCGCGTTCGGGTTTTCGAATACAAAGCGAGTGCCGGCGAGTTCTTCGGCCATGTCGATATGCAGCCCGTCGGCACGGCTTGCACTCCAGGGATCGAGTTGCATTGGGATATCGAGACCAGTATTTGCCTGGACCGCGTCGGTCGATGGTGGTGAAAAGCTCAACGAGTGATTCCAGCCAGCGTCAACCTGCAGCTGCAAGGCCATGTTCGGTTGATTGGCTGCAGCGCTGCGGATGGCGCCAGCCGCTTTCTCAGTCAGCGTTACCGATGGTGTCTTCGCTGCTGGCTTCGCTACGCCGAGCACGTCGCCCAGTTCGCCCGACTGGAGCATCTCGAGCACGATGTCGCTGCCGCCGATCAGTTCGCCACTCACGTAGAGCTGGGGAATCGTCGGCCAGTTGCTGAATTCCTTAATGCCTTCCCGGACCTGCGGATAGTCGAGCACATTTATGGTGACGTACTCAGGGATGAGCATATCGAGTGCCGACGTGGTCTTGGCGGAGAAGCCGCATTGCGGCTGCTGGCGGGTGCCCTTCATAAACAGCACCACGCGGTTATCGGCAAGCAGCGATTCGATGGCGCTGCGCGTTTGATCGTCTAAAGCCATGACGGACCTTTGGCTGGGGCATTAGGTAAGGGCAGCGACGCTAGCGCTCCATCTGAAGCTTGTCAATATAGTTAGGTATCGCTACGGTATGCGCATGCCACCTGCGCCCAAATCCCCGGTCTCGAAGGCCTCCGGCGCAGAGCTGGCCGATCTGCTTATGCAGCTCGGCCGGGCAGTCTATGCGGAGTTGCCGGCCGGTGAGCTGACTGCTGCCCAGTGGTCTGCGCTGCGTTACTTCTCGCGAGCCAATCGGTTTTCCCGAACCGTATCGGGCTTTGCCGAGTTTCACGCCACCACTCGCGGCACGGCATCGCAAACATTGCGCAGCCTGGTGGAACGCGGTTTGCTCTCGCGCCAGCGTTCGGATCGCGATGGGCGGAGTGTGCTGTTTGCGCTGACTGCGAAAGCGAAGCGGTGGCTTGGCCGTGACCCCGTGCTCGCGCTGTCGCGTGCCTGTGATCGTTTGCCGGCTGGCCAGCGGCATACGCTGGCGGGGCAAATCGAGGTACTGCAGGGCTGGTTGATCGAGGCACGCCAGTCAGGGGATGCGACCGGGGTGTGCGGCCGCTGCGGGCATCTGATCTCCGACGATGGGAGCTTTCGCTGCGGTCTGCTGGCTGAGGAATTGGCCCCTCAGGAATTAGAGCAGCTTTGCCAGCGCTTCACTCAAGCCGGCTGATCAGCCATCAGTTGAGCCCATACTTCGTGGTGGAGGCCCCGAAAATGCTGATGCCCGAAGCCTGCCGGGAATTCCGACTTCCGCAGTTGGTGCGAGAGCTAGACGGAAAACGACGAGCCGCAACCGCAGGTCGTCTTGGCATTGGGATTGCGAATTACAAAGCGTGAACCTTCCAGGTCCTCTTTGTAGTCGATTTCCGCGCCCATCAGATACTGCACGCTCATAGGGTCGATCAGCAGTGTCACGCCCTGGTTGTTAACCGATGCGTCGCCGTCAGCCAGCTGCTCCTCAAAGGTAAAGCCGTACTGGAAGCCTGAGCAGCCGCCGCCCGAGATGAATACCCGCAGCTTAAGATCCGGGTTACCCTCCTTCTCGATGAGTTCGCTGACCTTCAGCGCGGCTGCATCGGTGAAGACGAGGGCAGGGGCGGGGAGTTCAAACTCTTGGGCGCTCATGCCGTGCAGTATGCCGCCGCGCGCGCCGCTGTCAATATGATTAGGTATCGAAACTTTAAAGACTCAGCACCCCGGGAGTGGCCGTGACGGGCGCCCTGGATGCAACCAGGACGGTACTCGCCTCCTATGGTGTCGCCGCCGAGCGCCTGGTGCCTCTGGCGGGCGGCCTGATAAATCAAACCTGGCTGGTGGTGACCGCGGACGGCGCAAAGCGGGTTCTGCAGCGCGTCAACGCGTTGTTTCCTGCTGAGGTGAACCACGATATTGTCGCGGTTAGCGCCCACCTGGCCCACTCGGGTCCGGCGGTTCCCGCGCTGCTGCCATCAGCGACCGGGCGTTTCTGGGTGGAGCATGCCGGTTCACTTTGGCGGCTCATGACGCATCTTGAAGGGGTCAGCAGGACTGCGCTGGAGACACCGGCGCAAGCCGCCGAGGCCGGCAGGCTGCTGGCGAGATTTCACCGCGGCCTGGATAGTCTGGATCACCAGTTCGCCAATCCCAGGCTGGGCGTGCATGACACGACCCGGCACCTGCAACGGTTACGCGACGCGCTGGATACTCATCGCGAGCATCGGCGCATCGACGTGCTGAGGCCTCTGGCCAGCACGATTCTGGACTACGCTGACAGCTTACCCGCGGTTCCCGCCACGCCCGATCGCAACGTTCACGGCGATCCAAAAATCGCGAACATGCTGTTTGATCCTGTGACGGGTGCCGGGCTCGGCATGGTCGATCTGGACACAGTCGGCAGAATGCCGCTGCCGCTGGAGCTCGGTGATGCGCTGCGCAGCTGGTGCAATCCGGCCGGCGAGGATCAAGAGCGGGGTAAGTTCTCGCAAAAGCTTTTTGAGGCGGCGCTGCGGGGATACTGTGACGAGGCGGCGGGCTGGCTTACTGCAGCGGAACTGGGTGCGATACTGCCAGCCACCTGGACGATTATCGTGGAACTGTCCGCGCGCTTTTGTACCGATGCCATGAACGAGATCTATTTCGCCTGGGATCCAAAGCAGTTCGCAAGCCACAGCGAGCATCTTCAGGTGCGCGCTGAAGGTCAGCTCACGCTCGCGCGCTCGCTAGAAGCACAGTACGCGGAGCTTGAGCGCAGCGTCATCGCGCTGCGCACCGAGCAAGTGCTCGCATGACTAAGCCCGAGGCACCGAAAGAGCCTGACTATCCGCCGGCGCCCTATGCCTGGTATGTGGTGGGCGTACTCACCTTGGCCTACATGGTTTCCTTTCTTGACCGGCAGATCATGGCGCTGCTAATCGATCCCATTCGTGGGGATCTGAATATCAGTGACACCCAGATCAGTCTGCTGCTCGGTTTGGCCTTCGCGATCTTCTACACGCTGCTTGGCATTCCGATTGGCCGGCTTGCAGATCGGAAGAGCCGCCGCGTCATCATCGCGACGGGCATCACCATCTGGTGCCTGATGACGGCCGCCTGTGGTCTGGCGCGCAACTTCGCGCAGCTGTTTCTTGCCCGCGTGGGCGTCGGGGTGGGTGAAGCCGCGCTGAATCCCAGCGCGCTGTCGCTGATCAGTGACTATTTCCCGCGCGAGCGGCGCGGACAGGCGATCAGCGTCTACAACATGGGCGTGTCCCTTGGCGTGGGCATTGCTCTGATCGTTGGCGGTTGGGTGATTGGGATTGTTGAGTCATCACCGCCGGTCAGCCTGCCGGTGGTGGGCGAGCTGTATGCCTGGCAAACGGTATTTCTGATCGTCGGTTTGCCGGGCCTGTTGATCGCATTGCTCATGATTACGGTTAAAGAGCCGGCGCGCCGGGGCCGCATAGAAGTGCGCGATGCATCGGGCCGGCTTACGCAGGAAATCAGCATCCCGGAAACGCTGCGCTATATCTTCATCGCCCGCTGGAAGACTTACGGCTCGCACATGATCGGCATGTCGGTCGTTACGATTATTGGTTACGGCCTGTTTTTCTGGATTCCGACCACGTTCGTGCGCACCTGGGACTGGACGCGGCCGGAGATCAGCTACGCCTACGGGTTGGTCAATCTGATTTGCGGCCCGCTGGGCGTGATCATCGCCGGCAGAATTGCCGACCGGGCCTATCAGCGCGGTCAGAAAGACAGCCTGCTGAGAACCTGTCTGTGGTTCATGCTGCTGTTTATCCCGTTCTCAGTGGTGGCACCGCTGATGCCCACGGGCGAGCTTGCGATAGCGCTGCTGATTCCCTCGGCGATTGGTGGCGCAGGGGTCACCGCAACCGGCTCGGCCGCGCTGATGATGTACACGCCCAATCAGCTGCGCGCCCAGGTGACGGCGCTCTACTATTTGGTCATTAACGCTCTCGGGTTAATGCTCGGGCCCACCGCCGTTGCGCTCATCACTGACTACGCCTATCAGGATGATGCCGCCGTACGCTATTCGCTTGCCTGGGTGAGCGCTGTTGCCGGTGGCGCGGCGGTCACGGTGTTGTTCTATGGCCTGAAGCGCTACCGGGCAGCGGTGATAGAAATTGAATCCCGGGAATCTCAGCAGGCCTCGCCTGCGGACCCAAGACCGTCGCCAGAGTAGCCGCAGCGCCGCAGGTACCCGGGATGGGCGTGGCCCCGGCCTGCAGAGCCGCATAGTGGAACCCTGCAGACCCAGAGTTGCGCGCCTGAGCCGGCAGGGTCCAATCTAAAGGCCGACTACCCGTCCAGGCTAACCCAGGCTCAGCAAGAGAATCGCCGGTCATTTTCCGGCAGGCGAGGAGAGAACACGATGGCCACAGCTTCTAATTCCGTCGCCCAGACGCAGCTAGACATTCGTCCCATGACTGGTGCCATGGGCTGTGAGATTCTGGGTGTCGACTTAGCACAAATCGACGACGCAACGTTTCGTTCTATTCATCAGGCCTTTCTGGATTACTCAGTCGTCGTATTTCGCGATCAGGAGCTCGACGAGGAATCCTTCGCGGCATTCGGAAAACGCTTCGGCAAGCTCGAAGACGAGCCGTTTCTGCCGCACAAGACGGAAACACCCGGCGTGTATTACTTCCGGGGCGCCGGCGGCAAGAAGTTGTCGACGCAGAATCTTGGCTGGCATATGGATCACAGCTACCAGAAGAACCCCAGCCTGGGCGCCATGCTGTACGCGCTAAACGTTCCGGCGGCCGGGGGCGACACGTTATTTTCCAGCAGTTATCTGGCTTATGAATATTTGTCAGAGCCAATGCAGGCCTTCCTGGAAGACAAGATTGCGATACATGACGTGCTGCACTACGGGATGGAGTCGGGGCATTTCGCCATCTCCGAGGTAGCTGCATTGGAGCGACTGGCGAAGATGCGCCAGGGTTTTCCGCAGGTCGAGCATCCGCTGATCTGCGCGCACCCGGAAACGGGCAAAAAGATGCTCTACATCAACAAGGCGTGGACCACGGCCATCAAGGGCCTCCATCCAAAAGAGAGCAAGGCCGTTCTCGACATGCTGAAGGAGCACTCCCTGCAGGACCGTTTTCAGTGCCGGGTGCGCTGGCACAATAAATCACTGTTGATCTGGGACAACCGCTGCGTGCAGCACAGCCCGAATGTCGATTACGACGAACCGCGGCAGATGCTGCGTATCGCGCTGCACAGCGACTGGGTGCCAGGGACTTAAGGCGGCAGCCAGCAACGCAGCGCTTCTTTAAGCCAGCTCTAGTCGGCGGTTCATTTCCGCCGGCGCCGCCAGCCAGACACTTGACCCCCCGGAGCAACGGGGGTAACTACATGGCTGGGGAATGACAGGGGTGAGGAAAATGAGGCTGATCAGGGGGGCAGGCCGCCGGCTGGCGGCTGGCGTGAGTGCGTGGGTCGCGATTGGTTTGGTCGCACCAGCAGCGTTTTCGATGGACGACATTGTCGTCACCACCCGCAAGACTGAGGAGTCGCTGGTCGACGTGCCCGGCGCAGTAACGGCGTTTGGGGCAGATACCATTGAAGAAGCCCGCATCGAGAATCTTGACGATGTTGCCGCGCTTACGCCGGGCCTGAATTTCTTCAACCCCATCGGCGACATTCTGCCCGTGCCGGTCATTCGCGGCATAGCCCCCACCGATATTTTCGGCGAACCCAACGCGGCAATTTTTGTTGACGGTGTTTATGCGGCAGGGCGTGAAGGACTTAATTTTGCCCTGCTGGAAGTGGAGCGGATTGAGATCGCCAAAGGCCCCCAAAGCGCGTTGTATGGCCGCAACGCCTTCAGTGGCGCGATCAACTACATCACCAAGCGTCCATCGGACGAGTTCGAAAGCACCGTGGAAGTGACCGCGGGCAGCGAGAACCGTGCGCAGGGGCGCGCCATGATCAGCGGACCGCTCGTGCAGGACGTGCTGGCCTATAGGGCCTCTGTAGCCTTTGATGACTGGGATGGTTCTTACGACAATCCTATCGGCGATGACGATGTTGGTGGGTATACCTATCGCACTTACCAGCTTGGCCTGCAGTACACGCCCAACGACCGGTGGGACGTGCTGTTCAACGGCTACTACTCCCGCGACGATGTCGACGATGCGGCTATAACCGGGCAAATTGCCAACTGCGAAAATATCGGCGGTGCCGGTGTAGATCAGCGGCTGGGAAATCTCTGCGGTGAGCTATGGGCTCTCGATCAGGTTAATGCCCAGCTCAACGCCAATATCCCAGGCAACCCAAACATACCCAGTTCTCTGCAGTTCTTTGCCGGCGACGATGAGATCGCGAAAATTCCGGGATCGAATGGCGAGGAGCGCGAGGTTATCCGGTTAAGCCTGGATGCCGACTGGGACCTGGATTATGGCTCATTCGTCTCCCTGACCGGCTACTCGCGAGTTGAGCAGTGGAGCATTGTGGATGGCACGCGCAATTTGGGGTTCACCTATCCCTTCAACTACTGCACTGACAGTTTTCCATTCACTCCGACGACGACGGCCTGTAATCTGGCTGCGCCCCTCGAACGATTCACGGCCGGCGAATTCGTATTCTCACCACTCGACACCACAGAGGAGATCAGCCAGGAGCTGCGGTTCGACAGCCCGCGCGATCAGCGTATTCGCTACATCCTGGGTCTGTACTACTTCAACATTGAGCGCGAGGATAACGAAGCCACGCTGCTCGCCAGGCCTATCGGCTTGCCCTTTGATGGCGATGATGTGTTTGCCCCCGTTGTGCCGCCACCGGGCCCGCCAATCGCGGCGGGCGATGGCGCGTTTCGCCCGTGGTTCACTGAGCGGAGCACGATTGATGTTGACGAAAGCGCGTTCCTGGAGACCGAATCGTATGCAGCGTTTGGCAAGCTGGACTGGGATGTAAACGATCAGCTCACGCTGGATTTCCAGCTTCGCTACACGGTGGAGGATCGCGAAGTACGCATCACTGCGCCGCTGGCGGCAGCCGGCCAGCAGGAGCGAAGCACCGACGCCAGCTTCAATTTCTGGACGGGCAGGGCAGGCTTCAAGTTCGCGGTTAGTGACGACTGGAATCTCTACGGGTCCGTGAGCAACGGCACGAAGGCAGGCGGCTTCAACGCGGAGGTAGTGGAGGTTCTGGCTGACCCAGGCGACCCGAACAGCGAAGAATCAAGAATCGTGATCGTGCCGTTCGAAGAGGAGGAGTTGCTGTCTTACGAGCTGGGCATCAAAGGACGTACGTCGGATGACAGATTCCGTTTCGACACGGCTGTCTACATGCAGGATTGGACAGATATCGTAATTCCTCAGGTCTTTACCACAGATCCCCTTACCGGAGAATCGTTGGAGCAGCCCGAGGGCTTTAACAGGAACGCCGGTGATGCGACCGTCTGGGGTTACGAGATGCAGGGCGAGCTGATATTCACTGACAACCTGTCGTACGCCTTCACGCTTTCCTACACCGATGCCATCATGGACAACGGCCAGCTGGAGAGCTTTATTGATTTTCCCAGCTTCGCAGCAACCGCCGGCGACGTGACTGGCAACACCGTACTGCGGCAGCCAGAGTGGATGGCCAGCGGCAGCCTGAAGTACCAGCGCCAGGCATTCGGCAATTGGGATTTCTCCGCTCGTGCCGACATAACCTGGCAGGACGAGTACTTCGGTGGCCTGGATAATCAGTGGACCGTCCCCGATCACACCTATGTCAATCTGCGTCTGGGGCTGAGTTCAGATCGATGGTCTATAAGCTTTTGGGCCAAGAACCTCTTCAACGATGATTCGCCCACGGCTGGTTTCCGGGATGTGTACTTTGGCAACTCGGACGACCTTTTCCAGCAACGTCCGCCCAATACATCGGTATTTCAGTTTTTTCCGTTTCGCATAAGTGTCAGCCACCCGCGTCTGCGCACCTGGGGCGGGACCATCAAGGTGAAGTTCGGCGCGGCGCAGTAGAGCCGCGTGTCAGTGACACTGCGCGCAGCTGGCAAGCTGCGCGTTGCGTTCCGCTCGCGATACGGCTGGCGCCAGGCCCCAGCCAGGACCGTGGCAGTCAGCGCACTGCCGCCGCTGATCGAGCACAACCCGATGGCTTTGCTCGAAATGCCAGTAGCCGGGCCGGCTGATCTTCAGCAGAGCCTCTAGCGCCGCCGGCGTGCTGGTCTGCCCGGTTGGGCGGCTGGCTGCTCCTGGCTGGGCCGGCCGTGGCTTCGGGGAACCTGCCTGCGCACCGACTCTCGCGGCCGCCTGAGCACCGGCGATTCGACCCAGGAAAACCGACGGCCCCAGAAACGTGCCCGAGCCCCCATAGCGGCCGTTGATGCCAGCCACACCTGTCGCTTCGCCTGCGGCATAGAGTCCAGGCAACGCTTGTCCCGCAGCGTCGATGGCTCTTGCTTGCTCGTCGATCGCGATGCCGCCCATGCTCTTGCGGCTTAGTGGGTAAAGCTTCAGCGCATAGAACGGTGGCTCAATGATCGGTTGTGGCCGCCGCCCATTGCGCTCTGCGCCAAAGCGGCCTAACTGGTCGGGTGTGCCATCGTCGAGCGCGCGGTTGTAGTTCGCCACGGTTGCCTTCAGCGCCCCGGCCGGCAGCCCCGCGTGCCGCGCAAGCTCCGTGATTGTGTTGGCCGTGCTGGCCAGCTGCGCGTTGTCCAATACTGCCTCTCTGAGTTTGGCTGGCGATAGCCAGGGCGCCCCCCTTATCGTCAACCGGCGGCTGCCGCGCGCGTCGAATATCAGCCAGCCCGTCTGCTCAGGTGTCTCAAGCACCGCAACCTCGATCTGTTTGCGCAACGCAGCTTCGTTGACGAATCTTTGCCCGCGCGCGTTGACCAGAATCGCGGCACTGTTTTGCGCAGACCAGCCATCATCGATTCCGGGATCAAGAGGATTGGGGATGCCGCTGACGAAAATGGTCTGCGCGTCCAGCCGCTCAAGTGCAGAGCCAGCTTGCCGGGCGAGTCCCAGGCTGTCGCCGTTCGCAAAGTGGCCGGCGCCGTTGAGTAATCGGCCAGGCTGCCCAAAGCGCTGTGGCCAATGCGTGCGGACCTGCTGGAGGTCACCTTCAAATCCGCCAGCCGCAATGATCACCGCATCCGCGCGATACACAGCAACGCCGCCTTCACGGAGTTTTGCGGCTGTGAGTCGCCACGACTCGTCGCCGTCACGGCGGATGCCAGTGATCCGCGTGTTGAGCACCAGCTCAATCTGCGGATGCGCAATGACTTTTTGCAGCAACGGAACCACGGCGTGCACTGCGGTGCCGCGGGTGAAATGAAACCGCGGGACCGAAGTTTCTCCCGGTGTGGGCAACACCGCGCGGAACTCAACGCCCTGTTCGGTGAGCCATTCGTAAACCGCGGAACCCGATTCGCCTGCGTAGCGCCGCACCCAGTACTCGTCGGCGTTTTCGCCCCAGGCGAGCAGGTCAGCGGCCGCCAGTTCCGGACTGTCTTCGATTCTCCGCTTGCGCTGCAATGCTGTGTCGACAAGGTAGAAGCCACCGGCCATCACCGCGTGTCCGCCGGCAACCGAGTTAGCCTCCAGGACCGTTACGCTTGCGCCGTTGTTGGCGGCCTCAAGCGCTGCGCTGATGCCGGCGATCCCGCCGCCAACCACGAGCACTTGCGTGGTTTGTTCGATCGGCAGGCTAGAGCATTGGACCAGCGCCGCTGCGCATGTCAGCGCGGCCAGCGGCCGCATCATTCTCGCAGTCCGCGAATCACCGTGTTGACCAGGAACGCATTGTCCCAGCCGTCCTTAAGGGGGTTCGGACCGAGCGCCGGGCCCAGGCGCACAATGACCAGCTCCTGCGAAGGCACAACGTAGACTTTCTGTCCGCCATAGCCGGAGAAGAATATTGCGTCGTCTGCAGCGAACCGTTCGGCGCGCCAGTAAGACCCATTGCCGCGGCGGCTCTTGCCCCAGGGACTCATTTCATCTTCGTAGGCCAGCCAAGTCTGAAGTCCGTACCATTTAGACGTGGGCGACTGCTCAACCATTCGGTCCACCCACTCGGCGGAGACCACGCGGCGGCCGTTGAGCTCGCCCCGGTTAAGCAGCACCAGGCCAACCCGTGCCCAGTCGCGGGCCGTTGCCATCAAACAACAGGCCGTAAACGCATCGCCGTCTTCGCGATCGAGATAGACGCGGGCTTCACCCCCGCCCATCGGTTCCCACAGGTACTTCTCGAGGTACGCTGCGTACCGCAGGCCGCTGCTGGCCGCGATGACATTGCCGAGTAGCTCAGAATTAATGTCGTTGTACTCCCACTTGTCGCCGGGGGCCCAGTTGGCCCGCGGCGTCCGCAGCGTCGGCGCAAGTGAATAGCCCGAAAACAGGCGCTTAAACGCATCGCCGAATGGGTTAAGCGTGAATCCGTATACCTGCAGGCCGGACGACATGGTCATCAGTTCATACAGCGTGATGTCGCCGCGCGGGTCGCCAGCCCATGCCTCAATGAACTCGCCAACCGGCTCATCCGCAGAATCGATCAGCCCATTGTCGATCGCCGTGCCCACAAGCAATGCCTGAATCGACTTGTGCATCGATTGCGACTGCATCAACGTGGATGCGTCGGCGCCATCTACGTACCACTCGCCTTCGATTTTTCCGTTGCGGACAATCAGTAGCGCGAAGCT
>JANQPY010000024.1 GCA_028285245.1 Gammaproteobacteria bacterium | reverse complement strand
AGCTCAAGCTTCACGCCGCCCACTATCTCATAGCGCTCACCGAGCTGTTTGCGCCCCGTAATGCCCAGTTCCGTGCTCAGATATCCGCCGCTCGCGTCGAATGCGGGACGTGTTACCGATGCAAACTCAGTGGGGACCTCATAGAAGTAATTCATGTAGCCGTCGTTAGCAAAGGTCGACGTCACCCGGAAACTGATCTCGTCTGAGCGTGTTGAGGATAGCGACTTATTAAGTCGCAGTTCCGGGGCCACCACCAGGCCTTCGTAACCGGGGCTCAGGCCATCGAATGAAAAGGCAGCGCGCAACGGCAGATTGAGCAACAGCTCCCAGCCAGCCGGGTTAGACCACAAGCCCAAACCGAGTTCAGGCCCGACCTCGAGCAGAAAATCAAGATCGGGCATGCCCAGCCGCTCGGGCACATCTTCGCTGTCCACGCCGAAATTAATGTCGAAGTCCACGTCCAGTTTGAGCGTCCCGCGACGAAGCAGCCGCCCCCGCAGCGGATTGTCGGTCTCCTCGCCGATCCGCAGGAAGCGGCCGCGATAGCGCGGAAAGGGCAGCGGGATGACGTCGAGGTCGTTCTCACTGGCGCCGGGGTACTCGGCCCCGTAGCGGGTAAAGCCTGCCAGAGACCATTCCCAGAGGGGCTCGGTATTGTCAGCCTTTGCTTCGGTGTGTTCCGTCGCACGAGCCCCACCCGACCCGAGCGTCAGTGCGACACTCAAACTGCCGAGGCACAGCAACCAACGCGAACGGCCACCAGCACCGCGTGCAAGCACGCGGTGATTTGCATGTTCAGCAATCAAAACCTAGCCCGTCTTTACCTGATAGCGATACTCGCGCACTTCGCCGTTTTCGTGTTCACCGATCAGCCGGATGGTCCACAGGTCAGCACCCCGAAACTCCTTGGCCGGAATGTCACCCAGGGCTGCGTCCAAAACTGCATCCTTAATGCGCTTGCCAACGCGACGCCACCGGTCTGGCTTCTCGCCCTTGCCCACCTCAATCCAGCCCCGCTTCAGGTCGTTGGCATTCAGGGTGCCGGTCAGTCGCAGCGATACTTTCTTGCCATCCTTAACTTGCTCAACGCCGGCAATATAGGTCTCGACGAAAAACTCCGGATCCGCTGACAAGGCGGCCGTGGCATCCAGAATGCCATAGCCGAAAAACAGATCGCGGCCGGGAGCACCAACATCCCGAGCTGACTGGCGCAGCATGCGCGCGATCTGAACCGCCGTCAGAGTAGGCTCATTGCCCAGCAGCAATGCCGCAACGCCGGCGACATAGGGTGCTGAAAACGATGTGCCGGCTGAACGGTAGTAACGCTTGTCGTCGCCGACGTAACTGCTGCCCGGACGATATGACTTCTCCGCATCAGGGTCGTACTCCCTCGACCACATGAAGTCAGTGCGCCGCGCACGCAGGCTCAATATATCGGTTCCTGGGGCGGCCAGATCGATCTTGCGGCCATAGTTGGAGAATGCGGCGAGCTCATCTGACGGGGTGCTTGAACTTACGGCCAGCACACCCGGTATGCCAGCGGGATAGGCTTTCTCGACTTCATCGGCAAAGTTCCCGCCGGCAACCACGACGAGCACATCACGTTTGTTCGCATAGTCGATTGCCGCGCGCACCACATCGGGAATGCCCTCGCCCGAGATACTGATATTCAGAATATCCGCACCGTTGTCCACTCCATACACGATGGCCTTAGCCACATGGCTTGCGCGCGTATGCCCGAAGGTGTTTAGCGCTTTGAGCACCATGATGCGTGCATTGGGACTCACTCCGGCGATACCGGCGCCGTTGTTGCGATCTGCCGCGATGATTCCGGCCACGAATGTGCCGTGGCCGTCGTAGTCCCAGGGGTAGTTCACATCGCCAATGAAGTCCCAGCCGATAACGTCATCGATGTAGCCGTTCTGATCATCATCGATACCGTTATCCGGAATCTCATCTGCATTGCGCCAGACGTTGTCCCAATTGATGTCCAGGTGATGCCAGTCGAGTCCCGAATCAATGACTCCGACCACAACGGGTGCGGCCGACTCCTGAACCTGCTCCCAGGCGCTGTCCTTCCCGGAACCGAGGCCGATCCGATCAAGGCCCCATTGGTCGAGGTAGTCCTGCCCCCAGCTACCCTTCGATTTGCTCAGCGGCTCGTCGGGCGGCGGCAGCGCCTTGACGCCGCATAGATTTGGCTCATACCCCTGGATGGCGTCGTAGCCGTCCAGCAAGCCCAGCTCGAAATCTGCGAACTCGTCATAGCGAACCGTGCCGTAGGTCTGATCTTCTACAGAGAACGCATCGACATAGCCAATGCCCGCCGCAAACGACATCTGTGACCGAAACCCGCGGGTCAGGTCACCCAGGCGTCTGACGTTCTGCGTCTCGTTGTAGTCAAGACTCACAACCTGTTCATCGAACTTTCCATACTGCCAGTTAAGCGATAAGCGGTAAGTGCTGAGCGACTCGTCCCAGTCGATCGACAGATCGTTGCCTGCGCGGCTGAAGTCTGCCCACTGATCGCCCGCGATCCGGTAGCTTGCCGCCAAAGACATGAATCGATCGTAACGCGCGCTGCTAATGCCGAGTGCACTGGCCGTCTCGCGACCGAGCGTCAGGCGTGCCACCCCCTCATCGTTAGTGAAGGCACGGAGCGGGTCGTCTCCTGCTGCTAACTCGGTATTCCTGGTCGCGTTGGCCCCCGGAAAATCGAGATCGAATGGTTTACCGAACTCCATCACCGTGTCAGGTAATGTGCGCAAACCACCCTGGCCGTCGTTACCCCGCACGGTAATGTCCACAACAGGCGCGGCGAAATCGGCCAGCGACCGACGAATGGTCGGGAGTGCCTTGACGCTCTGGTCAATGCGCGACCCGGGCCCAGGGCGATACCCGTCAGGAAAATCCCCGGAGCCATCGAATTCATAGCGGACTTCGGCATCGACGGCGCGGCCCTCTGGACCCGGGCACCAGCTCATGTAGCTCTTCAGGATAAGGTTGCCCATATCCACTTTCCGGCGCGCGTCATCCATCTCACGCACGTAACCTGCCGTGAGCCTCACGTCCGACAGATCAGAGTTGTACAGGTACTCTGCCTGCAGATTCCAATTCGCCATCGCCGTATCGCGCTGGATCCATTCAGCGTTCAGTGCGTCTTTAACACGGTCCGGGCAGTTACCAAAGGCGTCGATGAACTGACGGCTGGGCAGGCTGCCGGCGAACTGATTTGCCCAGGGAAACGGCTCACCGAAAGTTGCCTGTGTCGCCAGCGCTGAGGCAATTCGCGGTGACGCAGTTTCGGGGTCATAGCCGGCGAGAGGATTGCCAAGTTCGCCGGGAGCCACAGGCACAACGCTGCCGGTCAGGGCTGCCGGCAACTGCGGCAACTCACGGTTGGTGGAGAAGAATGCCCAGGGTGTGCTGTAGCCGACTGTCTTGCCGGTACCAACGTCGAGCCTTTGCGGCGGGCTGATCAGGCGCCCGTCATCGTAATACCAGCGGCGGGAACCGTTGCCACGTCCCAGTGAGTTGTCGTACTGGATAATGTCACCGAACAATTCATCCTCGAAGTCATACCACACGACTTCGGCGAATAACGGGCCACCAGAAATCTTCCAGTATCCACCGGGGCCCATAAGCAGCATGGAGCCAAACGGCCCGGGCGTGAAATCGCACATTTTCAGGCTGTCCATGGCGACATTGACGTCGTTAACCAGGGAACCAAAAGCGTAACCAACGTTATGGCCCGCCAGCGCCTGCTCAAGGCGCAGCTGATTCAGAGGACTGAGCTGCGCGACCCGGGCATCGAGTGTGCCCGACAACGGGGTACTTCCAAGCCCGTCGACCGCGGTGGCACCGGCAGTATCGGTTGCAAACTGCCCAGGAACCTCTACGGCTTCGGCACCAAGAGCAGCACCGGTCGCCCCCGTCAACAGATCCTGATTGAATTCCATGCCCTCGAAGTCTTCCTTCAGCACAAAATTCACCACACCCGAGACGGCATCGCTGCCATAGACGGCGGGTGCGCCGTCCTTGATCACTTCCACCCGTTCGATGACCTGCAGCGGCAGGTTAAGGCCGAATTCGGGGTTACTGCGATGACCATTGATAAGCGTCAAACGACGGCCACTGCCCAACCCTCGCAGGTCAATCGCCTGCGTCGGCGCGTCGTTGGGAATCGTGCCCAGCAACCTGCCGCTGAAATCCTGCTGCTGTTGCAGCAGCTGCTCAACATTGATGCTGCCTGACGAACTAAAGCTCTCAGCAGAAATGACATCCACCGCCGCGGCCGAATCAAGGTCCGCGCGACTGATGCGGCCACCGGCAGAAACCGCTGATGCGCAGGCAAGTATCCAGGTGAACAGAATTAAGGCAGCCAGTCTGACACTCATCACAGCACCTCCCCTGCTGATCTGGCGCCAAGCATACCCCGCTGCTGAGATCCCTACTCCGTCGGATCGGGCCGCGGTTCAGTTAACCGGCGGCTCATGGGGACGCGGCGCAATCTATTAGCCGCATGCCTGTTCACCGGCCGGTTACAAGCTGTATGCAGCGCGCCAGTGCGGGGCCGGCATTCACGGATCCAAAATTGACAATAAGCACACTAATTCAAAGACTTCTGAAGCACACGTAAATTGTTTCTGAAGAAACCGCCGAAGGTCTCGTCACGATGTGCCCGGAAAGAAGTAGCCCGCGCGGCGGCGATCTTTGCTAAGGTGAGCGCCTGACCAGTTCCCGATGACGCACCTGACGGCCTGGTCGGCCACAACATCAGAAAGACAAAGCCTGCTTGCAGGTGATTGAGGATCGGGCTGTGCACCCGCTCGCGGAAGCCAATGAAGGTCTGGAGGCCTGGCATCCGCTCACAGCGTGCAGCTCGCGGGAAGATCTTCAGCGGAGGACGACCAGTGTTTAAGGGGAATCTCAGTAGCGTGAAGCGCGGATTCATCGCGCTTGCACTTGGTTTTTTTTCAGTCAGCGCCCTAGCCGTTTCGCTCGACCTTCAAGTCCAGATCGGCGGCGAGTGGGTTGGTACCTACAACGAAGGCCAACTGGGCTGCGTTGACGACCAGAACGCCGACGGCACTTCAGCGCCCACGGCAAACTGCGTCGGCAGCGGCTTTAATGTTCCCGGTACCGACGTAACGCTGGATGCCTGGGATCTGTTCCTTGATGAGGATCCGATTGTCAGCGGTATCACCGCCATCACGAACAACGGCGCCACGGATCAGCAAATCACATTGATGTTCACCTTGCCAATCACACCGGCCATTCCCGGAGGCACCGTGATTGGGGGTTCGATCCAGGGTGGGCTAACCGATACGAACGGCGGCGGTGCGACGCTGAGCGCACCGACAGGGTCATCGTTTTATACCGCGTTGATCGACGGCGTGGCGGTACAAACTTTGTACGATGATCCGACCAGCTTTGCCGTGCCTGGCACAAACCCGTTTGGCAGTGAGAACGTCCCGGCTCTGCAGTTTGGTACGCCTATTCCAAGTCTGGCGGGGCCGCCCGCACTAACCAGCATCGGTATCAAGCTCGACTTCATCCTGTCGGCGGGTGATTCCGCATCTTTCACCAGTGTCTTCGTTGTTGAGCCCTCGGTGGTGCCGGTGCCGGCAGCGGTGTGGCTGTTCGGTTCGGCCCTTGGCCTCCTCGGCTGGGTGCGCCGGCGACAAACGGTCTAACACGTCCTCCTACTGTTCCAAAACCCGGCCACCGTGCCGGGTTTTTTCTTGCACAGCTTCGCCAGCGGCCCCACCTTTAGTGCTATTGCAACCAGCCGCCACGTCGATAATCTGCGGGGCGTCGCAGACGTGTTGAGTGCCGTGTAAGAATTCACCTCGCTGACGACTGGGGCGGCGAGCAACCATACAGATATGATTGGCCCAGGCTACGCAATGGAACTGTTGTCCACTTACCCCATGATTTGAGGGATCGTTTGTCAACATGAAGGCCTGTCGGATGTTCACGGCATTGATTGCCGTCATGCTCACCTGCTCAACCGCTCAGACTGCGGACTGGATAGCCTATGGCGGAGACCCCGGGGGGCTGCGTTACTCCGAGCTGGACCAAATCACGTCTGCCAACGTGCGGATGCTTGAACCGGCATGGAGCTATCGCACCGGTGAGTTACCGCCAGCCGTCAACAAGCTGTCCTTTTTCGGCCTGCATGCCACACCGATTCTGGCCCCGCCTGAGGCCGGCGGGAGCCTGCTGTTCTGTTCAGCGTTCAACAAGGTTGTCGCGCTGGACCCGGCCACTGGCGCAGAACGCTGGGTTTACGATCCGGAGATCCGCTCGCGGCCATTTAATTCTTACAAGTGTCGCGGCGTCACCCTTTGGCAGGACGAGCAGGCAGAGCCGGATGCCGCCTGCGCATGGCGCGTATTCATGGGTACAACCCATCGGCGCCTCATCGCCCTGGATGCTCGTACCGGTGAAGGATGCGCGGACTTTGGTGAAAACGGTGTCGTAAATATCGACCCGCTTGTCAAAGCACTGCCCCAGAATGACAACGCCAGCGGCGTGACTTTCTGGTCTCCCCCGGCAGTGGTGCGCGGCGTCGTAGTCCTTGGCTCGGCAGTGAACGGCAAGCAACGCCGCTCGGCGTCAGCCAGCGGCATGCTGCGAGCCTTCGATGCGCGCAGCGGTGAGCTGCGCTGGACCTTCGATCCCATACCACGCAATGCGGGTGATCCACAGGCAGCGAACTGGGACCCGGATTCTCTGCAGACGACCGGTGGTGGCAACGCCTGGAGCATGCTGTCCGTGGATGAGCAGCGCGGACTGCTGTTCGCCCCTACGTCCAGCCCGTCGGCTGATTTTTTTGGAGGTACCCGTCCGGGCGACAACCGGTATGCCAACTCGGTAGTGGCTCTGGAGGCTGAAACGGGAAGAGTTGCCTGGCATTTTCAGATCACGCACCACGATGTGTGGAACTCCGATGTCCCGGCCCAGCCGATTCTGTCGACGGTGCAACAGGACGGTCGCGATGTACCGGTCGTAGTCCAGCTGTCGAAACAAGGCTTCGTGTTCGTGTTGCACCGGGAGACCGGTGAACCGGTCTACCCCGTGGAAGAACGCCCGGTTCCCACTGATGGCGTACCCGGTGAATTGCTGTCCCCGACCCAGCCGTTTCCGACTCACCTGCCACCACTGGTGCAGCAGAACATCACCCCGGACGATGCCTGGGGAGTGACTTTTTACGATCGCGCCAAATGTCGGGAAGCCATCGCCAGCCGTCGGTACGGACCGATCTATACGCCCCCGAGTTTCGAAGGGACGGTCATGTTCCCGCAGATGGGCGGCGGCGCCAACTGGAGTGGCGGTGCGATCGATCCGCAGCGGGGCTGGTTGATTACCAACGTCGCCAAGTTCCCCTACTACCTGCAGCTGCACCGCGCCGACGAGCTGGACCAGAAGGAAATCAGTGCCCCCGGCGCCGGCCGCCCCCTGGGACCGCCTGGCAAGATTAAGGGCGCCGACTATGCCTACAGCCAGGGCCCCCTGCTGTCGCCCCTCAATGCACCCTGTACGGCGCCACCCTGGCACACCCTGCTCGCGCTGGATCTGAACAGCGGCGAGATCGCCTGGGAGGTCCCGTTAGGCAGCCTCGAACAGTTCTTGCCGATACCCCTGCCCCTGAACTTCGGGACACCTGGCGCGGGCGGCGCGATTGTGACTGCGGGTGACCTGGTATTTGCCGGCGGCGCGCCGGATGAAAAGTTTCGTGCTTTCGATGTTCGCAATGGCAAGACTCTATGGACTGCGAAACTACCCACCGCCGCGATGGCCACGCCCATGACCTATGCAGCCGATGGCTTGCAGCATGTCGTCATCGCCGCGGGTGGTCATCAGTTCCTTTACCCGGACAAGCCGGGTGACTGGATCATGGCTTTCCGGTTGCCGCGAGATGAAGCGGCAGGCGCCGCTGAAGAGTGACCGACCCGGAAGCATACGATCAGACGATTCTTCTCGGCCGTTTGTTTGAGCGCACCGGGGTTTTCTTGCCTCCCCAATCTTCGGCGATCGGCAAGCCATGCAGGCTGAATCAGTCTGCACTGGGTGGGCACGCCGTCAACCACATCCGGCGTCCGCTCTGCCCAGAACAATCTACGGAACGTACAACACTTCCGTTTTGCCTAAAGACCAACAAGGCCAAGCGCGAAGGCCATACGGTCCCTGAACGTCAGGTGAGCTGATGAAACATTGAAGATATGAATCACGCCGAAGAAAACCCAAACGCCAAAGATTCTTCTTAGACGCAGGAGTGGTGATGACGCGGCCCGCGTGCCGGCCCGCTGCGACTGCTGCCGCAGCATCGACAGCCAGACCCCGATGGCCAGCAATAGCCCGTAGAGCAAGCGAGAATTCCAATGGGCCCAGAGAGCCGCGAGGTCGGGGGCTATCAATCGTTCCGGTTCCGTCAACACGTGGTAGTACATATTGCCGAGAAACGCCGCGGCAAATACCGCGAGAAACAAACGCAGACGCGGGCCGGCCCAACCGCAGCGCAGGTAGACCGGGTAAAAGAAAAAATCCACGCACAGCTCTTTGAAGTAGTGTGCGAATCGGTGCCAGAAGTCGATCAGCGACTCTGCGAGTAGTGGTCGATAGGTATTACGAAAGACATTGAAGCCCATCAAGCGGAGGCAGCCGACCACCACATGCCCGAATATGCAGGTATTGAGCGTCAGGCGGAGCAACTCCACAAACACCGTCAACCACGACAAGCCGAGGCCCGGCGCCGCGGACGGCCGCATGGCCTCCGTTAGCAACGGAATGCCCAGGTTCCATTGCTGCGCCCATGGCGCGAGGTGTCTGTCTGGCTCACCGAAAACGACTACGTACATCAGGTCGGCCAGAACAGACCAGCTAATTGCCAGAATCAGCAGCTTGAGACCCGCCAGCTGCGATCTAGCCAGCGTCTCGGCGTCGGTCGCTTCGTTGCGTGACAGGTAATCGAAGCCCTTGCCCATGGGCAACTGCGCGCCACCGAATGCGGGCCAGAGATAAAAGAGATGATCCTTAAACTGCGTCCCTGCCGTCTTGCCCCGCTGGCCGGCGGCCAGCATGTAACTGACGCGCCATGCAAGGAACGGAATCAACGCCAACTCGCCCGCAAGAATCGCGAAAACGGGCACGTTGCCGATGACCAGTAGCCCGCTCAACAGGCCCGCGTGAAAGGCAGCGACCGGATGCTGCCTGATAGCTGCGGGCATTCGGTCGAGATGTCTGGCCACCAGAAAACACAGATAGAGCAGCGCCACAACGGCCAAACACTTAACGAACGCGCTGCCCCACTGTGCCAGCCCGGTTGTCTGCTGGCCCATGGACTGTGCGTCGAGCACGATTCCCTCCCGAGCAAGAGCCAGGGCGCCGAGCATCGCCAGGCTGGTGACAGACAGCAGGAGACGGCGCTGCTGCGGCATCAGCGTGGCCAGCACAACGCCCACCATGGTCAGGGCGGCTGCGCCCTGGTCCTGCCAGAACGCAATCGCGCCGACCAGCAACGCCGCCAATCCCAATAGAGCCAGCCGGCCCGGCAACGATTGGGCAACGCTGATTAGCTGGGGATGCTCATGCAGCTGGGTCACTGCACGGATCATTTGCCCGCACGCTCGATCGCATTAAGAATTCCCTTAACGGTGGCCAGGGCGGCTGGATCGATACCCATGGCTGCAAGATTCACGCCGTGTTCCTGCTCCAGATAGAGAATGATCTGAATAACCGCCAGAGAATCCAGCAGACCCGCATCGAACAGGTGAAGGTCGTCGTCGATGTCAGCGAGCACCTGCCCGGGTCGTGCGACACCGCGAAGAAACCCAACAAGCTGCTCCCGCAACCCGGCCTGATCATGCGTGGTCACCGGACGTCAGCCGGAAAGTTCGTCGCTGAGATAAGCGTCGAGGTTGAGAGGTTCGCGCTGCATGCAGGCGGTCATCACTGTGGCGCGATTGATCTTACCCCGACTGGTGCGGGGAATTTCCTCAACGATAAACCAGCGAACCGGGCGTTTGTGCTCTGCCAGATGCCTGGCTACCCAGGCATTGAGTGACTTATAGGTATCGGTGCCCGGGTCATCTATGACCATCGCCAAACCGACATTCTCGCCATACATATCGTCTGCGTAACCAAAGGTACAGACGTCCTGAACGGCGGGATGCTGTTCCAACACGGCATCAATATCAGCCGGAAAAATCTTCATCCCACCCTTGTTAATCTCATCGCGCTCGCGTCCGCGAATGTAGAGTCGCCCCCTCTCATCCAGAACACCGATGTCGCCAGTCATAAACCAGCCTTGCCTGACCACTGCGTCGGTCAGGTCCTGCCGCTGAAAATAGCCGCGCATCAGCGCTGGCGTTTCCAGCCAGATCATGCCTTCCTCGCCTGCCGCGCATTGAGCGCCTGCGGTGATCTCCTCCTGTGTGCTGCGCGCTTTCAGAATACGGAGCGTGGCGCCCCAGGGCTTCCCCACCAGGCCAGTCTGTGGAACCACTTCTCCGCCGGAAGTACCCGCAACCCAGCTGCCGGTTTCGGTGATCCCGTATGCATTGAAGACCTCATTGATGCCGGCCCACTCCTGTATCTGTACCCATAGCGCCTGCGACAAGGGCGCGGAACCGACATGCAGGCGTACGAGGCTCTTAACAGTCGGTTGGGCAGCGACTTTCAGGGCCAGATTCCATACGGACGGCACTGAGGACATAAAGCTGATTCGGTGCTCATCGAGCAGCTGGCCCAGACGCATGACCAACTCTGGCTTGAACGGCGGCACGATGAACAGATGAGAGCCGTGCAGCCATGGATACAGGCAGTTGCAAATCAGCCCGTGCCCGAAATGCGTGGGCAGTAGACACAGCGTCCGACGATAGGCAGCCGTTCCAAGACTTTGCCTCAGAGTCGTCCAGCGAGCACGGAGTGATCGATGGGTATGGACTACGCCCTTAGGCTCGCCGGTGGAGCCCGAGGTAAACAGAATCAGTGCGTCATCATCGAGCGCCGGCAGCGACGAAGCATGGCCAGCGGGTGCCACTCCCGCGTGCTCAAGGGTGCTGACAACGGTTCTGGCGGTATCTGCATCCGGTGCGGCGGACGACGTCTCATCGTCCACCACGCTGAAGCGCGCCCTGGATGCCGCCATCAGCTTGCCCAGCTCGAACGCCGTGAGCCGACTGTCAACGGGAATGGCACACGCGCCCAGCGACCAGATGGCCAGCAGCTCAGCAAAGAACTCCAGGCGATTCCCGAACTGGATGAGGACCCTGTCGCCCCGCTCCAGTCCAAGTCTCTGGTAAGCGGCAATGCGCAGCCCCACCTGGCGCTTGATCTCGGCCGGATCCCAGTGCCTGCCGGTCAAAGGCTCCGTGAGCGGTCCCGGGTCCAGCAGCACGACATAATCCCAATAGCAACAGAATATTAGAAGGCTATTCTCACTCTCTTTCGCGGATATTGCGAGGCTGCGTGCCGCGCCGAGCGGTTGGCAGAGAGGGAGGGATAAACGTCGCGCTGCGCGCCCCGTTCTCTCCCCATCTAGCCGCCGGCAGACCGGCCGCTATCTGGAACCGAGTCGAACTTGGATTCTAGAATCCGCGCCCCTCCCGCATTCTCCCGGCTGCCCCTTTGGGGCAGTCCGGAGAATGGCGGAGAGGGAGGGATTCGAACCCCCGGTCCGTTCACACGGACAACGGTTTTCAAGACCGCCGCATTCGACCGCTCTGCCACCTCTCCGCAGGGTGGTCATTGTCCTGATGGCACCGGGTATGCGCAAGCATCGGGAAAACCTGAGGGAAGCGGATCGAAAATCTGATGACCCGGTGACTCGCGACCGGGAAACTCGGTGGTAAAATTAGGGTCTGTTTAGCTAACTCACTGGTTTTTTCAGGAGAAACAAGCATGAGGACGGACCCCCAACATCTTGCTCAGCGCGCTGCAGGTGCCATCCCTGCAAGCCAGGCGCCTACCTGGGTGACCACCAACAAGGTATTGAAGAATACCTACTTGCTTCTGTCAGCGACGCTGCTGTTCAGTGCTGTTACCGCGGGCATCTCCATGGCACTGGCGCTCCCGCCAATGACTTACCTGATCAGCGTCGGCGTCGCCATGGTCATGGGTATCTTCGTGCTACCCCGCACGGCGAATTCGGCTACCGGCATTGGCGTCATCTTTGGCATCACGGGCCTCCTTGGCCTGGGCCTCGGTCCGCTGCTCAATATGTACCTTTCGGTACCGAAGGGCCCGGAAGTCATTGCGACTGCCATGGCGGGAACCGGCGGTATTTTCCTCGCGCTATCCGGGTACGCACTGACCAGTAAGCGGGACTTCAGCTTTATGGGCGGATTCCTGTTTGTAGGTTTCATGGTGGTGCTGATGGCTGCGCTGGCAAATCTGTTCTTTCAGATGCCGGCAGTGTCACTGGCGGTCTCTTCGGCCATCGTCCTGCTCATGAGCGGCTTTATCCTGTTCGACACGAGCAGAATCGCTCGTGGCGAGGAAACCAACTACATCATGGCCACCTATGGCCTGTACCTCAGCATCTTCAACATCTTCATCAACCTGCTAAGCCTGCTCGGCGTTATGGGTGATGAGTAGCTAATGCAGTAAGAAACTGAGACGGACCCCGGCCCAGCGCCGGGGTCTTTGTTTAGGGGCTCGCAGATGGACATGGACTGGATGAGACTTGCCCAGGCCGGGCTGCTGATCATGTTCCTCGTGGCGCTATGGCCGGCCGCGCGCTGGTGGTCAAAGAATTCACCGAAAGCCGGTGAAGGCGACTGGCTGGCCGCACTCCTCCCCCTGGCCGGCGTTGTTCTGTTTGTGGTGCTATTGATCGCGATGGTGCGCGCCTGATTGGTTCAACCCCGTTTCCTCGGCGACGAATGCCCATTGATCGCCATACTCCTCGATGATCTTGCTAACCGAAGCGCCCGCACCATGCCCGGTGTTGGTCTCGACACGGATCAGCGTGGGCTCAATGCATCCCTGTGCATACTGCAGCGCCGCCGCGTACTTGTAGCTATGCCAGGGCACCACGCGATCGTCATTGGCGTCGGCCATCACCAACGTAGCCGGATAGCACTGGCCCTCACGTAGATTGTGATACGGAGAGTAAGCAAACAGGGCTTCGAACTCGTCCGCGTTCTCACTGAGTCCATAGTCGCTCGACCACTGGCGAGCATTCGCGCTGGCGCGATCGTAGCGCAGCATGTCCAGCACGCCCACAGCAGGGATCACCGCGGCGAACAATTCGGGACGCTGCTGGGCGACTGCCGCAACCAACAGACCGCCGTTGCTGCCTCCCCAGATCGCCAGTTTATCTGCGGAGGTTACGCCCGTCTCAATGAGGTATTCCGCCGCAGCGATAAAGTCATCGAACACGTTTTGCTTGTTGAGGCGCGTGCCCGCCTGGTGCCAGGCCTCTCCGTACTCGCCGCCACCGCGAATATTCGCAACTGCAAAGCTGCCACCCGCGTCTAACCATGCGGCACGCGACACTGAATAGCCCGGCAGGACCGATACGCTAAAACCACCATAGCCATACAGCACTGTGGGCCGGGGAACACCTCTTGGCGCACCGGCCGGCTCGATGATGGTCATCGGGACTTGTGTGCCGTCAGGGCTGCGGGCAAAAACCTGCCGGGTGCGCAGCTCCCTGGCATCAGCTGTCGATGGCCGCTGCTCACGCAGCCGACCAACTCGCGCCATCTCAGCATCCAGGCGGAAGACCGTCGTGGGCATCGTGTAGTCGGTATAGCCCACGAAGACTTCATCGGATCCTTGCCGGCCACTTAAGCCCCGGAGTGAGCCCGGCCCGGGCAAAACAACGTCACGCGGGTCAGAGCCATCCAGACTGAACTGGCGCAGTCTCGACCTGGCATCCTTTATGTAAGTCACGAAGAGTTCGCCGGCCATGAGCCGCGCGGACTCGATAGCCTCTGGTGCAGCAGCGACAATTTCTCGCCACGCGGAGCGCACTGGGTTGGCCAGCGATACGGAGATGATGCGCCTGGTCGGCGCGTCTTGAGAAGTCAGCACATAGAACTCGTCATCTACATTGCCCAGGTAGCGGTAGCGCGCATCCCAGGTATCAAACAGGCGGATCAGCTCGCCGGCGGGCTTGCCAGCCTCCAGACGGTAGGCATAGATCCCAGTCTTGTCGTAACCATCGAACAATGAGATGACCAGAAAACGACCATCCTCAGTGACCAGCGCATAAGGATTTCTTGAAGGGTGGTCCGCAACGGCAAACACCAGCTCGTCGCTGGACTGCGGGGTACCCAGCAAGTGCAGGTACACACTAACCTGCTGCTGGTCATCGTACTGGTCGCCAGACTTCGGGTACCGGCTGTAGTAGAAGCCTGAGTTGTCAGGGAGCCAGCTCAGGTTGGAAAACTTCACGCCGCGAATCATGTCGGGCAGATCCTCACCCGTAGCCACACGTCTGACATGCCAGGTTTTCCAGTCGCTGCCGCCCACAGAGCGCGCGTACGCCATAAGCTGTCCATCCCGGCTCGGTGACCACTCCGGGACGGAGACATTGTCGTCGACCGACAGCCTGGTGGGATCGATGAGCACCCGGCCGAGTGTCGCAGGATCTTTCGAGACACGCAGCGTATTGCGCTCCTGCGTGCCTAAGTTGTGTTCAAAGAAGTAGTTACCTCCCGCCTCAACAGGCACCCCAAAACGCTCGTAGTCAATCAGCTCGGCCATGCGAGACGAGAAGTGGGAACGCAGCGGCAAGCTGGACAAACGAGCCTGTGTCAGAGCGTTTTGCGCCTCGACCCAGGCCGAGGTCTGCGGCGACTCGAGATCTTCGAGCCAACGATACGGGTCGGCAACGGCAGTACCATGATAGTCATCAACGACAGTCCCTCGCGGGCTGACGGGATACTCGACGAGGCTGGTGATCGGTGTGCAGGCAGCCGTCAGCGCGGCTGCAAGAGTGATCGCGCGACGCACCGACTAAGCCTCGATAACGCTGCAACCCTGCATATACGGTTGCAAAACGTCAGGCACGCGAATCGCGCCATCGGCGGTCTGGTAATTCTCCATCACCGCGATCAGCGCGCGACCAGCAGCAACCCCAGAGCCGTTTAGGGTATGCACCGGCTCGGGCTTATTGGTCTCAGGGTTGCGCCATCGAGCGCCCATGCGTCGGGCTTGAAAATCGACACAGTTGCTACACGAAGAGATCTCGCGGTACCGCTGCTGGCCCGGCAACCAGACTTCAAGGTCATAGGTCTTGGCAGCACCAAACCCTATATCCCCGGCGCACAGCGTCATCACCCGGTAGGGCAACTCCAGCCGCTGCAATATCACCTCCGCATGGCCGGTTAACTCCTCCAGCGCCTGCCACGACGTCTCTGGGGCGACAATATGCACCAGCTCGACTTTTTCGAACTGATGCTGACGCAACATGCCCCGGGTATCCTGACCGTAAGAGCCCGCCTCTGACCTGAAGCACGGCGTGTGCGCGGTCATCTTTAGCGGCAGCATATCCGCATCGATAATCTGCTGCCGCACCAGGTTGGTCACCGGCACTTCGGCAGTCGGGATAAGGTAAAAGTCTTCCTGTCCAGCGATGCCGAACAAATCTTCGCCAAATTTCGGCAGTTGTCCGGTGCCGATCAACGCATCCGCATTGACGAGATATGGCACATACGTTTCGGTGTAGCCGTGCTCCTCAATGTGCACGTCCAGCATGAACTGGACCAGCGCGCGATGCAGGCGTGCAAGTTGCCCGCGCAACACCACAAACCGCGTTCCGGCCACGCGCGCCGCAGCCTCGAAATCAAGCAGCCCCAGCTGCACACCAAGATCGGCATGATCGAGTGGTTCAAACTCGAAGTCCGAAGGCCTACCCCACTCCCTGGTTACGACATTAGATCCCTCATCTGATCCATCAGGCACCGACTCATGTGGCAGATTCGGCAGCCCGAGCTGAAAGTCTGTCAGCACGGCCTGCACATCCTCCAGTTCCGCCTCAGCTGCTTTCAGTTCATCGCCCAACGCGCCGACGGCCGCTTTGAGTGGCTCGATGTCCTCACCCGCAGCCTTAGCCTGCCCAATGCGCTTGGATTGAACGTTGCGCTCGTTGCGCAGACGCTCCACGTCCAGCTGGAGGCTCTTGCGGCGTTCCTCGCTGTGCGCGAATGACGTGGCATCGAACGTAAAGCCGCGCCTCGCCAAAGCAGTCGCAACAGCGTCCGGATGCTGCCGCAGCATACGTGGATCCAACATTAATAAAAACCTCTAGAATCTTGTTTATATTAGGCTTATTGGTTTCACCAAAACAGCTCAAACTCCGCGGGGCAAAGGCAGCAGGGATTCCAGCCAGCGCGTCCAGCCCGAGAGCCCGAGTGCCGACAAAGCCCAGCCAATGCCAATGCCGAGGATATCCGCGAATACGTCACCAAGCTCAGCCATCCGGTAGGGAAGCTGGCTCTGCACCAGCTCAATCGCAATCGCAAAGGCTAACAACCAGACCGCGACCCAGGGAGTAACCCGGAGACGATATATGCCGCAGAACCAGATCATCAGCACAGCGAAGGCGGCCACATGCGCCGCTTTGTCGCCGCCCACACTAAACGCTGGCCCCATCGGGATCACCGTCAGTACAAGGATCATCACCGCGACCAACAATCCGCCAGCCAGCCAAAGCCTGGGATAGGCAAGCGGCAACCTCGACATTTAAAGCTCGCTCTCGCCAATCACATCAGCGCCGGGCGGCACCGTGAACGAGAACAAACCAGGGTCAATTTCAGGATTACGTTTGACGTCCGAGAACTGGACTTCCGTGGTCTGACCCAGCCGGTCCACCAACCGCAGCTGGTTTAGCTGCTTGCCATCAAAGCCGAGCTGAATAAGCTCAAAGTCTGCCGTGGCGCTCCGGGGACCCAAAGTAATCCAGCGGAGATCGTCCTCAACGGTATCGGCGAGCAGCTCGAACGCAGCCAGCACATCAATTGATCCGGTGAGCAAGGCCGCAGGGCTTGTGCCGAGCGTGTCGTCGATCGGGCGAACAGTCACCTGCTCAAGATCGGCCTCGTATAGCCAGATTCGCTCACCGTCAGCAACAATTTCCCGCTCAAATGGCTCACGGTAGTCCCAGCGAAACCGGCCTGGCTTGGCCAGCGCGACCTGACCAGTGGCTGTTTCGACCACCGCATTGTCACGGTCACGAACCTCCTGGCGAAACTGTGCCGCGAGGCTGCGCACGTCAGCGAGGTAAGTCTCCAGGTGCTGCTGAGCACCGCTGATGTCAGCAGATGCACAAACCGAACAGAAAAACACCGCCACGAGAGCGACGATTCGGCGCCGTGGCCGACGACCGCAAGACACGGTGCTAAGTGTTGTCCGGCGCCGCTACGAGTACTTCGCGTGAGCCGTTGGATTGCAGCTCGCTAACCAAGCCCGCAGCCTCCATGGACTCGACCATTCTGGCCGCGCGGTTATACCCGATCTTCAGGCGCCGCTGGATGCCGGAAACCGACGCGCGCCGTGTCTCTAGGACAATGCTCACGGCCTGATCATAGAGTGGATCAGTTTCCGCATCTACCTCACCACTTACGCCAGCTGCCTCAGGCGAAAGCCCCGGTATGGGCTCGCTTGGCCCGCTTAAGACGTCTTCGAGGTAGCTCGGAGCACCAGCGCCGCGCAGACGGGCAACCACGCGATGCACTTCCTGGTCGGCAACGAACGCCCCGTGCACACGCATCGGCATCGATGAACCAGACGGTAGAAACAGCATGTCACCATGTCCCAACAGCGCTTCAGCACCGCCCTGATCCAGAATCGTTCGCGAGTCCACCTTCGCGGACACCTGGAATGCGATGCGGCATGGAATGTTCGCCTTGATTAGCCCGGTGATGACATCGACTGATGGGCGCTGTGTAGCAACGATCATATGAATGCCGGCCGCGCGTGCTTTTTGCGCCAGCCTGGCAATTAGCTCTTCGACCTTCTTGCCCACGATCATCATCATGTCGGCGAGTTCGTCAATCACAACGACAATCTGCGGAAGCGCCTGCAGTGGCGGCGCGCCGGGATCATCCTCGGGCGCGTCCGGGACCAGCGGCATATACAGCGGATCGGGTATGGGCTCACCCGCCTGAATCGCCGCTTTCACTTTTCGATTGAAGCCCGCAATGTTGCGCACGCCCAGTGCAGCCATCAAACGGTAGCGCCGCTCCATTTCGGCCACGCACCAACGCAGCGCATTGGCTGCGTCTTTCATGTCAGTCACAACCGGTGTGAGTAAATGCGGGATTCCCTCGTAGACCGACAACTCCAGCATCTTCGGGTCCACCATGATCAGGCGGACATCCTCAGGCGTGGCTTTGTACAGCAGACTCAGCACCATCGCGTTGATCGCGACGCTTTTGCCAGACCCCGTGGTACCGGCGATCAGCAGGTGCGGCATGCGGCCGAGATCTGCCACCACAGACTTGCCGCTGATGTCTTTGCCGAGCGCCAGCGCCATGGGAGAGGCCATCTCCTCATACGCCTCCGAGCGAAGAATCTCGCCCAGCGTAACCAGCTCGCGAGCCTCATTGGGAATTTCCAAGCCGACGGTCGGCTTACCCGGAATGACCTCGACCACGCGAACGCTGATCGCCGACAATGCGCGAGCCAGATCTTTTGCGAGATTGCTGATCTGGCTCACCTTGACACCCGGGGCCGGCGCCAGTTCAAACCGTGTTACGACCGGACCGGGGTGAACGGACACCACCTCGACCTCGACACCGAAATCTCGCAGCTTCAGTTCAACGAGCCGGGAGACTGCTTCCAGCGCCTCGGCGGAGTACCCCGGGCCATGCACAGGGGGATCATCGAGTAAAGCCAGTGGCGGCAATTCACCGGCGACCGGGGGGTCAAACAGCGGCACCTGACGTTCTTTCTCCGCCCGTTTGCTGGGCGCGGACTTGCGCACCGGCTCAGTAATCGTGGGCTTGCTGCGGTTTTGCGTCTTGCGTCGTTCGGCATGCACCGACTCTTGCCGCTGCTCCTGTGCTCGCCGTGACTCCCAACGCTCACGCACCAACTTATACAGGCGCTGACACTCATCCAAACCATCCAGCACTGCCTTGCCCGTGCGATCCATCACCGTCAGCCAGGACACGCCCGTAAAGAGAGAAATCGCCGCCAACCACAGGGCCAGGAGCAAAAGTGTGGCGCCCAGATCTCCCAGGGCCAGAGCCAACGATCCGCCGACCAGCTCGCCAAATGCACCGCCCATCGATTGCGGCATGCCCGGGTTAGTGAAGTGCAGGGTTGCAAGCCCACAGCTGGTGGCCATTGCCAGGAGGAAACCGCCGAAGCGAGTCCCCATGAGTGTCCGATCGAGCGGCCCCGGTGAGGATCGAGCTGAAAATACAAGCCAGCCCGCCAGCATCACCATTAGCGGAAAAAGGAAAGCCGGCCCCCCGAACAGGGAGTAGCTCAGATCAGCGAACCAGGCGCCAGCGGCGCCAATCTGGTTGTGAATCGCCCCGCCGTCGCCAGTGCGGCTGAATCCAGGGTCGCGCGGATCGTACGTTAGCAGCGCAACCAGCATGATCAGGGCGAGCGCGCCAAACACCCACAGCGCAGCTTCACGCACCGCATGCGCGATTGGCACCTGTGCGGGTACCCTCCCCTGCAACTGGGCTGCTTTACTCAACTCAGATTACGCAACAACAACAAAGGCTATCTGCTTAAATAAACAGCAGTTAGCTGGCCGCAGACTATCAGACAACCGCTAGGGATTTGCAAGCCCCGGCAGGGCCCGCGCGTTGGCGAACCCTGCAGTACCCCGTAAACTAAGGCGCAGCAACGTGGTCTACGTTGTGTACCAAAGGCACATGCATTACTACGGAGTCTCCCCATGTCTGACGTCAGGCACGTTCGCCTGCTGATTCTTGGTTCGGGCCCTGCGGGATACTCCGCGGCGGTCTATGCGGCCCGCGCAAACCTGAACCCTGCGCTGATTACAGGGCTCGAGACCGGCGGGCAGCTCATGACTACCACCGACGTGGATAACTGGCCCGGCGGCGCGCAGGGTCTGCAGGGCCCGGAGCTAATGACGCAGCTGCAAGCGCATGCCGAGCGTCTCGAGGCCAGTCTGATCAATGACCATATTGAGCGCGTAGATTTGTCCGCCCGTCCCTTCCGGCTATGGAGCAGCGACCACGAGTACACCTGCGATGCACTAATCATCGCGACCGGTGCGTCAGCCCGTTACCTGGGCCTCCCGAGCGAAGATCAATACAAGGGCCGGGGCGTGTCAGCCTGCGCTACCTGCGACGGGTTTTTCTTCCGCAACCATGATGTCGCGGTGGTGGGCGGCGGAAATACCGCCGTTGAGGAAGCCCTGTACCTGTCAAACCTGGCAAAGCAGGTCACGCTGGTCCATCGGCGTGATGAGCTACGGGCCGAAAAGATGCTGCAAGACAAGCTGATGTCCCGCGCCGGGAGCGACGGCAACATCCGACTGCTATGGAACCACACTGTCGCGGAGGTTCTCGGCGACGACAGTGGCGTGACCGGGCTCAGCGTCAAGGACACGCACTCCGGCGGGCTTACGCAGCTCGATCTCACAGGCGTTTTCATTGCCATCGGCCACGACCCGAATACAGCCATGTTTGCCGGGCAGCTGGACATGGATAACGGCTACCTGATCGTCAATGCCGGGTTGCACGGCAATGCGACGGCGACCAGCGTGCCGGGTGTCTTCGCCGCCGGCGATGTCGCCGACCAGGTTTACCGGCAAGCCATCACCTCGGCCGGCTCGGGCTGCATGGCGGCGCTGGATGCGGAGAAGTTTCTCGATGCCGAAACCCGCGATCAGGCCGCCTGAAGATCTTAGTCCGCTCGCCTGAGAGCGGCCACACGCAGCGACACTTTAGTTTGGACACTAGCTGCGCGATCACCGGGTTGGTGGGCGACGTCGTGACGGACATAGGCGTCGCTGACCCACTTGAGTGGAACTCTCTGGTGGGTGCTGAACAGGTGTTTCTGCGGCACGAGTTTCTCAGCGCTCTTGAGACTTCCGGTTCCGTTGGGCCCGGCAGCGGGTGGCAGCCGCAGCATGTGCTGCTGAAGAATTCGGCCGGCCGGCTTTGCGCGGCGCTACCCACCTATAGTAAGACCAACTCGTGGGGCGAGTTCGTGTTCGACTTCGCCTGGGCCGATGCGTATCGCCGGTCAGGTTTGAGTTACTACCCTAAACTCGTCTCAGGCGTACCGTACACACCAGCAACTGGGCCTCGACTCTTGCACGTACCGCAGCTCGCCCGTCAAACGGCCATTCCGCTGTTGATCGAGACTGCGCAGCAACGCGTGACAGAGTTGCAGGCGTCGTCCTGGCATGTCCTGTTCCCGGCAGAGAGTGCGGCAAAGGAACTGGCAGCTCATGGACTGCTGCTGCGCAAGGACTGCCAGTTTCACTGGCGCAACAAGGGCTATGCGTCCTTCGATGATTTTCTCGCCGAGTTCGCTTCAGCGAAACGCAAGAAAGTGCGGCGGGAGCGGCGCCGCGTGCGCGAGGCTGGTGTGACCTTTCGTGTGCTGAGCGGCGGAGAAATTGATGCAGATCTATGGCAAAAAATCATCCCCCTGTACGCCAGCTCGTTTTGGCGCCGGGGCCGTGAGCCTTACCTGAATCAAGCGTTTTTCGAAACGATTGGAGCAACGCTTGGCGAACAGCTAGTTGTGATTCTGGCGGAGTTTCAGCACGAGCCGATCGCGGTCGCAATCTGCTTTCGCAGCCAGGATACGCTGTACGGCCGCTATTGGGGCGCGGCCGATCGCTTCCATAGCCTGCACTTCGAAACCTGCTACTACCAGGGTATCGACTATTGCATCTCTCAGGGCCTGGAAGTGTTTGAACCGGGCACCCAAGGCGAGCACAAGATCAGCCGTGGCTTCGCTCCCACCTCTACGTGGTCTGCCCACTGGCTATCCCACCCGCAATTCGCCGAGGCTGTCGACGAGTACCTCAGTCGCGAACGCGCCTATATTGATGAGTACATGGATGCGGCAGGTAACCACGTTCCCTTTCGCAAAGACAGTGGCTGAGCTTCACTGGATGCCGGCCGGGTCTCCCCCGGAACAGTTTCCCGATCCAGAGCAAGCACTCGATGACCCCGAAGGGCTCCTGGCGATTGGGGGCGACCTATCGCCAGAACGGCTGGAGTTCGCTTACCGGCGTGGCATTTTCCCGTGGTACAACGAGGACCAGCCAATCCTCTGGTGGTGCCCCCGCCGACGCGCCGTGCTGGAACCGGAAGAATTGCATCTGTCGCGCCGCATGCGCAGGACTTTGCGTGGCGAGAGCTTTGCGTACAGCATCGACCAGGATTTTGCTCAGGTCATTGCCGAATGTGCCGACCGCCGCGCAGAGAGTGGTACGTGGATCACTCCGGAATTGCGAGCCGCCTTTATTGAACTTCACGCAACGGGCCTGGCGCACTCCATCGAAATCTGGTCAGACGAAACCTTAGCCGGTGGCGTATACGGACTCGTAATCGGCAAAGCGTTTTTCGGCGAGTCAATGTTCAGCGCCCGCCCGGACGGAAGTAAGGCAGCCCTGGCAGTGCTGGCCAGCAGAGCCGACCAGCTCGGTATAGAGCTGATCGACTGCCAACTGCCTTCCGCCCACCTTGAACGACTGGGCGCCAGCATGATGGACCGGCAAGCTTTTCTGCACCGCCTGGATCACCTGTGTGTCGAGGAAAATCGGGCGGTCTGGCCGCAGGGCAGGACGCGCGTCAGCGGACTGTTCGCTTGCGCACCATGAGCAAACCTTGCACAATTCGCGCGCTTTTCAGCGAGGTACTTCATGGCTAAGGAAGACGCCATACAGCTCGAAGGCGTCGTGACCGAGACGCTCCCCAATACAACGTTCCGGGTTGAGCTCGAGAACGGGCATGTAGTGACAGCGCACATCTCTGGGAAAATGCGCAAGAACTATATTCGCATCCTGACCGGGGATAACGTCACCGTGGAGCTGACCCCTTACGACCTGACCAAGGGCCGCATCGTCTATCGCGCCCGCTAGTCAACTGCTCGCCAGCAGGGCTCAGCCGCTCCACCGTACCGACTTAGTTGCGGTCCATCGAGGCCGGGGCCATGCAGGCCCCAGTCGTGCAACTTTACTTCACGTCACTGGTCGACAGGTGTTCAAGCTGAAGCGTGTTGGGACTGGCAACCAGCTTCAGGCTCTCCTCCCCGTCCAGCTCGATCCGCACGGAACCACCCTCCGCGAGGTCACCGAACAGTAGCTGCTCGGCGAGCGGGCGTTTGATGTGCTCCTGAATCACACGGGACATTGGCCTTGCGCCCATCTTCGGATCATAGCCGCGCGCAGCTATCCAATCGCGGGCCTCATCCTGAAGTTCGAGCGTGACGTCATGGTCAGCCAGCTGCGCCTCCAGTTCGAGCACGAGCTTGTCAACCACGCGGAGCACTGACGACTCGTCTAGTGTGGAGAATTGAATGATGGCGTCGAGGCGGTTCCTGAACTCGGGAGAAAACAGCTTCTTTAACGCTTCCATGCCGTCGCTGGAGTGATCCTGGTGAGTAAAGCCAATGGACGCGCGCCCCATCTCCTGCGCACCCGCATTGGTGGTCATTATCAGTATCACGTTACGAAAATCGGCTTTACGACCGTTGTTGTCGGTCAGCGTCCCGTGGTCCATGACCTGAAGCAGCAGGTTGAAGACCTCGGGGTGTGCCTTTTCAATCTCATCCAGAAGCACGACAGCATGAGGATTCTTGTTGACCGCTTCGGTCAGCAGACCCCCCTGGTCAAAGCCCACATACCCCGGTGGCGCGCCGATGAGCCGCGACACCGTATGCCGCTCCATGTACTCGGACATATCAAAGCGAATCAGTTCGATACCCAGGTTGTGCGCAAGCTGCCGGCTGACCTCGGTCTTACCGACACCGGTGGGCCCGGCAAACAGGAATGCGCCGACCGGCTTCTCCGGTTCGCGCAAGCCGGAGCGAGACATTTTGATCGAGGCCGCCAGTGCATCGATCGCCTGATCCTGCCCGAAAATCACCAGCTTCAAATCACGATCCAGGTGCCGCAGCAGGTCGCGATCAGAAGCTGAAACGCTGCGCGGCGGAATGCGCGCCATACCTGCGACAACCTGCTCAATCTCACCAGTGTCTACAACACTTGGCCGCTGCTCCGCCGGCTGCAGGCGCACGCGCGCCCCGGCCTCATCAATTACGTCGATGGCCTTGTCAGGGAGCTGGCGCTCATTGATGTGCCGCGCGGACAGCTCAGCTGCTACCTGGAGTGCATCGTCGCTGTACTTCACTTCATGATGCTCTTCAAACCGGGACCGCAGGCCGTGCAGAATTTCCACGGTCTCGTCAATGCTCGGCTCATCCACATCGATTTTCTGGAAACGGCGTGCCAACGCGTGGTCTTTCTCAAAAATGCCGCGATACTCGCGATACGTGGTGGACCCAATGCAACGCAGTTCGCCGTTGGCAAGGACCGGCTTGATCAGGTTGGACGCATCCAACACGCCGCCCGAGGCTGCGCCGGCACCGATGACTGTATGAATTTCATCGATAAACAAAATTGCGCCGCGGTCCTTGGCCAGATCAGCCAACACGCCTTTGAGTCGTTTCTCGAAGTCGCCGCGATACTTGGTCCCGGCGAGGAGCGCGCCCATGTCCAGCGCGTAAATCGTGGCCTCCGCAAGAACGGATGGCACTTCTGCGTCAACAATCCGCTTGGCCAACCCCTCGGCAAGAGCAGTCTTGCCGACACCGGCCTCGCCGACGAACAGCGGGTTGTTCTTACGTCGCCGGCATAGCACCTGAACCGTGCGCTCAATCTCGGCATCGCGCCCAATCAAAGGATCAATCAGTCCGGCCTGCGCACGCTCGTTCAGGTTGGACGTGAAGCTTTCCAATGGGCTGGCCCCGGACTCCGGCTCAGCCACCTCCTGCTCACCCCCGCGCTCTGGCTCTGTGCCGCCCGACTCGCCGCTCTTGCTCAGGCCATGCGACATGAAATTCACGACGTCCAGGCGCGACACATCCTGCAGCCCGAGCAGGTAAACCGCGTGCGATTGTTTCTCGCCAAATATCGCAACCAGAACGTTTTCGCCCTTGACTTCTTTCTTGCCGCTCGACTGCACATGGAAGACCGCCCGCTGCAACACCCGCTGAAAACCGAGTGTGGGCTGCACGTCTTGCTCCGTCTCATTCGGGAGACGCGGCGTAGACTCGTCAATGAACCCCTGCAGCTCTTCGCGAAGGCGCGCAACATCGGCAGCGCAAGCCCGCAGTGTTTCCTCGACGCGCGGTATGTTGAGGATCGCCAAGAGCAGATGCTCAACAGTCATATACTCGTGCGCCTCGTCCCTGGCGCGCTGGAAGGCCTCATTGAGGCAGAACTCAAGCTCGCTACTTAGCATTCGTCAGTCTTCCTCCAGTGTGCACAGCAACGGATGCTGGTGCTGTTCCGCAAAGGCGCTTACCTGCGCCACTTTAGTTTCGGCAATCTCGTAGGTGAACACCCCGCACACACCGCGGCCCTTGGTATGCACCTCGAGCATGATGCGGGTCGCCTGCGGCCGGTCCATGCTGAAGACAGTTTCCAGCACCTCCACCACAAACTCCATTGGAGTGTAGTCATCATTCAGCAGTAAAACCTTGAAAAGCGGCGGCTTTTTGAGCTTTGGCCGCGCCTCGTCAAGGGCCAGACCCTGATCTTCCCCAGGCGGTAGAGGACGGTTTTCGTTCTCGTTACCCATTGAATCTAGTCAAATTTATTGGTTGGCAAAGCGCCATTCTAGCGTTCTGCGGGCCGCCGAGGGAGCGATTGGTTGCCCAAAATGGGGGATCTATGCCTGTCTGGACCCCCGCCCAGGCAGTAAAGTTCAGGCTTGCGGACCATCCTGTCGATCCTTCATGTTGCCGGTAACATTCTTGCTGCATCGCTCTGGCTGGCCAGAGTTTATTTCGTCAATCCTTGCGCTGGGCCCGAACGCCATTATTATGCCAAGTCCCGCGGATTCCGGCGGCTGCGCGGGTCTGCCCCAGGCCAGGGAGAAATCGGCCGAAGCATGAACGTCAAGGAATACATGACCCGGCTGGGCGACCAGTCTCCGGAACAGTTGCTGGCTCAGGCCAGCGAACGCCTGCCCTTCTGGGTCTCGCTGGCATTGGCGGGCATGATTGCCTGGTACCTGTCACGCATTGTGTGGGCAGTTTTTCCCGCACCGGCAGCAGTCCAGTGGACGCCGCCGACGGCGTTGCGAGCGACGACGACGGTCAGCAATCGCGACTACAGCGATCTGGCCGCAGCGCAATTGTTCGGGCAAGCGTCAGACGACGATACGCCGCCGGTCGTGGAAGAAACCCTGGATGCGCCCGACACCCGCCTGAACCTTAGCCTGCGGGCTACCGTTGCGGCGACAGAGGACCGGTTCGCCCACGCGATCATTGCCGATGGGGACGGCCAGGAAGACACCTACTTCCTGAAAGACCCCATCCCCGGAGGCGCCAGCCTGCATCGCGTGCATACAGATCGAGTGATTCTGAATCGTGCCGGCATTCTGGAAGCCTTGCGCCTGCCCAGAGAGTTCGCTGGCGCTGCACCACGGCCCGCGTCGCAGACCCGCCGGACCACCCGGCCGGCTGCCGCGCCGGCGCCAACAGTTCAGGAAATTGTCCAGCAGAACGTCGCTACGTTTACCGACATTGTTCGCCCACAGCCGTTTATGCCAAATGGTCAGCTTAAGGGCTACCGGTTGTACCCGGGGCGGAACCGTCAGCAATTCTCTGAGCTGGGCCTTAGGCCTGGGGATTTAGTCACAGAAATCAATGGCCTGACTCTCAATAATCCGCAGCAGGGTATGGAAGTATTCAGCTCTCTGGCGACAGCAACGCAGGTCACTCTGACGGTCGAACGAGGTGGTCAACCGGAGGTGATCTCACTGGATACCGCCGAGTTGGCCGCTGCGACAGGACGGCGATGAGCATGCTCACAAGAATTCTTAGAGCGCCCGCGCGGCGCGGAGTGCAAGCGCTGGCCGTGTCGGCTCTGTTGGTCAATGCGTTGGCGTTTGGCCAGCAGCCGACGGTTACGCCTAACTATAAGGACGCCGACATTCGCCAGGTGATCGAGGCCGTGAGCGAGATCACCGGAAAGAACTTCGTGCTCGACCCACGGGTGAAGGCCCAGGTCACCATGCTGTCCTCCGTGCCTATGTCACCGGAAGCGTTCTACGAAACCTTCCTGTCCATCCTGTCGGTGTACGGGTTCGTGGCCGTGCCGTCGGGCAACGTGGTCAAAATTCTTCCGGATGCGAACGCGCGTCAGGTGCCCGGCGCGGAGAGCTTCAGCGACCCGGACCGTCGCGCTGACGATCTGCTGACTCAAGTGATTCAGGTTGAGAACGTCGGCGCAGCTCAATTGGTGCCCATCCTGAGGCCTCTGATTCCGCAGTACGGGCATCTCGCGGCGTACCCGCCTTCCAACATGCTGATTATTTCGGACCGGCGCGCGAACGTTAGCCGCATGCTGCGAATCATCCGGCGTATTGATCAGGCGGGGGACGAAGATTACGAGGTGATTCGCCTGGAACATGCGTCTGCAGACGAGATTGTCCGCATCGTCAATGCCCTGTCACAGGGCGCGGCGGCAGGCCAGGCCACGGCGGGTCCGCCGACAACGGTTGTTGCGGACGACCGAACCAACAGCGTATTGATCAGCGGCGACCGCAAAGACCGGTTGCGCATTCGCGCGCTGGTGACGCATCTCGACACACCGCTGGAAGAAGGCGGCGATACACAGGTCCGCTATTTGCGCTACGCAGACTCTGAGGATCTTGCGACGAAGCTGCAAACGCAATATCAGCAACAGGCTGAGGGCAGCGGCGTCGATGCGGCAGGCATCAGCATCTGGGCGGATGCCTCGACCAACGCACTCATCATTACCGCACCACCAAAAGTGATGCGCTCCATGATGAACGTGGTCGACAAACTGGATATTCGGCGCCTCCAGGTCCTTCTGGAGACCATCATCGTGGAAGTATCTGCCGATCGCGCCAAGGATCTCGGCGTGACCTGGGCATTGGCGGATGCTGACTTCGAGACTGCCGTGGGCGTCACGAACTTTGGTGACCGCGTGGGTGTCGCAGGCCTGGCCGGGGTGGTCGAGGGTGACAATGGCGTGGGTGACCTGGGCGGCGTATTGCCCAACGGCATCACTCTGGGTCTCGGCCGGATCTCCGAGACCGGCACCAGCTTCGCCGCCATCATTGAGGCGCTGGAGGCCGATGTAGACACCAATCTAATGGGTACGCCGGTTCTGGTGACGCTGGATAACGAAGAAGCCGAGATTCAGGTTGGCCAGGAAGTGCCGTTTGTTACCGGCAACTTCACCAACACCGGCGGGAACGCCGGATCCGTCAACCCGTTTCAGACCATTGAACGCGAACAGGTAGGCCTGACGCTCACCCTGACACCGCAAATCAATGAAGGCAATGCGGTAAGACTGAAAATCAGCCAGGAAATCTCAAGCGTCACCGACAGCACCCAGGCCGTTGACCTGATCACCAGCAACCGAAATATCAACACAGCGGTCATCGTCGAAGACGGCGGAATATTGGTACTCGGCGGGTTGATTCAGGATCAGCTCGTGCAGAGCGAGCAGCGTGTGCCGATCCTGGGAAGCATTCCCCTCCTTGGCGCCCTCTTCCGTTCAACCAGTGCGCAGAAGACCAAGACGAACCTGATGTTTTTCATTCGCCCGACCATTCTGCGGGATGATCAGCAAGCTGCCTTCGCGACGAACGCCAAGTACAACTTCATGCGCGAGCTGCAGTTAGGCAGTGGACCGGACCGCGTGCTGCCCGGGTGGCAGATTCGGCAGGATGCTCCGGAGCTCCTGCCCTGGAACCCGCAGCCGGCAGACGAGCTCGAAGAGCCACCTGCAATAGATCTCCGCCCTTTGGCGCCAACCGAAGCGGAGACCGGCTAACACCATGGCCGTGACGACGCTGCCCACGGACGAAGCGGCGCTCGCATCGGGCGCTTTGGACAGCACAGAAGCGCAGCAAGATTTAACCGCGTCAACGCCCGAAGGGCCGAAAATGCTGCCGTTTGCCTTCGCGAAGCGGCATGGGTTGCTAGTCCACGACTATGTCGATGGGAAAGCCCTAACACTGGTCCGCACCAACGCCTCTCCCGCGAGTCTGGCGGAAGTCAGGCGCTTTATCGAGAAGCCGCTGCAGATTCAGCTCGTGTCCCCCGCCGAGTTCGACGAACGCCTGCAGCAAACCTACGAGCGTGAATCGAACTCGACGATGCGCATGGTCGAGGGCCTAAACGAGGATGACGATTTACTGCGTGTCGCCCAGGAGCTACCGGAGCCTTCGGATTTGCTTGAGAGCGATGACGACGCGCCCATAATCCGTTTAATCAATGCCGTGCTGACGTCAGCCGTTAAAGAAAATGCGTCTGACGTGCACATTGAGCCTTTCGAGAATCGATTGGTGATTCGTTTTCGTGTCGATGGCGTGATGCGGGAAGTGCTGCAGTCGCGCAGGGCCGTGGCGCCACTGGTGGTTTCCCGAATCAAGGTCATGTCGAAACTCGACATTGCCGAGAAACGGCTCCCGCAGGATGGCCGCATATCCCTGCGGGTCGCTGGCCGCGCAGTTGACGTGCGGGTTTCCACCATGCCGTCAGGACACGGTGAGCGCGTCGTTTTGCGGCTACTCGACAAGCAGGCAGGCAGGCTCGATCTCAATAACCTGGGCATGGCGCCGGAGCCGCAGGCCGCGATGGACGAGCTCATCCACAAGCCCCACGGCATTATTCTGGTGACAGGCCCGACGGGCTCAGGCAAAACCACGACACTGTATGCAGCGCTTGAGCGCATCAACGATGATTCGCGGAACATCATGACCGTGGAGGACCCGATCGAGTACTACATCGACGGGATCGGACAGAGCCAGGTCAACACCAAGGTTGAGATGACCTTCGCGCGGGGCTTGAGAGCCATTCTTCGGCAGGATCCCGATGTGGTCATGGTCGGCGAGATCCGCGATCTCGAAACCGCAGAAATCGCGGTACAAGCCAGCCTCACGGGTCATCTGGTGCTCTCGACGCTGCACACCAATACGGCCGTGGGCGCCGTCACCCGCCTGCGCGACATGGGCGTCGAACCTTATCTACTGTCTTCCAGCTTACTTGGCGTGCTCGCACAGCGGCTGGTTCGGGTTCTGGATCAGGACACGAAACAGGCATACACCGCCAGCGAATACGAGTGCCGAGCGCTGGGCATGGATCCCGCTGCGCCACCAACGCTCTATCGGCCTGCCGAGGATCTGCACAGCGGGGATGGGTATCGGGGCCGCACTGGAATCTACGAACTGGTGCCGCTGGACGACGAAATGCGCACCATGATTCACGACGGCGTCGGGGAACATCAACTCGAGATGCACGCACGCAAGAACCACGCCAGCATTCGCGAGGATGGCATTCGCCGGGTCCTGGCCGGAGAGACGAGCCTGGAAGAGGTTCTGCGTGTCAGCCGCGGTGACTAGAACCTGTCTCCAAATACCTGATGAGCAGTCTTTCGAGATAGGGCCCGCAAGGCTGCAAAGTCGTCACGGCCGCATCGATCCTGCGTTGTGAGCGACCTCGACGTGTTGGCAATAAGGCACATGAGTCGGCCGCGACGCTGCACTCTTGCGCCCTTCTTTTAGCCTCCAATGGGTGCCTTCGAATACACCGCGGTCGATCCCGGCGGCAAGGAACACAAGGGCGTCATCGAAGGTGACACGGCTCGTCAGGTTCGCCAGGCGCTGCGCGAGCAAAAGCTTCTGCCGCTTACCGTTGCCGAGGTGTCCCGCCGAGAGGCTACCCGCCAGCAGTCGTTTGGCCTGCGCCGCTCTTTATCAGCGGGCGATCTCGCGATGCTTACGCGCCAGCTCGCTACGCTGGTGCAATCCGCACTCCCACTTGAGGAAGCGCTCCAGGCCGTCAGTGAGCAGTCTGAGCAGCCGCGCCTGAAGAGTATTGTGCTCGGCGTGCGCTCCAAAGTCATGGAGGGCCACAGCCTGGCTGACGGCCTGGCAGACTTCCCCAAGGCGTTTCCGGAACTTTACCGGGCAACCGTATCGGCGGGCGAGCAATCTGGCCACCTGGACGCCGTGCTGGAGAGGCTCGCCGACTATACCGAGAACCGGCAGGTACTCCGCCAGAAAATTCAAAACGCAATGATTTACCCCATCGTACTGACAGTATTGGCGTTTGCGATTGTCAGCCTGATGCTGGCGTACGTTGTGCCAAAAGTCGTGGGCGTATTCACTAGCAGCGGGCAGGACCTGCCAGCGTTGACTCAGTTTTTGATTAGCACCAGCGATTTCTTGCGTGACTACGGTCTGGTGCTACTCGTGGCAGGTGGTCTCGCCGCCTGGGGCATCAAGCGATTGCTCACCAACCCAAACTACCGACGCCGGTTCGACGGCCTGATCCTCAGGCTCCCCGTGATTGGCCGGCTGGTCCGCGGTTTCAACACGGCGCGGTTTACGAGAACGCTGAGCATTCTGTCAGGCAGCGGTGTGCCGGTCCTTGAATCACTCAAGATTTCCGGCCAGGTCGTGGAAAGCGTGCCAATGCGGGAGACTGTAGAGCGCGCGACCGCACGGGTGCGAGAAGGCGCATCAATCGGCCGCTCCCTTGCTGACGGGGGATACTTCCCACCCATCTGCATCCACCTGATCAGCAGCGGTGAGACCAGCGGCGAGCTGGAAAACATGCTGGATCGGGCAGCCACAAATCAGGAGCGCGAGATGGACGGTTTGATTGCTGTCTTGTTAGGGATTCTTGAACCCGCTCTGATCGTTGGCATGGGCGTTGTTGTTTTGTTGATCGTCCTGGCAATTTTGCTGCCCATTTTTCAGCTCAATCAGCTGGTTAGCTAGCTCCTCCACCCACAACAATCCCGCCTGTTACCTAGCATTGCGCGATGTTCCACGCGCAAAACGGAACTAGTCGAGGTTTTCATACAGTCGTTGTTGCGGCCCCTGAAAATTCGCTCTATAACGGCGGAAATCGCTCGAATTTTCACATAACGGTTGGAGATTTAAGGGAGTTTTGCCATGACGGAAGCGAACGGCAAAGTGACTTCGACAGCGGACCCGGAAGACCAGGACACGCTTGAGGTAAAAGCGATCGGGGATACCGATGTCGAAAGTGATGGTGACGAAGATCAGTACCTCAATGACACGGACAATGTTGGCGAATCCTCAGTTGAGATCAATGTGGATGACCTGATTGCGGAAATGGAGGCTGAGGGGCTGAGCGCTGAGGAGCTTAAGAATTGCTCGTCGCGGCGTAGAATCGATGAAGTGCTGGAACAGCGACGCATGTCGGAAGCGCTGCTCGATTCTTACGATTTTGAGTTTGAATAGAGCCGATGCTGCACAGGCATAGCGCAGGTTCAATGAAAGTTTCGGCTGCGAACGGATAACCCTCCAAGCAGCTCACTCAGATCCAGCAATTGATGGGCGACCAGGTGCACCACAGAGCCCTGCTTCTGCACCTCCCCTTTCACCCCCAGTAGAGAAGCACCGAGCAATATCCGGCGCTGCTGCTCAGCCAGCCGCTGCCATACCACCAGGTTCAGATAACCGGTTTCGTCTTCCAGCGTGACGAATACCACTCCGGCAGCGCTGCCAGGACGCTGGCGCGAGATCACGAGCCCGGCGGCCGCCACCTTACTCCCATGCTCACGTGCGATCACCGCCGATGCGCTTGCCAGATCTCGGCAGGCAAGCTCTCGTCTAATCAATGCCAGCGGATGGCGCCGCAAACTTAAACCCAGCCGGGAATAGTCCGCTTGAATCTCCTCGCCCTCCAGTGGGCGACGCAGCATTGGCAACGCCTCAGCCGGCCCCGCATGACCAAACAACGGCAGCGCGGGCTCAACCCCAATCGCCTGCCAAACCGCCTGATGTCGATGGCCGGTGAGCCGCCTTAGAGCATCCGCATCAGCCAATACCGACAAATCCTGCTGCTGCAGACCACCGCGTTCCCTCAACTCAGTAACGCTTGCGAAAGGTCCTGTTCGGCGCGCCTCGACTATGCGTTCGGCTGCCGCCTGCTTCAGGCCCTTAACCCGGGAAAAACCCAACCGCAGGGCTGGCGGAGATTTTTTGTCTCCCTCCAGCGTGCACTCATAGGCGCTATGCGCGACATCGACGGGACGAACCTCCACGCCCTGCCGGCGTGCACACTGCACCAGCTGTGAAGGCGCGTAAAAGCCCATGGGCTGACTATTTAGTAGCGCGCAAAAGAAGGCCGCCGGCTCATGATGTTTCAGCCATGCAGAAACGTACACCAGCAAGGCAAAGCTGGCTGCATGCGACTCAGGGAATCCATACTCGCCAAAGCCAAGAATTTGATTAAAGATTTGTCGGGCGAAATTAATTGAATAGCCGCGTTGACGCATACCGTCGATTAGACGCTGCTCAAAAGGTCCCAGGCTACCGCGGCGGCGCCAGGCTGCCATCGCCCGACGCAGACTGTCTGCCTCACCCGGTGTAAACCCGGCTGCGACAATGGCCAGCTGCATTACCTGCTCCTGAAATATGGGCACGCCCAAGGTTCTTTGCAAAACCTCACGGACATCCTCACTGGGATAAGTCACAGGCTCCTCACCGTTCCGACGCCGCAGGTAGGGATGCACCATCTCACCTTGAATCGGCCCCGGACGCACGATGGCTACCTCAATCACCAGGTCGTAATAACACCTGGGCCTTAGCCTGGGCAGCATGGACATCTGAGCGCGCGATTCAATCTGAAACACGCCCATGGTGTCGGCGCGACAAATCATGTCGTAGACAGCAGGATCTTCGGCAGGCACGCGGGCCAGGCTCAGATCACTACCCCGATAGTCATTGACCAGGTCCAGGCTGCGGCGAATGGCAGTCAGCATTCCCAAGCCCAGCACATCAACTTTCAGCAGACCCAGCTCATCAAGGTCATCTTTATCCCATTGAATAACAGTGCGATCCGGCATGGCCGCGTTTTCTATAGGCACCAGTTCAGTAAGTGGTCTGTGTGAAATCACAAAACCGCCAACGTGCTGAGATAAATGCCGCGGGAAGCCCATTAACTCGCCAGACAGAAACACTAAGGCGCGCATTACCGGTGATTCCGGATCCAGGCCGACTGCACGGATATTTTCTGCGGCAATGGTATTGCCATCCCACCACTGCATCGACTTTGCTAACTGATCAACCTGCAGCTCAGATAAGTCCAGCGCCCCGCCCAGGTCGCGCAACGCACTACGCGGGCAATAACGAACAACCGTTGCAGCCAATGCCGCCCGATCACGACCATATTTCCCATAAATGTACTGAATAACCTCTTCGCGACGCTCATGTTCGAAATCGACATCAATATCGGGAGGCTCGTCTCGCTCTTTGGAGATAAATCGCTCAACCAGCATTGACATGCGTGCTGGATCAACCTCGGTAATCCTCAAGCAAAAGCACACGGCGGAATTGGCTGCTGAGCCACGCCCCTGACAAAGAATGCCCCGGCTGCGGGCAAACCTGACCAGATCATGAACCGTCAAAAAATAGTGCTCGTAGCCAAGCTCAGTGATCAGCGCCAGCTCGTGACTGATCAACTGCTTGACAGTCGCAGGTGTACCCCCAGGCCAGCGCTGCTGCGCGCCCGCCAGAGTCAGCTTGCGTAGGTGGGATGCCGGCGATTCACCAACGGGCACCAGTTCCGCCGGATAGGTATAGCAAAGCTCATCCAGGGAAAAATCAATGCGCCGGCAGAGCATAGCGCTAGCCGCCAGCAAGCTATCCGGATACAGCCGCCGCAGTGCCGGCAGGCTACGCAAATGACGTTCGCCGTTAACGTAAAGACCAGGAGCCGCCCGGGCAATTGACTGGCGCAGACGAATGGCCGTGAGCGCATCCTGCAAAGGCCGGCGGCGGCGACTGTGCATATGCACATCTGAACTGGCAACCAGTGGCAAGCCGGCCGCCTGGGCACAGGCCTGCAGATTTTTGAGACGAACCGCATCATCAGGACCAGCAAACAGCTCTACAGCAAGGTACGCCCGGTCACGGAACGTAGCGGCCAACCAGTCAGCGGCGCTTTGATCTGGCGGATCACCCGGTAACCACAATGCCAGACAATGACCGAGGCCTTGCTCTAAATCATCGCGTTGCAGGAAATAGCTACCCTTGACGGCTGCCCTGCGAGCCTGACTAATCAATCGGCATAGCTGCCCATAGCCCTGACGGTTTTGCGCCAGCAACACCAGACGCAATCCGTCTTGCAAGGTAAACTCGCTGCCGACGATGAGCTGCAGAGAGGTTTTTCGCGCAGCCGCGTGCGCCCTGACGATACCCGCCACGGAACACTCATCCGTGATGGCCAGCGCGCGGTAGCCCAACTGAACGGCCTGAGCAACCAACTCCTCCGGGTGTGAGGCGCCACGCAGAAAAGTGAAATTACTCAGACAGTGCAGTTCAGCGTAAGGCAGCGACAAATCGGACTGACCACTTATCACTCAAACAGACCCTGCAAAAACCAGCGCCCATCACGCAGGTCGCGGAAGAGCCATAGGCAAAGGCCTCCGGCATTAGTCGCCCGGTAATAGTCACGGCGCACATCCCGGCCGTCCCACCAGCCATATTCGATACGCTCTGGGCCACTCAGGAACTCCACCTGACCCTGGTACACCGGCTGCTCATCTACCTCATGCAGGCGCAGCGGCTCCGGCAACATCCACAGCGGCCGTTGCCGCAAGGGGCCGGAAAAAACCTGCGCATCAGCGTGCTGTGGCGGATCAGCAACCGGCCTCCATGCATATTCGGGCCGCTGTTCGGCCAACACCTGCAGGCCGTGCACTGCGGTGTCGCCAAGCCGGGCTTTAAGACGGGCCAGTAGCTGCTGATCTGACACGGCAGCCGAATGTTGATCGTGAAATAACCCGGGGCTTTGCTCCGCTGACCGGTCTACTAAAAATGCCCGCATTGCTACCGCTATCGCAGGTGCACTTAAAGACAGCGAGGCCAGGCGCAAATCAAGCAGCTCGCGAATCTGCTGAATATCAGCAGAACTTGATAACAACCCCAAACGCAGCATGCCTGGCTGGCAATCCGCATGCTCGATACAAAGCCAGACTACCTGAACAGATTGCTGCCGGCGTATGAGAACGCCTGCCAGCTGATCTAATAGTGGGCCCAGTGCGGTGGTAAGAGACGACAGATCACTGGTTTCTGAGGGCAGCTCCAGGCGTCTATAAAAATGCTGCCGAGGCCGAAACCACTCGCGCACTTCCGGTATACGTGCATACGCCTCATCCAGCTCTTGCAGGCATTGTTTGCCGAAACGTCTGTACAACCCATCCCGGGACAAACGCTGACAGTCGCCTAAAGTTCGAACGCCTATAGAGTTGAAGCGCTGCAGTCTTCCTGCAGGCCATCCCAGACAGCTCAGAGGCAAGGGAGCAAGGCCTGTGATTAATCTGGAGGCACTGGTAATAACCACCTGCAGGCGGGCTAGTGTCAGCCACCAGGAAGCCCTTGCCGAGGGCGCTATCGCTGTGAACGGATAATGGCCGCGTGCCACGACTGCGCGTACAAATGCTGCATGCAGATTATCGGCGCCACCATACAAACGGAGGCTGCCGCTGATCTCAAGCAGCAATACATCAGGTTCCTGCAGGCTGATATTAGGCGTGTAGCAGCAGGCGAGCCTGGCCAATGCCCGCAGCGCATTCTGCTCGCGGCGTTCGTCTCTAGGTAACAAGCTTAACTGTGGTGATAGCGCAAGCGCCGCACTGGCGGAGAGTCCAGGCTTAACACCTTGCTTGCTGGCCAGAGTGTTACAGACCAAAACACGTGCCTGGCGCTGATTGGCAGCGAGTACCGCTAGTGGGCGTGTAGCAGGCGCGCCCAGCACCTCTAACGGCAGCATTGGGCAGCGCAAACACAGCCATAACCGATCGCTCGCAGCTGCCTCAGGCTCAATGGGAGCGGTGGCTGCCTCGGAAAAATGCGGACGAGCCAGCCGATCCATCGCGGGTGGCTCAAAAAGCGGATATTGGTCAAAACGATCGGCCACCAGACAGTAGCGGAACGTTAGCTATCCAGAGAACTTCCAATCAATTCTCGTTTGCTCAGCGCTTTCGACACTTGATTAGAGGTTCTCTAGTACCAGCCGTGATGGCCGATTACCGCGATGCTTCAATATTTCTATCTGCAGTCCAGACGTATTGCGTTTATGCAGCCAGGTCCGCAATGCCGCCGGCGAGCGCTGGTGCCGATAACGTTCGTGTCTGAACAAAACAGCCAGGCAGCAGCCGGCTTGTGCAGCCAGCTGCAGACGACGAAGGCTTTGTCCGCTTAAGGTATCGCACCAGGCAACTACCGCGGCACAACTACGGCTATGTAAGGCCTGTTCCATTGCCCAACAGGCATCACTATTGTCAGCACCGCTGACTACCAATAGCCTGGAAATATCGATCTGCGCTGCGGCAAGACCTGGAGCATAGGGAATGTAAGGAGGGTTAATCAGGTTGATCCAGCCGGTTACGGATAAATCGCTACACAAACTACGCAGGGCAGGCACCAGTAAACCAAACTCGCCCATCCCCCACTGCGCAACCAGAAGCTCACTTAAATCGCTGGTCGGCCAACCGCCAGCCAGGGCCCGGTCAAGCACTCCAAAACCGGTTGCCACTACTGTGTGTTCCGAAGGTTGGTAATGCGTTGCCCGCCAGATCTGCGGGTGCTCCAGCAGCGCGTTAAGCTGATGCCTTGATGACATTTCTAGTTATAATTTTTTTGTGTTTAGCAGTCTATTAAAAAGACCTCAGATGAGAGAGATCAGTCTCTCTGGAACGAAATAGCAAACGGCTAAAGGTTTTTAGCAGGCTGCTCTAGTTCAGCATGGGCATACCGTTGCGCAGCAACCCCACAACAACACCCTCGATCACCATTGGCTGCTCACGCAGATCAACTTTGATGGGTTCAAACTCTTCGTTCTCCGGCATGAGCCAACACACAAAGCGATCGTCCTGCCGGTAACGCTTAACCGTTACCTCATCTTCAAGCCGCGCCACGATGATCTGGCCATTACGCACCTCGGGCGTACGATGCACCGCGACCAGGTCACCATCTAAAATGCCAACATCCCGCATGCTCATTCCCTGAACACGCAGCATGAAATGTGGCCGAGGGTCGAATAGCGAGGTATCGATGCGGTAATGGCCCTCGATGTTCTCTTCCGCCAGGATCGGGTTACCGGCAGCTACCCGGCCGATCAGCGGCAGGCCAAGCTGCTCGCGCATGAAATCTTTCAGCCGGATGCCTCGGGAAGTTCCGGGAATCAGCTCGATTACGCCCTTACGCTGCAAAGCCCGAACGTGATCCTCAGCAGCATTTACCGATTTAAAACCCAGCTCCCGGGCAATTTCCGCACGTGTAGGCGGCATTCCGGTTTCTTCCATAAAGTCTTGAATAAAAGAGAGAATTTCTGACTGTCGGGGGGTAAGTTCGGCCATTTTCCAAAGCCTGTAAATCTAAACAGCGCTGTATTCTTATACAGTTATAGCTGACTTGCAAGAGCAGTTCTGAAAAACTGCTCAAGTCCGCTACAGCGCCCGCCCCACCTGCATTTCAGGCGATCACCGCCAGAGCCGAAACAGCCAGCGGCTCTGTTTAAGCTGCGTTGCGATTTAACAATGTCTAGGTCATGATTGCGCCGTCTTACGGGGTGAGTGAAACAAGTCACTCGCCGCTTGGGGCCATTGTTGTTTCATGAGGATTTTTTGATGAGCAATACCATCCAGACTGCATTGAAAGTTGGCGCGGTTGCCGGCTTGATGCTGCTGACCACCGGCTGTGCAGCTGATATGCAAAGCCAGATTAACGACCTGAAAGAACGGGTTGATCGAATCTCTGCTGACGCCAGTGCTGCCAAATCAACGGCAGACGCTGCCGGCGCAAATGTTTCTGAGGCCCGCCAGATGGCTTCTGCTGCACAAAGCACCGCCAATCAGGCGCTGAACGCAGCGAACCAGAGCCAGGCCTGCTGTGACGCGACGAACGAAAAAATCGACCGCATGTTCCAGCGCAGTCAGTCCAAGTAAGGACTACTGTCTACAGAATTCAGCCGCGGCCCGAAGGCCGCGGCTTTTTTTTGCCCGGTGCCACCTGCTCCGCCGGCCGACTTACCACGCTCTCGTTGGCTTCTTTAACCTTGCGTGCCTGACCAACCACTACGGCCACGCCCAGACGCTCCGCATACACCTGTTCAACCAGCCGCCAATCCACCTTCGCCGGGCGGTCGCGCGTCGCCCGAATGTACAGCTCGGTGATGTCGGTCAGGCCGTGCTGTTCACTCTCTCCGTCCTCAGCCAGCGGCGGATGCACTTCGAGCAGCAAGTCATCGCCCCGCCAACCTAGCTTGTAGGGCTGATTAATCAGCCTGACCGGAGTTTCCACGCTGACCTGATCAAACAACCAGTCAATGTCTTCCGGAAACATCCTGATGCACCCGTGGGTAACCCGCATACCCACGCCGGCAGGCCGGTTGGTACCGTGGATGAGGTAACCGGGCACACTCAAGCGCAGCGCGTAGGCGCCTAGTGGGTTGTCCGGTCCAGCTGGCACTACTCTCGGCAGGCTGCGCCCATCCTGCTCATATTCACGGCGAATAGACTGCGGCGGGTACCACGCGGGGTTACGAGTCTTGGCCGTGATGCGGGCCTGGCCCAGCGGCGTAGCCCAGTCCATGCGGCCGATACTAATAGGGAATGTCGAAACGCTCGGGATTCCATCAACTTCCGCAAAGAAGTACATCCGATACTCAGCGATGTTGACCACCAGTCCACGCCGCTCTGTTTGTGGCAATACGTACTGGGTCGGCAACTGAATGGCGGTGCCACGGCCAGGCAGCCATGGATCAACTTCCGGATTGGCCCAGGTTAACTCCCGGTAGCCGATGCCGTAGCGGCGCCCTACATCGACCAGGGTGTCCTCCCAAGCGGCGTTGACGGTGCCAGCCGCCCCCACAACATCAGTGTCTGGCGGCAATACGAAGACATCTGCAATGGCAGCAGGCGCAGCGAGGCTTGCGATCAATACCCCGATAGTGTGGCGCAGCAATTTCATTTGAGCCTCACGTCAATCCAGCCAGCACGGGCATAGCCAGCACGTAGGTTAGCAGCGTGATCAGGCAAATGCCCAGGCAGTTCAGCCACCAGCCAGCGCGTGTCATCTGATAGACCGGAATGTGGCCCGAGCCGAAGACTATGGCGTTGGGCGGGGTTGCTACCGGCAGCATGAAGGCACAGCTTGCTGCGATGCCCGCCGGCACAATGATCATTAGCGGATCGAGCCGCAATCCGATGGCCACCGCATACAGCACCGGAATCAGTGTTGCCGTGGTGGCCGTGTTGCTGGTCATTTCAGTAAGCAGAATCATCAGCGCGACCACCAGGGCAACGACTACCCACATCGGTAAGCCACCCAGGGCGCTGGCCTGCGCGCCGAGGAAGGCGCTTAGGCCACTGCCGTCGATGGCCGCAGCCAGGCTCAAGCCTCCGCCGAAGAGAATTAACAGGCCCCAGGGCAAGCGCGAGGCCGTCGCCCAGTCCATCAGAAACTGCCCTCGCCCTGCTGGAATCACGAATAGAGCCAGGGCTGCGGCAATGGCAATGCCCGGATCTGTTAAACCCGCAAAGGGCTGCCAGTCATTGACTGTCCAGGCGCTGAGCAGCGGCCGGCAAACCCAGGCGCCTGCGGTTAACACAAACACCGTCAGCGTAAGCTGCTCGGCTTGCCCAAAGGGTTTGAGATCCTGCCGTTGCAGGGCGATCGCCTCGGCCATTCCCTCCAGTGGTTTCTTTGGGAGACAAAAAACGAACCGGGTAAGGACGAGCCAGCAAAGCGGGACAAACACGGCGACCAGCGGGACACCAATTAACATCCAGCGCGCAAAACTGATCGTGACACCCATCTGCTGTTCGATAAACGAAACGAGGAATAGATTGGGCGCTGTGCCAACGATCGTGCCGATGCCGCCGATTGAGGCCGCATAGGCTATACCCAGCAACAGGCAGATTCCGAAGCGACTAACAGCGCCCGACTGCTCCTGAACCAGCCCCAGAACACTCAATGCAACCGGCAGCAGCATGATCGTGGTCGCGGTATTGGTGACCCACATACTCGTGAATGCAGCGATTAGCATGAAGCTACCGATGACGCGTGCCGGACGATTGCCGACTACGCCCAACACCGCGAGGGCAAGCCGACGATGCACCCCCCAGCGTTCAAGCGCCAGAGCGAGCACAAAACCACCGAGAAAAAGAAAAACCAGCTCGTGCCCATAACTGGCCGCCGTCTGTTTAACGGTGGCCACGCCGGTCAATGGAAACAGGGTCAAAGGTAACAACGCCGTTGCATAAACCGGGATCGCTTCGGTCATCCACCACACTGCCATCCAGACCGCCACTGCCGCCGCAGTGCGCGCCTCGTCGCTTAACGGTACGACCTGCCCGGTGGCGTCTGCATACATCTCTGGCAGAGCCGCAAAAGTGATCAAGGCTGCCAAAGGTCCGAGCCAGCGTCCCAGCCGCCGGATAAAGACCAATGCATTAGTGGACACGCGTGAACCTCCGCAGCGAGTTCAGCGCCGTTAGTAACGAATTAGCGCGGAGCCCCAGGTAAATCCACCGCCGAATGCCTCCAGCAGCAGCAGCTCGCCGCGCTGGATCCGGCCGTCGCGAACTGCTGTGTCCAAGGCCATGGGCACCGATGCTGCGGAAGTGTTGCCGTGATCCTGAACAGTCAGAATCACCTTCTCCATGGGCAGCTCCAGGCGCTTGGCGGTGGCCTGGATGATCCGGGTATTCGCCTGATGCGGTATTAGCCAGTCGATGGCCGATTTGTCGAGCTGGTGGGCCTCCAGCGTTTTTGTCACCAGCCCTTCCAGCGTCTTAACCGCAACCTTAAAGACCTCATTGCCCTTCATCTTGATGTAGGACACATCATCCGCGTCGGGAGGCGGACGCTTTGACGTGCCGTACGGGCTGAAGAGCAAGTCCTGATAGCGGCCGTCCGCGCCGAGATGGCAGGAAAGCACGCCGGGCGTATCAGCGGGTCGCAGCACGACCGCGCCCGCTCCGTCCCCGAACAGCACGCAGGTTGTCCGGTCGTTCCAGTCAACGATTCTTGAGAGCGTCTCGGCGCCAATGACCAGTGCGCAATTTGCAGAGCCAGTCGCGATCATCTTGTCAGCCATACTCAGGGCGTAGATGAAACCGGTACAGGCTGCCTCAAGACTGAATGCAGGACAGGCCGGAATACCCAGGCGCTCCTGCACCAGACACGCCACGTTGGGAAAGACCAGATCCGGTGTCGTTGTCCCCACCACGATCAGATCGATATCTGCAGCATCAACCCCGGCCGCATCCATGGCCGCGCGTGCAGCCTGCGTCGATAAACTCGCCGTGGTCTCATCGTCTGCAGCAATGTGCCGACGCTCGATGCCGGTGCGGGCGCGTATCCATTCGTCGCTGGTGTCGACCCGGGTAGCCAGCTCCGAATTGGTCACGATACGCTCCGGCAGGTATCGGCCGGTCCCGGCGATTCTCGAGTACATCACAGCGACTGCGCTTCCAGGAGATGGCGGATCTGCTCGGGCATCTGATGGGTGACCTCAAGCATCGCCACGCGGATTGCCTGATGGTAAGCAACGGCGTCAGCACCGCCGTGACTTTTTATGACAATGCCATTGAGGCCAACCAGGCTGGCGCCGTTATAGCGGCGCGGGTCAAGACGGCGGCGCAAAGAGCGCAGCACCGGCAACGCAATGAGGCCGGCGAGACGCCCATACAAGGAGCTTCTGAACTCGCGCTCCAGAAAATGCGATACCAGCTTGGCCGTGCCCTCCATGGTCTTCAGCGCGACGTTACCGCTGAATCCGTCGCAGACAACAATGTCCGATTTTTGATCGGGTATCGCATCACCTTCTATGAAGCCTACATAGTTGAGGCTGCTGTCGGTCAACATTCGCGCTGCCTCACGAATGGTTTCGTTGCCTTTGATATCTTCCTCGCCGATATTCAGCAGACCAATACGCGGTTCCGCGACCCCTTCGATGTCCTGGACAACAACGGAGCCCATGACGGCAAACTGAAACAGTTGTTCCGAAGTGCAGTGGGAATTGGCGCCCAGATCGAGCATATACGTTCGGCCCAACTTGGTCGGTACGATCGCCATGATTGCAGGCCGATCGATGCCGGGTAAGGTCTTCAGCACAAACCGGCTCGTCGCCATCAGCGCCCCAGTATTCCCGGCACTAACACAGGCGTCAGCTTCGCCGGACTTCACCAGATTAATCGCCACGCGCATGGAAGAATCCTTCTTCTTCCGCAGCGCATCGGCAGGCGCTTCATCCATGCCGACGATTTCCCGGGCGTCAGCTATGCGAATGCGTTCTGGCAGCCCGCCGACCGCCGATGCGTGTTCGATGCATTCGCGCTGACCGACCAGAATGAGGTTCAGATCGGGCCATTCATTGACGGCGCTAATGGCGGCCGGCACTGCGACCGCGACACCGGAGTCTCCTCCCATGGCGTCTAGCGCGATGGTTACTGATGCAGCCAAAGACAACCCGCCTGTCTTTGAGAATATGGCGCCGGATTATTGCGCGTATGGAAACCCGGAACCAGCCATGCCGTGCTCGACTGGCCGGAGCAAGGGCGCTAGATATCGTCCTGCGGGTTATCGACGACTTTGCGCCCGCGGTAGAAACCATCCGGGGTAACGTGATGTCGCCGATGCGTTTCCCCGGTGGTCGGATCCACGGACAGCGGTGCTGACTTCAGCGCGTCATGCGAGCGCCGCATGCCGCGCCGTGAAGGGGTCTTGCGACTCTTTTGAACTGCCATAACTGAAGTCTCCCGAAATTCTGTCGGAAAAAGCTCTACACAAACTGCCTAACTGTCACCATCAGCCGAATGCCGCGCATCCAGCATGTTCTGTAATTCCGCGAAAGGCCTCGTGACCCGCGGACCTGCGTCCTTGCCGGTGATCAACCGCAACCCCTCCGGGCTACACTGCTTCTCATCCGCATGCACAGGCGCCAACGGCAAAGCCGCCAGCAGCTCGTCCTCAGCCACCGCTGCCAGGTTCAGTCCGCCAGGCGCCAGCAAGACGCTGTCGAACGGATCCTCAAGCTCGGCTGAATCCGCCGGATCTGAAACGATCGTCAACGGCGCATCAACACTAACCGGCCAAATCACCGTTGTCAGACACCGCTGGCAGATCAGTGGCAAATCACCCCGCAACGACACATGCATCACGACGCGGCCTTCGGGGTCGTGAACAAACTGAGCGGCAAGCTGCACATCGGGGATTTCATGCACCGGTGCAATCAAGCCGTCCGCCCTGCGCCACTCCGAAGCCGGAAAAGTCCGCTGGACCATGGCCGATCGTGCGGCCAGATCCTGCAGCGCCGCTGCGTCGAGCCGCTCGGTAGCCATAACCGGTTAATAGTAAGGTCGGCATCCAGGTGTGTCAAAATGACTGCTCCTTCGCACGCTCCCGTGATGCCATGTCCACGCCCCGCCTCGTTCTAGCCTCGACCTCCCGCTACCGGGCTGAACTACTCAGCCGGCTGGGGCTACCCTTCGATCGCGTGGATCCAGGGGCAGACGAGACGCCGCAGGATGGCGAGTCGCCGCAGAAGCTAGCTCTGCGCCTGGCCGAGGCCAAGGCTCGTGCGGGCGCGAGCCTGGCTCCCGATGCAGTCATTATTGGCAGCGACCAGGTAGCCTCGCTCGGGGGCAGCGTGCTGAGTAAACCCGGCGACCGGAGGCGCGCTCAGGAACAGCTGACCGCCAGCAGTGGCTCAGCTGTAACCTTTTTCACTGGCGTCTGCGTGCTGGCGAGTCCGGACGCTGAGCCCGACGCGCATGTCGATAAGACCGAGGTAGAGTTTCGCCACCTCACTGCTGACGAGATTCAGTGCTACCTTGACAAGGAACCAGCGCTCGACTGCGCCGGCAGCTTCAAGTCTGAGGGCCTTGGCATCTCCCTGATGTCCCGTATCGCCAGCGAGGACCCGACGGCTTTGCAGGGACTGCCGCTGATCTGGGTGGCCCGGGCGCTCCGTCGGGCTGGCTTCAAGCTTCCCTGACACCGCATCTAAACGTTGGACCGGCTGAAGCGTCTCCAACAGCCGGCTAAAGCCCGGCGATAAACTGCGCCTGCTCTGCGGGCATGGGCGCCTCAACGCGAATGACCCGTTCATGGCGCGGCGAATCAATGGTCAGCGCGGCAGCGTGCAAACACAGTCCCGGCACCGAAAGCTGCGCGGCGAGGGCTGCACTTTTTGCATCCGCATAGCGCGAATCACCCAGGACTGGATGACCGATGTGCGCCGCGTGGACACGAATCTGGTGTGTTCGACCGGTCTCGATGACTACGTCTGTGACAGTTGCCAGCTGGTACCGCCGGCGTGGCGTAAAGCGGCTGCGCGCATCTTTGCCGTTTGCATCCACCGTGACATGTCGTTCGCCTCCACGCCGGTGATGAACGCTCAGCGGTGCATCAATGAAACGTTCGTTGCCTGAGAGGCGGCCAGCCAGCACCGCTACGTATTCCTTGCGCACCCCGCCATCGCGGAACTGGGCATGCAGGTTGCGCAGCACAGACCGGCGCTTACTGATCAGCAGGCAGCCACTCGTTTCACGATCGAGGCGATGCACGAGCTCAAGGCCAGCGTCTTCGCCGCGCGCTGCGCGCAGTAATTCGATTACGCCATGGCTGACCCCGCTGCCACCGTGCACCGCGAGTCCTGCAGGCTTATTGATGCCTAACAGATCCTGATCTTCGTAAACAATGCAGTCCTCGAGCCAGGCAACCTGGTGCGCAGCGGGCCCCCGTGACCCACTCCCACGGCCCGTTCTGACGGGCGGAATTCGCACTTCGTCACCCAGGCTCAGCCGACCGTTGGGCCTTGATCGTCCGCCGTTTACCCGGACCTCGCCCGAGCGGATCATTCGGTAGATTCTTGACCTCGGCACGCCCTTCAATCGCGCGAGCAGAAAGTTATCCAGGCGTCTGCCCACGTCGTCCTCGACCACGGTGGCACGTTGGGGTCCACGTCTTTTTTCCATGTTTGTCGAGGAGTTAGCAATTGCCGTTGAATCAGGTCGCTGCTATATTACCGCCCGTGTCCAACGACACGCGATGGCCGGGCCATCCCGAGCCACGCCGATTTACTTCGACCGCCTCCGGCGGTCGGACCTGGTCAACCCGCCAAGGGGTTTAATCCGGGGCAACAGGTGGCGAGTCAGCTGCAAGCAAGACCGTCGATCTCTCACTGAACAACCAACCGATGCCTAAAACGCTCCATATTCGGTACCAATGCAGAGGCGGCCTTACGGCTCCGCCCGCGTGCACCGATCCTAAGAAGAGCCGAACGCGTTTGCACCTTTCAGTGCCTGCTGCCCCCGTCCATGAATATGTAGGGGCTTATGAAGAGAATGCTCGTCAACGCAACTCAGGAAGAAGAGTTGCGTGTTGCCATGGTCGATGGTCAAAAGTTGTTCGACCTCGACATCGATATCCCGTCTCAGGCGCAGAAAAAGGCCAACATCTATAAGGGGAAGATTACCCGCATAGAGCCGAGTCTCGACGCCGTATTTGTAAATTACGGCGCCGAACGGCATGGCTTTCTGCCGCTCAAGGAAATCTCGTCCGAGTACTTTGTTCAGGCGCCGGAGTCTGGCGAGCGCGTCAATATCCGTGAGGTTCTGAAGGAAGGCCAGCCGATTATCGTGCAGGTCGAGAAGGAAGAGCGCGGCAACAAGGGCGCTGCTCTGACGACCTTTATCTCGCTGGCCGGCCGCTTTATCGTACTGATGCCAAATAACCCACGCGCCGGCGGCGTATCGCGGCGCATAACCGGGGAAGATCGCGACCTGGTTCGCGATGCTCTGGCGGCGCTCGAGTTACCTGAAAACATGGGCGTCATCATCAGGACCGCCGGTGTGGGGCGATCCCATGAAGAGCTGAAGTGGGATCTCGAGTATCTCCTGGGCATCTGGGGCGCCTTGTATAAGGCCGCCGAGCCCAGTCCGGCACCTGCCCTGCTCTATCAGGACAGTAATGCCATCGTCCGGGCGCTCCGGGACCATTTGTCGTCAGACGTCGGCGAAATTCTGGTGGACGACGTGCAGGCCCACAACGAGGCCAGAGACTTCATGCGGCACGCGATGCCGCACAACGAGCGCAAACTCAAGCTCTATGAAGATCCGGTCCCACTATTCACCCGCTATCAGATTGAGAGCCAGATCGAATCGGCATTCGCGCATAACGTCCAGCTGCCCTCCGGAGGCAGCATCGTTATTGACCACACCGAGGCGCTGGTCTCGATTGACATCAACTCGGCGCGCGCGACTAAGGGCGGTGACATCGAAGCCACCGCACTGGCAACCAATCTGGAAGCCGCGGATGAAATCGCCCGGCAATGCCGACTGCGCGACCTCGGCGGCCTTCTGGTCATTGACTTCATTGACATGGGCCCGCAACGCAATCAGCGTGAAGTCGAGAACCGCATGCACGAGGCGGTCAAACGCGACCGTGCCCGGGTTCAGCTAGGACGCATCTCCCGGTTCGGGCTGCTTGAGCTTTCCCGCCAGCGCCTGCGCCCTTCTCTGGGAGAGTCGGCCCATGAGGTCTGCCCGCGCTGTAACGGCCTTGGCCGCGTGCGCAGCGTGGAATCGCTGGCGCTGGCGATTCTTCGGCTGGTTGGCGAGGAAGCGCGCAAGGAACGCACAGCGAAAGTCATCGCACAGCTACCAGTTGACGTCGCAACCTACCTGCTCAACGAGAAGCGTGACTGGATCAGCCGTATTGAAAATCGGGAATCCGTGCAGGTGGTGCTCGTTGCATCCCCGGATCTTGAGACACCAAATTATTCCATTCGGCGTGTGCGTGATGACCACACCGTGCTGCCGGAGAACACCGGGGCGAGCTATACGCTGGCTGCCGACACTGAAGATGCGCAAGACCCCGCACTGGAAGCTGCAGCCCGGAGCAGGCCCAAAGCCGAGACTCCGGTTGTGCAGGTGGTCATGCCAGATACGCCGGCACCTCCGCCCGCTCCCGCCGCGCCGCCGGCAGCGGTAGCGAAGCCGGGGCTGTTCGTGCGGTTCTGGCGCGCCCTGTTCGGCACTGGCGACGAGCAACCCAGCGGCAACGATGAGCGCAAGCGACGGGCCAAGCGGAGTAATCAGAGTCAGGGGCGCCGCGGCCAGTCGGCCTCTGGACGCCAACGCCAGCGTAACGATTCACGCGGTCGTACTCAGCGAGGTCAGGGTCGCGGCCGCAATGACCGCACCCGCGGGGACGAGTCGGGTAAATCTGGAGAGAAAGCTGCAGCCGAGGGGCAGAAACGCGGTAAGCAACAGGGCGAAGGCAAGGCCCGTGGGTCAGAGACTGCAGAGCGGGGCCAGCAGGCCCGAGGCGACGGTCAGAAGCCCAGACGAAATCGTCGGCGCCGCCGTTCCGGCGGCAATTCAAGGCCCTCCGGTGACAACGGCCAACGCAAGGAGCAGGGAAAATCCCGCGCGCCCGAAAAACTACAGGAAAGCGGCAAGACTGGAGCAGATGTTACACAGCAGTCTTCCGGCGGAGAGTCCGGCACTGCACCACCAAGAGCGCCGGCGCCTGAGCAATCTGCAGCCAGGTCCAGCCAGTCCACACCCCCAGCCGGCGCAGGCCCGGCCCCGGTCACGCCGACTCCGCCAGCGGCAAAGGCATCACCGGACACGTACACCGTATGGTCCTCGGGCCCGGCCCAAACCCCTCAGGGCCGCGACGACCGCCGCGAATGAATTAGAGTGCTGGCTTAACGTCAAGGCGGGCGCTGTGCTCAGCGCCCGGGCTCGCGGCGCTCGTCGGCCAGCGCATCCAGCACGCTGTCAGCGGCACTCTCAACCATATCCAGCACACGCTCGAAACCAGCCGGCCCGCCATAGTAAGGATCTGGCACAGTCTCATCCGTACCCCCGTCGGCAAAGCTAAGAAAGAGCCTCGCCCTGTCCGCGCGCCCCGGAGGCGCAAGTGCGCGCAGAAACTCCAGGTTGTCTAGATCCATGGCAAGCAGCAGATCGAAGCGCTCGAAATCTTCGGCAACCACGCGGCGCGCCCGGAGCGAGCTAATGTCATATCCCCGCCTCTGCGCTGCAGTTTGCGCACGTGTGTCCGGCGGGGAACCCTCGTGATAGCTATGCGTGCCGGCTGAGTCAACCACCAGCTTGAGCCGCGAACCACGCTGTGCGGCCCGCGCCCGGATGACGCCCTCGGCCAACGGAGATCGGCAGATATTGCCCATGCAAACCATCAGGACGCGCGTGCCAGCTTCAGAAGCCGC
>JANQPY010000054.1 GCA_028285245.1 Gammaproteobacteria bacterium | reverse complement strand
GGGTCGAGGATGACTTCTTTGCGCTCGGCGGTCACTCGCTGCTGGCCACCCGACTGCTGGCCCGTTGCCGTCAGCAACTCGGCATTAACATCCCTTTGGGCCATTTATTCGAATACTCCACTATCGCCAGCCTCGCAGGCGTCATTGAAACACTCGAGCAGGACGCCGCGATGGCAGTTCCTGAACTTCGCAGGCTGACACGTGGACCGAATGAAAAGTGATCGTCAGGATCCGAGCCGAGGGTTAAAATGGCAGACGTTATGAAGCTCAAAGAACAAGAAATCCGTCAGCTCGAAGACGATGAAATCATCGACGATATGGCTGCCAGCTTTGCCAACATTCTGTCTCACGTCGGTGAAGACGCAACACGCGAGGGCTTGGTCGATACGCCCGTGCGCGCCGCTAAAGCCCTGCGCTTTCTGACTCAGGGTTATCACCAGGACTTGTCGTCGATTATCAATTCAGCGGTATTCACCAGCGATACCGACGAGATGGTCATCGTGCGGAACATTGAAATGTATTCGCTGTGCGAGCATCACATGCTGCCGTTTATCGGCAAGGCGCATGTCGCCTATCTGCCAGAAGGCAAGGTACTTGGCCTGTCCAAGATCGCGCGAATCGTGGACTACTTTGCGCGCCGTCTGCAGATTCAGGAAGTGCTGACCAAGCAAATCGCAGAGTGTGTTAACGATGTGATTGACGCGCGCGGCGTCGGCGTGGTGATGGAGGCCCAGCATATGTGCATGATGATGCGCGGTGTCGAGAAGCAAAACTCCACCATGACCACGTCGTGCATGCTCGGTGCATTCCGCTCGGAAGGCAGCACGCGCGAGGAGTTTCTGCGCCTCGTGCGGCCCTAGGCTTTTCTCGGGCGACAGGTTACCTGACTGCGCTCAATAAGCGGGTTCCACTGTGCCGCATCAACAGTTCGGGCAACCGCGCCAATAGTTCAGCTCATCCGATTCCAGGCATTCAGCGCCGCAATCTTGTACGCCTCAGCGAGCGTCGGGTAGTTGAAGACGGCGCTAACGAAGTAGTCCAGCGTGCCTGCGTGTGCCATGACCGCCTGGCCGATATGAATGAGCTCGGTTGCACCCTCGCCGACGATGTGCACACCGAGTAGTTTTCTGTCCTCGATGCCGAATATGAGCTTGAGCAACCCTTCGCTGGTGCCCTGAATCTGTCCGCGGGCAGTTTCTCGCAACCGGCAGATGCCAGTGTCGTAGGCGGTCCCCTCCTTGCGGAGCTGCTGCTCGGTTTTACCCACAATGCTGATTTCCGGTACAGCATAGATGCCAAACGGAAAGTACTCGGGCTCGCTATGGCAGCTTGCCTCCAGGGCGTGACAGGCCGCGAGCCGGCCTTGTTCGGCGGATGTAGAGGCTAGCGCAGGGAAGCCAATAACGTCGCCTACCGCGTAGATGTGTGGCACCGACGTTTGGTAGTGATCGTTTACGGCAAGCCGGCCGCGATCGTCGGCGGTCAGGCCGGCAGCGTCCAGATTGAGCTCGGCGGTTGCGCCCAGTCGGCCCGCCGCCACCATCACCAGTTCACTGCGCACCTGCTTGCCGCTGGTCATGCGCGTTACCGTGTCGCCATCGCTGGTAATTTCTATGCCACTTACGTCTTCGCCCAGCCGCAGCAGAATTCCACGGTTCTGCATATTGTGGCGTAGCTCGTCAACGATGTCGGTATCCACAAAGTCGAGCATCGATGGCCGTCCGTCAATCAGCGTGATCTTGGTATCCAGCGCGCTGAATATCGTTGCGTACTCGACGCCAATTACCCCCGCGCCGATGATGGTCATGCTTCGAGGAATGCAATCAACGTCGAGTATTCCGTCGCTGTCGATCACCGCCTTGTCATCGAACGGCAGACCGGCCGGCCGAGCCGGAACCGTGCCCGTGGCCACAATGATGTGCCTGGCGCGAAGCGTGCGGGTCTCGCCGAGCGAGTCGGTGATAGTCAGGCTGTGGTCGTCGGCGAACTGCGCGCGGCCACGAATGACTGTTACGCCATTGCGGGTCAGCTGGTGTTGAACGACCTCGGTTTGGCGGCCCACTGTCGCCTGCAACCGGTACAGCAGGTCATCTATCGTGATATCGGATTTCACCCGATAGCCCTGACCGTAAAACCCGCGCTGGCGCCAGCCGCTGAGAAACATAACGGCTTCGCGCAGCGTCTTGCTGGGGATGGTGCCGGTGTGGGCGGTTACGCCGCCAACGAGCTCCAGGCGCTCAATAATCGCCGCGCGCTTGCCCAGCTTTGCTGCCTGAATCGCTGCGCGCTGCCCGCCCGGTCCGCTGCCGATAACTGCCAGGTCATAGTCACTCATATTGACCTGAATCGGCAGTCCGGCCAGAAAATTGAGTGCCTGGTCGCGGTTTTAGGGGATTGTGCGGCGCAAGCCCTCAAGCAGCTGGTCGATATGCGCTTTTGTGTGCGCGGCCGACAGGAAGCAGGCCTCAACAGGACTGGGCGGCAGGTAGATGCATTGCTCCAGTAGCCCGTGGAACAGGGCAGGGTAAGTCTTGGCATGGCCGCTGGGAATCCGGTCCGGGCGGCGGATTGGCATAGAGTCTGAGTGACCCGTCAGAAGCCAAAACAAGGAGCCTTCTCGAATAATCTGCAGGTTTCCAATCTCGGTGACGCCTGCTTCCAGGTATTGCCCGAGGCGCTCCAACTCAGCATAGACATCGCCATTCTCGAGTGAATTAAGCGTTGCATGCCCGCCGGTCATTGCCAGCGGATTCGCGCTTAGCGTGCCGGCCTGGTAGGCATCGCCGGTCGGCGCCAGCATTTCCATCAGGTCGCGCCGCCCTGCTACCGCGCCTACCGGCAGACCGCCGCCGATGATCTTTCCCCAGGTCACCAAATCAGCGTCCAGCTTGTATTTCTGAGCCATGCCGCCGAAACCCAACCTGAACCCGGTAATCACCTCATCAAGAACCACCAAACAGCCGGCTGCCCGCGCCAGCGATGACACCAGCTTCAAAAATTCTTTTCGCTGCGGTAACAAACCGTAGTTGGCTGGCAAAGGTTCGATGATGACCGCCGCTAGTTTCTCGCCGTGCGCTCCAAACACGTCGCGCAACATGGCCTCGTCATCGAGCGGGGCGACTCTTGTTAATGCACCGATTGCCTTTGGTACGCCGGTGGAGTCGGGCTGGCTTTGCCCGGCCAGACCTGAGCCCCCACGGATCAGCAGACCGTCGGCATGGCCGTGATAGCAGCCGTCGAACTTCAAGATCTCATCCCGGCCGGTCGCCGCGCGCGCGATGCGCAGTGCCGTCATCACCGCTTCGGTGCCGGAGTTCACGAACCGGATCTGCTCGACATGGGGCAATTGCCCCGTGATTAGCTCCGAGAGCTCAAGCGATACCGTTTCTGCTGTTCCAAAGCTCCACCCCCGGTCCAGCGCCGCGTGCAACGCCTCGCTCACCGTTTTGGGCCGATGACCCAGAATCAGCGGGCCGAAAGCCATGCAGAAATCCAGATAGCGTCGGCCGTCGGTTGCCTCCAGTTCGGCACCGGAAGCGCTGCGTACAAATACCGGAGAGCCGCCAACCTGGCCAAACGCGCGGACGGGCGAATGAACGCCACCCGGTGTTACACGGCGCGCGCGCTCGAAAAGATCAGCATCGTTCACGCCAGTAATCTGCGCCGCGCAGCGTAGCTGATGATCACCTGCGCGCCGGCACGCGCGAAGCCGGTCCAGGCTTCCAGCTGCGCGCGTTTGCCATCCGCCAAACCCTGCTCGTCGAGCACATCAATTGCTGCCTGTTCACCGCTCACCTGATAAACGGCCCAGGTATGGGGCACCTCACGACTTAAGTTGGCGAGCACATCGAGATACGGCTGACCGGGCTTCACCATCAGGATATCGGCGCCCTCGTCGGCATCGCGTTTGGCGCAGGCGAGTGCATCGGCTGGTCTCGCGGGATCCAGCTGATAGGAACTGCGATCACCCAGCGCTTCCAGATCGGCGGGTGCCGAGTTCGCCGCGTCCCGGAAGGGACCGTAATAGCTCGAGTGAAACTTCGCCGCGTAGCTCATGATGGCCGTGCGTTCGCCGCCATGGCTGTCCAGCGCGCTGCGAATCGCAGCCACTCTGCCGTCCATCATGTCCGATGGCGCGACGCAGTCAGCACCGGCGGCGCTAAATTGATTCGCCGCGATAACGAGCTGCTCCACGGTCGCATCATTGCGCACGTAGTCCTGGGTGTCGTTCAACACGCCGCAGTGGCCGTGGGTGGTGTGGGAGCAAAGGCATACGTCAACGGCCAGCCACAGGTCGCTGCCGAAACGGGCCTTTATGGCCTGAATCTGGGTGGCGGCAAAGTCGTGGTTGAAGTCGCGTTCGTGTTTTTCGCTGGGTACGCAAAACAGCAGGAACTTGGTTATCCCGCTTTCGAGATCGGCTTCGATTTGTTTCAGCAACGTTTCCGGCGTGTCGCGCCACACCGAATTGAGTCCGTTAACCGGTTCGCGCGCGCGCAGCCCATCAACGACAAACACCGGCTGCACCAGCTGCTCGGTAGCCAAGCGAACTTCGCGCGACAGCTCACGCAGATGACGATTAAGCCGGCGACGCCGAAGGTTTATGGCAGCCACTGACGCCATGCCTCGCGGCTCGGAAACACGTCGGGCGCGAGTCCCTTGGCCATTAATCCCGCGGCTGTTTTTCCCGGCCCGCAGGCGTGATGGGCGCCGCGGGCAGTGTTCTTCGCGAAAGTGTCGTACTGCCGCACGCTGCTCCAGTAGTAGTGGGTCGCTGCAGCCACCGCGGCGCGCTCGGCGGCATCCGGTTCCCGCGGGCGCAGGCGGTAGGTGCCCAACACCCGATGCACGCCAGAGCCTCGCCATGAGTGCTCCGCGCCGTTGCGGGTCAGCACAAGCCAGTCAGTCAGCGGCGGCAGCCCCAAAACCGGCACGGTAAGCGTTGGCACTATAGATGCGAAGCCGAGGGAGTCCGCACAGCCCTCCACCCAGACGCCTCGTTCGGCCAGCGTGCGCCATGACGGCAGGCCGCTGACCCAGACACGCCGGTTTGACAGTGAGGGCATTGACGCATGCGCGGCGCGGGCATTAGCCACGAATACTGGCCCGTCGGGCAGCGCGTCACAGGCAATCTCCTCGGCTTGCTGCTGAGACATCCATTCGGTGCTGTCCCAGGGCAGCGCAGTCACCGGTGTCGGCGGCCGTGGCCACGCGACTTGCCCGATAGAATGATGGTCCGCTGTGCGTAGGAACAACAGCGTGTCGAGGTTTGGCATGTCGATGGCGGTGGCGGCGGCCGAGTTGCGCCGTTCAGGCGCCAGACTTGCAACGGCCGCGTACTCTTCCTCAACGAGTCGCGCGGTGTTTGCATCGTGCAATGGAGCGACGAGCGATTGCGTCTGCGTATCCTCACGTCGGGTCTGCAGGGCAAGCGCTCCCTGGCCCGGCGCGGCTGGACAGGCCTCCAGCGGCAGCACCATCCAGCGCCTGTTCTTGAGCTCATCGGCAATCGCGTTACGTCCATCGATATCCGACCAGAGACGCTCCAGACCCGCCAGTGCCAGCACGACGCCATCCAAGCCGGCCGGATCCTTATCGCGAAGTTTGTGCAGCCGTTGGTCAACCGGGCCGCGCAGAGAATGCGCCTCTAACACCGGCGGTTTGGTGAAGGCCGGCAGATGTTCTGCAAGAAACTGCAGCACGAACTTTTCCCGCCGGTTCGATGAGGTGCCAATGCGCAGGGTTTGCCCGCGTTTGAGCCGTTCCTCTACGTCGGCACGAAACACCACTACGTCGCGCGGGTTAGCGCGTAAAGGCATTGCCGTGACCGGAAGGTCTGACGGTAGCCCGGTCGGCAGGTCCTTGCGTGAGTGAACGACTGCATCGACCGTGCCCGCGCGCAGCACGCTCTGCAGCTCGTCGGAAAAAAAGCCGGGGTTCGCGACGGATTTCAGCGGCGTGGCCTGGTCAAGGTCACCCGCTGTTTCTACCGTGACAAGCTCAACCTGAAGCTCGCGGTGGTGCTGACGCAGCCGTTCGGCGACCTGCCGCGATTGCGCCACGGCCAGCAATGAGCCGCGCGTGCCCAGCCGGAGTCTCTGCCTTGGCATGACTAGGAATTTGCCTGCAGCGCGGGAAGCCGCGTTGGTTCGGCAAGTGCCAGTTCAGCGCACGCGCGCCGCGCACGTTCCACCTGCAGGGAGCGAACGTTCGCCTGTGCCTCGGCCAAATCGAACAGGTCATCGAGCTGCCAGCTGCGCGTGTCGGTTGGCAGTGGAAAGTGGCTCCCACGCCGGTGACCAAGATGCACGACGCTGCGTTTTGGCTGGCGGGACAGAAGTTGTGCCCACTGCAAGTCGTTACACGCATCAGCAGGCGTGGTCATGACGACGTGCTCGCCCCAGGCAGCAGCCTGTTCTGCCTCCTCTGGGGCGAATATGCGAACGCGCGAAAACTGTTCGTCGATGTTGCGATGATTCCAAACGCCAATCGGCCAGGCGCGCAGGTAAGGCAATATGGACTGCGCCAGCGCACCGGCACCCACGATCAGGATGCGGTCGTCGCGGGCAGGGCGAAGCAGCATGCGCAACAGGCTGCCGTAAGAGGCGCCGCCGATGCCCTCGAGATACGTCCGGCGAATCTCAGCGGCCTGCGAGAACAGGCGATGCATCAAAGTCTGTAGCTCGGGCCGCCTGGGGTTTCGCTCGCCGAATGAACGCCAGGCTCTGCGGCACTGCCCAAGGACGTTTGTTTCGCCGGCTATCTTGCTGCGCAATCCGGTCATTACTTCCAGCAGGAAGCGATGCGCATCGCGATGTTCAAAGCGTTCCGGCGTGCCCGCGAGATCTTGCGGCAGCGGTGTTGGGCTGATCCAAAGCGTTCTCAGGCAAGTGGTGATCTCGAGCGTTCCCGTCGGCGCCCGCAGCATCCGTGATGGCGCCCGCTGCCAGTGTGCAACGTACACGCGCGCCGCCATATCCGGCACGGAGTTTGCGTGCCGGCCTACGCCAGGCTTGCGAGCCATTCGTCGTCGGATCCTTCTTCGATCCCCTCGAAGAGATAAGTGCTCAGGTAGCGTTCACCGGTGTCGGGCAGCATCGTCAGAATACTGCTTCCCGCTGGCGCCGTTTTAGCGATTTCCATGGCAGCGGCGAGCGTCGCCCCTGCGGACAACCCGACGAAAATACCTTCTTCGCGCGCCAGGCGCGTGGCCCAGTGCTTACCGTCTTCATCAGTGACCGTCACCAGCTGATCGTAAATGTCGCGGTCGAGCACGTCCGGCAGAAAATTTGGTGTCCAGCCCTGAATTTTGTGTGGCTTCCAATCGGCCCCGCCCAGCAGCGACGCCTCCGCAGGCTCTGTTGCGATTACTTTGAGTTCCGGTCTGGCTTCCTTAAGCATCGCGCCCGCGCCGGTCAGCGTCCCGCCGGTGCCCCAGCCTGTCACCCAAAAGTCCAGCCGTTGATTCGCGAAGTCGCGCAGTATCTCCGGGCCCGTCGTGTTGCGGTGATAAGCGGGGTTTGCGGGATTCTCGAACTGCCTGGCCAGAAACCAGCCATGCTTCTCCGCCAGCTCGGCCGCGCGGCGCACCATACCGGTGCCTTTCTCAGCCGCCGGCGTCAGAATTACTTTTGCTCCAAGGCCGCGCATAATCTTGCGGCGTTCGATGGAGAACGTTTCGGCCATGGTTGCGACGAATCCATAGCCCTTCGCCGCGCAGACCATAGCCAGCGCGATGCCTGTGTTGCCGGAAGTGGCTTCAACGATAGTCTGGCCCGGCTTGAGCAGCCCGCGTTTTTCTGCATCGTTGACGATGGCCAGGGCCAGCCGGTCTTTCACTGAGCCAAGCGGGTTGAACGCCTCGACTTTCACGAACATGTCGATGCCGTCAGGCGCCAGCCGGTTGAGCCGAACGACCGGTGTGTTGCCGATCGTGTCTAGAATGCTGTCGTAAATCATCAGGCAGTTCCTTCTTTAAGCTGCGGTATGTTCTGCGCCGTTTGAGCTTCTGGATTACCGAACCAGTTTAGGGTTTCGCCAAGCGCGGCGACTTCACCCACGATAAATACAGCGGGGGTTGCGATGTCCTCATGCGTCGTCGCATCGGCAGACTGGGCCAGCTTCGCCAGCGTGGTGACGCGCACCTGCTGCTGCTCCGTCGTGCCTTTGCTGATGATAGCCGCCGGCGTGTCCGGATGCCGGCCTGCCTGCTGCAGCGCGCTGCAAATTTCTGCAATCCGCCGTGCACCCATGTAGACGACAAGGGTGTGGCCCGGCGTGGCAAATGGTCTCCAGTCCGTCGGTTCAGCACCGTCGGCCCGATGACCCGTGATCAGCGTGACCCGGTCGGCCATCTGGCGATGAGTGAGCGGGATGCCCGCATAGGCCGCACCGCCGCCGCCGGCGGTAATGCCTGGAACCACTTGGAACGGCAGACCGTGTCCAGCGAGTGCCTCCATCTCTTCGCCGGCTCGTCCGAATACCAGTGGGTCACCACCCTTCAGGCGGCACACGCGCTGTCCCTGTCGCACGCGTTTGACCAGTTCGGCGTTAATTCTTTCCTGACTAACTGATGGTTTGCCGGCCCGCTTACCAACGCACACGAGGTCCGCATCGCGGCGGGCGAAATCCAGCACGTCCGGATTCACCAGGCTGTCATACAGCACAGCGTCGGCGCGCTGCAGTAAGTGCAGGCCGCGCAAGGTGATCAGCTCTGGATCGCCGGGTCCTGCGCCGACCAGCCAGGCCTCTCCTCGTGGCGCCCCCTCGGCTTGATCGTTCAGAGCGTTTTCAAGTAACGCGTCGGCTTGTCCTTCACGGCCGTCGAGCACCGCGGCGGCGGCGTCGCCATCCAGCATGCGTTGCCAAAAACCGATGCGCGCCGTCTGGTTTGCCAGCCGCGTGCCAACTGGCTTGCGCCAGCGGCCGATCCACCGTGCCAGATGGGCCAGCCGGCCCGGCAAATCAGCTTCGATACGCTGCCTTAGCCAACGCGCCAGGGCCGGGGCTTCGCCACTGCTGCTGACAGCCACGGTAATCGGCGCCCGATCGATGATTGAGGGCATGATGAAGCTGCAGGCCTCGCGATCATCGACTACGTTGCAAAAGCGCTGAGCCCGCGCGCAGGCGTCAGCAACCGCATGGTTGGTTTCGGTGTCGTTCGTGGCCGCGAACACGAGCAATGACTCGCCAATCAGCTCAGGTCTGAACGGGGCCTCCGCATGATGAACTTGCCCATCGTCCACAAGCGCCGCCAGCTCGGCCGTGACGGCTGGCGCGTTGACCGTGACGCGCGCGCCTGCGCGCAGGAGCTGGCGGACTTTACGCAGCGCAACCTCCCCACCGCCGACTACAAGGCAGGGCTGCTTCTGGATGTCGGCAAAGAGGGGGAGGTACTGCATTGCTGTGGGTCACCGCCGGATTACCAGCGGGGCGAGTACCTTAGCGGCGTGCCGCCCGGAGCCACAATATTCAATGTGCCTGCGGATATCACTGGCCGCTATATGGCGCTGCCGCAGCGTTGACAGGCCCATGTAACCAGTGGTTATATGAGCGCCCCCCGAGGGGGCCATCCCATGACCCTGCAGCAACTTCGCTATCTGCTCGGCATCGCTGATGCCGGCCTGAATATTACCGCCGCCGCGGAGCGGCTCTACACGAGTCAGCCTGGCATCAGCAAACAGCTCAAGCTTCTCGAGCAGGAGCTTGGCGTCCAGCTATTCACGCGCAAGGGTAAGAGCCTGACGGCGGTCACGCCGGCAGGCCGCGATGTGATTGCCAGGGCGCGCAAGATCATGCGGGAAGTCGACAATATCAAAAGCCTGGCGAGCAACCTGTCGGGTGAGCAGGAGGGGACGCTGTCGATTGCCACGACGCACACGCAGGCGAGATACGTACTGCCGGAGGTTATCCGGGATTTTCGCGAGCGGTACCCCAAGGTAAGTCTCGAGCTGCATCAAGGTACCTCTGAGCAGATTGCCGAACTGGTGGCCGGTAACCGGGTAGATTTCGCGATCGCTACCGGTTCGCAGAAGCTGTTTCCCGGTCTTGTCCTGTTGCCTTGCTATCAGTGGGACCGACTGGTCCTGGTACCGCATGGCCATCCGCTCACCGAGATTCAGCGCAAGCTGGATTTGCCCACTCTGGCCCAGCACCCGCTCATTACTTATGTGTTCAGCCTGACCGGCGAATCTTCGTTCAAACAGGCGTTCGCAGATCACGGGCTCGAGCCAGACGTGGTCTTTACCGCCCGCGATGCCGACATCATTAAGACTTACGTGCGCATGGGCATGGGCGTCGGGATTGTTGCGTCGATGTCTTACGAGTGTCAGGACGAGAGTGACCTGGTGGCGGTCGATGCCGTGGGGCTGTTCCCACGTGTGACCACCTGGCTTGGCTATCGTCGTGATGCAGTGTTACGCAGCTACATGGTGGATTTCATGGGTCTGTTCGCGGCGCACCTAACACCCGAACTGGTACGCGATATTGGCGAAACCGATACCCAGAGCCAGGTAGACAGCCTAATCAACGATATCCCGCTGCCGATTCGGGGGGGATGCGGCAGCGAGGTGGCGGACGCAGCAGACGCTGCCTAGCTTTCTGCAGCGCTGTGGTGACTGCGCCTACAGTGAAGACAGATCAATATCGTGCAGCCCGCACTCACGCTTGAGGCCAAAGAATCGGGTTTCTTCGGGGTTATCGACCTCGTGTATCGGGCGGGTCGTGTGCACATCACCGATGGAGATATAGCCTTGTTCCCATAGCGGGTGATAGGGCAGGTCATGCTGGGTCAGGTAACGGTAAATGTCCCGATCCGACCAGTCCGCGATGGCGTGCACCTTCCAGCGGTCGCCTGACCACAGCACGAAGGGCGTATCCGAGCGCGACTCGGTTTGCGATCTCCGCAGTCCGGCAAACCAGGTGCCGGCTTCAAGCTCTTTGAGCGCCCGCTCCATTGGCTCGACTTTGTTGTCGTAGTTGTAGGCTTCCAGACCGCTGAGCCCTTGCTCCCAGCGCTTGCCATAGCGAGCTTCCTGCCAGGCCGGACTCATGGGATTGCGATAGACCTTGAGGTTGAGATCCAGCTGTTCAGTCAGCCGGTCAACAAACTCGTAGGTTTCGGGAAACAGGTAGCCGGTGTCGATAAAGATGACCGGAATACCCGGCAGCTGCTGTGTCACCATATGCAGCGATACCGCTGCCTGCGCCCCAAAACTCGACGACAGTACCGGCGGTCCTGGAAGCGACTCCAGTGCCCACGCGATACGGTCCGCGGCAGCCAGTCCGCTCAGCGTACGATTGCAGTGTTCAACTGCAAGCCGGCGTGACTCGGTCTCGCTGTACGCAGCAAGCTTCCGCGCCGCATCGGCCTCGTCAAGCAACGGGGGCAGTACTTCGGCGGCATTTGACAGGACAGCGCTCACAGCCAACTCACCTAAAAATCGTGGAGGCGTAAGGTAACGGCTGCCTGGATGCCCGTGAACGTCGGACTTGTTATCCCGGTATAACCAACCATTATGTTTAAGATAATCAACAATTTATTGCCTATTTCGGCAAACTCTTCGAGCTGCCTTCCGGGGGCTGCGAATGTCCGCTGAAGGCCCGGCGACTGACACGACCCGCGGGATCGCGCTGATGGTCGGCGGGATCCTGTGCATGGTTGGTTTGGACGTCAGCGCCAAATGGCTGCTGCAGGACTACGGCATGGCGCAGCTCGTCCTGCTGCGCTGCGGGTTTTCTGCGGGCTTTATTGGCTGCTACGTCATCGCTTTAGGTAGAACCGCGCTGCTGAAAACGTCATTGCCAGGCTGGCACCTGCTGCGCTCCTGTCTCATGGCCGGCTCCATGTACGCGTTCTTCTATGCACTCGGCCGCATTCCATTGGCTCAGGTGCTCACCTTTGCCTTTGCCGCCCCGCTGGTCGTCACAGCGTTGTCGCAACCCGTGCTTCGTGAACCGGTTGGCCCGTGGCGCTGGGCTGCCGTGCTGGCTGGGTTCGGCGGCGTCGTAGTGCTGCTGGATCCGGGTGGCGGCCTGGGAGAACCGGCGGCGCTGGTGGCTCTGGCAGGCGCCATCCTATACGCCGTGATTTCGCTGACGTCCCGAAAGCTGCGCATGACCGAGTCCACCGAGGCACTGAGCCTGTACTTATTCGTTGTGCCGACCACGATCGCAATCGTCTGGCTGGCGCTGGGGCCGGCCGACGCGTGGCGGTCGCCCGATGCCTTTGCGTGGGCGCTATTCGCGGTTTGCGGCCTCTGCGGTGGAGTGGCCTTTGTCCTCATGAATGCGGCGTTTCGCGTGGCTCCCGCAGCGATTCTCGTGCCGTTCGAGTACACCGGACTGATCTGGGCGGCAGCCGCGGGTTTTCTGATCTGGGGGGAGGTGCCCACGGCGCGAACCTGGGTCGGCGCGGCGATCATTGCCGCCAGCGGACTGTTTATTCTCTACCGCGAAACGCGGGCTGCCAGACCGCAGGTCAGCTTGGGTTAAAATACTCGCTTAACACGCCGGGCCTGGCGGGCCCCGACAACAATGACTGACACCTTAAAGCTCATCTACCAGGCGGCGAAAGTTCGCCTGGGGTTCCTAATAATGGCCTGCGCACTGGCGGGCATCGCTGTGAGTCCTGGCAGCGGGCTCGCGCCATGGCAGGTGCTTGTTCTGGGTGTGGCGGTTTTGCTTTCCTCATCCGCTGCGGGCGCCTTCAATCAGCTCTACGAGCGCGATCTTGATGCCCGAATGCGGCGAACACGCAACCGCGCGTTCGTTACGGGGAAGCTCAGCGCCAACAACTACTGGATCATCGCGCTTGCCCTGATCACGTTGATCTCTCTGACAGCCGCCGCCCTGGCGACGAATGTGGAAGCCGCTCTGTATATTTTTCTTGGCGCCTTCACCTACGGGATCGTCTATACGGTTTGGCTCAAGCGCCGCACCTGGATGAACATCGTTATCGGCGGTCTGGCCGGCAGCTTCGCCGTTATGGCGGGCTCAGCCGCGGTGGGCGCGGCGTTCGCACCCGCACCGCTGATTCTGGCGATCGTGCTGTTCCTGTGGACGCCACCACATTTTTGGGCACTGGCGTTCGCGTGCAAGGACGACTACGCAGCTGCAGGTGTGCCCATGCTGCCGGTTGTGGTATCGGACTCCGTCTCGACCTGGACGATTTTCTTGCACGCGGTCGTACTGGTCGCCCTCTCGCTCGTGCCCGGTCTGTACGGCATGGGCTGGATCTACTTGCTCGGCGCCGCGGCGGGTGGCGCCTATTTCCTGATAGCGAGCGGCCAGCTCGTCGCAAAGCCCAGCACCGCCAATGCCTGGAAAACCTTTGCCGCGTCAATCGTGCAGCTAGGTCTGCTCCTCACTGCGGCGATTTTCGACAATCTGTTGCTCGGCTGAATGCCGGGGGCAAACGTAATCCGGCCGGTCGAAAGCAACGAATTCTTACTTGCTCTGTCTATGCGCTGACTGCTTGCCCGGGTTGGCCTCAGAGCAACAACATAAAGCGACGAATCACCGTGGAGTTCCGCATGACAAAAATTATTCTGTGTCTGGCTAGTGGCGCGGCGGTGCTGGGCCTCGCGGGACCGGCAGACGCGCAAATTCGCTTCAAGGACGTCAGCGAGGCCGCCGGCGTGACTGACCTCGCAGTGAATAGCACGGGCCCGACCTTCGTTGACTATGACAACGACGGTGACATAGATATTTTCGTCTCCACGGAGGGGCATCGCGAGGACGACTACAACCGGCTCTTCGAAAACCAGGGCAACGGCCGCTTCGAAAATGTGGCTCTGGAGCGCGGCGTTGACAACAAGCGCAGTCTGAGTCGCGGCGCTGCCTGGGGCGACATTGATAACGACGGTGACATGGATATGGTGGTCGCCACGGTGCCGCAGACCCGCGGACCGGCCTTCCAGCCCATGACGCTGTTCCGCAATCTGCTCGTCGAGACGGGCGAGCCAAACTTCGAGAACATCACGCGCAGCGCCCGTCTAATGCGCGCGGGTAGTGAGGACGACGAGCGCGCGGGTGGAGTCAGTGACACGGCCGGCGGCGTCGCCTGGGCGGATTTCGACAACGATGGCCTGATCGATCTTTACCACAAGAACGCGGACTACGAGATCGACAACGTATTGTTCAGGAACATGGACGGCAGCCGCTTCCAGGACGTAACAATCGCCAGCGGTGCTGGCATTCAGGACAAACTGAGCGAGAGCAACTCGCAGGGCTCTCCCAACTGGACTGATCTCAACCACGACGGGCGCATTGATCTGCTCGTCACCAACGAGGCTGACCGGAACGTGCTTTTCCTCAACAAGGGTGACGGCACATTCAGGGATATCACGCAGAAGCGAAAGGCCCCGCGCGGCCGCCCGTTCCGTAATCCAGGCAATGCTAATGGTGCTTGCGTGGGTGATCTCGACAACGATGGTGACATGGATTTCTATCTGCCCACCGCTGATCAGGCCAATCGGTTAATCATCAGCCAGTTTGCGGAAAAGGGTGAGGTTCGGTTCAAGGACATCACTTTGGAGTCGGGCGCCGGCGACATGGGCGGCGCGCGAGGCTGCGCCCTGGCAGACTTCGACAACGACGGGTATCTCGATATCTACGTCAATAACGGCGGTCTCTCGAACGTCCTGATCAACGACGTCATCAGCATGCCTCCCTCGGTTCAGTTCTACATCGCCTGGGAGCCAGCTGAGAACAAGCTCTATCGGAACAACGGCGACTTAACCTTTAGCGATATCACCGCCAAGTCCGGTGCGGTTGGTTTGGGGATTGGCAGCGGAGTTGGCGCCGCAGACATAAATGACGACGGTTTCGCGGATCTGTTTATCGCTAATCGCACCTACTACAGCATGGGTAAGCGCGTGGGTGTCGCACAGACCAACCAGTTGCTGGTTAATCGCGGCAACGGCAACACCTGGGTGAGAGTGGCGCTTGAAGGAACAACCAGCAATCGTGATGGTTACGGCGCCAGGGTTAAGCTGGTCGCCGGTGATCTGGTGCAGTATCGCGAAAAAACCAATGCCTACGGTTACAACTCTGGCGGTGATCCCCGGCTACTGTTCGGTTTAGGTAAGCAGCGGGCGATCGACTACATCGAGGTGACCTGGCCAAGCGGCAAGGTGCAGAGAATCGAGTCACCCGGCATACGGCAGACGGTAGAGATCACTGAGCCAGCCTAGCCGTTCATCTCGCGCGTGCAAATCAGCAGCTTTTTTTCGGTGATTGAGCCGATCAGCACGAGGTCCTCATAGCTCACACCGACGCTGCTGGCGGAAATCCGGCTGCCGTCGTCGAGGAAAATGTCCTCTATTTCAGCACTGTCGCCGCTGATTCTGATCTGGCGGACCTGCGATGGCGCCGGCTTCTCGGCTGCAAAATGCTGAATTAGCTTGAACGTGTTGGCATGCGCCCCGATCCACACGCTCCCGTCTTCGGCCACGTCAACATTGTCTGGCGACGTATCAACGGCGATGCGTCGGACCTCGGTGACGTCGCCAGTGATCGCGTCACGATCGAGCACCCGTATGCGTTGTCCGTCGGTTTCCGCCACGTACAGCGTGCCGCCGTCGGGAGAGACATTGATGCCGCCACCCCGCGCGATATTTACCAGCACGTCATCCGCGGTGCCATTATCGACGTACGTAAGGGGAGAACCGCCCAAGCCAAGCTGCTGAAGCAGGCTGCCCACGACCCCCCGGGCCTTGTCGCTGACGACGTAGTACTGATTTCTGCCGACCGCGGCGAGATCGTTCGGCGAGAGGAGCAGGGGGTCGGTGAACGTATCCAGATGCTGAAATCTCCCCGGTGTTGATTCAACGAAACGCTCAACCAATTCGGGCTCTTCGCCGCGGTTCACCGGGTGGTTCAGTGAGAACAGATAGCGATTTCCGCGCGCGTCCAAGAAGAGACTTAGTCCATGGGGGCGAAAATGTGCGGGCTGACTGTCCAGTGCTGTCACTGCAGTCAGCGGGCGCCGCGTCAGGTCGACTTTCGCCACCGTGCCCTGAACGGCATCGCCCGTAACCAGCCCGCGGCGGTCCAACAGCGACAGGTAAGCGATGCCCCGCTCACGATCCAGCGCGATATCTTCCGCGCTGCCCGAAAGTTCGAGGGATTCACAGGAGCCAGCGAAAGTTGGCTCTACGTCTCGCAGCCAGGATCCCCGGTAAGCAATGATTGCCGTAAAGCCGATCCCCGCCAGTAACACCAACCCGGCTAGTTTGAAGATTCTCTTGATCAGTCGGCCCATATTGCTGTCCCTGTGCCAGGCTGGCTACCGCGCGCTATTCTAGCGGTTCGAGGGCTAATTGCGGCAGGGCCTCCGGGGGTCGCGGGTTGCTGGCAGCGAAGCCGATAATGTTGAACAATCGCACAATGGTCACGATCAGGCACTGGCCGGGCCCGCGCGCCTGATTTCCGTGACCATGCACGCATAACCATCCCGCCGGGAACCAATAAAGCATGTCTACCACCGCTGATTCCGATCGAAATCTCGAAACAGGCCTGAAAATCGGGCCGTTGATGATGCGCGAGGGCGTGACGAAGAAGCACGTCTTCACGCTCTTCTTCATCTCGTTCTTCGGCATCGCGATGATGAACACGGTGGGCATCATGCAGACCTACCTGCTGAACGAGGTGCTGAAGATCCCGCAAGACGAGCAAGGGGCGATCATTGGCACCCTTCTTATTGTTCAGGAATTGGTGGTCATCGTGTTGGTGGGCCTGGCTGGCTCAATCTCCGACCGCTGGGGACGGCCCCCGGTATTTGCGACTGGCTTTATTCTGCTCGCGATCGGTTACTGCCTGTATCCGCTGGTCAGCAACGAGTATCCGGTTGACGTGGTTTACCAGCTGGTAGCTTTCCGCCTGTTTATAGCCTCGGGTGTGGCCTGCGTTAACGTGATGCTGTCGTCGGTAGCCAACGACTATCCGATCGATAAGACCCGGGCCAAAATGATCGCGGGCGTATTCATTTTTAACGGCGTTGGCATCGCTTCGCTGCCGCGATTCATCGGTGGGCTGCCAGAGCGCTTTATCCAGATGGGCTACGACCCGGTCATCGCCGGGCGCTTCGCATTTTGGATCGTCGCCGGCATCTGCATCATGCTGGCCGTTGTCCTGCTGTGGGGTCTGAAGCCTGGCGCCCCGGCGCAGATTTCCAAGCGTGAGCCGCTCTTTGAGACCCTCAAGGTGGGCCTCAACGAAGGCAAGAAGCCGCGCATTCTCCTCGGTTATGTGGCAGCGTTCGTGTCCCGCGCGGATCTGGCGGTGGTTAGTCAGTTCCTGACGGCCTGGCTGGTGATCGAGGGCCTGAACCAGGGCATGACCACGTCGGAAGCGCTGATAACCGCCACCACCTTCTACATCGTAATTCAGGCCTTCGCGCTGCCTTGGGCCGTGATTTTCGGCATCTTGCTCGACAAGATAGATCGGGTTCTGGGTCTGGTGCTCGGTATGTCAGTCGCGCTAATTGGCTATGCGTCGCTTGGGGTGCTAGAGAATCCGCTAAGTAACTGGATGTATCTGGCAGCCGCCTTTGTCGGCGCCGGCGAGATGGGCGCGAACATTTCCGCGACGTCGCTCATTGGTAAGGAGGCGCCGGACCGTGGCCGAGGTGCTGTGCTGGGCATGTTCAGTCTGCTGGGTGCCGTGGGCATTATGGTGGTCGGCTTCGTCGGCGGCTGGCTCTTCGACAACTGGAAACCCGTGGGGCCCTTCCTGTACATGGCAGGTTCCAACGGCTTCCTGGTGATTGCGGCGCTGTGCGTTTACTTCCTCACGCGTGGCAGTCAACAGCAGCCCGATCCGCAAACGGCGTCGACTTAGCGGCATCAATTTCAGACAGCAGATATTCCAATAGGCAAATCTCAGATAAGTGGTATCGAGTTATGGGTAATTCTGATCGTCGCGACTTTCTCAAACAGTCCTTCGCCAGCGTAGGTGCGCTGGGTGCGATGGGCATGGCACTGGGGGCTCTCGGCCAGCAGGCGCAGGCTGGCGGACACGCGGCTGGCCGCGCGGCATCGCCAAAGTACGGCTTCGGACCAGCGATCAAAGGTCCTTATCTCGATCTGACGACGGGCCGAGGCAACCAGCTTGCTTATGCGCGGCTGCAGAGCGACATCGATTTCGGCAAGCAAAAATACTTTTGGTTTAAGGGTTATGTCGCCGGCAACCGGCCGGGAAAGAAGATTGAAAATCTGGTTGGCGCCCAGGGCTTCGGCGTAATCCGGTTAAAGGAGAGGCCGGACGGGGTGATCGAGCGGCTGTGCCGGGAGATCATTCTCTACACAGACATACGCAGCGGGGAAGTGATCGAGGAGTGGCGCAACCCGTGGCTCAACGAGACCGTCCCGGTCGTGCAGGTCGCCAACGATCCCTACAACTACACGATCGAAGAACACTTCCCGCCGCCGCCTGAGTTTGGTGGCCTGAACAAGGAAGAAGCTCCGCCAAAAATTCCTTTTGTTCTGCCCTGGTATCAACACGGCGACTGGCTGGATATGGAGATTCATATCCACCTTGCTTATCCAAGCGCGCTGCAGCCTGATAAGTGGCCCCGCGAATCAGCCGGTCCGATTGCGCAGGTCTCCGAGATGTTCGCCCACCATGTGCGGGCGGAGGACATGCAGAACCCTGAGCTGACGAGCTTGCCTTATACGGGAACCTGGAATCGGGTAACGCCTTGGCTGCCTTGGATGCTGATGGGGCAGATGCCCGGTCACTGCCTGTATCAGTGCTTCATGGGTACCTGCGATCACCCAGGCGATGTGCTGTCGAAATCGGCTACTGACTACGCGGAGAAGAACTACGAGAAGTACTTCGACGCGCCGACGGAGATGGTGGGCGATAGTCTGTCCAGCCTGGAGCGCTACGCCATCGAGCAGAAACCGGCACCCGCGATTTAGGGCAGCCACTTCGCGAGCTCAGAATGGCGCGCAGCCGGCTCGCGCCCGAGTTAACTGAGTGCCAACGGTTAACGGACGGGGCCCGTCCGAAGGTCCAACGCCCTTCTCATCTGCCAACAGGTGAACGACAGCGCTGCCGCTCTCGCAGCAACTTCGCGCCGCCCCCAGAATTGGCGCCCCTTTTGTTGCGCAGGCAGGGCATGCAGTGAGTCTTGAGTTTGGCGACCGGCCGATGTTGATCGACGGCCAGATGGTGGCCGCCGAATCTGGTGAATGGATGGACTCAGTCAATCCGGCGACTGAGAAAGTGCACGGCCGCGTGCCGGCTGCGTCGGCCAAGGACATTGATCGAGCAGTGCAAGCTGCGGCGGCGGCTCAGCCGGAATGGAACGCCAAATCCGTTTTCGAGCGCGGCAATCTCCTGCGCCAGCTCGCCGCTGCAATCCGGGCCCGCGCTGATGATGTGCTGCCGCTCGAGTCGGCCGACACGGGCAATACGATCGCCAGCCTTGGCAACGACATCACTCTGGCGTCGGGCTACATCGACATGATGGCCGGCATGGGCATCGAGCTCAAAGGCGAGACGGTGCCAGCGACAGCCCAGAATATACATTTCACGATGCGCCAGCCTTACGGCGTGGTTGGGCGAATTGTGCCCTTCAATCATCCGTTTCTGTTTGCCGGTGCACATCTGGGTGCGCCGTTGATGGCTGGCAACGCTGTGGTATTGAAGTCGCCCGACCAGAGTCCGCTGTCGGGCAGTCTGATGGGTGAAATTTGCCGCGAGATACTGCCGCCTGGCGTAGTGAACATCGTTTCGGGCGCAGGCCCGGTTGCCGGCGATGCCATTGTTCGTCATCCGCTGGTGCGGCGCATCGGGTTTACCGGTTCTGTGCCCACCGGCATGCTGATCCAGCGCACCGCCGCTGAAGTTGGGATCAAGCATCTAACCCTGGAGCTCGGTGGCAAGAATCCGCTCATTGCTTTCCCTGATGCAGATCCAGCAGCAGTCGCCAAGGCGGCGGTCGCTGGGATGAATTTCGCCTGGTCGGGGCAGTCCTGCGGGTCAACCAGCCGGCTGTTGCTGCACGAGTCTTTGCACGATGAGGTGGTAGAGCGGCTTGTGGAAAGCGTGCGCGGTATTCAGTTGGGCGATCCACGCGATCCTGCTTCGCAAATGGGTCCGGTTAATTCTGCGGGTCATTATCGCCACGTCACTAACATGATCGAAGCGGGCAAAGCCGATGGTGCAACCGTGCTCGCGGGCGGTGGGCGTCCGTCGGGCGCGGCTTTCGAGAAAGGCTACTGGGTGGAACCGACGGTGTTTGGCAATGTCACCGCGGACATGCGCATCGCTCGTGAGGAAGTGTTCGGTCCGGTGCTGGCTATCCTCAAGTGGCGGGATCGTGATGAAGCCCTGGCCATGGCCAACGCGACGGAGTTCGGCCTGACTTCCGCCGTATGGACCAATGACATAAAGACTGCCATGAGTATGGCGCGCGAGCTGGAGACAGGACTGGTGTGGATCAACGGCGGTGGCCGGCATTTCCTGGGGACGGGTTTCGCCGGCTGGAAGAACAGTGGACTCGGGCGCGAAGAATGTCTGGAAGAGCTGCTCAGCTACACACAGTCGAAGTCGGTGCACGTGATGCTCTGAGTGCGCCCGGCTTGCGCGGTGCATCTGTCAGCCGCCGGTTACAGCGCGTAAGTTACAAGAAGTTACCAGTTCGAGGCGCCATTCACGGTAGTTTATGGGTGATATCGCGGGACGGTAGGGCCCGCACTAGTCAATCCAGCGGGGAGACGTGGATTTGAACTCCGAGGCATCAGCGGCCCAGCCTGAAGGCCGAAAATTCCTGTTCGTCTGGCTTCAGCCCGGCATTACAGGCTGGAACGCAGTCGTTTTTCTTTACTCGGCTTTTGCGACCATTGGGCTGCTGACGTTCATCTCGCCCGGCACCGCGCTGGTACTTAACGCCAACTTCGGCCTGCCCATTGACCAGCAGGGAACCATCAGTGGTGATCTCGTGTTTATCACTGAGATCGTTCAGCTCATCGTGTTTGGTGCCGTCGGGGTGATTTCCGATCGCATTGGCCGGCGCGAGCTGTTCGGGGCTGGCATTTTCCTGATGGGCCTGGGTTACCTGTTGTACCCGTTCGCTGGGTCGGTTCAGGAGCTGCTGATTTACCGTGGCATCTACGCGGCGGGCCTCGGGACGTCCACTGGAATGTTGGGGACAATTCTGGCCGACTACCCGCAGGACCGGTCCCGAGGCAAGTTCGTCGCGCTGGCGGGCGTGTTTAACGGCCTTGGGGTGCTGGCGGTCACCGTAGTGTTCGGCCGGCTTGTGCCACCGATGCTGATTGAAGCCGGTTATGACGCGATCACCACCACCAAAATCGTGCACTTCATAGTTTTTGCTGCCTGCGCCGTTTCATCTGTGATTTTCGTGCTCGGCCTGCAGAAGGGCACGCCGGCCAGCGCTGAGGAGCGTCTGCCGTTTAAAGAGCTCGTGTCTGCCGGTTACTCCGCAGCGGCACGTAATCCCCGCATCGGCCTGGCTTACGCGACTGCCTTCGTTGCGCGCAGCGATTTGGTCATTCTCGGCACCTTCACTGTGCTTTGGGGCACGGTAGCGGGCGTTAGCCAGGGCATGGATCCCGCGGTGGCGGCGGCCCGGGGTGCGGGCGTTTTTGGAATCTCGCAGGGAGGCGCGCTGCTCTGGCTTTGTGTTCTGGGCGCTCTGCTTGACCGGTTCAACCGTGTCTCCGGCACAGTGTTCTGCATGGCGGTAGCGGCGATTGGTTACAGCTCGATGTTGTTCGTTGAGGATCCGCTATCCAGAGACGCCATACCGTTTTTCCTGCTTTTGGGCGTTGGACAGATAAGCGCTTTCTTCGGCGCAACCACTCTTATTAGCCAGGAGGCGCCGAAGCTCAGCAGGGGTGCTGTCGTCGGCGCGTTCAATACCTTCGGAGCGATCGGTATATTGATCGCCGGTGTGGCCGGTGGCCGGCTCTTCGATGCGGTTGGCCCCGCCGCGCCCTTCGCGTTAATCGGATTCCTGAATGCGCTCGTGATGTTCTTCGCCATTGTCGTGCGCATTAAGGCGCCGGGCGATATGCCAGTCAGGACGTAACGTCAAACCCCGCGGTTTCAATCGCGGCGATTAGCGCCGGCTGCTCAATCTGGCCCGGGTCAAACTCAATATGCACTTCGTTGCGGTCGAGATCTGCGGTAGCGTTGCGCACGCCATCTTTCGCGTTAAGCGCATTCTGGATGCTGTTGACGCAGCCGCCGCATGACATGCCGGAAACGGCCAGGGTGATGCTTTCCATATCGGTCCTCTCCGAGTGTTTATTCGATGGGATCCAGCGTTGGACGCCAACGCCGCAGCAGCAAGGAATTGCTCACGACGCTGACACTGCTGAGCGCCATGGCTGCTCCTGCTATTGCCGGGCTAAGCAAGCCTGCCGCAGCTAAAGGTATGCCAATCACGTTATAGATGAAGGCCCAAAAAAGATTTTGCTTAATCTTACGGAAAGTAGCGCGGCTCGCGGTAATCGCGGCAGGTAACAGACGTGGGTCTGCGCGCATCAGGGTAATGCCTGCCGTTTCCATCGCGATATCGGTGCCGGTGCCCATTGCGATGCCGACATCAGCAGCTGCGAGCGCCGGAGCATCGTTGATGCCGTCGCCGAGCATCCCGACGACATACTGGCTCTCAGAGCGCAGGGCCGTTACCCGCGCGGCTTTTTCATCAGGCAGTACACCGCCGTGAGCTTCGTCGACGCCTGCCTGACGGCCAATCTCGTCGGCGACAGCCGGTGCGTCGCCTGAAAGCATGATGGTTTTCACACCCATCGTTCGCAACCTTCGCACCGCCGCGATTGCCTCATCGCGCAGCGGATCCTGAATAGCGAATAGCCCGAGCACGGCCGACTCATCGGCTAACCAGACTACGGTCCGGCCCTGCTGCTCCCAGGCGCCCGCCAGGTCGTCCGTAGCGGCAATTTCGATGTGGTGATCGTGCAGGAGTTTCGCGTTGCCGAGCAGAAATTTCCTGCCGGCCACTTCGCCGGTAATGCCATGACCGGTCAGGCTTTGGAAGGACGAAACCGGTGCGAGCTCAAGATCCTGTGCACGCGCGGCGTCGAGCATCGCATGCGCCAGCGGGTGTTCGCTGCCCTGCTGCAGGGAAGCGGCCAGGCGCAGGATTTCGTCTTTACCGCCACTAAGCACCAGGCTGTCAACCAACTTGGGTTGCCCCAGTGTCAGCGTGCCCGTCTTATCCAGCACGACAGCATCCATACGATGCGCCCGTTCAAGTGTCGTAATGTCCTTGATCAAAATGCCAGCCCGGGCAGCGGCTCCGGTACCGGTCATGATGGCCGTTGGCGTTGCGAGTCCCAGCGCACACGGGCAAGCGATGACCAAGACTGACACGGCGGCTATCAGGGCCGTTTCAAATGTGTTGCCTGAGACTAGCCAGCCGCCGAATGTAATCGCCGCAATGACGACCACGGCTGGCACGAAGATCTGGCTGATGCGATCCACGAGTCGTTGCACTGGCGCTTTGCCGGACTGCGCGTTTTCGACGAGCCTGATGATGCGCGCAAGGGTCGAATCTGCGCCTACCGTGCTCGCTTCAATTGTCAGCAGTCCATTACCGTTGATGGCGCCGCCGGTGACCGGATCACCGCTGGCCTTGCTGACGGGCAGGCTCTCGCCGGTTAGCAGTGACTCATCGAGCTCGCTGGTGCCGTCGATGACGATACCGTCCACCGGGATGCGTTCGCCGGGGCGCACCCGGACCCGGTCCCCGGTCAGCACCTGCGCCACCGGAACTTCCTGTTCGCGGCCGCTCGCATCCAAACGCTTGGCGGTGCCGGGTCGCAAGTCCATGAGCTGCTGAATCGCCGCTGTGGTGCCGCGCTTGGCCCGAGATTCCATGTACTTGCCCAGCAAGACTAGCGTGATGATGACTGCCGATGCTTCGAAATACAGCATGCCCCGCGCGGCATCACCGAGTGTTAACAGCAAGAAAAGGCTGTAGCCGTATGCGGCGGTAGTACCCATCGCAACCAGCACGTCCATATTTCCGGCGCCGTTGCGCAACGCGTTGAAGGCGCCGCGATAAAAGCGTGCGCCCAATACGAACTGCACAGGCGTGGCCAGCAGCACCTCGATCCACGGAGGCAGCATGAAGCTGTGGCCAACGAGGCCAGACAGCACCGGCATATGACTCGTCATCTGGGCAACCAGCGGCAAGGTCAGTAGCGCAGCGACAGCGAGCAGAGTGCGCTCCCTGCTCAGGGCAGCCATATCAGCTTTACGCTGCGCCTCAGCCGCGCGCTGGGCATCAACTGCCGGATCTTCGATGCGGGCGCTATAGCCGGCATCGCTGACGGTCGCTGCAAGCGCCTCGAGGTCTGTTGCGTTGGCGACGGCTGTTACGTCAGCGCGCTCTAAAGCGACGTTGACGTCTGCGGCGATCACTCCGGGCACTTTTCGCAGCGCTTTTTCAACTCGCAGGCTACATGCGCTGCAGGTCATGCCGTCGATCTGAAATGAGTACCGGCGTTCGCCCACGGAAAAACCTGCGTTGCTGACGGCCGTCGCAATGTCTGACGTGCCAATGTCGGTCGACGCATACCGCACGTCTGCAGTCTCGGTAGCAAAGTTAACCGCGGCCTCACGTATGCCAGCTGCGTTTCCTAGCGCCTTTTCCAGCCGCACTGCACAGGCCCCGCATGTCATGCCTTCGATGGGCAGACTGAGCTGGTCCAGATCCTTGATGGGCATGGTAGGCGTCGCTGTATTCATGGGTGACGTTGCAGTAAACAATCATCGTAGCGCCGCTTTGGGTATGCGACAAACCCCGGCCCCTGTGTCCCCTGGGCAAGGCCTCGGATTCGGGTGCTCACAGCCAGCCGATCGGAGAGAGATTGGGGCGAACGGGCTGGTTTCAAGCTGCAGGTCAGCGCGAGGGGAGCGCGGTGCGGCGCGGGCGATGCTGGAAGAGCTTCAGATAAGCGCCAAACAGCTGCCGTCCAAGGGATTCGGAATGCTCTATAAAGCGCTGCGTTTCGGTTTCAATTTCAGCAATCCTGGCCTGCGGATCGGCGTAGCCTGCAAACTCACTGGCGTTGGATGGCTTATGTAACCAACGCCTGATCATGGGCTCGTCTACTTCCAGATGAAACTGCAGTCCGTAGACGTTCTCGCCGTAGCGAAATGCCTGGTTGGCGCAGTCAGGAGAGCTGGCCAGCCTGACAGCGTTTGCGGGCAAATCGAACGTATCGCCGTGCCACTGGAATATCTGCTGGGTGGCATCGAGTCTCGAAAACAGGGGGTCTTGCGCGCCGTCGCTCGTCGGGTTCAGTGTGTACCAGCCGATTTCCTTCACCGGATTCTTTCTCACAGTTGCGCCTAACGCCCTGGCGATGAGCTGCGACCCCAGGCAAATGCCAAGGACCGGCAGGCCCATTCTGATGGCTTCGTTGATGAGCGCTACCTCGGTGGCGAGATGTGGATAGCGATCAGTTTGATCGCAGTTCATGGGCCCGCCCAGCACGATCAGGCCGTGGTAGCGGTCCAGTGTTGGCTTGGCGTCGGGCTGCCGCTCAAAATTCACATAGCGAATGCGAAACCCGGCCTCCCGCAGAATCGGATCCAGTATCCCGAGGATTTCGTGGGCCACATGTTGAAATACCAGTAATCGGCGCATATCAAACTGACGGGTTTGCAAGTGCCGTCATCATACCGCCGCGGCGCTGGGCGCGCGCCCCAGAGGACGTGGTCCGGCGAAGGTGAAGTCAGAGTAAAGCGCAGCGCAGCGCGCCCTCCGACGCAAGCTTACGCCGGACCGTGGCGGTGATCGCATGTGCTTTCGTCTGCGTCACCCTGCATCGCTATCGTCGAGGTGAAACCGATCAGCATCGAGGTGAGCAGGAAACTTCTTCCGGTAGCGCAGTAGTTTTTCGCCGCTGAGCGTCACGCTGAAGACGGTCTCTTTGCTGCTGCTCGCAACGAGTGCATTCCCCAGGTAATTCCATACTCCTGAGTCTCCCGCGTAGTCGATGCCGCGGCCGTCCTGGCCGACGCGATTGACGCCAGCCGAGTAACAAAGGTTCTCGACGGCGCGGGCGGGTAGCAGCGTATTCCAGGCGGACGCTCTGGCCGCCGGCCAATTGGCGACATAAATCAGCAGGTCGAATTCGTCGATGCCGCGGCTAAAGACGGGGAATCGCAGGTCGTAGCAAATGAGCGGGCAGATACGCCAGTCGTCGAGCGTGAAGATTCGCCGCGCTTTGCCAGAGTGATAGTGATCCTGCTCTCCGGCCATGCGAAACAAATGCCGTTTGTCGTAGTGGCCAGCCAAACCGTCGGGTGTCATCCACAGCAGGCGGTTGAAGTATCTGTTGTCTGACTCGATCACCAGGCTGCCGGTGACGACGGCCTCGAGTCGGCTGGCTTGTCTGGCCAGCCATTCCATGGTGTCGCCGGTCATGCCTTCGGCGACGTGTTCAGGTTCCATGGTGAAACCGCTGGCGAACATCTCGGGCAATACCACCAGATCTGATTGCTTCGGTTCCAGCGATTCCAGTTGATCCGTCAGCCGCGCACGATTCTCACGAGCGTTTTGCCAGACGAGTTCGGTCTGCACCAGACTGATATTCAAATCGCGCATAGGCGCTCCGCTGCTTGCTCAAGCGTGGCCTCGTGTTTCGCGAAACAGAAGCGCACCAGCCGCTGGTCTGGTGCGCGGGTGCGCTGAAACACGGACACTGGGATGCAGGCGACGCCGGCCTCGCGTGTTAACCACTCGGAAAACTCCATGTCGCTAGCGTCGCTGATTTCGGAGTAGTCAGCCAGTTGGAAGTAGGTCCCGGCACTCGGGGAGAGGTTAAAGCGCGATTCTCCAAGTAGCGTGCAAAACTGGTCCCGCTTGATGCGGTAAAAAGCCGGCAGGTTTTCATAGTGCCCAGGGTCTGACTCAAGATAGTCAGCCAGGGCGTGTTGCAGCGGTGTTGCGACGCAGAACTGAACGAATTGGTGCACCCGCCGAAACTCAGCCATCAGTTCTTGCGGCGCGATCACGTAGCCGACTTTCCAGCCGGTGCAGTGGTAGGTCTTGCCGAAAGACGAAACGACCAGGCTGCGGGTCGCAAGCTCAGCATGCGCGGACAAGCTGGCATGCCGGTCCGCCTCGAAGAACATGTGCTCGTACACCTCATCGCTGAGCACGATCACATTAGTCTTGCGCAGCAGTCCGGCCAGCTGATCAAGTTCGTCTGCCGTCACCACCGCGCCGGTAGGATTGTGCGGCGTATTCATCACCAGCATGCGGGTGCGGCTGGTCATCGCGCTGGCCAGCCGGTCGAAGTCAATCGCGAATGAGCCGGGCAGCAGTGGAACGTGCACCGGCGTTGCCCCGGCTAACCGGATAGCGGGGTCGTAGCTGTCGTAGGCCGGGTCCAGGACGATGACTTCGTCTCCGGGTCCGGCGCAGGCCTCAATGGCGGTGAACAGAGCCGATGTCGCGCCGGAAGTCACCGTCACTTCGGTCAATGCATCGATTTCCCGGCAATACAGGCGCCTGGTTTTTCCGGCTATCGCCTCGCAGAGCTCTGGCAGCCCGGCCATCGGTGCGTACTGGTGATGGTCAGCGTCCAGGTGGGTGTGGAGACTCGCCAGCAATCCGGGCGGCACGTTGAAGTCAGGGAAGCCCTGGGAGAGATTAATCGCGCCCACGTCGCTGGCCATGCGTGACATGACCGTAAAGATAGTCGTGCCCACTCCCGGCAGCTTGCTGTTGATGGTTGGCATTCAGATGGGCACCGCCCGGGACTCTGCCACGCAGCGCCATTGCTGTCGATGCCGCCGGCCGATGCTCCTCTGTCAGTTCGTTGGCGTTGCCAGCCGGCGGCGCCAACACTCAAAGCTGGATTGTATCTGACATAGATATTCCAGACGTTTGACTTTCTTGGGTTTTTAGCCAATTATTCCGCTGCAGCTTTCGGGTTGCTGCAACTTACGGCACCGTCACAAACGGGTGATTTGCCGGAATTTTGGCGGTCTGGCTGCGGCCGGCCTCCGGCCCTTCAGGGGGGGATTTTCATGAGCGCCACCAGCGAGACCGTCGCCAGCCAGGCGCCGGCATCCGCGCGAAGCGGGGCCGACGCAGCTGCTGAGGTCGTCTACTTCCCGACCGGACCGGGCCATCGCATGACCCAGGTTCGCCAGATGATCGAACAAGTCGCTGGATTTACCACCAATGTGTTGGTTACTGGCGAGTCGGGTACGGGCAAAGAATGGGCGGCCCGCTACATCCACGCAGTGTCGCCGCGTAAGCAAAAGCCCTTCGTGCCGGTCAACTGTGGCGCCATTCCGGCGGATCTGTTGGAAAGCGAGTTGTTTGGGCACGAGAAAGGCGCGTTTACCGGCGCGATATCTGCCCGGGTCGGGCGGTTTGAGGCCGCGGAGGGCGGCACGCTGTTTCTTGATGAGATCGGCGACATGAGCCTCCCCATGCAGGTAAAGCTGCTGCGGGTATTGCAGGAACGGATCTACGAACGCGTTGGCAGCAACGTGAGTCGTAGTTGTGACGTGCGCATCATCGCCGCCACGCATCGTGATCTCGAGACGGCTATCCAGGACGGTAAGTTTCGTGAAGACCTGTTCTACCGGCTGAACGTATTTCCTATCGAGTTACCGTCGCTAAGGGACCGCAAGGACGATCTTGGCGAGCTGGTTGACAATATTTTGCAGCGCTCTGGCGAGTCAGGGCTGGCAACGATCACGTTGACGCCCGGGGCATTGCGTATTCTCAAGCACTACGAGTGGCCGGGAAACATTCGCGAGCTGGCAAATCTGTTAGAGCGCCTTTGCGTTCTGTACCCGGGCGGGACGGTAGACATTCCGCAGTTGCCAACCCGCTATACGGCCAACGCGCCGCTGCGCGATTCCGACCGCCATGAAGTCGCAGCAACCCGCGCGTCAGGACCGCAGCCGCAGGATTTCGCCCTGCCGTCCGACGGTCTGCCTCTGAAGGAGTACCTCGAGAAGATTGAGATTTCCTTAATCCGCAGAGCGCTGCATGATGCCGACGGAGTGGTAGCGCATGCCGCCGAACGTTTGCAGATCAGGCGCACCACGCTGGCGGAGAAGATGAAGCGATACGGCATTACCGCGTTGCACGACTGAACAGGTCGTTGAGATCGCCTCAGTCGGGCCGAGACTCCTCATATACATTCCGCTTTTTCGCCGTCCCATGCCGCGTCTCGCCCTGGCCTGAGACCCTCCCGACGACCGGTTATGTGGCTGTCCTGGAACTTCCGGTGGCGCTTGCGGTTTTCCAGCTGGGATTGAGGTCTGACCTCGTTTCCCCGGAAGCTGTTGGCGGGGCGCGCCCTCTTAAGCTAACTAGGCCGCCTTAATGGCGGTGTAGCACGTGAGCTGATTGCGGCCGTTGCGTTTGGAGTGATACAGCGCTTCGTCGGCAGCAGCAGCAAGATCCTTGGCCTCGCTAAACGTGTTTTCGCTATCCAGCGTGGCAATTCCCAGCGAGAGCGTGATGCCGATCTTCTCGCCATGGCCGTCGTCCACTTCGCGGGTGCGTGCTTCTTCCACCAGTCGGCTGGCCACGCGCGCTGCCGATTCAGCGTCGAGACCCGGCAGCAGCATCACAAACTCATCGCCGCCGTAGCGGGCTACGATATCGCTGTCGCGCACATTTGCTGTAAGCAGATCAGAGACTTCGCGCAGCATCGCGTCGCCGGCCTGGTGTCCATGCGTATCGTTGATTTCCTTGAACTTGTCGAGATCAACAAACACGACGCTGAGAGGCCACTCATGGCGCAAGGCGGTTTCGAACTCGCGGCCAACGGCATCGTCAAACGCGCGCCGGTTGTAAACACCGGTCAATCCATCTCGGCTGACCTCCTGCTCGAGCTCTTCTTTCTCGACCCGCAGATCCTGATTCTCCGAGAGCGTGTGGAGGTTGCGGATCATCAGGATTTCGCGCGCCGAGTCGGTGATCTCCTGCAGGTGATCGCCTTCGAACAGTTCCATTTCAAAGATGCCTTCGGCCTCGGGTACCTGATCGCCAACGATCTCGAACATCTCCGCGAGGCGGTTCGGGAGAATGCCCAGATGACGATGCACCTCGAGACCCGCTCGCCGAATACCCATCTCGCTCTTATTGGTCAGCCAGATATCGCTCAGTTCTCCGGCCATGGAAACTGCGCGTATAAAGCCCTTGTGTTCCGCATCGACACCACCGGCAGTGGCGTCGTGGCTGTGCGTCACGGCCTGCACCAGATGTGCCGGCATGTTCCAGTCATTGAGCAGCCACGCGCCGATCATGCGATGGTCGGTTTCCAGGTGCGTCTTTTCATGCTGCGCCACGCGCGCGTGTTCAAGCTGGAACGGACTGATGCCCTCGTAAACCTCTGGCGCGATCTTGTCGATGGCCAGCATGCCAATGTCCTGCAGCAGGGCGGCGAGAAACACTTCCTCGGCATCGCGGCGGCCAAACTCACTGGCCAGTAGCTTGCCCCAGGTACCCGCGAGAATGGCCCGGCGCCAGTAGGCGTCGAAGTCGAAGCCTGATGGCGGTGCTTTGCGCAGCGTTGCCACCAAGGTGAAGCTTAGTGCCAGCGTCAGCGTTGCATTCAGGCCCAATACGATGAGTGCCTGGCGAAGGTTAGAGCTTTGACGGCGGCGCGCGTAAAGAGCGGAGTTAGCTATCCGCATTACCTTGGCGGCAATGGCGGGATCGGCGCTGATTGTGTCGGCGACGGTGGCCAGATCGATCTCGGGATTCTGCGCAAGCTCGATGACTTTCATGGCCACCGGAGGCGGGGACGGGAAGCTGGTGCAAGTCTTGAGCCGCTTCGCGATGTCGTCAGGAACCTGAACCATTTGCTGTCTCTCCATCACCCCTTGGGGCGTCATCTTTCCGTTAGCCAGCGCAGCCTCAGGCCCGACCCGGCAATTGCCAATAAGATCGGCCGATCCTGTGCCCGCTTGAGCGATCCGTCCGTGGGTTCTTGCCAGGCCGCACGCAGTCCTCAGGCAAGCTCGTCCACAATGTGGTCGGAATCGTCTGGCTTATGTCCTGTTGGCAGTTTAGGCCGTCGTCGCTTCCGGTCGCCCGGAACTGTTTCACGTCTTTCCTGTTTGGTCTCGGGCCGCTTCACCAGGTGGGGCGGCAGTACCGGTTTCATCGTGTCCACGGGTTTCACAAGCTGACCTCCGCGCCCTCGGGCGTCGCCGCAGCAGCAGCTGGTGCATCGGGCACCTGTGCCGGCAACCCACCAGCTTGGACTGCTGTATCCGCTAGCGCTGGTGCCTCCAGAATGACCAGGGCGACACGCCGGTTGCGCAGCCTTCCGGCAGCCGTCTCGTTGTCAGCCACAGGCTGATGCTCGCCCATACCGGCGACGCTCATGCGGGCAGGGTCAACGCCCGCCGCCTCAAAACTTCGCACCAGCGTTGCAGCCCGGGCGGCTGAGAGTTCCCAGTTGGACGGAAACACTTTGGTCGAGATGGGCCGGTTGTCGGTATGGCCCTCAACCCGCAACGGATTCGGCAGGGGCGCCAGGATTTCAGCGAAGCGCTGAATGATTTCCGTGGCGTCGGAATCGATCGCTGAGCTGCCGGTAGGAAACAGAATATCGTTTTTGATTTCCACCTCTATCCAGCGGCCGGTGCGATTCAGGATGACGGTGTCTGCGTCGATCAGATCGCGCATCGCCGCCTCCAGCTCATCGCTGACTTCCTGAAGTTCTGCCGAGAGCCCGCCGGCTTGCCCCGTCTTGAACGTCGGACTGGCGGTTTGCGGTACCGACTGCTGCGGATCCATGCCTGAGTTCGAGCCGCTATTCAGAGAGCGAATTTGCTCACCGAGCTGGACAGGGCTCAAAGAACGCGGCGGGCCTTTAAAGGCGCTCTGCAATGATTCTGACAATACGCGGTACTTGCCCTCGTTGACCGAGGACACCGCATACATAACCACGAAGAAAGCCAGCAGCAGCGTCACCAGATCGCCATAAGGAATAGCCCAGGCTTCATGATTCGCGTGCTCTTCGTGATGTTGCTTTCGCGCCATAGCTCAACAGACCGTCTAGCCGATAAAGCCTCGCAGGCGAGTCTCTAAGTTTCTCGGGTTCTCCCCTGATGCGATCGCGATGACGCCTTCAAGAATCATCTCCTGCGATTGGGAGCGGGCCTTGATGATGTCTTTGAGCTTGTTGGCGGTGGGCAGGAAGAAGAGATTCGCCAGGCCAATGCCGTAGATCGTCGCCGTGAACGCGGCTGCGATGCCGGTTCCGAGCTTGCTTGGGTCAGCAAGATTCTTCATCACCGCAATCAGGCCGAGCACCGCACCGATAATTCCGAGCGTCGGAGCGTAGATGCCAAGCCCCTCGAAAACCTTGGCGCTTTGCAAATAGGCTTGCTCGCGCGCGTCGAGTTCAACTTCCAGTGCTTCACGCATCTTGTCCGGCTCGGTTCCGTCAACCAGCATTTGCAGGGCCTTTTGTGTAAACGGATCCGGCTCACTCTCAGAAGCCGGTTCCAGTCCAAGCAGTCCCTCCTTGCGGGCAATTTCGCTCCATTCCACCATCTTGGTGACCACGTTCTCCGGGTCTTCCATGGGTGGCTTGAATATCCACGGGAAGATCTTCCAGGCCCGCATGAAGGTGGGTTTTGGCGTTTGAATCAGGCTTGCGGCCAGCGTGCCGACCACCACGATGACGAATGCCGCGCCGTTGAGTAGCGACGCGACCCCGGCGCCTTTGAGGATGCTGCCGCCGACCAGTGCGATCATGGCCAGCGCGACTCCTGTTGCGGTCAAGGCGTCCATTGATAGTGATCTTCGTCAGCGGGCAACACGGCCAGGCCAGCGCTACTCGCGGCCCCGCCGGAGGTCAGACCACTCCTGCAGCCGGGCCCGCAGTCTTGCCAGTGCCTGGCCGTGTATCTGGCAAACGCGGGATTCACTTACCTCGAGCACGGCGCCGATCTCTTTCAGGTTTAGCTCGTCGTCGTAGTAGAGCGACATGACCAGCGCTTCCCGGCCAGGCAGACGCTCAATCGCGGCGGCCATTTCCCGTTGAAACTCCTCCGCTTCAATATCAGCAACCGGGTTGGCATTGCGATCAACCTGCCGGTCCAGCAGCGCTTCGCTGTCCGGATCGGCCTGGTCGAGGCTAAACATTCTGGCGGTGGTCGCGGTGTTGAGCATGCGAAAGTACTCGTCGAGTTCCACGCCCAGCTCCGTCGCGATCTCCTGGGGCTCGGCCGGCCTGCCGGTTCGATTCTCGACCGCCTGGACGGCGGCGCCGAGCTCGCGTTGCTTGCGATAGACCGAGCGGGGTGCCCAGTCATTGCTGCGTACCTCGTCCAGCATGGCGCCGCGGATGCGGATGCTCGCGTACGTCGGGAAACTGGCGCCCTTGGTCGGGGTGTACTGACGCGCCGCCTCCAGCAGTGCCATCAATCCAACCTGGATCAAATCGTCCAGCTCAATGCCGTCCGGCAGGCGCCCAAGGAGATGTGCCGCGATGCGTTTAACCAGCGGCGCATGTTCCTCGACCAGAGCCTCCGGCGTGAGGCCTCCCGTGAGTGCGTATTCGCACGCCGCGCTCATGCCACCTCGGGCTCCCTGGTCTGGTTCCCCTGGAGAAGCCTTTCCATGAAGAATTCGATGTTGCCGCGGGCGGACTCGGGCAGTTCCCACTTGTCAGCTCGATGCGCCAGTTTCTTTAGAGCGCCGGCAGCAAGACTGGTCGGAAAGGCCGTCACAAAAGGCGTTTGCAGCTGCACAGCCCGCCAGACCCGATCATCAAACGGAATGCTGCCCGCGTGATCTAATGTCACGTCAAGAAACCGGTCGGTTACCCGATAGAGTTTCTCGAACAGGCCGCTCCCATCGCCGCCCTGGCGCGTCATGTTGGTCACAACCCGAAAACGCGACACACCACGTTCGCTGCTCAACACTTTGATGATGGCGTAGGCATCGGTAATGGACGTCGGTTCATCGCAAACAACGACCAGCACCTCGTGAGCAGCTTCCGTGAATCGCAATACGCCATCAGAGATACCGGCAGCGGTATCGACGATCAGCGTGTCAAGATCAACGGCCAGTTCGCTGAACGCATTCACAATGCCGGCGTGGTGTGCCGGAGTGAGATTGGCCATCTCGCTAAGGCCCGATGCCCCGGGCACCACCATGACACCGGCAGGCCCGTTTACGATCACTTCCTGCAGGCTGCGTTCACCTTTGACGACATCAGCCAGGTTGTAGTGCGGCTGAAGGCCAAACATGACGTCAACATTGGCGAGTCCCAGGTCGGCATCCAGCAGCATGACCCGCCGCCCGAGCATGGATAGCGCAACCGACAGGTTTGCCGATATGTTGGTCTTGCCTACACCGCCTTTGCCGCCGGTGACGGAAATGACTTTGACTGGCCGCTGGGCTGTCCGGCCGCGCAGGCCATCAGCCTGGTCACCGTTTTGTTGGTCACGCGCACGCATGCGTTGCTACCTCCGCAAAATTTTCGGCCATGTAGTCCTCAGAGATGGGCTCTGCTCGACGCCTGATCAGTTCGACCGCTGCTTTGATCAGCCAAGCCTGTCGCGCTCCCGCAAAATGCAGATCCTCCGGTACACGCTGGCCGTTCGTGACATAAGCCAAAGGCAGTGAGCTGCGCATTAGTGCCGAATAGGCGCCACCCAGCGAGGCCGCCTCGTCAATCTTTGTCAGAATGCAGGCTAGCGGGGCCGCGGTCTGGTACACGTCCACAATTTCCCGGATGGAGTCGGTCTGGGCATTGGCGGGCAACGCCAGCAATACCTCGATGGGTTGCTCCGTCGCTTTGAGCGCGCGCAACTGGCGGGCCAGGCGCAGGTCGCGCTGACCCAGGCCGGCGGTGTCAATCAGCACGAGTTCTTTGTCCGTGAGCCCGGCCAGCACGCCGCTCAGGCTCTTCGCATCGTTGGCCTGAAACACCGGAACCTCGAGCAGGCGTGCGAACGTCTCCAACTGTTCCTTCGCGCCGATGCGGTAGGTATCGGTGGTGATCAGCGCGACGTCCTCAGGTTTGCCAGTGCGCAAGTAGCGTGCAGCAAGTTTGGCAATGCTGGTGGTTTTGCCTACGCCGGTGGGTCCGACCACTGCGAAAACGCCGCCGTCGGCCAGCGGGTCCTGGGCGCAAACCGGGAGTTTCTCCACGAGTTCGCAAAGCACCGCGGTCCAGGGATTACTGCCGGGCTCGAGTCGGGTTTCGGTAGTGAGTTGCTCAATGATGTCCGGCGTCATGCCAAGCTGTGCCAGGTTACGCATTACGCCGGCAGTCTCAGGATTCCGGCGTGCCGCGTTGTCCCAGGTCAAGCGCGATAGCTGTGCCTCAAGCAGCGTGCGTATACCGCGCATTTCCTGCCGGACGCTGTCTACTGCTGCATCCGCAACGCCGGCGGACTGCGCCGCAGTCTCTGCCGACGCGGGCAATTCGTCGCTATCGGTCAAATCAATTCGCCGCCCGCGCGACCGCGCTGCGTCATAGGCGGCGGGGTCGAAGTCCATGGCTGCGGAGATTTCAATTCCGTCCGGGCTGCGGTGCGTATCCAGGATCACGGCGTCAGGGCCAAGCGCGTCGCGTATCTGGCGCATGGCATCGCGTGTGTCCGGTCCGGTAAAGCGTCTAATCTGCATCGGTCTCTGCCTCTAACTTGATTTCATTAGGGTCAATTTCATCTGCTCTGAACTCAGTTGGCGCCAACGGCTGCAACGAGCCGTATACGCTTGTTGTCCGGCACTTCGTTGTAGGCCAGCACGCGTAGATTTGGGATGGCGAACCGCAAGAAACGGGTCAGCCACGGCCGCAGTCCCGGCGATACCAGCAGCACAGCGGGTTCACCCGCTACTTCCTGACGCTGACTGGTTGCGGATAGTTCGTTCTGCACGCGCTCGGCGAGGCCTGGTTCCAGTCCACCGCCGTCGCCGCTTACCGCCTGCTGCAGCAGTTGCTCCAGATCCGGGTCCAGAGTGATGACCGGTAGTTCATCGGTCTCACCGCTGACTTTCTGCACGATCGATCGGCCAAGGGCGATCCGCACCTGGCTAACCAATGCTTCGGGCTCCTGCGTGTTGCGCCCGTGTTCAGCCAGGACCTGGCATATGGTGCGCATGTTGGTAACCGGTATGTGATCGGAGAGCAGCTCCTGGAGTACACGTACAACCGCAGACAGCGGTAGCGTCTTGGGCACCAGCTCTTCGACGAGTTTGGGTGCGGTGCGGGCCAGTCGGTCCAGAAGCTCCTGCGCTTCCTGATGACCCAGCAGTTCATGCGCATGATCCTGCACCACTTTACTCAGGTGGGTTGCAACCACAGTAGAGACATCGACGACCGTGTAGCCGCGTGCCTGCGCTTCGTCACGCTTGGCCGGGTCTATCCAGGCGGCTTCCAGCCCGAAGGCCGGGTCCTTGCCCGGAATACCCTGAATCGGCTCTTCAATGTGCCCCGGGTTGATGGCAAGTTCTTTGTCGAGGTGCACCTCTCCGGTTGCGACTGGCGAGCCGAGCAGACTAATGCGGTAGCTCGTCGCGGGCAGGTCAAGGTCGTCGCGGATGCGTACTGGCGATACAAGAAAGCCGAGCTCCTCGGAGAGCCGCTTGCGCACGCCCTTAATGCGCCGCATGAGTTCGCCGCCCTGCTTGCGGTCAACCAGTGGAATCAGCCGATAACCAACATCCAGGGCGACGGGATCCGCCTCACCGACGTCATCCCAGCTAAGTTCGCGGGTCAGCTCGCTATCCAGTGCATCCGCCTCGTTGTCGGGCGCCGGCTCACCGGTGTCTGCTTCTTCCGGTTGCAGGCCGCGCCGGTGGGTCATCCACGCGCCACCGCCGCACAGGCCAGCCATCAGTAAGAAGGCCAGATTGGGCATACCGGGTACTAGCCCAAGAATCGCCAGCAGTCCGGTGGCCACCCACAAGACGCGGGGATCGCCGAGCAGCTGACTGACCATCTGGCTGCCCATGTCCTCCGCGCGGGACATGCGGGTGACAACGATGGCGACCGAGGTGGCCAGCAGCAATGAAGGAATCTGCGCGACCAGTCCGTCGCCGATGGTGAGTAGCGCGTAGGTTTCGGCCGCCGCAGCGATTTCCATATCGTGCTGCATCATGCCGATGAGCATGCCGCCGAGTAAGTTGATGAACAGAATCAGCAGGCCGGCGATGGCGTCGCCGCGCACGAACTTACTGGCACCATCCATTGAACCGTAGAAGTCCGCTTCCGTGCGAATCTCGTTGCGCCGGACCGCGGCTTCTTCCTGGGTGATCACGCCAGCGTTCAGATCGGCGTCAATAGCCATTTGCTTGCCGGGTAACGCGTCGAGGGTGAAGCGGGCGCTGACCTCAGATACGCGTCCGGCGCCCTTAGTCACGACGACAAAGTTGATGATGACGAGAATCGAAAAGATGACCATGCCGACGGCGTAGTTGCCACCTACGACAAACTCACCAAACGCTTCGATTACCTTCCCCGCTGCATCCGTGCCGGTATGACCCTCGAGCAGCACGACCCTGGTCGAGGCCACGTTCAGAGCCAGCCGCAGCAGGGTGGCCAGCAGCAGCACGGTAGGGAATGCTGCGATGTCCAATGGCCGGAGCACATAAACGACGGCCAGGATGACAATCAGCGAGAGGCAAATGTTAAAGGTGAACAAGCCATCCAGCATGATCGCCGGCAGCGGCAGAACGATCATGGCCAGCATGGCCAGCAGCAGCAGCGGCAGGCCGGCGCCATTGATAACGCCAGCCTTAAGTTGCTGCAGCGGATTGGCCTGATTCGAATTAACTAGTGCCGTGCTCATTCTTTATTGCTTCCTTGATTCTTTAGCGAAGGCCACCTACAAGCGGCTGTTGCGTGAATCTCCTCGAGAGCGGAGGCGCGGATTGACAGTTAGCTTCTCGTCTACGCTGACAATGGGCCGGTCCGGCCATTCGCCCCGGTTTTCCGCAGCGGCCTTCAGGCGGTACACGTAGGTCAGCACCTGAGCGACCGCAAGATAGAGCTGCTGCGGAATTTCGTAGCCGACTTCCGTTGTCCAGTACAGCGCTCGCGCTAGCGGAGGCGCCTCGAACAGGGCGATCCCGTTCTCGCTGCCGATGCCGCGGATTTGCGCGGCCATGTGGTCAACACCCTTGGCCAGCACCCTCGGCGCGCGCATATCTCCGTCCGCGTACTTGAGAGCTACGGCGAAATGGGTTGGGTTGGTGATAATGACGTCGGCCTGTGGAACGTCCTGAAGCATGCGTTGATTGGCGCGCTCTTGCTGAAGCTGACGCACGCGACTGCGCACTTCTGGCCGGCCTTCGGTGTCTTTCTGCTCGTCCTGAACTTCCTTGCGCGTCATGCGCAATTCTTTCTGGTGATTCCACAGCTGGAATGGCACATCGACTAGCGCGATGAGAATCAAAGACGCACTGCATACCACCAGGGTTAGCGTGACGAGCTGGCCGGCGTCGGCCATGGTCACTGCCAGCGGTTTGTTGCTCAGCCTGAAGATCTCTTCGGCGTTGAACATGAGGAAAGCAATTGCCACGCCGCCAATCGCACCGGCCTTACCGAGCGCTTTGCCCACCTCGACCAGTCCTTTCAATCCGAACACGCGCTTCAAGCCCTTTAACGGGTTGAGCTTGCTCAGTTTTGGCGCCAGCGGAGAGGTGCTGAAATTAATCCCGCCGAGCGAGACCCCTCCCAGCACTGCTGCGCCGGCTACGACGCCAAACAGCGGTAACCAGACCGCGAGCGCCTGCAGCCCGGCGGTGCCTAAAGCGATGGCCATGCTGTCAGGATCGGACAACAGGCGAGGGTCAAAACTTAAGCCAGACCGAACGAGTTCGGCCATCGACATTCCGAGCTGTGGCTGCAGCGCCAGGCATACCAACGAGCCGCTGATCATGACGACTGCCATATTGAGTTCGCGTGAGCGCGGAACCTGACCTTTCTTGCGCGCTTCCTCGATACGCTTTGGTGTCGCGCGTTCAGTTTTCTCTTGTTGCGGTTTCTCGTTCTCAGCCATGTCATCCACCACCGAGCAACTGGCCGGCCATCGTCATGGCGGCATTGAACTGAGCTTCCCAGACAGGGCCCTGCCCGCGAACGCTGATGACCATAACGACGAAGCCAAGCATCAGCGAGATCGGAAAACCGACGGCAAACAGGTTCAGGGTCGGTGCCGCGCGGCTAATCACGCCGAAGGCGACGTTCACCATGAGAATCGCGATCACCGCCGGCAGGGAAAGGTACATGGCGCCGGTAAAAATAGTTGAGCCGAACAAAGCCAGGGCGCGCGCCTGCTCCGGCATGATGCTGCTCTCACCAACCGGCATGACGGAATAGCTATCGGCCAGCAGACTGATTAGAACCAAGTGCGCATCAACCGCGAGCATGAGCAGCGTCGCGACAATAATGTAGAACCGACCGAGTAGCGGCATGTTGCCCGCCTGCGGGTCAACGACAATGGCAAAGGCGAGTCCCATGCCAGTCGATATCACCTGTCCGGCAAAGACGGCGGCTTCCATTACCAGCTTGAGTGCGAAACCGATGCTGACGCCAATCATCACTTCCTTGATGACTGCCAGAAAGCCCATCACGCTGAATGCCGGAAACGACGGCAGAGCTGGGATTGCCGGCAACATGGCGACCGCAAGCACGATGGCAATGAGCACGCGCACCCGCACGGGCACGAAGACGGCACCGAGCAGCGGTGCGACCAGCACCAGGCCAACCACCCGGGTTAGCGCCCAGGTGGTGGCGTGCAAAAAGTCGGCGATGTCGTACAGCGCGAGCAAGAAAATCCCCTAGCCGAGCATGCCCGGAATGCTGGCGAACAGGTTGCGGGTGTAGTTCGTAATGAGTTGCAGCATCCATGGACCGGCAACGAGCAGAGATACGACCAGAACTCCTAGCTTGGGAATAAAGCTCAGTGTCATCTCGTTAATTTGGGTCGCAGCCTGTAGCACGCCGATAAATACGCCGGTGGCCAGGGCTGTTAGCAGCAGCGGAGCGGCCAGCAGGGTGGCAACCGTCAGCGATTCGCTGGCCAGGGTGACAACGGTCTCGGGTGTCATACCAGCTCTCCTAAACCGCGAAACTGGCGGCCAGCGTGCCGATGATCAGGCCCCAGCCATCCACCAGCACGAACAACATGATCTTGAAGGGCAGAGATATCAGCATTGGCGACAGCATCATCATGCCCATGGACATGAGCACGCTGGACACGACCAAATCGATAATCAGAAACGGGATGAAGGTCATGAAGCCGATCTGGAAGGCAGTCTTCAGCTCGCTGGTAAGAAAACTTGGCAGCAGCACGGTCATCGGAATATCTGCGGGCGAGTCATAGCCGTCATCACCAGCGAGTCCTGCGAACATCGCCAGATCGGTCTCGCGCACCTGCCCGGTCATGAACTCACGCAGCGGTTCTTGTGCCGCAGCGGCCGCCTCTTCAAGCTCAATCGCTCCTGCCATATAGGGCTCAACGCCACGGTCATAAACTTCTGTAAGCACCGGGCTCATGATGAAGAAGCTCAGGAACAGCGCGATGCCGATTAGCACCTGGTTGGGTGGCGTTTGTGGCATGCCGATCGCCTGGCGCAAGATGGCCAGCACAATCACGATGCGGGTAAAGGATGTAGCTGCCAGTACCAGCGATGGCAGCAGCGTGAGCGCCGTCATCAGCAGCAGAATTTGTATGCTGACCGTCCACGTTTGGCCGCCGCTGTCGTTGTCGGCGATCGCCAAGGCGGGTATGCCCGGTTCAGCCATGGCTAGCGGGGTCCAACTGGCGATTAGCAACGCGAAGAGGAGTGCGCAGCAATGTTTCATCGCGATACCTCCAGCGTCTGTGTGGCCTCGAAGTACTCATCGAATTCGCGCGGCTCGGCCTTCTCTCTCAGAACGTGCAGCGGCCTGATGCCCGCCGCTGAGATGCCCACGAGTATTTCTTCGCCGCCGACACGCAGCAGCACCACGCGTTCTCTTCCGCCCAGCGAAATACCGCTGACAATTTCAATCGCGCTGTTTTGGAAGGCGCCGCCAGCGCGCAGTCGCTTGGCAAGCCAGGCGCAGCCGCCGAGCAGGGCCAGTACGGCGGCCAGACTCACAATCATGCGCAGCGCGGGTCCGGCCACGCCCTGACCGCCCAAAGCGCTGCCTGCCTCCTGGCCTGAGGCTGCCGACCAAAGCAGACAAAGGCTCACCAGCGTGATGCCCCTGGCAAGATCCAGGTACGTCACCATAGATTTCATTGACAAGTTCAATGGGTACCCGCCTTACGCCGGCTCGGCGAGTGCCTGTTCCGCCGGATTGATTACGTCAATCAGGCGAATCCCAAACTTGTCGTTGACCACAACGATCTCGCCGTGAGCAACCAGTGCGCCGTTGACCATCACGTCCAGTGGTTCGCCGGCGTTACGGTCGAGCTCGACCACGGCGCCCTGGCTAAGACGCAAGAGTTTGCCGACACTCATTTCTGTGCGTCCCACTTCGAGCGACAGCGTGACGGGCACATCGAGAATGACCTCAATGTTTGGATTGGCGCCTTCAGGCTTCGGCTGGTCGCCATCGACCTGCTGAAACTCGGCAGCCTTAAAGTCCTCGTCGCCGCCCGGCTGCGGCGTCTCGTTTTCAGTTGACTCGTCCATACTTCTCTCCTAAGGCCTGACGATCGAGCAGCTTGGTTACGCGTACTGCGTTGTGCCCTCTGCTAACGCCGAAGCTTCCTTCGATAACGGGTTGGGTGCCCGCATAAACTTTCATGCTTGATGGGAGCTCCAGCGGAATCACATCGCCGGGCTTCGCCTCGGTCAGTTCACGCAGATCAATCTGCGTTTCAGCGAGCACCGCGCGCACGCTGACCGTCGCGTCCTGAACATCCTCACGCAGCCGCCGCTGCCACTTTTCAGTTTCGCCCTGTGAGCCATCTGCCGCGCCTGCGTCGCGAACAAAGCGAATAGGCTCCACCAGACGTGCTGGCAGTACTGTCTTCATTTCGAATTCTTTGTCGCCCAGCTCGAACTTGAAGCCAGCGACGCTGACAGCCTCGGAGCCAGCGGCCACAGAGGCGAAGATCGGATTGGTTTCCGTCGTCCCGAGTTCAAACGTGAGATCCATAAACGGCCGCCATGCCTCGCGCATGTCGTCGGCCACGCGGGTGACAAACTTGCGCACCAGGCGCGTCTCCATCGGGGTGAAGTCGGGGTTCTCAACCGGCCTGTCGCCCAGGCCGTTACCACCAAAAAAGACATCTACCAAGGCGAACACAAACGCCGTATCGACGCAGATCACGCCCTTGACGCCCAGTGGACTGATCGACATGACGTTGAGGCTCGTGGGCACGGGCAGTCGCCGTGCAAACGTGCCCCAGCGATGTGTCCGGCTCGGCAGCGCACTGACTTCGACGGTGCGTCGGAAGAACTCCCTCCCGGTAGTCTTGAGCAGGCTCATCATGCGTTCGCTGATGGATTCCAGCGCGGGGACCCGATCAGCAACGATGCGTTCCCAGTGGTCACTATGCAGATCACGCACCGTGCCTTCGGGCGGAGTTGCATCAGCGTCACCGGCCTGAACTTCAGCATCCGCTTCGCGCAGCGCCTCAGACTCTTCGTCCGAGATGATGTCGTTCGGTTCCATTGCGCCGTTACTGCACCACGAAGGAAGTGAAGTAGAGGTCTTCGATGTTCGCTTCGCTATCGAACTCTTCGAGAATGCTCTGCACTTCGGCAAGTGCCGCTGTGCGTAGCATCTCTTTCCCCTCGCGGTTGGTCAGGTCGGCCAGGCTTTTTCCGCCCATCAGCATCAACAGGTTGTTGCGGATGACCGGCGTATGCGTGCTGACCGCCTCGATCGCCTGGTCGGCGCGTGCCATAACTTCTACAGTCACCTGCAAAAAGCGCACTGCGCCCTGATCCTCGAAACTCACAACGAGTGCAGGGTCTAGCGGTAGATAAATGGGGGGTCCTTTTTCTTCCTCGACCTTGTCGTCGGCTGAGGCGGCCGTCTCGGCGCCGCCGCAGCCTGGGACCAGGTCGGGTAGCACACTGCAGGCCAGGATCGGACCGACAAGCTGGCTTGCCAGCATCAGGACGAACAGCCCAACGGCTATTCCCAAGGTTTTTACGAGGCCGCCCTTGGCCGGCTCTGCGGGTGCCGCTACGGCTTCAGATTCTTCAGCTGCCATGATTCTCGCTTCCTTAAGCGTTGCTCATCCCTTGTTAAGCAAGGAGCGTGCCAGGCCAAAGCCGAGAATTTAGGCTATATAGATCAGTGGGTTACAGAATCCGAAAAGAAGGTGTCAATTTCCCGGCGCGGCAGATCTGGGGCGGTGCCAAAAAATTGTTGGTCGGTGTGGAGTAGCCGGTGTCAGGCGGTTACATCTAGGAGCCGGTCGCTGTCGATCGCCAGACTCGCCACGATGTTGCCGGCCGGCTGGGCACCGGTCTCGCTGCTGGGATCGGCTTCCGGCGCAGTGTCGCCGGCGGCGGTCGCCTCATTCGCATCGCTTTGTCCACCGCTGACATCGGACCCCGCTAACTGCAGACCTTGCTCAGAGAGCAGTTCCTTCAGGCGGGGCAGGGCCTGTTCAAGAGCCTCACGGGTTTGGCTGTGCTGCGCGTTGAACCAGACCTTGGCCGAGTCTTCCTCAATCTGAATACGAACCTCTAGCGGTCCGAGCACTTCTGGCTGAAGCGTAATACGTGCAGTCTGCAGATTGCCGTTAAGCATCACATTGAGGCGTTCCGTGAGACCGCGGGCAAACGTCTCAGGCTGACCCAGTGGCTGCAAAGGCCGCTGCTGAGTGAGCTGATTTAGCTCACTCAGCGTGCTGGAGAAGTCCGTTGCCAGCGCATTGATCGAACTGCTGGCCGTTTGGAGCAGTCCTTCGCTCATGGCCGCGGCTCGCTGCGTGCTCGTAATCGCCTGACTGATCAGCTCACGCAAGGCGCGCGAGGCCTGCTCGCCCGTAGGCGCTTGCTGGCCACCGTCCTGTCCGCCATAGCCAGTCGCCTGGGCATCCAGCGATAGCCGCAGGGTTTGGGTACCGGGTGCACGGCTGTCGAGCAGCGTATTGTTCGTAACGGTTTCACGCGCGCCTTCGCTCCGGCTTGCTGCCGGTATGGCGGCCGCGACGGCCGCCACCGCGGCATCTTCATCCGTCAAGTCCGCAGCAACAGTGGCGGCGTCTGCAACAACAACGGGTTGTTCTGCCAGGTCCTCAACAACCGGCAACAGGTTGCCGTTTGCCGGCAAATCACTGCCGTCAGAGTCCGCCGCTGCTGCTTCGCCGACCTCGCCTGTCTGTGCGGCAGCGGCCGTATCGCCATCTGCATTGTCGGATTGCGCTGAGGCATCCGGTGCGGACTGTTCGGCATCCTCGGCCGTCGCACCACGCGCCTTAGGCTCAGTCTCCCGCGGCGCCTCGCTCTCCTTAGAGCCTTTTTTCAGGCCGTTGATTTCTTTGGAGAAATCAGACTCATCCTGACCATTCTTGCCAGTCCCGCCGCGCTGCGCTTCGCTGGCGGACAGTTTGCTGCCGATGTCTTTGCCGGGCGCGGGCAGTGCGGGGCCTGGACCGGTAGAACTCAAGGTCAGTGGGGCGGGGCTATTCGCGTTCATCGAAACTCCATCACCGTCATTTGGTATCAGCTGCTAGTAGTAGGAGCAAATTGCGTGCCAGCCCGCCGAACCTGGGTCACGCATTCGCATGCATGCCCCGGCCAATTTCGTCTAGCTCCGCCTGCTCGCGGCGGCTTTGGCGCAGGGCTTCCTCGGCCTGCTGACGATGCTGATACTTTTCCAGCGCCAGCGCGTGCGACCTCGCATCGCGCCAGTTTGCCAAATCGGTTTCCAGCTGCTGGCGCAAGCCAACCACAACTCGTTCCTGCTCCTCGATGCCGCCACGAATCTTGTCGATAAATCGCCGCCGATTGCGCATGCTGTCGATAGACAAACCCGTCTGCGTATCCCCGGTCTGCGCGTACTCGGTCAGGTAAGTTTGGAGCTGGGCAAGGCGCTGCTCTTCGGCATCCAGGGCCAGTCTTCGCTCTGCCACAATCTTTGATGTTTCCATCTCCGCTGTATTTGCAAGCGTACGAATCGATCCTAGCCGGTCAGGTTTGGCCATGTTGGATTCCTTGGTTCTAAGAGGCTTGGGGTTTTTCCGCCGCCGGTTCATCGGTCACCAGCGCGAGCAGCTGTTCCACGCTGCCTTCCAGCGAGACTGGTTCGTGCTGCGATTGTTTCAGGAACGCCTCGAGTTTTGGCCACAGCTGCACCGCGCGATCGAGTTGCCCGTCTGCGCCTGCCCGGTAGGCGCCGACAGTGATCAGGTCCCGATGACGCATGTAGTAGGAGTACACCTCGCGAAACCGCTGCGCTGCCTGTAACTGTGCCGGGCCCGCAATACGCACCATGGATCGGCTTACGGATGGTTCGATATCGATCGGCGGGTAAATGCCGCCCTCAGCAATGGGCCGCGACAGCATGATGTGACCATCGAGAATGGCACGCGCCGCATCAACAATCGGATCCTGTTCGTCATCCCCCTCAGCCAGCACGGTATAAAACGCGGTAATCGAGCCCTGTCCGCGGCGCCCTGTGCCGGCTCTCTCAACCAGCTGGGGCAGCCGGGCGAACACCGAGGGTGGGTAGCCTTTGGTTGCCGGAGGCTCGCCGATGGCCAGGCCGATTTCCCGCTGAGCCTGGGCGAAGCGGGTTAGCGAGTCCATCAACAGCAGCACGTGCTTGCCCTGATCGCGGAAGTATTCGGCGATAGCGGTTGCCGTGAACGCGCCGTGCACGCGCATCAGCGGTGAGCAGTCTGCCGGGGTTGCGACCACCACCGCGCGCGCTAGTCCAGCCGTGCCGAGGTTGTCCTCGACAAACTCCTTCACTTCTCTGCCGCGCTCACCTACAAGCCCGACAACAATAACGTCGGCACGGGTGAACCGTGTCATCATTGCCAACAGGCTGCTCTTGCCAATGCCGCTGCCAGCGAATAGACCAAGCCGCTGACCGCGGCCGGCTGTCAACAAGGCGTTGATCGCACGCACGCCAACATCCAGTGGCTCACTAATCGGCTCGCGGCTCAAGGGATTGATCGGTTCTGCATCCAGCGACACGCGTTCGTCGCAAAGCAGAGGACCGCGGCCGTCCAGCGGGTCGCCGGCGCCATCAATTACGCGGCCGAGCAATTCCGGACCGACAGCAACGCTGGCGACAGTTGCCGTTGGTACGACTCGCGCATTGGGCTGCATTCCCTGCAGTCCCGCGACCGGCATGAGAAACAGCCGGTCAGCGCCAAATCCAACCACCTCGGCTTCGACAGACTCCTGGCCCCGCGTTTCGATCAGGCAGCGCGCGCCAAGCGCGGCTTCGCAGCCGGTTGCCTCGAGCGTCATGCCAGCGACACGCGCAAGTTTGCCTTCCACAACCATTGGTGGTGGTGCCGCTCGCGAGCGCAGCTGGCCCAGGCGTTTCGCCCAGCGCTTGCCGCGTTGGTCAGCGTAGTGACCAACCGGATGAGGATCATGCATCGTCGGATTCGTCCGTGCGCTGTTCTTCCAACAGTCCGGCGATTACGCGGCCAAGGCGCGTTTCCAGGCGGCCGTCAATCTGCGACGCCTCTGTGACAATCTGGCAGCCGCCGCGTTCCAACACTGGATCAGCCTGAATCTGCCACGGTGTTTCATCATCGCTGGGCTTGAGAAGCTCGCGCACCAGCCGCGCGTCTTCCGGGTGTAGTCGCACAGTAACGCCTTGCGAAGACACCGGCAGTGCGGCCAGACCTTCGCGAATCACGTTGATAATCTCACCTGGGTCCGCGCGGAGTTCGCGGCGGATCAGCTGGCGGGAGACCGCTTGCACGAGAGCGAGCAACTCGTCTTCGACCTGATGATCGAGATGCTCCAGTGGGCGGGCGAGGGCATTGAGGGCCCCGTTCAGTGCGTCAATCTGTGCCTGAACTTCTGCTTCCGCGCTGGCCAGTCCGGTGGCATGGCCTTCGGCGTAGCCCTGCTGAACCACCTGCTCTCGCAGCGCCGTGAGCTGCGCCTGCGTTTCTTCGCTGCTCAGTTGCTGCTCGTCCTTGACCTCGGGAGCTTCCCAGGTGACGAGCTCATTCGTCAGCGTGTCGCCGGCAATCACGCGGCCGGGCTTGGGGTTCGACTTAGACGAAGTCATCGCCACCTCCACCCAGCATGATCGTGCCGTCGTCAGCCAGCTTGCGGACCGTCTGGACGATCAGCTTCTGCGCGTCTTCGACCTCGCTGACCCTGACCGGACCCTTGGCCTCTAAATCATCTTTCAATAGTTCTGCGGCGCGTTTTGACATGTTGCTAAAGATTTTCTCCTGGAGTGCCTCCTCGGCACCCTTAAGCGCGAGCACCAGAACATCCGAGGTAATCTCGCGTACCAATGCCTGAATGCCGCGGTCATCTATGTCGAGGATGTTCTCGAACACGACCATGTTGTCCTGGATTTCCTGACTGAGTGGCGGATCCCGCTCATCCAGCTCGGTAATGATCTTCTGGCCGGTTTCCTTGTCCACCGTGTTCAGAATTTCTGCAGCATTGCGGATGCCGCCCATGGCCTTCACCTTGAATCCGCTGGCCTGGGAGAACCGCTGCTGGAGTACTTCGTCTAACTCCTCGATCGCACTCTGTGGTACTTCCCCCAGCTTGGCGATGCGCGTAATCACCTCGGTGGCGAATGCCTTGGGCAACTGCGCCAGCACCTTCGCGGACTTTTTCGAATCGAGACCGGCAAGCACGATCGAGATCACCTGCGGGTGCTCGCGGTGAATGATTTCAGTGATCTCCTTAGGATCCATTAGCTGGAGGGAATCAAGTCCACGCGGCTCATCATCAACGATGCGTTCCAGTAGTCCCGTTGCACGTTCTTCGCCCAGCGACCGCGTTAACAGTCGCCTTAGTGACTGAGGCGATCGGCCGACCAGCGGCGCTTCGGTTTCGACGCTGTGCGCAAACGTGCCGAGTACCTGATCAGCCTGTTCCCTTGAAACGTTCTGCAGCCGGGCCATGGCCTGGCCAAGTTTCTGGATTTCACCGACGGCCATGTGCTGCATGATGCCGGCCGCTTCCTCTTCGCTAAGCGACATCAGGAAAATCGCGGCGCGCTCGGAGCCGCTGAGATTTGCAAGTTCAGCCATCAGCCTGCACCCATCCTCTGACGATCTGCGCTACGCGCTCTGGATTCTGGCCGGTCATTTGCCGGGCCACGTTGACCTTGTCGTCAAAGCTCAAAGGCGCGCGTTCCTGCGGCGCGGTGGCTGCCGCCGGCGCACCTGCGGCGAGGGCAGCCCCGGCACTCCCGCCGCCTGCGTACACAGGGGCCGCAGCAGCGGGTCCGGCGCCGGTCAAGCCAACGCTCAGACTCCTGACGATGGGGCGAATCACAACCAGCCCCAGTGCGATCAGCAACACCGCCCACAAACCCTGGCGGATCAAGTCGCGCACCGTCGGGCTGTCAAGGAAGCCCGGCTCCTCCGGTTCAGGCAGGGGCTCTTCGGCAAAGAATGAGACGTTCGTTACGCTGATGCTGTCGCCCCGTTCCTCGTTGAAGCCCACAGCCTCGCGGACCAGTCTCGTGACTTCTTCGACCTCGGTTGTGGACAGGGGCTCTGCAACCGTCTCGCCATCTTCGTTAACAGACGTGCGGTCATTGACGAGCACCGCCACAGATAACCGCTCGATTCTGCCGGTCGGCTCAACGGTGCGACTCAGCGTGCGGTCAAGTTCGTAGTTCCGCGTACTGCGCGTAGACTCGTTTACAGAACCCTCGTTGCTTTGTTCTGTCGCACCCTGCGCGGCCGCAGCCTCGGGGCCGGATTCAGGCGGCTGGTTGCTGAGCGCACCAGGCACGCCACCCGCCACGCCGCCGCCCAGTGATGAGGAACCGCTGGAGCTTTGCCGGCGGTCTTCGCTGAGCTGCTCGCTGCGAATCACGCGACCTTCCGGGTCATACGCTTCGCGGGTCTCCTCGCGGACAGTGAAGTCCAGCTCTGCTGAGACCGTGGCGCGAACGCTGCCTGGTCCCAGCATGGGTGTAAGCAGGCTGACGATGCGCTCGACATAGTTCTCTTCAAGCTTGCGTGTGTAGTCGAGGCGTTTCGCTGTGGTTGCCATGTCTGAGCCGTCTTCGGGACTCGACAGTAAACGACCATGCTGATCCACAACTGTGACCGCACTCGACGCAAGCTCGGGAATGCTTGAGGCAACCAGGTGCACGATGGACGCAACTTGCGTTTGTTCCATCCGCCGTCCGGGGTACAGATGCAGCAGGACCGACGCACTGGGTTCGCGTTTTTGTCTCAGGAAAACCGTGTTCTTGGGCAGGGCCAGGTGTACGCGAGCATTCTGCACCGGCCGCAGGTTAGCGATCGTGCGACCAAGTTCTGTTTCCAGCGCATGGTGGTAGCGGGCGTTCTCCATAAACTGGCTCGTTGAGAAACCGGCATCACCATCGATGATTTCCAGCCCAAAACCGGCGCCGCGCGGCAGGCCCTGGCCAGCCAGGCGCAAACGCGCATCATGAATATGACCTTCAGGAACGAGGATCGCGCCGGATTTGCGGTCAAGCTGATAGGGAATCTCGCCAGTGGCGAGCACGTTAATCACTTCGCTGGCATCACGGGCTGAGATGTTGCTGTAGAGCATGCTGTAGCTCGGTTCACGAGCCCAGAATGCCGCCGTCACGCCAATCGAAATACTGACCGCCAGCGCAACCAGCATGACGAGCTGGCGCAGGCCGGGAACCCTGTCTAGCACAGCCAGCGGTCCGAGATTAATTGTGGTTTCTGCCATTTTGCGTCCCTGTGAGCGTAACTAGCGGTGCCTATAGCGGCATCCGCATGATCTCCTGATAGGCTTCTACTAGCCGGTTGCGCACCTCGTTCATGGCCGTGAACGACAAGCTCGATTTCTGCATCGCGACCATCACCTCAGCCACACTCGCGTCGGACTCACCGGTCTGAAACCTGGCCGCCATATCACTGGCTGTCCTCTGCGTATCGCTGACACTGTTGATTGCTTCCTGCATCACTTTGGTGAACTCGGTTTTTTCCGTCGCGGCGGCTGCCGGGGGCTCGACGGGTGGGCGGATCTCACTTGACAGCGCCCGCATCTGTGCAATGACTTTGCTGATTTCCATGTCACTCATAGGTCTGACTCCTAACTGGCTCAGGCCGTTGCGTAGCCGCGTGCGTCTGGCACTGCAACCCCGGCGTCGCGCAGCCTGGCCAGTTTGTAGCGCAGCGTGCGCGGACTAATACCCAGCATCGCCGCAGCCTTCTTGCGACTGCCACCGCCGGCTTGCAGCGCATCGAGGATTAGACGGCCTTCGACATTCTGTAGATTGCCCTGCAGGTCAGCGGCTGCGGACGAGGACGCAGCGGCAGAATCTGAGGTAACAGCGGCATTGCTTTTCGCCGGCGTAAGTTGGTGCCCAGCCACAACACTCTTGGCCGGTAAGTCCCTCTCGCGAATCTGATTTCCGCTGCACAGAATGAGTGCGCGTTGCACCAGGTTTTGCAGCTCACGCACATTGCCCGGCCAGCTATGGCGCAGCAGCAACTGCTCCGCTTCAGCCGTCAAGGCCACTGGCGGTCGCTGCGCGCCGCAGGCATCGTGAATAAAGTGGCGGGCGAGCGGAATAATGTCGCCCGGGCGCTCCCGCAGCGGGGGTAACTCCAGCGGAAACACGCTCAGCCGATAGTAGAGATCTTCCCGGAAACGATTGGCCGCGACTTCCGCTGCCAGGTCGCGGTTGGTGGTAGCCAGAATGCGGACGTTCAGCGCGATGCTTCGCTTGCCGCCCAGCCGCTCGACTTCTTTTTCCTGGAGAACGCGGAGCAGCTTCGCCTGGAGACCAAGATCCATCTCACTGATTTCATCCAGCATCAGTGTGCCACCCTGAGCCTGTTCAAATTTTCCGGCTCTGGCTTCATGCGCACCGGTGAAGGCACCTTTCTCGTGACCAAACAACACAGCCTCGAGCATGTTTTCCGGGATAGCTGCGCAGTTGAGGGCGACGAATGGGCCACTGGCGCGCTCGGAGTGTTGATGAATCGCACGTGCGAAGACTTCTTTGCCGGTGCCGCTTTCGCCCGTCAGGAGCACAGTCGTATCGCTGCCGGCAACTCGGCGTGCTACCTGTAAGACCTGCAGCGTGACCGGGTCGCAGGCAACCAGCGAATCGTCGCTGCCGTGATCTGGCAACAAGCCGGTGAGTTTTTCGATCAGCACCTGCGCCGAGAACGGTTTGACCAGATAGTCCGTGGCACCCTCGAGCATCGCGCTGACAGCATGTTCGATGCTGCCGTGTGCAGTCATCAGCAGCACGGGGAGATTGGGGTGAGTCGCCCTCAGTTGGACTAGCAGCTGGTGTCCATTCATGGGCTTCATCTGGTAGTCGGTGACAACGGCTGCCGGCGTTTCTGTAGCCAGCAGCTCAAGTGCAGCCTGGCCATCGCTGGCAATCAGCACGTCATGGCCGGCCAGCGAGAGCGTTTCGGCGAGCGCGTCGCGCAACGTGACGTCATCTTCGACGATGAGAATCTGCGTGGTCGTCATGATTTTTCAGTCTCCATGCCGTCAAACGCTTCGACCGTCTGAGCTGAGCCTTTGCTGAGCGGCAGGCGCAGCAGAAAACTGGCGCCAAAGGCAGTGTTGGGCAGCAGCTTCAGGTCGCCACGGTGCGCGCGCGCAACCGAACGACTGACCGACAGTCCAAGCCCGGTGCCGTCTGGTCGCGAGGTGACAAACGGATCAAAGATGCGGCCCGCAATGGCGGGATCGACGCCCGGTCCGTTATCGGTGACAAGCATCTCCAGATCGAGGCCGTTGCGCCGCAGTGCGACGGTAACCTCGGCAGTTGGGCCCGCATGCTGCAGAGCATTGGTGATGAGGTTGAGGATCGCGCCGCCCAACACTTCGCGGTTACCCGTTAGCGTAAGTGGTTGCGTGATGTCGGGGATGCGGTCGTGTACATGAACCCGCTGGCCGTCCCGCGTCACCGCTGCGGCCATCGTGACCACGCTGTTCATTAGCTCCGCAACTTCAATCGTGGTTTCCGCTGTGCCGGCACCACGCGCGAAGTGCAGCATGTCGCTGATCAGCTGCTCCATGTCGCGCAGGCACTGCCGGGACTTGCCGAGCAGCTCCTGCCCGCGCTCCGCGGTCAACTCAGTGCGGCCTGCGTTCTCGGCGTAGAGCAGCGCTGCCGAAAGAGGGGTGCGCAGCTGATGCGCCAGTGCGGCGGCCATTTCGCCCAAAGAGGCAAGCCGCCTTTCCCGAGCTAACAGTTCGCGCACCTGGCGCTGTTCTGTGACATCGGTAAATAGCAGCGCTCTCCCGGGGCCAACTGGCTTGTGCGTTAAATTGACAGTCCGCCCGTCGCTAAGTGTCAGTTCGCCCTGTCCACCGCTCACATCGCTGAGCGCCCGGCCGCGAACGGATGCCCAACTGCAGCCGCGCAGCGGCTCGCCGAGAAAATCGCTCGCCGTGCTATTGCAGTCCTGAACACGACCGTCGCCGTCGAGTATCACGATGCCGGCGGGCAGTGCCTCCAGCAGTCCGGCCAAGTGGCCGGCCAGTTCCGCGTTGCGCTCTGCGAGCGCGGTTGCCCGAGACTCAGCCTCGCGCAGGCGCGCGGCTTGCGCCGACTGGCTTGAGGAATTGCCGCCGGGCCAGGAAGCCAGGCGTTGGCCGCCGCCGGCGTCAGAAGGCCAGGTAAACGGATCGAATTCGGTCGCTGTCGATTTCGGTAGAGGCACGCAATATTCTCCTTGCCCGTATCCGAAGCAAGATGCGTGCCATCGTCAGCGCACAGCCTAAGTATCTGTATTTATTTTAATTCGTGACTGCTGAGGAGCGTCACGTCAGGATTCTGACGGCGGCCTGTTGCCAGGTGTCATTTTCTTGGCGCGGCGAAGATGCCGGTTTCAGAATGCACTCCGGTGCCGCGGGCTAAGGCTATCTGGCGGCGATGTCGGCGGAAGATCAGTTTCTCCATGCCTTCCTGAACAGCCGGCCCCAGGCCCTCAAACTGCGTCAGCAGCCAGCGCCGGCCATTGCGTTCGGTTGAGCCAACGATGCTGGCCGGCAGGCGCAGTGCCAGCGGCATCTGCGGGTTCACGAACAGGGTAATGAAGCCAGTATCGCCGCGTTGGATGCTGTCGGCGGCCCGGCCGGTCCATTCAACGCTATTGGCACGCATTACTACAGTATGAGGATCAGCGGGCGTTTGATTGGCCGCGACTAACATGCCGACCAGGCTAAGTAGCACGTCAGTCTTGGCTTCGAGGTGCATGAGCTCGTACTCGATTTGACCCGAATCCGTGCTGACTTCGCGGGGCGCTTCCTCAAATACAGCTATGGCCTGCAGGATCCGCGCAGCTTCCTGGTTGCAGTGCTCCAGTAGCATCAGATTGTCGATCGGCGCGGATTCCCAGTCGAGGCCAAACTGGTCGTGCAGCGCGACCCCTTCGAAGGTTTCGCTCGCCGCGGGATCAGGCATCGGCAGTCACCCGGGCGGCGTTTTGCCGGTAGCTGTTAACCGCCCGATTGCCCTGGCGCATGCGGCTTGCCGCCGCGGCGACACGATCTCGGTCTGCTCCCAGCTTGCCGACAACCGCATCATTTCGATTCAGCACATCGCGCAGTGCCGCTTTTTCCTCGACACCCAAATGTGGTGCGCCATCTGCGAAGAGGTTTCGCAGCAATGCATGCCGGTCAGCATTTAGCTGGCCCGCGTGCAGCCAATCGCCTTCGTCAATGGCTTGCTCGACGGCGTCGGTCAGCTCGAGTATCTGTGCGATTGATGCGGGCACAGCGGTTGCTCAGGCGCCGGCAGTCGCGGTGCTGGTAATTTCCGCCCAGGCTGAACGAATATCCTCCAGCAGGTCGGCGACTTCATCAAGCAGCTCTGGTTCGTCACCGAGGTTGGCTTCTACCAGGCGGCGATTCATATAGTCATAGAGTCGATTGAGGTTGGCTGCGATTTCACCACCGCGATCAAGGTCCAGGCTGCCGCGCAGGCCGTCAATAAGTCCGATCGCCTTGTTGATCGATTCGCCTTTGGCACCCGTTTCGCGTCGCTGCATCTGCCCCCTGGCCGTTGCGATCCTGTCGAGCGCGCCTTCAAGCATGCGCAGGACGAGTTGGGTGCGATCCTCGGCAGCGGCAGCGCCGTAGGCATCCACACTTCGATAGTGGCCGAGAGCCGGATTATTTGTCTGTGACATCAGGGTTTCTCTTGTCGGCTAGTTCTGGCCAAGTTCCTGGGCCAGAAAGTTACTTGTGTTCGTAAGTCCCGCCAGCAGTCTGTCCATTGCGTTGAACTGATCCGTCAGTCTTTCCCGAACTCGTTCCATGCGTTCGTCGAGTGTTGCCCGTTGCTCTTCGATAAAGTCGAGGTCGTCTTGCAGCCGGGTTTCACGCAGCTCCAGGGAACCAGTTGCACTAAGCACGGATTCCAGCTGCACCTCTAGCGAATCGACAACGGCGTCTTCCGCTGCGAACAGCTCACCTACTGCATCAAAGTTCTCGAGAATCGCGTCGGACAACTTGGTTTCATCCAGAGACAGCTTGCCGTCTGACTCTGTAGAGATACCTATGTCGGTTAGCGTTCTAAACGGATTGCCATCGATCTCAAAGGCGTTGCCCACGACCCGGCGCAAAGAGTCTTTAACCCCGCGTACAAGGGAGTCGCCAAGCAACGCGCCAGCAACGCCGGACTCAGAATCAAAGCTGGTAACTTGGCTGACGACATCAATTACCCCGTTGTAAGCGTTGACAAAGGCGCCTACAGAAGCCTTTGCCGCCGCTTCATCCAGCTCGACACTCAGGTCAATGCTCGTGCCCGGGCTGGCCTCGATCAGGCTGATCGTGACGCCTTCGATCGCTCCGGTTACTTCATTCCCGGCGCTCGTAACGGCGAAACCGTCAATGGTGATTTGTGCGTCGGCGGCGGCCTGAAGTTGCGTCACCGGATTACTTGGCGCAGCCGGGTCATAAATCAGTTGATTCAAGCCGCCATCACCCCCAGCCGCACTAATGGTGATGCCCTGATCGGCGCCGGTTTCGGCGGAGCTGACGATCAGCCGGGCGCCGTCTACGCCTGTCACTATGGTGGCGGTAACGCCCGGGTTATCTGGGGCGCTATTGATCGCGTCACGCACGTCCGCCAGCGTGCTCGCGTCGGGTGTGACGACGATATCGGCAGTCACTCCAGCAACACTGATCGACAGCGTGCCGTTGCCAACTACTGCGTCACTACCTGAGAAAGGACCCGAGGCCAACTTGTTGCGTTGGGCGAGGCTGTTGACCTCGACGCTATAGCGGCCGGGCACTGCATTTTCATCTGCTGTGGCTCCGATCAGGCTATCGTCGCCCACAGTGGTTAGCCGCTGCTGGAATTGCGCCAGTTCTCCAAGGTTGTCCAGGCTGTCCTGAAAGCTGGTTAGTGCGCTTTTGAACTGGCCGAGTGCGGAAAGCTCAGAGTTGGTCCGAACCTCTTTCAGGTTCAGCCGGTTCGACGTCGGCAGCCGCTCAGCCTGCACGAGCTGCTCTACTAGATTCGGTATGTCGAGCCCGGAGCCCAGGCCTGTCGCTGTTAGTGCCATGAACCTATCTCAAAAATGCTCCGCGAGTGGCGGCCGGCCGGCCGCTAAGCGGACCGTCAGCCTGTCATCGCGCTTACAGGACGAAGCAAGATGCGTGCCATTAGACCTGCGTATCGATGAGTCGCGGATCGCCTGATTGAATCGCCGCTGCCATACGCAGTACTTCGTCGCCCGGAATCTGGCGGATCACTTCGCCTGTCTCATCATTGCGTACGGTGATTACCGCGCGGCCACTGGCTTCGTCCTGAGTGAACGACAGGCTTCTAGATGAGTTCGACAGATACGATTCGATCTGGCGGATGGCTGCATTGAGGTCAACTTTTTCCGGTGCAGGCGGCGAATTCTTGCCTTCATCCGGCAACGCTTTGCCGCTTGCAGGCGCCGGTGCATCTCGGCCTGGCGCCGTGGCCGGTGCTACCTGGAGTTTGGCTGTAGTGATCGGTTCCATGTCGATACAGCGATTCGAAGTCCGCAGCGCAGCGTGTTGCCGCGCGGTTTAACTCAGTTACTCCTATCGGCCAGACCAGACACCCGCTTTAGTGAGTTTTGACATAGTCAAAGGAACTGCATCACAAAAAAAAACGGTGGCCGGCTCGCGCCGACCACCGTTCTCAGGCTGCGTCCGACTACTGAAGCAGTCCCAGCACAGTCTGGGGCTGGGCATTGGCCTGGGCCAACACCGCAACACCGGCCTGCTGCAGGATCTGCGCCTTCGTCAGATTGGCGGTCTCGGCCGCAAAGTCGGCATCGAGGATACGGCTACGCGAGGCCTGCAGGTTTTCGGAAACCGTCTGCAGGTTCGACGTAATCGACTCGAAGCGACTCTGCACCGCGCCAAGCTGGCTGCGCAGAGCGGAGACAGAGGTCAGAGCTGCGTCGACTCGCTGAATGGAGTTTTCAGCGCCGGCAACCGAAAGCACGTCGGACTGTGACAGCGTGTTGCTGTCCACAGCGATAGACGAGCTGGCGAAGCCGATGTCGGCGAAAGCACCACCCAGGGTGATGTTCTCCGAGGCGCTCAGGGTCACCGTGCCACGCAGCGTACCCGTCTGGGCGGCGTCGATACCCGTACCGGAGACCGTGCCGCCGGTGCCGTTGGCAATGGTTTCAGCAACCGTAACGTTACGACCGTCAGCCGCATTCAGCACCAGGTTCGTGCCTGAAACAGACGCTGAAACGCCGGTCTGGGCTGAGAACAGGTTGATCTGCGCAGACACGTCAGCTGCTGTCAGCGAGGCGCCGGAAGCAATGTTGTCGGTGCCCGCATAGATCGCGACGCCGTTGATGGTCAGGTTGTAGGTCGAGAGACCGCCGGCGCTGGATACCGTCGAGAACGCAGCCGAGCTGCTGTTTGCCGCTGTAGCGGTCAGCCCGGAAACGCCAGCCGCGTTGATGGCCTCAACCTTGGCGAAAGCGCTGTCGGCTGTCTGGCCGGCGCCGTTGCCTGCAGTGCTGGCCCCGATCGATACGGCCGTACCCTGGCCAACCGCGATGGTCACGCCACCGTCAGTCAGCGCATTGGCGGTAACCGCCGTGCCCTCAAGTGTGGCGATCTGGCCGAGCTGGTCAGCGCGCACGCCGGTCGTGAGGTTCACGTTGATCGTTTCACCGACGTTCGCGCCAATCTGGAACTGGGCGGTGCCAAAGCTACCGTCAAGAACCTTCTGGCCGTTGAACGAGGTCTGCGACGCGATCCGGTTGATCTCATCAAGGCGCTGCTGGACTTCCTGGTCCAGAGCGGCCCGGTCGGAGGCGGAGTTCGTGGCGTTGGCAGACTGCACCGCCAGTTCACGAATCCGCTGCAGGTTGTTGGTCAGCTCGTCGAGCGCAGACTCTGCAGTCTGAGCCAGCGAGATACCATCGTTAGCGTTACGAGCAGCTTGGTCCAGACCCCGAATCTGGGTGGTGAACCGGTTTGCGATAGCGAGACCCGCAGCGTCGTCCTTAGCGCTGTTAATGCGCAGACCAGACGAGAGACGCTCCAAAGAGGTCGCCAGCAAGCTGTCCGAACGCGTCAGGTTGCGCTGTGCATTCAGCGACAAGACGTTCGTATTAACGACGCTAGGCATGATTAACTCTCCTTAACATTTACCAAGTGAAGCCTGGCGGGTGCCTTTGAGCTGCTGGCCGAAGCGGTTGCATCTCGGGGACCTGTCGGGCTTTGCAAGGAAGTTATCGGCCCTAGTCAGGGGTACTTGAACGGAGCAGATGTGAACTGCGTCGCAAATTGGCGCCCGTAGCATGGCCGGCGGAGGGTAGTGGGCCGGTCCCGGCAGACGTACGTAACCCGGGCCGGACACGGCGCATGGGCTTAGCTGGAAAAATTGGCGCTGGACCGGGCGGCGCCCGGGGAAGCTCTAGATCAGATTGAATAGAGACGAGGCCCGCGTGCGGGAGAAGGTTTTCTGCGCCGCTTCCAGGCCAATGAGCTGCTGTTCAAGTTCTGAGATGGCCGTTGCGTAGTCAACATCACGCACCAGCGAAGCGGTGCGCGTGAACTGCAGGCCCAGCTCTTCATTCAGGTTGCTTTGGTCATCGATAACTCGAAGCCGCGAACCGACGTTGCTGCGTACGAGCTCGATATTGGCCAGCGCCTGGTCGAGGTCTTGCAAAGTGGCGTTGACCTCCGATTGGGCCAGCGCACGGCCGGATGGGTTCGACAGGCCGGACTCCATGGCCAGCACAAACCTCTCGACCGTAGTGAACACGTCCTGGTTAACGCTGGGTTCAACCGCAAATTCGTCGCCGGCTGCGGGTGTGCCTTCCAGCCGCACGCTCGCGCCGGCAAAGCTTAAGCTGTCGCCCGGCGCATAGGTGCCGGTCTGTACAACGCTACCGCCCGAGTCCAGCACTGCGTAGTCCGTGCTGGTCGTAAAGCGAATAGTGAATGGTGTGCTTGGCCAGCTGGCTAAATCAGTGACCGTGCCGGCGCTGAAGAACGCTCCGCCCGTATTGGCGGCGTTCGCGCTTACAGAAAAGGTGCCATTGCCGTTGCGGATTGCGGCAAACACGGTGGAACCGGGGTCTCCCTCGGCCACCTCGCGGTTGTCGCCAATCCGCTGAAAGCGGCTGCCATCGTCACCGGCGTAGCTGACCGTGCCGTTGTTGAGCACGAATGGCAGTTCTTCAACGCGATTGCCTGCGAAAAGGTAGCGCCCCTCACCATCCTGGGTGTTGGCAACATCCAGCAGGTTGCTGAGCAGTTCGCGGGCCTCATTGGCCAGCGCCCGCCGGCTCTCCTCGGACTGCGTGGCGCCGCCCGATTGAATCGCCAGTTCGCGTACCCGATCGAGAATGCCGGTAGCGCCATCGAGAGCCCGCTCCTCCAGACTCAGTCGGCGGCGGGCCGCGTCGGCATTCGACGCGTAGCTGTCGAGACGATTCAGACCGTCTTGCAGCACAATGAGCTGCGCGGCGCCGGCTGGATCGTCGCCGGCTGTTAGCAGACGGCGGCCGGTGCTGACCTGCCGTTGAATATCTGCCAGCGCCTGCTGCCGGTCATTAATGGCATTGAGCCACTGCAGCTGGAAGGTTTGAGTAGAAACGCGCATCGCCTAGCGCACCGCGTTCAGTAGCGAGTTAAACAAATCGTTGGCTACGGTGATTACCTTGCTCGCGGCCAGGTAAGCTTCCTGGTAGCGCAGGAGATTGGCTGCTTCTTCTTCCAGGTTGACACCTGAAATAGATTCCAGGTCGAGCTGGATTTGTTCGCGCAGGGCGGACTGAACTTCGAGATCCGAGTCAGCCCGTGCAGCGGCCGCGCCTACGTTGGCGATGAGATTGCCGCTCAGGTTTGCCAGCGACTGCTGTCCTCCATCGAAGAAGCCTTCGGAGCCGATCTGAGACAACGCCAGCGCATTGCTGTTGTCGCCGCTGCCTGCACCTGTGCCGCGAATAGTAAAGCGGTCATTCGTCAGCGCCGGCCCGTTGATCTGCACGGTCCAGCCATTGACGTTGATGTCGGCACCGCTTGTGTAAGCGGTGGCACCGACCACCGTACCGCCTAAGGTGTTGACGATCCGATACGTGTTGGGGTCATCGAATACAATGTCCAGGGCCTGCTGAAGATTGGGGTTGCCTACATCGGCAACCTGTGCGGCTGATATGGATGCATCCGACAGGTTGTTCAGCGAGCGGCCGGTCGTGAGTGGGTTTGCCGCAGCGATTTGATTGCCGTCAACCAGCGCAACTTCCACGCCGGTAGAAGCACTGCCGGTAGCGCTCACCAGGAAGCGATCGCCCGACGCGGCGCTGCCGCTCACAACGACTTCCAGGCCATCAAAAACGAATGGATCGACGGTCGTGCCGCTGCCGCTAAGTGTCAGCGGTGCATCGGTGCCAGCATCAATCAGCCCCCATCCCGAGCCAGTATTCCGCAGGATGTACTCGCGCGGCTGCGTGTCGGCAGCACTGGCAATTGTGGCCGTCAGCGTAGCGCTGCCGGTGTTGTTGCTGCTGCCCTGAACACTCGCCGAGATACCGCGGAAGAAATCGCCGCCCAGGTTGCCGTTGAGATCTACACCCTGGCGGTGCTGCTCGTTAAACAGGTTGGCGACGCCCAAGGCGAGCTGGCCGAGTTCCCGGCTGGCCACATCGAGTACGTCGCGCCGAAAGCTCAGCAGGCCGGCGACTTCGCCACCGGAAACCAGATTGGAAATCGACTGGCCGTTGTAGGCGATTTCCAGCCGAGAACCATTGAACTCATTCTGCGTGACTCCCAGCGAGAAGCTTTGGCCCGACACGACGAGGGGTTGGCCGCTGCCGATCAGGACGTCAGTTGAGCCGTCGGCCTGCGGGACCGCAGTGAAATCGATAAGCTGAGCGAGGTCGGTCAGCAGACGCTCCTGTTCGTTGAGCAACTCGTTCGGGGCGGAGCCGCTGGCCACACTGATCGTTTCGTTGACACGCGCCAGGTTGCTCGCCAGGTTATTGATCGTATTGACATTCCCCTCAAGGCGGCTGTCGACTTCGTCAGACAGTCGATTGAGCTGGCTGTCGAGCTGTGCGAAGCGAGCGCCCAGATCACGGCCGCTGTTCAGTAGCTGCTGCCGGGCAACCTGCGAAGTCGGCTCGCGATTCAGCGTCTCAGCCTGAGCGAAGAATGTCTGCAGGTCGCGGCCGATGCCTTCTTCAGGGTTACCGAGAAGACCATCGAGCCGGGTCGTCAGGTCGTTAAGCTGCGAAGCTCGACCTTGAGCCATGGTCGCGCTTTTAAGTTCAGCCGCAACAAACTGATCATAGATTCGCGTAACGCCGTCAATCTGTACGCCGTTGCCAACGGTAAAGCTGCCAACGCGGCTGCTATTGCGTTCAACCAGGTCAACGCGTTGGCGAGCGTAGCCGTCAGTGCCGGCATTCGCGACATTGTTACTAGTCGTCTGAATCGCTGCCTGGGCAGCCAGTAAGCCCGACAGTCCTGTGTTAATGATTGACGTCATCGCGGTTCGCTCTGCTGTTGCCCTGAGGCATCACGCGTTGCGGCTCCTCTAAAGTATTTTCGGCGCAGTGGCTCCGTCCTTAAGCTGCGCTAAAGTTTCTGTAAAACGGGGGCTTGCCATAATTCTTTCAATCTTATTTGCGTACTTCGGATCAGTGGCATAACCCGCCGTCTGCAATGATGTGAGGAACTCGCTAGCCGACCCACTGCCAGACAGTGCGTCGCCATAGCGTGGGTTCGTCTTGAGAAAATCTACATAGTCACGGAAACCCTCAGCCAGGTCGGAGTAGGCGCGAAACTGTGCGTGCTCTCGTCTTGCCACGCCGCCTGCGTATTCCAGCGTGGGTACTTGAACGCGGTCGCCGTCCCAGCGGCGATCAGCCTTAATGCCAAACAGGTTGTTACCGCTGACGCCATCGGCATCGCGAATGAGTTTCTGACCCCAGCCTGTTTCCAGTGTGGCCTGCGCGGCTACCGCTCGCGGATCAACGCCTAGATCATCAGCTGCGGCGTTCGCCAGCGGCCAGATCTCCGCAAGAAACTCTTCCGGGCTCTCGGGCCGGAAATCACTGCGATGTCCCTCATCGGTTAGCCCGGCCTGTGGCAACGTGCGATCCGGCGCTGGTGTTGCCGCATCTTCAGCGGGCGTCACGCCAGTCTGCACGTCATCCGCAGTCGCCCGGCGTATGCTCAACGGTGTTTGATCAATGGGGGCTTCCTCCGGGCTTCCGCCAAGCTGGCGAACCAGGAGTTCGGCGAGACCAATTCCCTTGTCACGCGTTAGCTCCAGCGAAATTTGCTGGTCGAACATCTCTTCGTAGGTGGTGTCTCTGTCTTCCGCCAGCACGGCACCCGCTTCACGCATGCTCTTGAGCATCATTTGTACGAACACCGCTTCGAACTGCCGCGCAGCTTCGCGCGTTGCTTCAGGCGAGCGTTCCCGCGCCTCGGCTTCCAGCCTGCCCAGGCCGGCGAAATCCGTGAACACTGCGGTATCCTGAATCATGGCTCGGTCGACCGTCAGATCACCAGCAGCTCAGCGCGCAGGGCGCCGGCTTCGCGCAGTGCTTCCAGAATCGCCACTAAGTCGCCGGGGGCGGCGCCAACCTCGTTGACGGCCCTGACAATTTCATTGAGTTCAACGCCAGGCTCAAACAGGAACATGCGGCTGCCTTCCTGCGATACCTGAATATTGCTGTCCGGGGTCACGACGGTGTTGCCTTGTTCCGCAAACGGCGCCGGCTGACTGACGTCAAAATCCTCGGTAATGCTGACCACCAAAGAGCCATGCGATACCGCCGCCGGAAGCACGCGTACGAATGAGCTGATTACCACGGTGCCGGTGCGCGAGTTGACAATGACGCGTGCCGGCGCATCTCCCGGCTGAAACTCCAGATTTTCAACAACCGATAAGAAAGAGATGCGTTCCGCAGCTGATTGTGGCGCAGCCACCTGAATAGACATTGCATCGATGGGCACGGCGGTACCTGCACCGAGCAGCGAATTAATGGCCTCAGCCATCCGCGTGCTGGTAGTGAAGTCCGGCCTGTGTAAATTGAGCTGTAGACCGTCGCTGCGCGCGAAACTGTTGGGCACCTCGCGTTCGACCGTGGCGCCGTTGGGAATCCGGCCGACGCTGGGCACATTAACCGTGACCCGCGAACCGTCATCTCCGGTGATGCCCAGGCCGCCAACTACGAGATTGCCCTGGCCGATGGCATACACGTTTCCATCCAGGCCCTTGAGTGGCACGGCCAGCAGCGTTCCACCGCGCAGGCTGGCCGCGTTGGCGATGGATGAGACCGTAATGTCAATCGTCTGCCCCGGCTTGGCGAACGGTGGTAGCTCCGCGCTCACCGCAACAGCGGCGATGTTGCTGAGCTGCAGGTTCGTGCCCGGTGGCAACGTCACACCCAGGCGATCGAGCAGGCTGGTCAGGCTTTGAGTGGTAAACGGCGCCTGCGTGGTCCGGTCACCCGTGCCATCCAGGCCGACGACCAATCCATAGCCAACCAGCTGGTTGGTGCGGACGCCGGCAACGCTGGCCAGATCCTTAATGCGCTCGGCGCGCGTCTCAGGCGTCAGCAGCAACAACAGGGCAAAGGACATCAGCAGGTATATGAGCTGCCTGCTGGCAGAGGCAAAAGTAGGATTGCGCATGGGGGTGTCCCCGGAGGTGTACATAGTATTGTGCTTTCTCACAGCGGCCATACCTTCATAAAGAAGCGCGAGAGCAAGCCCGGCTTACTGGCGTTGGCCACGGTGCCGTTGCCGCTGTAGGTAATGCGCGCATCGGCGACCTTGAACGAGGGGACCTCGTTGGCGGAGCTCACATCGGTTGGCCTGACAATTCCGCTGATCTGCACGAACTCTTCACCCTGATTAAGCGTCAGCCATTTCTCGCCACGCACGAAGAGGTTGCCGTTAGGCATAACCTCAGCGACGGTTACGGTGATGCGGCCGTCAAGGCTGTTGCTCTGACTGCTGGAACCGTCGCCGGCAAACGTTTGCTCCGTTTCCCACAGGTTGCGGAAAACTTCGGTGCCGCTGGACGTGACCGCGCGGCCGGCGATTGTAGGATTGCCGGAGTCGAATTCGCTGGTTTTGGTGGCGTCCGTGCTGGCGCTCTTTGAGGCCTGCGTGCTTTCGTCGAGCACGATGGTGATTGTGTCGCCAATCCGGCGAGCTTTGACGTCTTCGAACAGCGTAATGGCCGTTGCGTTTTGAAAAATGGTGCCGTCTGCAGGCGGCGCCGGATAAGCCTGAGGTGGCATCGCAGGCGGGTACTGGCCCGGCTGCACGCCCACGATTGTGGTGCAACCGCTCGCCAGTGCGGCAACGATCAGCAGGGTGGGAAGACAGCGTTTCATGACGTTTTGTCTCTTCAGCGTTCGACTAGAGGTTGTTGTTCAAGTACTGGAGCATCTGGTCGCCAACGGAAATTGCTTTTGAATTCATCTCATAGGCCCGTTGTGTGCCAATCATCTCGACCAGCTCCTCAACCACATTCACGTTAGAACTCTCCAGTGCACCCTGGACGAGATTGCCAAGGCCATCGATGCCGGGAGTGCCGGACTGCGGTGTGCCGCTGGCGGCGGTTTCAACGTAGAGGTTCTGGCCCAGCGCCTGCAGTCCGGCAGGATTGATGAAGTCCGTGGTCTGCAGCTGTCCCAGCTGAACCGGGTCGGTCTGGCCGGGCAGTTTTGCTTCGATGATGCCGTCTGCTGAGATGCTCAACGTTTCGACGCCATCTGGAACCGTGATGGAGGGCTGCAGCTCGTAACCATTCGCATTAACGACGCGGCCTTCTGCATCCAGTTTGAAAGCGCCATCTCGCGTGTAGGCAACATCGCCATCGGGTAACAGGATCTGAAAAAAGCCGCGCCCCTCAATCAGGATATCCAGCGGGTTGCCGGTGTCGACACTGCCGCCCTGCTGGAAATTCTTCTCAGTAGCGACGACACGCACACCCGTGCCCGTATTGAGGCCCACCGGGCTCTCGGTGTCTTGAGACGTAGCGGCTCCAGCCTGCTGAACGTTCTGGTACAGCAGGTCTTCAAATACTGCCCGGTCGCGCTTAAACCCATTCGTATTGACGTTGGCCAGGTTGTTCGAAATGACCGACATCTTGGTCTGCTGAGCATCCAGTCCGGTCTTGGCAATCCAAAGTGCTTGCATGATTTGCTTCCTGTCAGTAACTCAACTCTGTGAGTTGTTAGCCGCCCAAGCGCATAAGCCGGGCCGCGCTTTGGTCGGTTTCTTCGGCCGTGCTCATCGCTTTAACCTGCATCTCGTAGCTGCGTGCCAGCTCGATCATTTCCACCAACGCCTGCGCGGCGTTGACGTTAGAAGCTTCCAGGGCACCGCTGGCAATCGTGACACTGGGGTCTGCGCTCGCCTGAGATTCATCGTTTAGTCGGTAGATGCCGGGTCCCACCTGAACCATCTGCGCAGGATCCGGATTGACCAGCTTCAGTCGATCCACCTGGGCGATCGTGCTGGCGTTCTGACCTTTGGGCACTACGGAGATTTGTCCGTCGCCAGCAATCTCCAGCTTGTCGTAAGGTGGTAGCGACACCGGACCGCCATTGCCCAGCACCATTAGCCCGGCGGCGGTTTCCAGCATGCCCTGGGGGTTGACCCGCATTTCGCCGGCCCGCGTGTAGGCTTCATTGCCATCCGGGCCCTGCACCGCCAGCCAGCCTTCTCCGCGCACCGCGATGTCCAGACCGCGACCGGTCTGGATCAGCGTGCCGGGCCGCGCATCAAAGGTCTCGCCCTTGCCCAGCGCGTTGATTCGCGTTGCGAAACCCGGCCCCTCAATTGGCGCGCTCTGCAATGAGCGCTGCACCGCCTTGTAACCCGTCGTAGACAGATTAGCGATGTTGTGCGTAACCGAGGCCTGCGCCCGCAGGTTCTCGCGGGCGCCGGTCATGGCAACGTAAATCAGGCGGTCCATGTCGGGCTTTCCAACCTAGCGCTAGCGGATGTTGATGATGGTTTGCGTCACGGTGTCCATGGTCGAGATGACCTGCGCGTTGGCCTGGAAGAGCCGCTGCGAGGTAATCATGTTGACCAGTTGTTCCGTGAGATCGACGTTTGAGGCCTCGAGCGCGCCGGATTGAATCAACCCAAAGTTCGACTCGGTTGCTTCACCACGCTGGGCGACACCAGAGGTGAAAGTTTCCTGGAACGAGGTATCGGATACCTTCGCCAGGCCCTCAGGATTTGAGAAGTTTGCCAAAGCAATCTTGCCCAGCGGGAGCGATTCGCCGTTTGAGAACCGGGCGAAAATGATGCCTGTCTGATCAATCTCAATCGCTCTCAGCCGGCCGGCCGCGCGGCCATCCGGATTGATCGTATTGACCACGAAGTTGGACCCGAACTGGGTGGTTGCGGACAGGTCCAGATTCAGTGCGACAGGCGCTGCGCCATTACCCGGGTCAAATCCTGGGAAGCTAAGCTGGCCGTTGGCCGGTGTTGCAATCTGTCCAGCCGAGTCGAAGGTGAACGGCTGCGGAGTGCCGACCAGCGTGCCGTCGATGGTTTGGTTCACTTCCCACGCGCCGCCAGTTTCCACAAAGTAATAGGTTGCCGTATGAGCCACGCCTAGTGAGTCGTAGACGACCGTCGACGTACTGTGGTTGTAAGTCTGCGGATCGTTGAAGTCGAACGGTGCCACGGCAGGCGCGACTGCGTCGGCCGGCAAATTGATGTTCATGTCCACCGCTGTGCTGGGGTTCGGTGGGCTGGTCTCAGTGGTGATCTGTAGATCGGTCAATGTACCGGTGTTGAAGCCCCCGGCGGCCTGGGCCGGATAAACCTGCAGTCGTTCGCCCTCAGCATTTTCGACAAATCCAGTTTGATCTAACCCGAAGGCGCCAACCCTGGAGTAGAGCAGGCCGCCGCCGTCGTTGACGATAAAGAATCCGTTGCCGCTAATCGCCAGATCAAGCTGCCGCTCGGTAATCTCAACGTTGCCCTGAGTAAACTCCTGGCGCACATCGGTGAGTCGAACGCCCGCGCCGATGCCGGTGGCTTCACCGGAAAATACATCTGCAAACTCTGCACGCGACGACTTAAAGCCAGCCGTGTTGGCATTGGCGATGTTGTTCGACGTAACCTGCAGGTCTGTCGATGCGGCGTTGAGTCCGCTAAGTGCTACTTGAAACGACATTGCTTTGCTCCTCGAGAAATCCCTTTGCTCGTTCTCTAATTCTGTTAGCGTCGGAAACGATCGCTTTACATGATCGCCTTGATCTGCGAGAGGCTTAGCTCCTGGCCTCCCGCAGTGGTAATTTGCGCGCTGCGGCCACCGCCGGTCAGCGCGACGCTTTCAACCGGGGTTGCTACCAGCGTGCCGACAGCTTCTTCGTCACTGCCGTTCTGGATCACAGCGGCTATACGGTAAGTGCCCGGTTCGGCCAGCTCGCCATTCGGCAGCGTGCCATCCCATTCAAAATTGCTGATGCCGGGTCCGCGCGACCCGAGCGAGATCTGCTGCACCTGCGCGCCGGTCCGGTCGTAGATGCGGACTGACGCATTGTTGGTTGCGAACGGAACATCAATGCCACCCCTCAGGCTGGCGTCTTCCCCAAGCGTTGCCAGTTCTCCTTCCGCCAGCACGGACCGGCCTACAATCGTGGCGGCCTGCAGAGCTTGATTGGCGGCCAGTGAGTCGGACAGCTGCTGCAAGGACTCGCTCATCTCAGCTATGCCCGAAACCTGGCTGAACTGCGCCATCTGGCTAATGAATTCACCGTTCTCCAGTGGCTGGAACGGATCCTGGTTACTGAACTGCTCTACCATGAGGGCAAGAAAATCTTCCTGCCCCAGCTCAGTGCTTTGCTCCTGAGTGGGTTGGGGTACGCGCAGGCTCTCCAGTTCGAGACCGCTTCCGGGAATGTTAATCATGTGAGTTTCTCTCCTGGCGCAATTACTGACCCAGCGTCAGCGTGCGCAGCAGTAGTTCTTTCGATGTGTTCAGGACTTCCACGCTGTTTTGATAGGAGCGTGACGCCGAAATCATGTTGACCATCTCGTCAACTGCGTTGACGTTAGACATGTAGATATAGCCGTCGGCGTCTGCTTGCGGGTGGCCCGGCTGATGAATCTTGGCCGGATCTGCCTGGCTCTCAACTACGCCTGCAATGCGTACGCCGGCGCTCGCGCCATTACCGCTTTGTTCGTCGAGCACGGTTTGAAATAGCGGCTGCCGCGCGCGGTAGGCCTCATCGGGACTTCCGGCGATGCTGTTGGCATTTGCGATGTTACTCGCAGTTGTATTCAGCCGGACGGACTGAGCGCCCATGGCCGAGCCGGCGATGTCAAAAACTTTGAAGAGACCCATGATTAGCGGCTTCCCGTGATCGCGAGCCGCAATCCACGAATGCGGCTATTGAGGAATGTCAGCGCCGTCTGATAGCGCACAGCCGTTTCTGCTACTGCCGCGCTTTCTTTCTGGCTGTTCACCGTATTGCCGTCCTGCGACGGCTGATCCGGAATGCGATACATGACCTTGGCCGGGCTGCCCGGGCCATCGTCGGCCATGTGCCCGGCGGCCGTTGTCTTCAGCCTGACCTGATCTTTGGTTGCTGAGGCCATCGCGGCTTTAAAATCAATATCGCGCGCTTTGTAATGCGGCGTATCTGCATTGGCGAGGTTGTCCGCCAGCAAATTGAGCCGCTGACTCGCGACGCTCAGGGCGCGGCCGTGGAGTGCAAACTGGCTGTTCAGGTCAAGAGGCATGGAATCGGTCCAGCGATGTTTGCGTTAGTCACTGCAAGACGCGTGCCAAACAAGATGCCGGCGCGCCAGACCGCGGTCGTTAAACTCCGAATTCGCCCGTCGCGCGGACTATGCGGCAAACATTTGCCGCACAGGCGAAGCGTTGCCGGTCCAGCCTTGCCGCTCCACGCCAGCGGGCACAGCCCGGCGTGTTTTTTCTTTTGCACATTAAATATGCCGGCCTGCTCGGCTGCCCGGGACGGGCCCGGTTGGCATGGGTCTTGCTTCATATACGGCCATGAACGAGTTACGCGAGATGTATTGCTGGCTGATCGGCGCCGTTGTAGCCAGCGTGCTGTTGACGGACGCGGCCCAGGCTGAGGCCCAATGGCAGTCGCACGAGAGCATTCTTGCCGCGGCTGCTGAAGCCGTCAGACTGCAGACCTCCAACGGAGCGGATCGGGTGGAAACCGTTGCGCAGCCTTTGGATCCGCGCGTGCGGCTCAAGCGCTGCGAGCAACCCCTGGTCGCCGATGTGCCTTACAGTCGCAAGCAATCAGCCCGCGTAACCGCTCAGGTTCGTTGCGTCGGCGCGTCGCCATGGAAGATTCATGTGCCCGTGCGGCTCGCGCTGTTCCGGACGGTGGTGGTGGCGGAGCGCAGTCTGGCCCGCGACAGTTTGTTGACGGCCGGTGACATTTCCTTGGCGCAACGGGACGTTGGCGTGCTGGATTACGGTTATCTGACCGCATCCGACCAGGCGATTGGCAATCGCTTGCGGCGCGGTGTTGATGCCGGTGAGGCACTCACGCCCGGCAACCTTGAGATTCCCGCGCTCGTTAAGCGGGGCCAACGCGTCACCCTGACAGCGCAAAGCGGCGGCGTGTCAGTGCGTATGGCTGGCATTGCCCAGGCGGACGGTACCCGGGGTGAGGTTATAAAGGTCGAGAATCTCAACTCGGGGCGCCTGATTCAGGCCATTGTGCGCTCGGCGCAATCGGTCGAGGTGCTGCTGCAGTGAACAATAATCCGTTTTCAGGCCTAAAGTTCCTTGCCGGGGTGCCGATAACGGGACGACAGGCTATACCTGTGCGCGGGAGAGAGCAGTAATGGCAGACAGAATCAACGGTTTCGGTGGATCCGGCCTTGACATAAACGCGGGACGCAACCGCGCGGTGGATAAAGGCGATTCGACCAACGCGGCCAGCAAGACGCCGTCGCAGCCGCCGGTGGCTCAGTCTGCGGATGCGGTGGATTTGTCCGTGACTGCGACTAATCTGAAGCGTATCGAAGCTGACCTGAAGTCCGTGCCCGAGGTAAACCAGGAACGGGTGGATGCGGTTCGCGAGCGGCTTAGCGCCGGCACCTACGAGGTCGATGCTGAGCGGGTCGCGCAGCGCCTGACCCAGCTCGATCAGAGCCTGCTTAGTTAATGTCGGACCACGAACACAGTGACGAGATGCGGCGGCTCCTGGACCAGGAGGTTCGGGCGCTGGATGAGGTCATGGAAACACTGGACCAGGAGCGCGAAGCGCTGATGAGCCGCGATACCGTGGCGCTTGAGCTGGCCACGCGCAGGAAAACCGACGGGCTGGCAGCCGTGGATCACCTGGAGCAGCGGCGCCGGGAATTGGCGCCAGATTTGCACTCGATGGAACAGCTGGCAACCGTGCCAGAAGTTGCCAGCCGGTGGGAGCGCGTGTTGGATCTGACCCGGCAAAGCCGCGAACAAAATGAGGCCAATGGCCGCATGATCAGGCGCCAGCAGCGCCGCGTGGCCTCAACGCTGCAGCTCCTGCGCGGTGAGTCCGGCGAGTCAGACTACGGGCCCGGCGGCGAGCCAGCGGCAAGAGCCGGCAGGCGTCCGCCCATTGCCTCAGCCTGACTGGCGCATGTCTTAGGCCGCAGCCTGCGGCCACTGGAGCGTCCACAGTACCGGCACACCCCGTGTCGACTAGCGATCAGGCGCTGGATATGGCCTGCCGAACCGCCGCGATTTGATCCTGCTTCTGCTGCACGAGATCCATGAAGCCGTTTCCAGAGAGTTTTACGGCAGACAGCTTCTCCTCGATCGTTGCGGCCGCGTCCGACGCAGTCTCCTGCAAACTGTCAAGGAGTTTGGCCGCCGATAGCAGCCGACTCAGCAATGTGTGGTCAGCGGTGTCGTCTCCGGCTGCGCAATCCTGATTTTCCACCGCCTCACCCAAGTGCGCTGGCATGCCCCAGCTCTCCATGAAGGCTCGGGCAATAGTGGGGTGCCACTGGGCGGTGATCTCTTCCCACCCATCATTTTCGGCTACTGACAGGCCCTCCTGATGGGCCTTGGTCAGGAGGTAAAGATTGCCAAGTTGATGAAACAGACCGGTGGCCATGGCTTCATCCGGGCGCAGGCCGGAGATGCTTGCGCCCAGCACATGGCAGGTAGCCGCCACGCCGTTGGAGCGCCGCCAGATCTTCGCCAACTCTGGACGCAGCGGCTCAAGCCACTCCTGCTGTTCCATCTGGCGCATGGCGTAGGTCGTTGCCGTACTGCGGACCACATTGAAGCCTAGCTGCGTGATCGCTGCGCGCGGTTCGCTGACCTCGCGGCCGCTGGTGTTGAACGCCGCCGAGTTGGCGATCTGAATCAGTCGCGCTGACAGGGCCGGCTCAGTCTTGATGCGTTCCACAATGTCTGAGACCGCCTTGCTCTCGTCGCTGAGATCCTGGTGAAGCATGACGACCGTATCCGGAAAACCGGGCAGGTCGAGGTCTTCCTTGTTGAGGTCGGCAGCTAGCCCTTGCACGAAACGGAAGGCGGCTGAGTTGAGTTCTTCTGCTGTAGACATTGTTTTACCTGCGATTTTTTCCTAGTACAGACAGTGTCCGGCCAAAGCGGCGCTTGGCTCCCGTTATATCGGCGCCAAAGCCGCCGACTTTAGCGGCGGGTCCACTTGGCGTGGCTGGCGCCGCAGGGTAGGGTGGCAGCCCAACACGGCCGCGCTGGGCGGCTCGCCGAATGGAGTAAAGGAGCGAGACATGGTCACCTACGTGGCAACAATGTTTGCCAAGCCTGGTTCTGAGCAGGAGGTCTCAGCTTTTTATCAGGCTATGGAGCCGGAATTGCGTGCAGCCAAGGGTTTCCGGAGCCGGCGGCTACTCCGCGCCAAGCCTGGCACTATGCTGGAGATAGTTAAGGGCTATCTGACTGAGGAGCAGCTTGCCGATGCCAGCAAGCGTGAGCAGCATGGGCCGGAAGGTGTCCAGTTCGTTATTGTCGAGGAGTGGGACGACGCGGAAGATCGGGTGCGGTTTTCGCGTGGCCTCGATGCGAATCGCAATAAGTCTCTTTACCCGCATCTGTTGCCCGCGCATACCCATGAGTTTTACGAGGATATATCGCCTGAATAGGGTGGTAGTGGGCGCGGATGATTGCGCAGTGCAAATGACTACAAGGAGCGTGTGATGCACAAACTTTTCTTACCGCTAGTTATCGGCTTAGCAACATTGGCAGCGAATACCAGTGTTGCTGATGACTACCTGGCTGCAATGGCTGCTGAGGAAGGTGCGGTAACGACCGGGAGCGGTCTGGTGTTCCGGGAACTCGTTGCCGGGACCGGTGAGAGCCCGACCGTCAACGATACGGTTCGGGCCCACTATCATGGCACTCTGCCCGATGGCACCGTGTTCGATAGTTCCGTTGATCGCGGTCAGCCGCTGGTGATCTCACTGGGCCGGGTGATTCGCTGCTGGCAGGAAGGCATTCCCATGTTAAGGACAGGTGGAAAGGCCAAGCTCACGTGTCCTGCTGACATTGCGTACGGCAGCCGCGGTGCCGGCGGTGTGATTCCCCCTGGAGCCACCTTAACCTTCGAAGTCGAGCTGCTCGAGGTTGTGCCCTAGCGGTCAGGTTCGTTGCGTGTGTAGGGGTTCATTCAGAGGTAGGAGGGGTAAATGTTCTCAAGTTTAGTTGCCAACTTAGGCGCCGCGGGCAAGCTGTCCCGACGGGATGCCATCAAACACGGCCTGATGCTGGGGGCGGGTGCTGGAGGTGCGTTGGCGGGCGGGCCGCTGCTGGCAGGTGGTCACGCGTCGGGCGGGCTGGATTTTTCCGACCCTATCGACAATCTCTACGCGTTCGGCAAGATTTGGGCGTCGTTCGACAAGCCGGTCATTGGCGGCTTTCACGGCCTGATGTATGCCCGTATTGGCGATCGGCGCATGGTGCCGGTGTTCGGCTATACCGGCACGGGCGTGCTGCTTTGCAAGTGGGATGACGACAACAATCTTTGGATCAAGTCTCGCGAAACCGGCTACTTCACAGATCTGGAAACGGGCGAGGTGCTCGAGACCTGGTACAACCCGTTTATCGAACGTGAGGTTGAGGTTTTTCACTTCTACAACGACGTGCTCGTTGGCAAGATTGGCCAGGAGATCCCCCAATTCTTTTTTGGTGCCGAGGGGGATTCCCCCACGCTGATGAATGAGGGCACCGTGTTGCCAGACAAGAACGGCCGCTATCCGTTCCTGCTGCCGTTTGAACAGTATGGCGACGACCTTATGTTGTCGTGGGACTACACCCACGAGTACACCAACCCGGTAACGCCGGAAGGTTGGCCAAGGTCTTCGACTGGCCCCCGTATTACACCGTCAGAGCACTTCACCTTCGTGGTTTCAAGACAGGCGCTGGAGGATCGTGACTTACCCTCTGTGCGTTTCAACGCCGGCTTCTCGCGCATATCCCAGTTCTGGCCGTTCATGGAAATGGGTGGCACTCCGTACGCGAACGGCAGCCTGTTTGGACGTATGTTCAGCCACAAGGGTTTGGGTGGCTTTGATGATGTTCCCCCCAAGGTGCTGGCCTATATCGAGAAACATGCCCCGGAATTCCTGACACTGCCGGATCACTGGGAACTCGATAATTCCCGGGTAGAAACCTGGAAAGCCTATGCGCTGGATGTGCCACCGGAAAATCCCGACTACGCCTGGGAACCGTCGAGCTTCAAGGTGCCCACCGGGCGCGGCGCGCGGACCTGATCTTCAAGCGCTAGCGGCATGGCTCGCATGCGCGGTCTCGCGGCGCCACTGGTGATCGCCGTCAGCCTGGTTTGTACTTCGGTTGGCGCCCAGGAAGTGTTGCAGGTACCGGACGCGGAGCGTCGCGACGGCAGTCTGGCGCTTGGCGGCAGCCTGCGTTCGGGCTCATCGATTTACGATCTTAGCGATGGGTTTGTGGACTTGTTGCCGCTGCTGCTTTACGACGGCCGCCGCCTGTTCGCAAACGGCACCGAGTGGGGTGTCCACGCTTGGGATTCAGGGCCTTGGGAGATCGATCTGGTCGCCCGCTATCGGTTCGAGCGTCTCACGCTCACGGCGGAAGAAGTGCAGTCCGGCCTGGTCGAGCGAGAGCAAACGCTCGATGCGGGGGTTTCACTGTCTTACACCAGTTCCTTAGGCGAGTTGCGCGCGGTCTTGCTCACCGATACCGCGGGTCGCCACAACGGCCAGGAAGCTGAGCTCACCTATCGCCACCCTTGGGCGGCCGGGCCCTGGACTTTGTCACCTTTCGTCAGTCTGAGTTGGCAGTCCAGTGAACTGGCGAATTACTACTACGGAGTGAGCAGCGGGGAAGCCGCGGCAGACCGGCCGGCGTACTACACAGGGTCCGCCATCAATGCGGACGTTGGTATCAACCTTACCTATGACCTCTCACCGCGGGTAGTGGGCTACGCAAACTTTGGCCTCGGGCTATATGCAGAGGAAATTGATGACAGTCCAATTGTTGCAGACCGTTTGGAAGCGACCGCGTTTGTCGGGGCTGCCTACCGGTTTGACCCGGCGCGGCGCCGGGCTGACGGACCGGGCGAGTCTCCCGGCCTTTGGTCATACCGGTTGTTTTACGGCTATGGCGCTGACGATAACATCGTGCCCGGACTGCTTGGGGGCTTCTGGTCAAGTAGCGATGACGGCAATGCCACGCTTGTGAATGCGACCGTTGGCCGGCTAATTAAGTCCGGCAGGCGTGCCGATCTGTATGGCCGCTTCTCCGTAAATCGGCACTTTGATCAGGAGCCCACGAATAATGACGTGTGGAGCTATGCTGCCTACATGATGCTGATGGGCAAGGGCTATTTCCCCTGGTCAGATCGGCTGGCGTTTCGCTGGGGATTCGGTTTCGGTGCCAGCTACGCAGAATCGGTACCGCAGCTCGAGCGCCTTGAGCAAGAGGTACGTAGCGAGAACACGAATAATCTGCAGACCTATCTGGAGTGGCAGTTAGACGTTCCAATCGACAACTTTTTTGAGTCGGATCTGACCCGTAACTGCTTTGTTGGTCTGGCAGCTCTGCACCGCTCGGGTATCTGGCGAACAGCATCCATATTTGGTGATGTGTCTGGCGGTTCCGACTACCTGGGGATAAGTATCGAATGCCTGCGCTAGTAGCCGGTCTGCTGTTCCTGCTTCTTACGCTGCCTTTGCGCGCCGGTGCGGAATGGCAACCGGATTCTGACAGTCCACTTGAGCAACGATCCGCGGCCGCCGTCTCGGAGTTTCAGGAGCGCGAAGCGCTGCAGCCGTACTTTCAGGAGGCAGCAGCCTTTGCAGTGTTTCCCGGCATCACGCGGGGTGGCTTCATACTGGGTGGCGCAAGCGGTAAAGGCTTGCTGGTCGAGGGCGACACGCTTGCCGGTGTTGTCCGGCAGTTTCGCTTGAGCGTGGGCCCGCAATTCGGCTATCAGAATCAGAGCCAGATCATTTTCTTTCGCACTGCCGCTGCCGCGGAAGAATTTAGGGCCGGCCGCACCGAGTTTAACGGCGCAGCGGGTTTGGCGGCTGGCGCCTGGGGCACGTCAATAACGCCGGCCTGGGTTAGTGACGTCGCGGTATTTGCGCAAACGCAGTTCGGTTTGATGGTGGAGGCTTCACTGGCCGGAACGCGCTTTCGGTTTGAGCCGCTAGGCGAAGACTGATGGCGCAGAGCGCGCCGGCCGCGATGCGGCATCTCCTGCTCGAGAGCGCTTAGAGCGACAGCGTCTCGGCCGGTCGTTGCGCTACCGTTGTGGAGCCTGACCGCGCATCCATCGCCTCGATCAGGCGTTCGTCTCGCGCGTAGATGTCGCGGCGAAAGTTTACGCGATCTTGCTCATCTACCCAGGCCGTCAGATACACCAGATAGACGGGTATAGGTTGCGGCAGCTTCAAATACCGGGTCCGGTTGCCTGCCAGCCCCAGTTCCAGTTTGGCTTCTAGTTTGTCGCTGTCCGCGACCAAACCTTCCGCAAGACCACGCGCATTCTCAAGCCGCACACAGCCGGAGCTGAAAGCGCGGACAGACAGATCAAAGAGATAGTGCGCGTTGGTGTCGTGCAGGTACACAGAGTGCGCGTTGTCCATTACCAGCTTGATTCGGCCGAGACTATTGCCGGGTCCTGGCTGCTGCACAAAGCGATAGGGCAGGCGGCGACTGGCAAGAGCTGCTTCCCAGTCGATCGATTGCACCGGAATGGGCGCCGCACCTGGTTCCCAGCTGTCGTAAACAAGAAAGTTGCGCGCCTCCAGGTAGCTGGGGTCGCTATGCTGCTTTGGAAGCAGGTCACGCCTGGCAATAGATCGTGGCACGAACCATGAAGGATTGAGCGCAATCTGCGTGATCTGGCTGCGCAGGCTGGGCGTTGGGCGGTTCGGGTGGCCAACAACTGCGCGCATGGATTCAACGACCCGGCCGCTGCGCACCAGCGACACTGTTGCCGCGGGAATGTTTACCCAGACGTGCTCGTCTTCCAGCTCACCCGGCAGCCATTCCCAGCGCTTGGCCGCCGCGCGTAGCTGCCGCAGCCTGGACTCTGCGGACTGGTTTAGCTGCTCGCGCGTTTTGGCATTCACGACGCCCGTATCTGACAGTCCCATGCGCTGCTGATAGTTGACGACCGCTGCGCGCAGTCCCGTGTCGAAAAATTGCGGATCCGCCTGAACCTCGGCGCTGAAATCACCGGTCATGCGCAGCCGATCGCGCAATGCGGGAACGCGGGCGTCGCGCATCCCGATCAGTAGATCAGCCCCCTCGCCAACCTCTGGCCAGGCCGGAGCGTTAGCGATCTTCGTATAGCGATCAATCGCCGCGCCTAGCGCCTCGCGTTGGCGGCTTGCGACCCGGTTCGTTTCCGTATTGGCGGATGAAATGGAGTGGTCACCCGCTGCGATGTGCCAGTCAGGGTCCCCCATGGCTGGCTGTAGCGGATCTGGCGCGCGCGTGTAGCTTGCCGGCGAAGCCTGCGGCTCCGCGCGGCCGGACGCAGGTAGCCAGACGATTGCCCACGCCATCAGCCACCACAAAGCTTTGGTAACAAAGCCTGCAGCGGTTTGGCCGTCCCTGGCCCTCACGGCGCTGCTTCCCTAAGTCGAGCGGCGGCGCGCGAAGACGCCGAGCCAGCCCAGACCGCCCGCCAGGAGCCACGCAGCGGCGGGTAACGGAACGACCTGAACAGATGTGCCGTTGAAGTTGGGGAAGAACGGCGCATCCGACGGATCCTCGTTGACAAAGCTACCCAGGATGAAGCCGTCTTCCAGCGCGAAGTTGATGACCGTGTCGATCGGTGCATCCGTGGTGAAGTTGAATGACCCGATGACGCCTTCGTTCACTGGGGACGCACTCGTGAAGTCGTTGAACCCTAACAGTACCGTGGTGACGGAACTGTCCCCTCCGAGTACAGGGCCCAAGAACACGCCGGAAGAGCCGTTCGGAGTGTAGTCAGTAAACTGCGCCAAGTCGCTGTCGAAGGTGATCAGTACCTGGCCGCTGAAGGTGCCTGGACTGGCGCCCGGGGCATCACCTGCGAGTAGTTCCAGGTCCAAAGAGAACGAGCCGCCGACCACCGCCGAGGGCAGCAGATTGACTGTGGCCGCCTGAGCTGACCAGCCTGTCATCAGCAGAGCCGCCAGCAATGTGGCGCTTACGAGATTGCGTATCATTTGTGTCTTCCCATTCAGTGTTTTTGCGGCGACTAATCGCTGCACCCTGTTTGCGTCATCGGGAAGTCTTTAGATTCGTGTCCGGTACCTCTACTCTTCTCTAGGGGATTACCTCATCCAAAAGGCCGACGTCCTTAATGTTGCCAACACCCTGGAGATCTACATCCACAATGTGAGCAATCGCCGACGAGCCCGGCGAGCCGAGCAGGGCACCCTGCACGAAACCGCCCTCGACATTCTGACTAAACTGGTCCGCAGCGGACACGAAGTCTGCACCCTGTACGGGGCCGCCGGCAGAAAAAGCGTAGCCCGGGTTGGTCCAGTTGCCACTCCAGGTCGGTTGAGCACCGAAATCGATGCTGACCAGGGCCTGAGTCGCATTGTCTACAGACATCACGCCGCTGTAAGTGAGCCGCCGCGTGACCCCTGCACCGTTCAGCTGGTCGAGGTCAGCCTGGCTCATCGCATTACCCCAGGCAAAGAAGCCCGAGTTTGCCGGTCCACCCGTCGTCGATGCGTTGGCCCAAACGTCGGCGGCACGGGTGATATTGCCGCCCTGGTCTCGGATCACTCGAGCTACTAGGCGCGAAGCCTGACCCCCTGCAACGCCCTGCGAGCGCATGTTGTCGAACTGGTCTGGTCGATTGGTGAACGTCACTGCCATGCCGCCGACGGAAGCTATTTCCCCGGCTGCGCCTGGTGCGACGGTGAACTGACTGCCGTCTGCCGCTAAATCAAAGGCGGCGAATGTGGTGTCCGTGGATGGTGCGGTACTGGTAATGCCGTCGACGACCGTGGCGAACCCGCAGGGGAGGCCAGGCTGGCATCCGGCTACGGGTAATGGGAGCGGCGGGTCGGTTGGCCCCCCATTATTTGTGTTGACCTGCGGAGCGAACTGATCGGCTAACTCTGGTCGCGGGTCGTATTCGACCACGCCCAAAGCCGGGTCGGCGGGCGCATTGCCCGCGGCGGCGGGTGCAAGGCCGGCCCAGGGGCCCCAGCAAAGCACCGAGCTGCCCGCGCCACTGCCGACGCATGGATCAGTGCCGGCGGCAGAGGCAGGGCCAGCGGCAGGGGCCATCTCGCGGGCGGCGGCGGCCGCAAGCTGTTCCTGGCAGCCATCGACCAGAGCCTGTGGGACCGAATCCGGGTCCGTTGCCCAGCGCTCCAGGATCTCCTGGCAGTCGTCGAGATTAAGAGCGAGGTCGGCCGCGGTCGCTGCTGAAGTCAGCGAAAGCAGCAGCGCCGAGGCGACGCCAAGCAGTAGTGCGCGCATATACATTCTTCTTATTATGTCCCACTTGCCGGTGCCAGCGTGGGGTTTGTTGTTTGCGGGGCAGTGTAGCGAGCGCGTGCACGGCGCTGGACGATCTTTAACAAAGTTCGACAAGTAGTTCGCAATCTACTGAAGAAAGAACCTTTTTTTGATCCCGATAATGGGCGAAGAATGCGGATTAACTGGACATAATCCGCTCCGCTGCGAATGCGAATCTCAGTCGGTCGGTGTGGGAATTACTAGAAGCTCCGCGCAAGCCCGAGGCTGAGCTGGTAGCGGTCATAGTCGAAAAGATCGCTGTTGGAACTGTTGTCGGTATAGATGCCCTCGCCCTGGAGCGCCCAGTTGCGCAGCCAGCCGCCGCTGAATCGGTGTTGAAAACCGGCGATGAAACGGTACTCGTCATCGTCCCGTGGCACCCCGATGACCGGTTCCGGGCCGTCGAAGTCATACAGCCGATAGCCGGCGCGCGCGTAGACCGACCCGTTCGTCCAGGCCTCGGCAACTACGCCAACAAAAATATCAACGCCGTTATTGCCGAACCGCGCGTCGTCGGCGTCAAAATCGAAATAACCAATGCCGCCCTGCACGCCCCACTGGCCGTTATTGAAGTACTTGCCAACCCTGACATTGCCCGACCGGTACCAGCCTTCCCGGCCTGTATCCTGAGCACGGTCATAATCGCGATAGCTGAAGATACCCTCGAGCGTCAGTTCCCACTCGTCGTCGAATTGCCAGGTAACGTTTGGGTTAATTGAAGTGAAGAAGCCAAGCCCCGAATCACCCAGCCAGAGTTTGTCGCCCTGCAGGCCGATCCCTGCCTGCCATCTTCCCGGGACAAACCATGCCGGACCGGTTCGCAGCGTCAGCACGCCCAGATTGAAGTCATCGAGGTCAAGGTATCCACGGTAGTAGCCGCTGACCTGGCTCTGCCAGACAAAAAATCCGGTGTCCTCGCCTGCATCGAAGCGCGTGCCGGGATTGTAGGTATGCGCTAACCCGACATCGATGACGCTGGCGAAGTCGCTGTCTTCCTGACTTCCGGGGGCGACAAGAAATTGCGTCCCGCCGATATTGACGATGTCGCGATCCACGCCGAAATTGACGTTGGAGTCATACATGCCGCCGAAGTAGACGGTCGGCTGGAACCGATGGCGCTTGGCGAAGTCGCGCTCGTCCTCACGAATCTGGGCGAGAAAAGCCAGCACATTGGTGCGCACGCCCGGCGGCACATCTGGATCTTCGAGAACACGTTCGGCCTCGCGCCTGGCGGCTGCGAAGTCGCTGCTCAGGTAGTTGGCGCGAGCCAGCTCCAAGCGGGCTCGGTGCAGCGTGGGATTGTCTGCCAGCAGCGCATTCAGCAGGCGCCGCGCGGTATTGAGGCGCTGCTCGTTCATGGCCGCCATCGCGGCGTCAAACTCCGCCTGCACGTCGCCGTCGTGTGATGCGGCGAGCGCGGTTGGCTGACACGCCAGGCCGAAACAAACGGCTGCCGCCAAGCTAAGTACAGACTTATTGATTTCCCACATTTGTTTGTTTTATTTTAAATTTTTCCCGGCTGATCATAGGCGAACACCATTGCCCTCTCAAGATGCCTGCGGCCATCGTCGGGATATTATGTCTTATTACCGGGGCTTGTCGGCGGTTTGCCTACTCATTCTAGCTCCGGCCTGCTTCGGTTTTCCGGCGGACCTGTTCGGTTATCGCCAGCAACCGCAGCTGAGCATCACTGACTTTCCGCAGTGGGTCAGTGTGCTGGCCCGTCATCTGATCGATGACACCCGTGATGGGGACTGCACAGAACAGCGGTTCAATCGTTGCCATCTCGAAGAGTGGCTCCAATACCTCAGGGAGATAAGGCAGCTGCCCAGGCGGCGTCAGCTCGACGCGGTTAATCGCTTCGCCAACGAGCGCAAGTACGTGCTCGATTTCGATAACTATGGACTCGAAGACTACTGGGCCATTCCGCGCCAGTTCCTCGGTAACGGCGGAGACTGCGAGGACTACGCCATAACAAAACTATTCTCCTTGAGCTGGTTGGGTTATCCCGTCGAGCGGATGCGCATCGTGGTGCTGCAGGATACGAACCTGCGAGTTGCGCATGCGGTATTGGCACTGGCCGAAGGCAGTGACATTCTGATTCTCGACAATCAGGTACAGGACGTGCTCTCGCATCGATCAATCGTGCACTACGCACCGGTGTATTCGATTAATGCGAATCGATGGTGGTTGCACACCCCAAATGACTGATTCCACCTCCGCTGATGACCTGAAGACGTCGTCGATCGTGTCGGCGGTGCTGGTCCTGGTGCTGGTTATTGGCATAGGCGCATCACTGATCAGCGTCTACGTTGACCGGGAGCGGCAGCGGGATCTGCAGCAGTGGGAAGCCCGCCTCGGTTTGGTTGCCGATACCAAAATTGAAGCGCTGCAGGCTCGCCTGGACGCAGATCAGACTTCGCTTGGGGAGCTGGCCTTTAATGCGTCGGTTCAGCTCTATCTGTCGCGCGCGATTGCGGCGCGTGGCGCTGGCGCGGATAGCACGGCAGAGGCTTCGCTAGGCTATCTTCGAAATCTGCTGACGGCGACCGCCGAGAGGACCGGCTTCGTCAGTGCCACGCAGGTAGCCATTCCGGCGAATCTCCCGCGGCCGGTGGTTGGCGGGCTCGGCCTATACGCAACAGACCTCAGCCCCGTGGTCACCACGGCCGGCATGCCGGCACTCGCCGCGCCAATTGCGGATGCAGCCCGCACTGCTCTTGCAGACGGTACACCTCAGATTAGCGAGTTCCAGCGCGACTCTCAGGGTAGGGTGGTCTATGCGTACGCGCTGCCGGTGCAAGCTGTTCTGGGCACTGAGCAGAGCCAGGCCGCCACCCCCGTGGGTGTGGTTGTCGGCCTGCGGGATGCGGCCGTCAGCCTGTTTCCGGCGCTTGCATCGGGCGGCGTGTTTGCTCAACAAAGTGAGTCGTTACTTCTGGCGCTTAGTGATGGCGAGGTGGTCTATGTGTCACCGACCCGCGATGGCGCAGCCCCGATGCGCCGCCGCATGCCCGCAGATCGCGACCGTTTGGCCGCTGCAGCGGCGCTGCAAAAGCCAGGCCGTTTTGTGCAGCTGGATAACTACGCGGGTGAGCCCGTGCTGCAGGTGAGCCGTGGTCTCCGCGACCGGAACTGGGTGGTTGCCCAGCAGGTTGACGCGCGTCAGGCACTGGCTGAGGCGGATAGCCGCAGGCGCTTTCTCACCACCTCTTTGTCGTTGCTGTTGATCTCGGTCGTTGCGCTCTACATTGCAGCTTGGCGGCACGGCAGCAGCGTCAGGTCGCGCCATCGCGCCGATGAGCTGAGCGAACAGGCCAGCAAATTGCATCGGCAGACCATGCTGCTGCATGCGTTGACCGACAACCTCGACGCGTTAACGCTGTTGGTCGATCCGCAGTGGAAGATCGTGTTCACTAACGAGGCCGTGGCAAGACTCACGGGTGCGGAGATCCAGGAGTTGCTCGGTCAGCGCGTGCATGCGGCCCTGGGCTCGGCGGTGGGCCGCAGCCTGCAAGTGGGTGCGGAACTCAGCCGGCAATCCGGAGAAAGCGACTGTCAACCTCTAAAACTACAGTTCAACGGTGACGAGAGGAGCTATCAGGCGAGCTTTATAGCCGTCGACAAGTTGGGGGACCTGGCCAACGCGATGCTGATCGTACTTACGGACGTCACCGAGCTTCAGTTTGCGCGGGTCCGCCACGCGCGTTTACTGGACAACCTGGTCGCAACGCTGGCTCAGGTGATTGATTTGCATGATGCCTACTCGGCATTTCATTCAGCCCGCATGGCAGAGGTCGCCGACGAGCTTGCGGCTGAGCTGCGCATGAGTGACGCGGACCGGCAGACTCTCCACTTCGCTGCAACTTTGGCGAACATCGGCAAGATCATGCTGCCGCGAGACATCCTGATGAAAACGGGCGAACTTGAGGAAAGCGAGCGCAAGCTACTCGAGACGCACGTGGCGCGCGGGATGGAGTTGTTGCATAGCCTGGATTTTGAGGGCCCGGTGCTAAGCACCATCGCACAAAAACAAGAGCTGCTGGACGGCAGTGGGTATCCGCGCGGGCTCCAGGGAAGCGAAATGAGCCTGCCCGGCAAGGTGCTTGCCGTATCCAATGCGTTTGTCGCCCTGGTGAGCCCGCGTGCTTACCGGGAGGCGCTGACTGTGAACGGCGCGTTAGACGCGCTGATGCAAGAAGCCGACGTTAAATATGATCGCCACGTGCTGGCGGCGCTTTTCCACGTGGCGGAAAACCGTATCGACTGGTCGCGTTGGAGCCGGCGCCAGCCGGCCAACGACGCTTAGCCAGGGCGATCCAATACGCAGGAGGACCACGCCCGGCGCAGCCTTCCGTCGGATGGCTCGCGTCGCTGCGCACCATATCCTTCTGCAGCCCCCCGGACCATTCCCTAAGTGTCGCCGGCGCTGAGCCCTAAGGTGTGCGCCTGGTTATGGCCCCGGTGCGCAGCGCAAGTGAGAACTGTGTCGCATCGCATCCAGCGTCAGTCCTGTATCACATAAGTCGGCGCATCAGTGCCACGGGATTGGGTCATGAACACGTTTGCCTGGATAACGCTTGGGACGACGATCGGCGTTGCTTCACCGATTGTGCTAAATCGTTTGCGGGCGCGGCGGCTTGCCCGCAGTGGGTCCGCTCAGTCACCCAACAGGACAATGGCCGATCTGACGTCACGGCATTCCATCGTTCGACCGACGCCCAACAAGTACGCCGGTGTAGAGATTTCTGTCCCGATGAACGGCTGTGCCGCCGCTGAGGCGCAAAAGGGTCGCCGCTATCTGCAAAGTGAGGCGCCCATGCTGCCATTGGCAGGCTGCAACCGGGAGCACTGCCGCTGCAAGTTCGTTAAGTATTCTGATCGGCGCGACGGCGAGGACCGCCGCGCAGATCTGGGCGAATTTGCAACGATTCATGACAGCGCCAACAGCAATCGACGGCGCGGGCCTGGCCGCCGCGATTCGGATTAGACGTTACCCGCGCGAGCTTTTCGCGAGCCTGCACCTTCTGCTGCGCGCACCAGAACGCTGCAGCCGAGCACGACACCATTGGCGATCGCAATCGCGACAAATGGCGCGTGCGGTCCGACCTGATCAAACAGGCGGCCGCCACCGGCAGACAGGGCGAGAATGCCAAGCGCGCCGAAAAAAGCCTGCACGCCAAAGGTCGACCCACGGATTTCTGCTGGTGATTCCGTAGCCAGCAAAACCGTGGCTGCGAGCTGGCCACAAGACAAGCCAGCGCCCAGACAGAGCAGTGCGGGTATCGCGGAGGCAGCGAGTATGTCTTCCTGGATAGAGACCCAGCCGTAGCCAATGGTCGCGACGCTAAAGGCAATGATAAGCAGGCTTAGCCGGTCAATCCGGTCGGCAATCCAGCCGATGACCGGCGCGGCAAATACCGACGCGATGAGGGCGGTGCCCATAGTCATGCCAGCGCGCGCGGTCGCGTCCTCAACGCTCATCGACTGACCGGTAGCGGCTTGAAAAGCCCAAAGGTTAAGAAACAGCGTTACGATGGCCATGTCTGCCCTGGCGGCGAAGGCGCTGAGATACGACAGCCCAATGCGTGGCCTGCGTCCCGCGGCCATACCCTCAGCGAGCAGTCTAACTACCGGCTTGCGCTCAACAACTTCTACCGCACGCCCCGGCTTGAGTCCGAGCATGACGATCGCAGCCAGCAGGGCAACACCGGCAATGGTGAGGCCCGCATAGCGTCCGGCCCAAAGTTCGTCTGCGCCACCGCCGCTATACATCTGCGGCAGCCGCGTTAGCGCAAAGGAAAATATGACTGCGCCGACGCCGTTAAGGAAAAAAGCGATGCCGGTTAGTTTGCCGCGCGAGCCTTCGTCTGAATAATCCGCGAGCACTGCAGCAAGGCTCGTGGTCGTCGCAGCGACACCCAGCGCGAAGACTAACCGGTATGCAATCAGCTCCGCGGGCGTGGCAGCAAACGCGTAGAGTGCGTACGCCAAAAAAATCACAACAAAGCCGAAGACGTACACGATGCGGCGCCCGAACCGGTCGGACAACGCGCCCCATAAACCAAGCGACGCCAGCAGCATGATTTCCTGCCAGAGGTTCAGGTCACCCGCAATCGTGCCGTGTTCTGACTCGGGCAAGCCGAGGTTTATCGTCAACACATATGGCGTTAGCGCAACCAGGTAGGTGTACAGCCCGATGCTGACGAAGGCGGCAAACAGATAACACAGCACATGGCGGGGCAAGACGCCCGGTGCCAGCAGGACCGGTCCGAATTTGCGTGCGGACGTGGTCACGCTTCGCGCAATAGACGCATGCCGTTCAGCGTAACCAGCAGGGTCGCGCCGACGTCGGCCAGAACAGCCATCCACAGCGTTGCCAGACCCGGTATGGCCAGGCCAAGAAAGGCGAGTTTGAGTGCCAGACTCAAAACGATGTTCTCCTTGATGATGCGCCGGGACTTGCGCGCGATGCGCAGAGCTGCCGGCACCTGCGCCAAGTCGTCGCGCATTAATACCACATCAGCCGTTTCCATGGCCTGTGCGGTGCCGCCGCCACCCATCGCGATGCCAACGTCAGCCCGCGCCAGCGCGGGTGCGTCGTTAATGCCGTCGCCAACCATGGCAGTGGCTCCGGTATGGCTCAGCTGCTCAATGGCATTGAGCTTCTCATCGGGCAACAACCCGGCACGCAGCTCATCAATGTTCCCGATGCGATCAGCGACTCGCTGCGCCGCGACCGGGTTGTCGCCGGTCAGCATGACGCGCCGAACGGGCGGATCGAAGCTTCCCAGTTCAGCCAGCGTAGCCTGTGTGTCCCTGCGGGCTTCGTCCTGGACGCCGATATAGCCCACCAGACGGTTGTTTTGCGCTACATACATCACGGTCTCGCCATCATTTACCGCGCCAAGTCCGGGGGCGCTTGCGGTGCGGATCTGCTCGGCGAACATATCGGCGTTGCCAACGGCAATGCTGGAACCATCTTTCAATTCGCCGCTGACACCGCGGCCGGGATGCGCCTGAACATGTCGCGCTGTGGGCCAGCGATGGGCGAGTCCGCGCTTGCCTGCTGCGGACAAAATTGCGTGGGCAACCGGATGTTCCGACAGCCGCTCGACTGAGGCGGCAGCTGCGACGAGGTCGTCGCAGTCGTCGCATTCCTTTTCGGAGCTGGCGGCGTGTGCGCAATCGGTGCCCATGACGGTGGTGACCTGTGGTTTGCCGTAGGTCAGTGTGCCGGTCTTGTCGAAGGCGATTGTGCGAATGTCAGCGAGCCGATCGAGTTGGGCGCCGCCTTTGACCAGCACGCCAAGCTGAGCCAAACGCGTGAGACCACTCACCACCGTCACTGGAATACTGATGACCAGTGCGCAAGGACAGGCAATGATCAATAGCGCAAGGCCGCGATAGAGCCACCCGCGCGTGCCATCAGCGGTGTCTAGCAGCGGCTGACCAAAAAATGCGACCGGCACGACGGTCACGAGAACGGCAATCATTACGACAGCCGGCGTGTACCATCTCGCGAAGCGGTCAATAAAACGTTCCGCCGGGCTGCGCTGCGCCTGAGCTTCCTGCACGAGCCGGGCAATCCTCGCGATGGTGCCGTCGGTGGCCGGGCGGGTAACCCTTACCTGAAGCGCGGCTTCGCCGTTCACTGTACCGGCCATCACCAAATCGCCAGGCCGCTTGGCGGCCGGCACGCTTTCGCCGGTCACCGGTGCTTCGTTGACAGAAGAGATACCTTCAATGATCTCACCGTCTACGGGGATGCGCTGTGCGGGCCGCACCAGTACGCGCTCGCCAACGTTGACCTGCTCAATCGGCACAGTGAGCTGATGATCATGACCATGATCGTGGTGGTGGTCACCATGATCAGCGTGGCCATCGCATTCACCGCCGTGGTCAGTGTGTGACTCGTCGGCGTGACCGCGCAGCACGGTGGCTTCCTGGGGCTGCAACGTCATTAGCGAGCGCACGGAGTCGCGCGCTCGCTCTGCGCTATAAGCCTCCAGCGCCTCGCCCAGGATAAACAGCAGGATGACCGTGATCGCCTCGCCGGTCGCGCCGATAGCCAGTGCCCCAGCGCAGGCGACTGCCATGAGTAAGTCGATAGTTACGCGGCGTCCATAGACCAGGGCGCGGAGTCCCTTAATGAATACCGGTGTGCCGGCGGTGACTACTCCGGCACCAAACAGCCAGTCGAGCGCGCCGACGCCTGCGAACGCCGGCGCGTTGAACAGCGCTGGCAGCCCAACCAGAGTGACAGCGGCGACCAGCAGCACGCGGCGCAATGGTGGCTGGTCCCAAAGGAAACCAGCGAACCCGCCCAGTCCATGGCGATCCAGCTTAACGGCGGCTGCTTGTGCCTCATCGGCTATCCGATAACCCAGTTCGCTCAGGCGATCTTCGATGCGTGACAAGCTGACATTGCCCCCAACCTCCAGTATCTCGGTGGTGAAGCTGACGTGCGCGTGATTGACGCCGGGTAGCTGGCGAATGCTGTTCTCGATGGTCGCGGCGCAGCTACCGCAATCCATGCCGGCAATTTTGACTCTCCGTGGCGCGTCCGAACTGACGGTATCTGCAGTGGCCATATGCAATCCTCAAGTCGTCCCCTTTCCCCGGGGACCTTGACCTGACTGCCACTGTGGGGCTTCAAGTAGAGTTGAAGGTCAAGCCTCCGTGGATTCCAGCGCGAGAAAAAGCTGGGCGAACAGGAACGCGTTAGGCCCGCGGGCGCGAAACATCAGGCCTTCGTCTTCGGCAGACAGCTCCGGGTCAATATGGGCACTGCACTGCGCCTCGCTGAGCACCAGACGCTTCAGCGCCGCTTCAACCTTAGGCGTGGGCGATGAGAACAGCACGCTGTAGCCATCGTCGTCGCGCCAGATGTGCAAGTGCTTGCCGCGCAGATCGGCAAACAATCCCTCCCACTCCGCGCTCGCCAGTCCGCAGCCGAGTCGCTCCGTAAGATTGCGCAGCGATGAGGCCTTTGGCCGCGCGTGCGTATGCCCGCAGGCCTGCTCGAGTAGAGCCCGGTACTGCTCGCCGCTGGGTTTGCCGACCGACGCATCAAGCTCGGCGGCGACATCGTCGAGGAACAAGGCCAGTTCGTGCCGCAGCACTAGCATTTCAGTCACACGGCGCTCGATTTCCACGAAGCGTTCCTCGGCAATCTCCCGCACGCGCTGACCGTCTGTCTCCGTATCGTTTCCAGCGCCAAGAATCAGCTTGATATCGCCCAGCGAAAATCCGTAGCGCTGGGCGCTGCGAATGAATCGGAGTTTTCGCTCCGCGCTGGGCGCGTAAAGCCGATAGCCGGCCGGAGTGCGGCCGGATGGTTCCAGCAGGCGTTCTTTCTCGTAGTAGCGCAGCAGCGACGTGGAGACGCTGGCGCGCTTGGCGAGGTCGCCTATAGTCAGTGCTTCATCTGCCATGCGTAACGAACGAGCCGGGACAATGCCAGCGGGGGTTGACCTTAAACCCTGCTTGATGGTCTAGGTTATACGAATAATTAACCAGATAGGGCACCGGTTAGGTGTAGAAAAGGGCCTGCATGCTAGGGGTAGACGACAGACTCATCACGCCAGAGACCATCAAGTGGGTCAAGGTCGGTCTGATTGCGGGTATTGCGACCATCCCGACAACCATCCTTCTCTACTATGTGCTCGGTCTGACGGTCGATGCGGCGTTCGCCGGCAGTAACTTACTGCGCGACTGGCTTTGGATACTGGTGCTGCTCGTGCTTGCCAAAGCGGGTCTGGCCTGGCTTTTTCGTACCGGACAGTTTCGCGCTTCGAGCGCCGCCAAGCTGAACGTCCGCGATCAAATTTACCGGCAGGTAGTGGATTTGGGTCCGGGCGTGCTTGGCAAGCGCCGCACAGGTGAGATTGCCAACACTGCCACTGAGGGGGTGGAGTATCTCGACTACTACTTCAGCGTGTACTTCGTGCAGATCTGGGTCGCCATCGCAATTCCGATTTTCTTATGCGCCGCGATCTTCTGGATTGATTGGGTTGTAGGACTGTGGATGCTGGCTGGTGTGCCTCTAACCCCGTTGTTCGTCGGCTCCTCCGCCCGAGGGTTCAGGCGCATCAGCGCAAAGAATGAAGATGTAAAGAATCGCAACAGCGCGCAATACCTGGATTCCATTCAGGGTATGTCGACGCTGAAGATGTTCAACGAAGACCAGCGTCGTGGTGCCCAGATGGAGGCGGACAACGAGACGCAGCGCAAAACGACCATGCGTTTGCTGCTGGTCGCTCAGTCCCAGTTCGTCGTTTTGGAGCTCGGCTTCGCCTTGTTCTCCACGGCCGTGGCCATGGGCGTTGCGCTGTATCGCTACAGCGGTGGCTTCGTGACTCCGGGGGAGGTCGTAGCAGTCGTGCTGATTAGCCTGGAATTCAGTCGCACACTCTTACTTATTGGTGAATTCTTTTTTGCCGGCGCGCTGGGACGCGAGGTGGCTGCCAAGGTGGTCGAGTTCTTGAACGAGACGGTGCCTGTGGCCCGCCAGGGCGATGGGCGCCGGCCATCGAAGAGCGGCCAGGCAATTGGAGTCGAGCTGAAAGATCTGACCTTCACCTACCCGGGAGCCGAGTCACCGGCAATTCGATCATTGAACATGCAGCTTGCGCCGAATGAGACGGTCGCGCTCATCGGCAAGAGTGGTTCAGGTAAGACGACGGTGACTAATCTACTGTTGCGCACGCTGCAGCCGGATGCAGGGCAGATTCTGTACGCCGGGATGCCGGCCGAAGACCTATCGGTAGCCTGGATTAGAGAGCAGCTCGCGCTGGTGCCGCAGGATCCGTTTCTTTTCTACGGGACCATCGCGGATAACCTGCGAATGGCGAAACAGGATGCCACGGAGCAGGAGCTTAAGGATGCGCTGGGGGCGGCGGAGCTGCTCCAATTTGTCGAGTCGAGCCCGGCCGGCTTGAACACCATGGTGGGTGATCAGGGCATGGCCCTCAGCGGCGGGCAGGCGCAGCGTTTAGCGATCGCCAGAGCGTTGCTGAAGGATGCGCCTCTGGTTGTGCTGGATGAGCCGACGTCCCAGATCGACGTAGAGACCGAAGAACTCCTGAATCGCGCGCTGGAACGGCTGTGTGCAAACAAGACAGTGCTACTCATCGCGCATCGCCTTAGCACCATCGAGCGCGCAGACAGGATTGTCGTGATGGATGAGGGCACCGTCGCCGAACAGGGCACCCGCGCACAGCTGCTTGGTCAGAACGGCATCTACGCGGGCATGGTGCAGACTAAGCGGGAAATTGAGAGTGCCGGTCTGGTGCCGGCACCGGCGGTTTAAGCGCGGAGCCCATCAACATGAATACAGCTACAGCAGAGGCCGCCGTGCCATTAGCAGGCGTAAGCAACTACCAGGTGATTAAGCGCCTGCTGCGCTTCATGGCGCCGTTCAATCTCATCATGACGACGTCGCTGATTGCGCGCGTAGTGAAGTTTGTCGGCCAGGCAGCGGTGCTCGGTATCGCTGCGGCCAGTGTCGGTCTATATGTGCAGGCAGCCGAGCCGGGTGTTGTTAACTGGTCGCTGATCTGGAACCAGGTCAAGTGGATTGCCCTGGCAGGCACGGTGGTGGGAATCGCGTCTTACGTCGAGAGCTACACCGGCCACTATGTTGCATTCCGCATTCTGGCAGCCTTCAGGGACCGCTTTTACTACGCGATGCTGCCGTTGGCGCCAGCGCGCACGGCCAAGCTGCAGTCTGGCGACGCAGTAAGCCGGGTGATGACCGACTGCGAGCGCGTGGAGCCGTTCTATGCGCACACTATTGCCCCGGCGATCGCCGCCTTTTGGGTGCCGATACTCATACTGGCCTGGTGTTGGACCATAGAGCCATCCATCGTTTATGTGCTGACCCCGTTTTACCTGGCCAACACACTGCTGCTGCCTTGGCTGGTGGCCAGGTTAGGAGGCGACGGCGTTAGTTACCGTCAGCAGCTCGGCCAGGTCAATGCTTTTGTCGCGGATAGCATTCAGGGTGTGCGCGACACCGTTGCTTTCGGGTACGAAGAGCAGCGATCCAGAGAGCTGTATGCGATCGGTGCCTCGATGCAGAAGGGCCAGGACAAGCTCTACGGCGCGGATGCTACTCAGCGTGCGCTGGCGGAGGTGTTCATCACAATCGGCATACTGGCGGCAGCGTGGTGGGGTATCGAGTTGTCCCTGGCGGGCCGCATTGATCCGCTGGTCGATTTGCCGGCAGTCATCGCGGTATCAGTGGTCGGGTTTTACCTGTCGGTGGGGCTGGCCAACAACTACACAGATTTCCGCGTGTCGATCATCGCCGCGCGCCGACTGTTCGCAATGATGGATCAGCCGCCCGCTGTGGCAGAGACCGCCGCCGAGCCGGTGGCCGAAGGCGTTGAGCCCTCCCTGCACTTTAAAGATGTTGTGTTTGAGTACGACACCGAGGAGGCGCAGTGGCGCCGCGAGAGCCGCGTACTCGACGAGTTTTCCCTCGACATACCAGCCGGCCGGCATGTGGCGCTGGTCGGGCCGAGCGGAGCAGGCAAATCAACGCTCGTAAACTTGCTGCTGCGCCAGTGGGATCCGCAGTCGGGCTCGATTGCGATTGGCGATCGTGAGCTAACGAATTTTCCCCTCGCCGATCTGCAGCGGCAGTTTGCCGTCGTTTCGCAGCGGAGCTTCATTTTCAACGACACAATCGAGGCCAATATCCGTATGGGCAAGCACGATGCGACCCGTGCGGAGATAGAAGCCGCCGCCGAGCAGGCTGGCCTCGCCGAGTGGCTGGCTGCGACTCCAGACGGATACCAGACGGATGCAGGGGAGCGGGGCACAAAGATTTCCGGGGGGCAACGTCAGCGCGTCGCGATCGCTCGGGCCATTTTGAAAGACGCACCAGTTATTTTGCTTGACGAGGCAACTTCAAGCCTCGACGTGGAAACGGAACGGAGCGTCATGGGTGCGCTGAAGCGGCTGTGCGCGGGCCGCACTACACTCACGATTGCGCACCGGCTTTCAACTGTCGTGGATGCCGATGAGATTCTCGTGATGCAGGCGGGCAAGATCGCGGAGCAAGGTACGCATCAGGCGCTCATGCGGGCCGGCGGCTGGTACGCGCGCATGTTTGTCATGCAGCAGGATGAAGTTGACGCGACGCTAACCGGCTAGCTGCCATTGATGCCCGGCGTGCGTCCGCTCCGCGTAGACTGCGCCCATGGAGTCGTCGCTTAGCCCTGAATTGATCTGGCGCGCTTGCGCGTTTGCGGTTGTCGTGTCGGCGTTGATGTCTTGCGAGGTGCTTTGGCCTCGTCGGCAACAGCTTCTGCGTCGTCGTCAGCGCTGGCCCGCGAACTTTCTGTTGCTTATTCTTGATGCCGCATTGATTCGTGTGTTGTTTCCATTGGGTGCAGCCGGCTTCGCTGTGTGGTCCGCAGACTCCGGTTGGGGCCTGCTAAACCATTTGCCGTGGCTCGAAGGTCTCGAGCTGATTCTGGCGCTGGTCTTCCTGGATCTGTCTATTTACGCGCAGCACCGTCTGATGCATCGCTGGCCCTGGCTGTGGCGCTGGCATCGCGTGCACCACCTTGATGGCGAATTGGACGTGAGCAGCGGCGGAAGGTTTCACCCCGGTGAGATTCTAATCTCGATGGTATACAAGCTGGGTGTCATCGCGGTGCTTGGCCCCGCCTGGCTTGCGGTACTGATCTTCGAGATACAGCTCAACGCGGCGTCGATGTTCTCTCACGCCAATCTGAGCATTCCGGCTCGCGCGGATCGGCTTATCCGGCAATTCATCGTGACCCCGGACATGCATCGCGTACATCACTCAGTCGTGCCCGGGGAGACTCACAGCAACTTCGGCTTCACGCTGTCTATCTGGGATCGTCTGTTTGGAACGTATGTTGCGCAGCCGGCCGCCGGGCACGTGGAGATGGAGCTTGGGTTGCCGGCCCGGTCGGGCGCTGATGCGCAGCGTTTGGGAAGCTTGTTGGCTGAACCGTTTCGGTCTGATTCTGCTGCCGTTGACAGTCGGTGAGTAGCGAGGCCACTCGATTGTCTGCCAAGGCCGGTGCAGCGGTTGGAAGGCGCCCTCTTTGCGAGGCCCCGGTTTGCCGCAAGCTTTCGTCGAATGGTTCGCTTTGCTGCGCTTTATTCGACTTCACGTTCGTCGGCGCGTGCCCTCTGCGCCGGCGCCTTGAGAGAAAGCTAGTGGGGCAGCGCCGGCCGCAGATGCTGGATTACGCGCGCATCCCACCACGGCCGGCAACACGACCAAGTCTGCTAGTCTCCCTGCACCATCGCGCGGCAACGGGTATCGGCCTTGGAACAACTATCTAACCAACGCTGTTTCGGCGGCCAGTTGGCTTACTACCGGCACGCTGCTGAGTCCACGCGGTGCGAGATGACGTTCTCGATTTTCTTGCCGCCGCAGTCTGGGCCGCGTCCCGTTCTGTGGTGGCTGTCCGGTTTGACCTGCAGCGCAGAAAACTTCACCACCAAGGCGGGCGCCTACGGCCGCGCTGCGGAACTTGGCTTGATCATTATCGCCCCGGACACGAGTCCTCGCGGCGAAGACGTGCCGGACGACGCGGCTTATGATCTGGGTCAGGGCGCAGGTTTTTACGTGGACGCAACGCAGGCGCCGTGGTCAACAAACTTCCAGATGGAGTCTTACATCACACAAGAACTGTATGCGCTGGCGGAAGCGAGTTTTCCGGTGGCCGCTGATTCTCAGGGCATTGCCGGTCACTCGATGGGTGGGCATGGCGCGCTCACTCTGGGTTTGCGCCATCGGGACTTATATCGATCGGTGTCCGCATTCGCCCCGATCGTGGCGCCCACGCAGGTGCCCTGGGGGCAAAAGGCGTTCGCTGCGTACCTGGGTGATGATCGCAGGCTCTGGTCAAACTATGACGCGACGGAGCTGATGCGAGCAGCGGGTGACCGCACCGGGGAGCCGGAGATTCTTATTGACCAGGGCGCTGCAGACGATTTTCTGGAGGCTCAGCTGCGGCCGCACCGGTTTGTGGCGGCGTGCGGCGCTGTACAGCAGGGCATCAGACTCCGCGAACACACCGGCTACGACCACAGCTACTTTTTCGTTGCCTCTTTTATTGATGACCATCTTGATCACCATGCACGCATTCTGGCTTCGGACTAGAGAATAGGAACAAGCATGAAGACACGAGCGGCCGTTGCCTTTGAGGCTGGCAAACCACTGGAAGTTGTTGAGGTTGATCTGCAGGGGCCGCGGGCTGGAGAGGTGTTGGTCGAGCTCAAGGCAACGGGGGTGTGCCATACCGATGCCTTTACGTTGTCCGGCGACGACCCGGAAGGCGCTTTTCCGGCGATTCTTGGTCATGAAGGTGCCGGCGTCGTCGTCGATGTGGGTGCTGGTGTAACCAGCGTCAAGCCGGGTGATCACGTGATCCCGTTGTACACACCGGAGTGCCGCGAGTGTGATTTTTGCCTGCACCCCAAGACGAACCTGTGCCAGTCTGTTCGCGCCACACAGGGGCAGGGGCTGATGCCGGACGGTACCAGCCGATTTAGTCTCGACGGACGCCCGATCCTTCACTACATGGGCTGTTCGACGTTTGCCAACCACACCGTGCTGCCGGAAATCGCAGTTGCGAAAATTCGCCAGGACGCGCCCTTCGATAAGGTTTGTTACATCGGCTGCGGCGTGACTACCGGCGTGGGTGCAGTCGCCTTCACCATGCAGGTGGAGCCCGGTGCGACGGTGGCTGTGTTTGGGCTGGGCGGAATCGGTCTGAATGTGATTCAGGGTGCGCGGCTTGTGGGGGCTGATCGAATCATTGGCGTAGACATCAATCCTGCGCGCGAGTCGCTTGCCCGCCAGTTCGGCATGACTGACTTTATCAACGCAGCTGATGTCGCAGACGTCACGGCGGCGGTTATCGAGCTTACCGGGGGCGGTGTCGATTACAGCTTCGAATGTATTGGTAATGTCGAGACGATGCGCCAGGCGCTGGAATGCTGTCACAAGGGCTGGGGTGAGAGCTGCATCATCGGCGTTGCCGGGGCAGGACAGGAAATCTCCACGCGGCCATTCCAGCTGGTCACGGGCCGCGTCTGGCGCGGCACTGCCTTCGGCGGTGCACGCGGACGAACCGATGTGCCGCGCATTGTCGACTGGTATATGGACGGCAAAATTCATATCGACGAGCTGATCACGCACACGCTGCCGCTCGACGATATTAATCAGGCATTTGACCTGATGCATGCGGGCGAAAGTATTCGGACGGTGGTGACGTACTAGGGGACTTGCTGCCACGAAACGACCGTGCCGCGGGGATAGTTGGCATGGTTGCGGGCGGCTGGAGTCAGCGCCCGTTCGTCGAGTTCATCAAGAAAATACTGCAGCGGCCAATAGTGGTAGTCACGGGTGAACGCTGCCCTGTCCGGGTGATCGGTAACGTCAATGTTGTAGGCCGATGCCAGCGCGTAGTTGGTTGATGGAGCGCCGTCATCGGTATTGAGTAGCGTGGACGCAAAGTCGGCGCAACGCCCGTGATTCCGTGCGCCAAACCGCCAGTCCAGCAGTCCGCGGATGCCAAAAGGATCGATGTAGGTCACTTCGATATGCGCCGGCGTTGAGGCTTGAGCGCGATAGCGTTCGCAAAGCGCATCGGGAATAAAAGCCCCCGCGCTGTGAATGATCAAATGTAAGTGTTTCAGCTGAGGTTGCTGGGCGAGCTGTTCGCCGAGCGTTTCTCCAAACTTCAGGGCGTTGGAATTCGCCCGCATACGATTGTCCGAGCCGGCAGACCATCGGTAGTTAATCACCTGGGCGGCAGGTCCGAGCAGGTCTCTGGTTCTGGTTTCCATCGCTGCGATCAACGGTTCATCGCCGCCATCGCTGCCATGAAAATAAACGACCAGATGAGACGCATTGGGGGCTATCTCAAATGGAGCAATCACAAATGTGTCGGGCGTACGCGTGTAAAGATCGAACAGTGCGACGGCTGCAAGCAGGGCAATCAGCAATGCGTAGAACAGTCGCCGCATCACTGATCAGTCCAGGCTACCAATCGTCGGCTTCCATCCAGCCACCAACGGCCTGCAGCGGCGGTCCCTGGCCCTGGCTGACCCAGGCCGCGAGTGCGAAACGCTCGGCGTCGACTTCCGTACCTGGCCTGCGCAGCGAGGCGGTAAAGACGCCGTCGTTTCTTGAGAGCGTCGTCTGCTGCCAATCAAGCACAACGAATTCGTGGGCCAGTTCACGTCCGGCATTCTCGCCGCGTCGGACTGCGGTGCGCAAGCCAAAGCCGAGCAACGCAACGTGCCCATTGAGCGACTTAAGCGATCGCTCTGTCTCGTAGGTCAGCGAGATGGCCCCATCGTTTTCGTGCAGGGTGAGAACACCGGCACGCGCGCTGCCGGTCGGCAACGGTTCGTTTTGCCACCAGCCCCGCCATTCACGACCGCCGGCCATGACACCTGGCGTGTAAACGGTGCGTGTGGCGCCGAGGCGTGCGTAGCGGCGCTGGCGGTCACTGAATCTGGCGTTAGCGAAACGATCGGGCCAGCCCAGGTAATCCCAATAGTCGACGTGGAATGCGACCGGTACGACTTCTCGCCAGAGCGACTCATCTGTCGCGAGTTTCGCCAGCCACTGATCAGCCGGAGGGCAGCTGCTGCAGCCTTCGGACGTGTACAGCTCGACGAGCAGGGCTTGCCGCGGACCGCTGGCGAAGCTCCCAAATGAACCGGGGCCCGCTACAGCACTCAGGCTGAGCAGCATCAGCAGGGCCAGGGCGCCGGTGGCCCGCAGCCACGTTCCACGGGGAAGGCAGTCTGTAGCGCTTTGCATAGTCGACTTGGAAGCGTGCCGGCGCGTTTGGTTCCCCTGAGGTGCCCGGAGTTGGTTGGCAATAAGGGCTTCACCCGGTTAGACGCTTGCGGGTATGCGGTCTAAACTATGCGGTTTTTTCACGGGGAGCCCGGTCATGACCGAGGGTCTCGGCGCACCGCAGGTCGCCATCATCATGGGTAGCCGCAGCGATTGGCCGACGCTACAGTCGGCCGCGCAGGTGCTCGATGAACTCGGCATCGGGTTCGAGCGCAAGATCACTTCTGCCCATAGAACGCCCGATTTTCTCTTCGAGTATGTCGAGGCGGCAGCCGACCGGGGCATACAGGTCATCATCGCCGGTGCGGGCGGGGCGGCACACCTGCCTGGTATGGCCGCCGCAAAGACCACGTTGCCCGTACTGGGCGTGCCCGTGCAGTCCAGGAATTTGAGCGGTCTCGATTCACTGTTGTCTATAGTGCAAATGCCGGCAGGTGTGCCGGTTGGGACGCTCGCGATCGGCGATGCGGGAGCCGCCAACGCCGCCTACCTGGCCGCGTCAATACTGGCCTTGCAGGATCCTGCGTTGCACGACCGACTTGAGGCGTTCCGTGTTGCCCAGGCCGAACGGATTATGGCGGAGACGCTTGAGTGAGTGTCCTGAGACCGGGCGATACGGTCGGTATCCTCGGTGGTGGCCAGCTGGCACAAATGATGGCTCTGACCGCGCGGCCATTAGGCCTGCGCTTTGCCGTACTCGATCCGGACCCTGCGGCGCCCGCCATGGCCGTGGCCGATCATCGTGAGGTAGGCGCGCTGGATGATGTGGCCGCCGCCGAGCGCCTGGCTGCCATGTCCAATGTCGTCACTCTGGACACTGAACACGTGCCCGCTTCCCTGCTTGAAGTGGTTGCGCGGCAAACGCCGGTGAGGCCGGGCCCTTCAGTGCTTGGCATCATTCAGGACCGCGCCCGGCAGCGTGAATTTCTGGCGCGCTGCGGCCTTCCGCAAACGGTCAACGCGCCGGTTGGCAGCCTCGACGAACTGGAGGGGGCGCTTAACGGGGTCGGCGCGCCGGCCGTGTTGAAAACGCGCCGGTCCGGTTATGACGGGAAGGGACAGTGCCGCATCGACGGCGCGGACGATGCCGCCGCTGCCTGGTCAGCCATCGGCGAGCAGCCAGCAGTGTTGGAGGGTTTCGTTGACTTTGACCGGGAGCTGTCGGTGCTGCTGGCGCGAGACATTCGCGGCGCGGTTAGCTACTACCCGATTGCAGAGAACGTGCACCGGCGACATATTCTGCATACCACCTGCGCTCCCGCTCGCGTGACCGACAGTATCGCCCGGCAGGCTCGCGAGATAGCGGCAACCATAGCTGAACAGCTGGAGCATGTTGGCGTGATTGCGGTGGAGCTGTTCTTAACTCGAGACCAGGAACTCCTGGTAAACGAGATCGCACCGCGCACGCATAACAGCGGGCACTTCACCTGGGGGAGTTGTCACACATCGCAGTTCGAGCAGCACGTGCGGGCGGTGTGCGGCTGGCCGCTTGGTGACGCCAGCCAACAACAGGCGGCGGTGATGGTTAATCTGCTGGGTGATCTGTGGCTTAACGGACCACCCGATTTTTCAGGCCTGTTGCAGGAGCCCGGTGCACGTCTGCACCTCTACGGCAAACGTGAGGCCCGGCAGGGCCGCAAGATGGGGCATCTGGTGCTGACGGGTCGCGATGGGCAGGCGGAACTGGAACGTGCCGAGCGTCTCGTTGCCGGACTGTCGCCAGCACGCGCCTAGCGCACTCACCCAAAAGTCATCCGCCTGGTGGTCTTCATGGCCCGGGCAGAGCATCCGTTTAGATAGCGCGCTTCGAAAACCTTTTCCGCGCGCGCTTCCCAACCGGGGCGCGTTGCGCTGCGGAATTCCAAGCAATATTTCAGGAGTCGACTGATGAGCAGACTGATTATTACGGTGGCATTGCTAGCTCTTTGTTCAACATCCTCCTGGGCCGGCGGTCACACGGGTGCTGATGGGCTCACGGCCGACAAGTTCGCGAATCGCAGCGGCTTTAAAGGCCAGGAAGAGGAGCTGGGTGCTGCTGTCGCTGCCGCAATCAGAGAGACCAGCAAGTCCGGCAGCCCGGCTCATGACTTCACTGGCCGCGAGCGCGATCTGGGTATGGCAGTTGAGCAGCTCATCAAGGCGCTGAATAACCGCATGCCTTATCAGCATGAGCCCAACGACGCGCTGATCAAGGCCACTTTAACCGGTCTCCAGTTTGCCAAGGACAACGACATGATGGAGGCGCTTGTTGATCACGAGGTGCGCACCCAGTTTTTCATGATAAATCGCGTCCGCAAGATGCTGGAGCAGGGTGCCGATATCGAAATGGGGTTGATTGCGCTGACCGAGCGTACCGCCTGCTTCTACCAGCTGGTGCGCGAATATGAGCGCGACGGAGACGCCATTCGCTGGCGCTCCCCCTATTGGAACGTGCTCGCCCAGACCACGCGCATTGGTCAAAATGATTTTGATGAACGCTGGATTCACGAGAACTACACTGTCCCGCTGATGACCAAGCAGGCGGACGTGATGAATCTGGACGCGCAAATTTCTGACTGGCAGGATGACGGCTGGATCACCATGCGCCTGTTGCCCAGGGAGTCGGTCGCCGCTGCGAACTAGCAGGCGGCGTCAGCGGTTTTCGGCGACAACTCTCTTGCGATAGACGCGAAATATCGGCAGGGAAGCCGGTCATCATCGGAGTGCCGTCATGCGTCTGCCCAAAGTCTTCTTACGTTTCGCCCTGGTTACTGCTGCTGTCTTACCTCTAGTTTCGGCTGGCCCTGCGTGGGCTGGCGCCCACGGCGGGCAGGCCGTTTCCAAGATCGATGAGCTGCCGGTGCGCTCTGGCGACTGGTCGCCGGAAGAAGTTGCCCGCGGTCGCGAACAGCTGATTCGCGCCTTCGACGCCGCCTGGATTCGTATCATCGCCAGCGGCCGCGATCAGGAAATTCTCGCTAAAGAACCGCCAAACCAGCCCGGCGCCGCAGGCAGCTACATCGTCCGTCTCGTTGACTGTCTGCCGCAGCCGGAGCTGGCTGACTGGCCTGAAGAGCCAGTGGGTATGTTCAAAGACATCCTGGAAACTGGCGTCATCCGGCAGCTGGTGCAGGGCGTACCTGAAACTCCGGCCAATACCTCCTGGTATTTCTCGTCGATCAGTCAGAAGTATCAGGACGCGATTTTCGACCTGATCGAAGAGCAGTACGACGTTGACCTAGAGCTGGAAAGCGTTGTCCTGCCCCCGGGGCGGTTGCCCGCCACTTCACTGCTGGTAGACAACAAAGTGGACTTTATTTCCCAGTTAAATGCGCTCGGCGGCAACACCCAGGAGATGCGCCGGCGTACTTCAAGGCGTTTTAGCTGCACTATTTCGGCCAGCAGCCAGTTTATTCATATCCCGCAGGAATCCTCGCTGGTCGAGGAAATACGCAACTTGAACGACCTGATCGCGAGGCCAAGCGTGAAGATATGTGCTGGACCGCTATCGACCCAGACGGCGCAGGCTTACATGCCTGAGCACACGGTGAAAACCAAGTACGTGAACGATTTGACCGCCTGCGACAAAGCCGTGCAGAAAGGTGAACTGGACGTGATCATGAATCCGCTGCACGACCTCAACGTGGCAAACGTACCAGGGTATGTGTCAGTGCATACCCTGATCGTAGCCGGCACCCCACTGTGGGTGGCCGCCGACGATATCGTCTGTCCCTCCGATGGTAATCCACGCACGGAAGATGCGTGCTTCGAGACCGATGCGCCTTGAGTAGCCTGCCCAGAGCTGCGGCTATGCCGCGCAATCGATACAGAAGCTGGTGTAGGGCAGGGCTTCGAGACGCGCTTTACCGATAGCGTTGCCGCAAACCTCGCATTCTGAATAGAGCCCTTCGCGCAGTCGCGCGATGGCCCGCTTGATTTGCGCAATCTCGGCGCTGAGTTCTTTGTCGAGGGCGACCAGCGTGCCCTGGTTCTCAAGCTCAATGGCTTGCTCGGCCGAATCAGCAGGGAGTGGTTCTTCTCTGTGTCGGGTATGCCGGCCTATGCGGTCTCGCCGCTGTTGCAGTTCGGCAAGCTTCTCAGAGAGTTTGGTTTCGATTTCAACCGTGTTCACGGCGTTAGTCTCCGGACCAGTCTACTGCCGAAGCGCCGGTTTTTCGAATCATGACAAGCAGGCACAAAAAACCCCGCCGCGGCGGGGTTTTCTTTGCTTTCGGCCGCGTACGCAGCCAAGGATCGTGCTACTTAGAAGCGAAAGAAAGCCGTGATCATGGCGCTCCAGAGTGTATCCACTTCGTATGAGCAGTTGCGCGTGGGAGTGTCGACGGTCTCCGGGCGGCATACAGCCGGCGTGTCCAGGTCCAGGTCGTACCACTCAAACTCCCCGCGGATACCCATGCTGTCAGTGATGTTCAGTGTACCGCCAAAGCCGAGCAGCAAAGCAGTGCCGTCGCTCTTGTCTTGCTTTATCGGGCGATCGAACGGATCTGCGATGTTGCTGTCCGGGCCCGGGATACCACCGGGTACCTGGGTGGGTGGCACGATGGGCTGTTCTACCGGCAGAAGCGTCGCAATCGGGTCTTCGATTTGCACGCGGGCATCGTAGAAAAAAGCACCAATGCGCGCGAATATCTCAATCTGCTCGGTCAGCGGAAGAATGCCGTTGATCGCCAGCGAAAAGCCATCGATCTGGTTATTGGCAACAATTTCTCGATCAGAGCGGCCGCGGGTGAATACACAGGTACCGCATTGAGGGGGGCCGCCGATGAACTCGCCGGTGTTGGGCGGCGAGAAGATGTCGGGAATCTGGAAAGGCACACTGTCTTCGGGCTCGCCCAGATTCACGTAGGCGCCTTCGACAGAAAAATTCTTGCTGAACTGATAGCCGGCGAAGAACTTGAAGGCAACGTCCTGGCCGCGCAGCTCGTCGATGTCGATCGTTACGTTTCGACCCTGGGTCGAGTTAATCGGCGCAAAAGTATCGGTGAAGTTAAGCACCGTCGTATTGATCTCCTGCTCCAGCCGAGCGCCGCCGATACCGCCGCCAGCATAAAAGCCCGTGTCAGCTATCGCTGAGGCTGGCAGGGATGCAAACAGTGCCGCAATCAGGGCGCGCCGTAAGGATTTCTTTTGCATTTTTTCTTTCTCGCTTAGGAGTTCTATGCCGTGTGCATTTCGCTGCACTAAAAGATGCTGTTACCGAAGCTGCTGCGCACGCCCAGTGCGAAGCCCGTGTCGCTGTCGAAAATCTGTGCGCTGGCGGTTAGGGTCAAGAAACTAGCCGCCTCGAATGCCATGCCAATCGTCCAGTCGCGATTCACGGAGTCGTCCAGTGCGAGACTTCCGCCGGACTGCTCAAGGCTAGTGTCCGTATACGTATACCCCATATTGAGCTCTGTCCGGTCGGAGATCTTTCCGCGCACCAGCGCCTCAACCTGGTAACCGTCCGCCTCGATGTCGATCACGCCTAGCCCAGGCGGCGGGAACTGAGTAATCGCGAGGTCCTCGATTTCCGAGTCCACATAGGCGACGCGCAGCATCACGTCCCAATTAGGTGTGTACGAATAGCTGACACCTAAGCCAACGTGAAAGCCGGTGGAGTCGCCGGCGCTGGGCTGGAAGTCGTCTTCGGTGTTGGGATCGTCCGAGTCGAAGTCGCCATCGAAAAATTCACCGTAGACGTGCAGCCAGTCAGTAATACCCAGGCTGCCTTCGACGAAGAAGCCTTCGTGGCTCGAAGTGGCATTACCCAAGGCATATCTGATGTCGGTCCATTCGTAACCGACGCCTATATAGGTGTAATCCGGGCCGCCCGTTTCCTGGGCCGCCGCCGACGTTGCAATGAGGCATGTCGCCAGCGCGCATAACCGCCTTCCCGAAGTGCGGAAATCCATGGAGTTCATTGTTCCCCCTGAGGTGTGCCGAGTCGCGGTTCTCGGCCGCGATCGGTCGAGACTATAGCGAAAGAATTCACATGCCGCGACTCTGGAACTTGGTACGACACTTCGGCTACTCTCTCGCCCGACAGGTGAACATTGCACGCGGGCCGTGATGGGGCGGCAAACCGTATTTGTATGATGCGCCCTCCCGGGGGTAGGCTCTGCCATCGGTGTTTGCCATGTTGTGCCGTTCGCGACCGCAGTGTAGGGGCGGGCGTCTGAGCACAGGCTTAAGACCAACCAAGACAATATAAAGGCTGGGTTCGTGTCCAGCAGCAAGGGGATCGCAATGTCGAATCGTCAGCGCGCGGTGGCAGGGTTGGCCACGGCTCTGTTTGTTCTACCTATCACCGCAAGTGCCATGGATGACATCGTCGTCACGGCTCGGCAGAAAGCGGAAAGCCTGCAGGACACGCCGCTATCCATTGCCACAGTGTCATCAGAAGACATTCAGCGGCAGGGTATTTCCGGCATCGACGATATCGTCAAACTGAATCCCAGTGTGCAGTTCGACCGGAGTTTCGGCCCGGCGGACACGCGCATCACGGTCCGTGGCCTATCCAATACACGCGGCCGGTCGAATGTCGCCTTTCTGGTCGATGGCGTGGACGTGACCACGGAGAACCAGAACGCGGCCGGCTCCGGCCTGCTGGTCAATCAGCGCCTGCTGAGTGACATTGAGCGAGTGGAAACGCTGGTTGGTCCGCAGAACGCGCTGTATGGCCGTGCCGCCTTCGCCGGGGCGATCAACTACATCACCAAAGAGCCAGGCGATATCTGGGAAGGGGATTTGCGCTGGGACGTAGGTGAGTTTGGCCAGAAACAGTTCGACTTTGCTGCTGGCGGCCCCGTTTTCGGCGACTTATTCGGCCTGCGTTTCTCAAGCATCTACTGGGAAGATGATGGCTTCTATGAGAACAGTATCAGTGGCGAGCCGGTCGGTGACTCGGAGGGTTATGCGCTGGCGCTGACCGGCGTGGTCACGCCGAACGACTTTGTGAAAATCAAAGGCCGCATCGAATACTCCGACGAGGAGTACGGCCCTTTACCCAATGTGCGCATTGGCGGCGGGACACGTGGCGTAAACCTTGAGCTGCGCGAATATCCTCTGGAAATGCTCCAGGTTGGCCTTGGCACGAACGTTGGCCGCCGCGAGGATTTAGGTGGCGGGAACCTGGGGGCGATTGGCAGCGGCTCCAGGTTCACCGGCACAGGGCCGTTTACTGGTTCCGACTCCAACGCACTCGCCGACTTTGGCCAGTACTGCCCGCCTGAGCTGCAGGATCCCTCCCGAGGTCCAGGGTACTGCCTGCCAAACACTTTTGGCAGTCTTGCCGACATTGAGGCTGGCGGTTTGGCAGTTAACCATAGCCAGGATCCGGAGACGGGTAACGATTACGAAGGTACGACAATCGAAAACCTGCGCTTGTCGCTGCGGGCCGAGTTCGTGATAGACGGCATCGGCACGGTGACCTCGATTACTGGCTATACCGATGCGGATCAAACGAGTGAGTACGATCAGGATTGGCAAGCATCGGAGTTTCTCTACACGAATCCGGACCCCGTGCTGCAGCAGGCCGGTCGAGTCACAGCTCAGCAGCAGCGCTCGCGCCTGAACACGACTCAGTTTCAACAAGAGCTCCGCTTCCAGAGCGACTTCGAGGGCCCGGTCAACTTTACTCTGGGGTCTCTGTTTTGGGACGAAAGCCGCGACTTTGAAGATCAGACTTTCATCATCTTTTGCGCGCCGGGTGAAATCGAATTGACCACGGGCATGCCGGTCTATCGCGCTGGTTATTGCGATGGCGGCGTGCCCGTGCCGAATCCGACAGGAGCTACCGCCTCGGCGACGACCTTTAGGGAAATAGCGCTTCAACGTCTACCGCAGCCTTTCATTCCCTGGATTGCCGAGACCCAGCATTTTTCGTTCTACGGCGTGCTCGACCTGGAGCTTGCCGAAGATTGGACGCTCTCTCTGGAAAATCGTTATGTGACGGAGCGCTTCGATTTTCAGAAGCCCTCTTTCAGTTCCTGCACAAACTTTGCCGGCCCGAATCCCGCTGGCGCAGTGTTCGAGGCCGCTGGTGATTTACGCTGTACCGCAGATGTGGTTCTGAGCCCGAACTTCTTGATTGGACCATTTGCCGGTCCGGCGCTTGGCACTCCTGTCGGCTGGCGCCCGCAATTGGGTAGCACGAATTCCGCGTTTAATACGCCAAAGATCACCTTGCGCTGGCTGGCGATGGATGACATTCAGATCTACGGCTCATGGGCGCGTGCGCAGAAGCCAGGCGGTATCGCCACCACGCCGGGCGGTGGCTCGCCTGTGCCCATCGATGATGACCGGTTTGACCCTGAGAAACTCGAAGCTTGGGAGCTCGGCGTAAAGACACGTTTCGATGTTGGCGGTCCGCTGCAGGTCAACGGGGCCATCTTCTTCAACGACTACACCGATAAGCAGATCGGTACCCAGGTGATCGGCGAGGGTGGTTTCCTGAGCCCGATTATCGTTAACGCTTCGTCTGCCGAAGTTTGGGGCTTTGAGTTAAACACCGTCTGGACGCCGGACATGATTGAAGGCCTGACCGTCAGTGCTGCTTACACCTTCCTCGACGCCCAGTACAATGATTTCAAGGACGACACTACGTCGGTGCAGCGGGCCGCGGCAGTCGGCGGCTGTGAAAACATCGTTTTCAAGTCGGAGCTCTTTGAAGGCGGCGAGACAACAGATCTGGCTACAGGTCTCGCTGCGCTTGATGGATTTAACCTGGCCAACCGATTCGGTGTTCCTAACGACTACGACGGTGATGGAGACAACGTTAATACAAACCCATCGGTAAGCCCCTTCTGTCGATTGAACCTGGCTGGAAATCAGCTTGAGCGCACGCCCGAACACGCGCTGGTTCTCCAGGGCAATCTAACCCGGCAGTTTTTCGATACAGGCCTGGAGTGGTTTGTTGAGCTGACCGGGCAGTACGAAGATGCTCGTCCTTTGGACGCGGATAATTTCTTGTGGACTGAAGAGTACTGGATCTGGGATGCCCGCCTGGGACTGATGGGCGACAAGTGGGACGTGTTGCTCTCAGTCGAGAACGTGTTTGAGGATGACACCATCAGAGGCGGTGGCTCGGGCCCGGACTTCGGTGCGCAAGTTTCCGAACTTGGGTTTACGGCCGGCTTCGGTGTCAGCCATTATTTCGCGACACTGCCGAATCCGCGCATTGTCAGCCTGCGGGCAGCGTACCGATTCGGCGGTTGACCATAAGAGGACTTGGACGCGCTCCAGCATTGGGGCGCCGCAAGGGCAAGCGCGCCGCTGCACGGCGTCCTTGCCACATTCCGCGGCCCGCTGTAGGGTTGTGTGATTGCTAAGATTTACAGTGCGCTGAGGCCGGTTTGGGGCGTCAGGCCTGAAGAATAAGTAACTGGCAAGCGCGCCACGTAAGCAGATCCATAAGAATCTGCAGAATAATGCGAACACGGAAGAACAATTGATATGGCTAAGCCAGGCATGTGTAAATTTCACCCACGCTCGTTTGTCGTTATCTGGGAGGATTCGATGAGAAAGTTAACGTTGTCGGGCGGCCTGCTCGCGACTGGTTTGCTGACGATTATGTCGGCAGGTTATGCAGCCACCACGACCAACAGCATCACCGGCAATCTGGCCGACAGTGATAACAACTGCACCCAGATTACCCTGGCTTTTACCAGCCGCGACTGCAGCTTTGGAAATACGCGTCGCGGTCAGACGAACGCTTTTGTGCCACCTTGGCAGGGCTTCAGCACGGGCAGCGGGTTCTATGCCCTTGGCTCAACTGGTGATGACCCAAACTACAACCCATCGGCAGGCGACACGGCGAATGGCCGCTTTGAGCCGCCCCTGACCGGCACGATCAATATCGACGACAACAACACGCCCGGCAACCTGCTGGACGATCTGATCGACGGCACCATCATTATTGGCGCTGCTTCACGCAACGCTGCGACCGGTCAGACAACCCGTGTGACGGAATCTTGGACCACATACACGCATACATTTATGCCCACCGTGGTAAACGATGCGATTGACCAGGGTGGCGGCGTAACGCGCTACGTTGTTGCAGCCAACGGTATCCTGCCAATTGACGCATGTCTGGTAGCAGATCCAACTGACTGCTTCCCGACCGATGCGGTTATTGAAGCTAATGGTCCGGCAGGTACCTGGCCGGCAGATTCCCCATCATCCAATGTCGCATCTACGGTGACGCCATCCGACGGTGTGGGGATCGCCCGGTCATCGTTCTTTGCCTCCGGACAGGGAGCTGCACCTGCGCCCCCATTTCCGACCGGGCCGGCTTTTGGAGCTGCGCAGACAACGGCTACTTTCGTTGGTTACGCATGCACCGAAGGCGGGACAGGCAATGACGACTGTGAGGTGGGCACACTGGTCTGGAACTCCGCCAACAGCGGAACCACACCCGGGATGGATGACAATCCGGAGGATCCTGGCTGGGATAACCTGATCTTCTGGATCGACGTCGACGCGAACGGAGACATCATTGCGGGCGAAGCCTGGTGGACCCAAGAGTACTTTATTGAATTCGGTATCAACCAGGCGGGCACCGACAACTCATGGTCTGGTGGCAAGCTGATCAACCTTGCAGGCACATGCACGAACTGCGGTCCGAGCGCGGGCGTTGACACCGCCGCGGTTTTGCAGGCCACCAGTGACAACCCCATCGATATCGCGTCGAATGATGCAGGTTTCGCAGCGATTCCGACGCTGTCCCAGTCTGTTGCTCCGGATAACGGCGGCTCCGTCACGTACATTCAGGCGACGGCCATTGATGGCAGCGGTGTACCCGACTACTCGGTCGAGTACACGCCCGACCCAGGCTTCAATGGCGTTGAGACCTTCACCTATCAGGCCGACGATGGCATTAATCCTGCGGTGACGGCGACCGTCACGGTGACGGTGGCAGCCAACTCGCTGCCGATCGCACCGAACGGCGCGGTTACGGCCAGTACGCAGGGTGGCGCCACTAACGAGACGCTCGACATTGAGGCTGATCTTGGCGGCCAGCCGGGTAACGGTACGCCGACCTGTACTGTGACTCAGCCGACGAATGGCACCGCGAGCTGTGCGTATCCGATTCTCACGTTCGCCCCTGATGCGCCCGGTGGCACGATGAGCTCGTTCGACTACACACTGTCGGATGATCAGATGGAGATGGATACCGGAACCATCATGACTGACGTGACAGATGTCGCGCCGATGCTGATGTATGCAGATCTGACCACAGATCAGGATACGCAAGGTTCGACGCCGGCTACTGTTACGCCCGGCAATGGCACCCCAGCTCAGCACACGATCGCCGTGAGCACCGACGGTACGGACGGTACCTGTACGGTTGACAATGCAACTTTCGAGGTGAGCTACGATCCTGATCCTGGCTTCTTTGGCATGGATATGTGTGAGATCACGTTGACCGACGCTGATACCAGCATGGTAATGGCCATGGTGAACGTCATCGTGCTCGAAGTCGTGGCGCCCGGCGGTGGTACTCAGCCACTCGAGGTCGAGATTCCAACCACCGGCAGCAACTCGCTGGCACCTTGGAGCCTCTTGGCGCTGCTGGGACTGCCCTTTGTGCGCCGCCGGCGGCGCGTGTAAGTTTCAGGTAATTGCCTGATGAAGAAAGCCCCGCTTAGGCGGGGCTTTTTTTTGCGCGTTGCAGGCCTGAGGTTCTTTGCGTTGCCAGCACTAAAGCACGGTTTGGGACTAGTATCTAACCGAGGTCTGACGCCATACGTCGTTGCCGCAAGTCCTGACCTATACTGAGAAACCAGTCATAGAGGGCCATTCATGATTAATGCGTTCGCCGCGCCTTCGGCCGGTGCCCGACTCGAGCCGTTTAGCTACGACCCGGGTGCACTGGGTAGCGACGAGGTTGAACTTCAGGTTGAGCACTGCGGCCTTTGCCACTCTGACCTTTCAATGCTGAACAACGACTGGGGTATGACGCGGTACCCGTTCGTCGGCGGGCACGAAGTGGTGGGGCGGGTTACCGCAGTTGGCAGTGAAGTTCGCCACCTCAAAGCAGGTCAGCGGGCCGGCCTCGGCTGGTTTTCTGGCTCATGTCTGAGTTGCCGCAGCTGCGTGGGCGGAGACCAAAATCTTTGCGCAGACCGGCGCATGACGGTGGTCGGCAGGCACGGCGGCTTCGCGAATCGCGTGCGCGCTCAGGGCGCATGGGTGCTGCCGCTGCCCGAGGGCCTTGCGGCAGACCAGGCGGGTCCGCTGTTCTGCGGTGGAATTACGGTTTTTAACGCGATTGTTCAGGCGGATGTGCGGCCCACGCAGCGTGCTGCTGTGGTCGGTATCGGTGGTCTGGGCCACTTGGCGGTGCAGTTTTTACGGGCCTGGGGCTGTGAAGTGACAGCTTGTTCAACCTCTCCTGATAAAGCGGGGGAGGCCAAGCGCATGGGGGCACATAACTTTGTCGCAACGCGTGACCCTGAATCCTTGGTGCGCCTGGCCGACAGCCTCGACTTCATATTGGTAACGGTCAACGTCCCTCTGGACTGGCAGGCTTACATCAACATACTGCGTGCCAGGGGCCGATTGCATCTGGTGGGATTGGCTCCCGACCCGTCGCTGCCCGCAGCGGCTATGATCGGCGACAGTAAGACGTTCGGTGCCTCTCCGGTTGGCAGCCCGGCTGTGGTTATGGACATGCTGGAGTTTTGCGCCCGCCACAAGATACTGCCCGTGACCGAGCACTTTCCCATGAGCGACATCAACGCAGCCGTCAAGCATCTGGAGGCCGGCAAGGCCCGCTATCGGATCGTGCTCAGCAACGACCTGGACTGAATCACCGGTGAAGAACTCATGAAGTCATCCACAAAGACGCTGACGGAAATCATCACTGAACAACAGCAGGCAACACCGGTTTACTTTGATGACCCGATGACCGATCGGTTGCTGACCGAGGTTTTGAGGCTGGCTGAAGAGGTTTGCGTGCTCCGCGATCGTCTTGATACTAGCGAGCGCCTCGCCGCTGCGGGCACGCTGGCAACCCGTGATGCAGTGGATGAGTTTGCACCCGATGCCGACATCATTGAGTCGCGACTCGCTGCCCACCGGACGTTTTTCGCACAGACGTTCGCAGAGCTGCAGCGCAGAACCTAATGCTCAGGTGCGGCCCGGCGAAGCCTGAGTCAGCGTAGAGCGGAAGGTAGTGAGCCATCCGACGATAGCTTGGCACAAGCGCGCCGTCGTTAGCGGAGCGCACCAGCTCGTGGCGCATTCTCGCGTAAGAGCTAGCGTGCCGACGATGTGGCCTTGTCAGCCGGCTTACTCGCAACCGCGACGTACCAGGGAATTGGGCCATCAACGGCCTGCAGGTAATCGCTGCTAACCGAGTCCGCTGGAAATCCTGCTTCCACGAGCATGGCGGGGAGATCCGCAGCGGCGAAATCCAGCCAGTGCGCCTCGTCGTTGTTGTCGTGCTGCCATGCGGAGATGAACTGTGCAAAGGGCTCCAGGCGGTCCAGCTGAATCGGCACGTCCTGATGGATGCACACGCCGCCGGGCGCGAGCAGCCGATGACATTCCTGGATTATCGCCGGCATATGCTCAGCGGCAGTCTCGTGAAACAGGTTGTGACTCACGATTAGATCAAAACTGCCCGCGTCAAAGCCTGTGGAGGCCGCGTCAGCCTGGCGAAAGTGCACCGGAGAGCCTAAGGCTGCAGCGCGAGCCCTGGCGAAGCGCAGCATCGCCGGTGCCAGATCCACGGCATGCACCTCGGCGTCCGGAAAAGCGGCTGGGTAGTCAGTAGACTGGCCGCCGGCTGAGCAGCCCAGATCCAGAATCCGGCGCGGTTTCAGGTCAGGGTGCTGCTCGGCGACGTACTGAAGTACGCGTTGGGCCTTGGAGTCTGTTTTGCCGATCCCTTGTCCCAGAGCAAACAAATTGCCGCCCGCTTCATAAAGAATGCCCGCTGCAAGGTCATGCTCGGCTCTGTTCAGCATATAGCCGCCAGGCTGCCCATGAATGTTGGCGGCAAATTGATAGTCGGGCGCCTGCAGAGTCTCATCAAGGTCAAGTGAGCCCGGCGCGTTAGCTGAAACCTCGTCGGCAACTTGCGTGATGCGGTCGTAGTCGTTATCGATCTGTTCAGCCAGCACCTGCCACATACGGTTTTGGCTGGCGCGATTCGCGCAGGACCACAGCTTGTAGCTGTTGAGCGCACGCACCTCGTGCTCCATGTCAGCGGCGCAGTCGGGTTCTTTGGCCAGCGCTGGCCGGACGCGTTGCTCATAGTCACGGGTAAGCTGCTGCTCAAGGCTGCCGCGGATCGCCTGTTTGCACGCGAGCACGGCGAGCTGGCGGCTGAGGCCGTCATGGTCAGTTTGTGGCTGCAGCTGATGTCGAGTAGCGCGGGACATAGGCGGTGGCTGGAGCGGTGAGTGGTGGCGTCGCGGTTCTGTTATAACGACACCATGACGCTGCCTAAGCATAGCCGATTTCGTGTCTGAGCCCGCTGCGCCGGTTCGCGATTCGGCATTGCCTGCCGAGGTGGTCGTCGGCTGGGGCCTGGGGTCACTGGGCCTGGCTGTCATTCTTAACACGCTCAATGTGCTGCTAGTTGCCTATCTGACGCTGATAGTCGGCCTGGAGCCGGCGCTGGCCGGGACCCTCGTGCTGGTGGCGAAGCTCTACGATGTGTTGACGGACTTACCGATGGGCTGGGCCAGCGACCGCACGCGCACGCGCTGGGGGCCACGCCGTCCCTATCTGATGTTGGCCGCACTAATTTCTCCACTTGCGCTGGTGATGCTGTTTCGCGTCCCGGTGGGTGATGCCACCACGTATGTACTCGTTGCGCTGTTGCTCTATGCCTCGGGCTACACGCTGTTTAACGTCCCGTACCTGTCCATGCCGGCCGAGCTCACGCCCAATGTGAACGTGCGCACTCGCATGGTGGCTTTTCGCTCGGCTTTCATTGCCGCTGGTACGTTCTTTGGCATTGCAGTTGCGCCATTCCTGATAGGGAGTCTGGGCAGCGGGGCGGATGCGTACGCCACGCTCGGCCTCGTAATGGCGGTGGTGGTCGGCATCGCGTTCCTGAGCTGTTTTTGGCTAACCGGAAAGGCGCCCGCACCGGCGCTGCCAGCGCGATTGCCGCCGCTGTCGGAGCAGCTGGCAGTAGTGGCACGCGATGCGAACTTCAGAAATCTGATGTGGATCAAGGTGACGCACCTGCTGGCCCTAGCGCTTTACCAGGGCACGTTGCTGTTCTACTTCCGTTTTGCTCTGGACTACGATGCGAGAGTGCTGGGCTTGTTTGGCGCGGTGAGCATCGCTTGCTGGGTGGTGTCGATGCCGTTTTGGACCAGGCTGGCACGTGCTTACGGCAAGCGCGTGGGATACTTCGTGGCCACGTCTGCCTATGCACTTCTGACCCTGTCCTGGCTTTTTGGCGGATCCAGTGAACCGCTTTGGGCGATCGTTCTGCGTGGCGTCGGTTTTGGTCTAGCGTCCGGCGGCATGCTGCTGATGGGCAATGCAATGTTGCAGGACATCATGGATCATGACTTCCGGGCAACGGGAGAGCGTAAGAACGGGATCTTTGCCGGCGTGTACAGCCTCGTGGAAAAAATAACTTCTGGCGTGGGCGCACAGATTCTGGGTCTGGTGCTGAGCTATACGGGATTCGATCGAGCAGCTGAAGCGCAACCCGCCAGCGCGGTCACAGGTATTTACGTCGTTGTTGCGTTGCTGCCCGCACTGCTGATGCTGGTCAGTCTCATTGTGATTTATCGATACCGGCTTGACGAACGCGAGCTCATGGGGGCGGCCGGCTAAGCGTCTCAATCTAGTAGAGCTCTCTTTCCGGCACCGGCCCGAAGTACATCTCCAGTCCAATGCCCACGCTCAATGAAGACTCCCGCAGGTCATCGATCGAGAACTTGGGCCAGCGTGCGCCCGTTGCGAGATCAAGGAAGAGCCACTTGCGCAGAATGCGCTGCCGGTAGCGGAGTTCGATGCCGTAGCTGGTCAGTGACTCCGGCGCACCCGTTTCCCCGTAGATGAACGTTCGGTAGGTGAGCGCGCGGCGGTTAGACAGGCTCTGAAAGAGATTGAGGGATGAGCTCCAGTCGAGCCCGTCCCGATCCTCAGCAAGCGTGCCGGCATTCGACCAGCGCAGCAGCAGCACGTCACTGAGCAGTAAATCCAGATCGAGGTCCGTGGTGGTGCCAAACCCGCGGCGCTCTGTCCAAAAACCGGTCTGGCGCCAGCGAAACAACGCTTCGTCACTCAGTCCCCAGTTGTGGAAGTACCGAAGTTTGCTGTAGGGATCAGGCGGGTTACGCAGCCGTATGCCGAAACTCGTATCGAACCCTCTCTTCAGGCCCTCACCTTTTTGCAGGCCAAGCCCAAGTAGCCACGACGCATCTTCAACTTCGTCAAAGCGCTCGGGCAGGGTGGGCGTATCGTCAGTACCGCGCTCTTCGATCAGCTCCCGTTCCTCGCCGCGGCCGACGATCAGCCGTGCACGCTGCTCGAGTGTCGGCAGGGCAAACCGGCTGCGAAAATTGAAGTCTTGATCGATGCCAGTGCGTTCATCGTAGAGCGTAAAGGCGTTTACGCGGCCGTAGCTGCCAGCGACGCCCGGTTCGTAGCGGTTGCGGTCGCCGAAGAAGCCGTCAAACCATCGCGCCGTGCCACACACAGACCAGGACAGGCCGCGCTGTGCGCGATCCAGCCAGTGCCCGCTGGGTTCGCTGCCGGCGAGGCAGGGGTCCGGCTGGTTTGCGCGTGCCGAGGTTTCTTCAGGCAGCGGCTGCTCGAGCGAGCCCGGCGGGAGGTCAAAGGTTCGCTCCACTGTCTCCTGAAGCTCTTGGGCCGCCTCGCCCGGGATCGCTGTATCGACGCCTGATGTCGTGTCGGGGCCTGGTTGGTTTGCGCAGCCGGCGAGCAGCAGGCTGATCAGTGCGAGTGCAAATGCCGGATTGGTTGGCTTCTGGCAGGGGATTGCCAGCCGTTCGCGGGTGCCCGGCAGGTTATGGACCGACTGCCGGGCGGCATCGGCAGGGCCGGCTGCGGATCTTGGCGATGTGGATGTGTTCACGGCAGGTCACGGGGCAGCTGCCGCTAGTGTAGGGACACAGGCTCTGGTTCGCCCGGCCCCTGTTCACGCTTTTCCGGGCTATCCGTGACTCCGTGTTTGCCCCGTTTTAGCCGGGAATGCGTTTCAGGCCGTGGTCTCCTCGGCCAGGTCGATATAGCGGAATTTCAGCTCCCCAATATCAACCAGATCGCCGTTGTGTAGTTCTTGCCGTGCCTCGATCCTCGACGCGTTCACCAGTAACCCGTTCTTGCTGCCCAGATCCTCAATCACGACGCCGGTTTCATCACTGGTGATGCGCGCGTGTTGACGGCTGATGTGATCACGACGCAACTGAATGTCGTTCTCTGGTGCGCGCCCGATGGAGATAGCGGTTTTGTACAGCGGATATCGAATGCATGGGTCGGTGTTAATAGCGACCATTAGCCGTTTTACGCGGTTGGTATTGGAGCTTGGCGAGGTCCGGCCGGCCCCTGAGGCAAGCCTGTCATCCAGTTCCTGCACGCTATCGTTAAGGCTGCGGAGCATGGTGGCATTCTTGTTAAGCAGCGCAATGGTCGCGTTCTTTTCGGCCAGCTCCTGTTCCAGAGCAGCGATAGTCGCAGCCGAGGCTTCAAGGTCAATCTCAGCAATATCGCGATGACTTGCGAACTCGCTCTGCAGTTGTTCGAAATCGGCGACTTTCGCCTCCAGTTCCTGCTGCAATGATTCGGCCAGGGCCTCAGCGGCACTCAGCTTCTCCTGTGTCTCTGCTGCGAAGTCTTGCAGCGTATCGAAATGCTCCTGACTTTCCTTAAGCTGGCCTTCAAGGCGGCCGATGCGTTCGGCGTCAGCGTTTGCTGCATCCCTCAACTCCCTTGCTTCTTCGCGCGCCCGTTCCGCGGTCGCGTTGAGCTCTTCGGCCATCGTGGCCTTGCGGTCTCGCAACTCTTCGAGCTTCTCGCTCGCCAGGCGTTCCGCGTGCGCCATTGAGTCCTTGAGTTGCCGGGTTTCTTCCTGAAGCTGCGATATCTGCGACTCCTGGTCGCGAACGCGCGCGAAGACGGGTTCGCTGGCAGCCTCGGCTTTGCTGAGATCGGCCTTGAGAGATTCAATTTGCTGGCCGCGTTCTGCCACCAACTCCTGTAGCTCCTTGTTGGCGAGCTCGCGTTCGGCACGCCGGCCGTCAAGCTCGGCGCAGCGCTGCTGTAGATCCGTGATCGTGGCGTTCAGGTTGGCCTTGTCGGCTTCGAACGCCGCTAACTCCTGCTCTTTCTGATTAAGCGCAGACTCCATGCCCAACAGAGCATCCTGCCGCTGTTCGAGCTCCAGGTTGAGTCGGCCCCACTCCTGCTTGCGGCGGTCGATATATGACTCCAGCTCCTGGAGTTCCGTCCTCAGCTCGGCAATCTTGCTGCGCAGCCCGGATGTCTCTTCGTCTGCCGCAACCACTTTGCGCTGCCGCTCCTCTAGCTCGGCCTGCAGATCCTCATGGCGGGTTGCCGCCAGTGCGGTTTGCGCCTGCAACTCGGCGATCTCCTCGCGAAGGCCAGCCTGCTGGTTGTCGGCCTCTTGCAACGAAGCGTCGCGCTGGGCGATTTCCTGTTGTGCGGATTCCAGCTCAGCCAGGGTGGCGGCGTGTTGTTCTGCCGTGGCCGCCTGTTCGGTAGTCGCGTCTTCCAGCTCGGCCTGCAGGGCCCGGAAAGCCGCCATGTGTACCTCGCGGTCGGACTGAAGCTGCTCAATTTCTACATCACGGTCTCGCAGCTCTTCCTCTATGGTGGCCCAGCGGTCATGGAGCTGGCGTATATCCACCTCCAATCGCTGCAGCGATGCAACGGCTTCGCCCTCCGGGTCGTCGTCACCTGCCTCGGGCGCGCCATTGTCGCTGGCCGCCATCGCCGCAATTTGTGCCTCATCCAGCTTCGGCAGGTCGGTGGTTGGGTCATCGACCACCACTTCTTCGCGTTTACTGTGCTCTTCGATCTGTGTGTCTTTGTCGTTCATGGCGGCCTTCTTCTTATTTTTTTGGCACTAATTCGGTAACTATCTCTGCAATCCGGCTCGCAGGCGGCGGCCGGCCATGGCCTCTCGTCTGGCGGCCCGTTCAGATTCTCGGCGACACGTCCTCCCGGTGCAGCTGACTGTTCATCTCATGCACCACGTGTACGATAGCCGTGCGGGTGCCGACGCCTAGCTTGGCGCGAATCGACTTCTGATACGCGCGAACGGTCTCTACGCTCACTTCGAGTAGCTTGGCAATGGTCTTATCGGTGTCACCCGACATCAGCGCCTTGAGTACATCCACTTCCCGGTTTGACAGGCGCCAGCGTGCCTTGACGTGTTTGTAATCGATACCCTCTGAAAGGGGCTTGACGATTGGCTCGACCAATGCGGCGTATTTTTCTTCGCTCAGATCATCTACCGGGCCATGTAAAGGAAACAGTTTCAGGCTGTGAAACTCGTTGTCCAGCATGACGAGCGCGCACCGTTCCCCCGGTTTCTCAACCACCACTTCGCCGGCGTGACGGCCATTCTTGCCGTTGGTCTGAAACTCGCTGTTGAACAGATTCCTGGCTTCTGCGAGGGCCTGGCCCAGCAGGCGATGTTCGTGCGCCTGGGCGCTGTCAGGTACGGAGGAGTACTGTAGCTCGCCCTCGTGATTTATCACGAGCATCAGCGGGAGATGACGTTTTCTTAAGATCTCGCTGAGCTTGAAGTGATAGCGTTCATCCGCTTCGTGTAGATCCACGGACGTGAGTTCGACTTTGCTGGCATCCCCTGCGGCCATGCCTCCTCCCCTGCAGCCCCTTGCGTTGTTGGTTCGTTCTGGGTCAAGTCGCGCTGCACCCGGGCTGGCGAAGATGCGCGCCTCTTTGATTTTCTTGGTCGGCCGGGCCGAGCCAATGGTCTGTCTCAGGATGACTCGCTGGAGTGACCTCCTGCAATTGTAGAGCCCCTGTGGCGCCACCTCACGGGCGTGCCCAGATAACTGTGACCCAGTTCACAGTATGGGGTTACGCGCCCTAGATGAACACGCAGAGAAGCCGCCCCTTTGCGCTAACCAAAATTGGGGTATCCAGATTAGGTAACACAGTTGGGTGGTCCCAAAGCGGGAATTGTTTAACGCAGCATTTTCTATAGCTTTACGTCAGTAGCGGTCGAGTGCCGACTACCGCATCTGCGGTTCAGGCGTCCGGCTACGCATGGGGAAGTAAGGATAAGCACCACAGTATTCAACGAGGGACTCAGGCCATGAATTTCCACCAACTTAAAGGGCTGTTGATAGCCCTGTCCATGGTCAGCATGGCGGCACCGGCCGCGCTGGCAAACCCGGCTAACACGGCGGGCGATCATGTGGACTCCCAAACGGCGACGACCAATAACGATGGCAACGAGACCCGCGCAGGGTCCAGCATGGCGAATGAAAACTCGCAGGCGTCAGCAACCAGTGATAGCAGCTATAGCTATGACGAAAACTACGCCGTGAATGAGAGCGACAACAGCGTCACAACTGACGACGAGTCCGCCACGGCCAATAACGGCGGTGCGGCTTCTTCGGAAAACAGCACTGCAGTTGTGGGTAACAGCTCCGGCAACAATAACTTGAACGACAGCTCGGTGGACAACAGCAGCTCGGGCAATACTGATGTCGAAACGGCGGATGCGGACAACAACGCGGCGGCTGCCTCCGAAAATAGCCTGGCTGTGGTTTCCAACAGCTCCGGCAACGACAACCTGAACGATAACTCCAACACCGAGTCAAACTACGGGTCTGGCAACTCCGATACGGCCAGCTCCACGGCTGACAACAACGCCGCGTCCTCATCGGACGACAGCCTTGCGGTGGTGTCTAACGGTTCAGGCAACGACAATCTGAACAACAGCTCAACCACCGAGACGAACATAGGTTCGGGCAACACAGACAATGAGATGGCGACTGCCGACGACGGTGGCGCCGCTGCTTCCGAAGGCAGCACAGCCATCGCGACGAACGACTCAGGCAACAACAACCTGAACAACAACGCTGAAGTGAACCAGGGCTCGGGCAACATGGATACCGAGAATGCGACGGCTGATAACAAGGGTGTCGCGGCATCCGAGGGCAGCCTTGGCGTCGTTGCCAACGATTCCGGCAACGGCAACTTGAATGACAACTCTCAGTACAACAAGGTTGACACCGAGAGCTATGCCGACGCGGACTATCAGTCGGCCTCCGCAAATGAGAACAGCAGCGCAGAAGTCGACAACAGCGATAACTCGACCTATACGGATACTGAGGTCGCGACCGCTGACAACAACGCGGTTGCTGCCTCTGACGATAGTACTGCGGTGGTGGTCAACGGCTCCGGCAATGGCAACCTGAACGACAACTCCGTGAACCGTATCGATTCTGATAACGACTCGGTCTACGGCTCAGACGGCGCCGCAGCAGCCAACGACGGCAGCACCGCGATTGTCGATAACAGCGATAGCTCTGACGACAGCTACGCCGAGGGCGACAACGGCGGGATTGCTGCCAATAACGACAGCCACGTCGATGTGGACAACAGCGATAACTCCGTGCACACCAAAGCCACGAATAACAGCAGTGCAGATGCCAGCAGCAAAGGCGCCGCCGCTAACAACGGCGGGGAGGCCTCGGTGGATGCCAGCATCAGCCTGGGCAAAGTGGTCGTGAACGTGAGTGACCTGGGTACCACCGTGAGCAGTGTTGACACCGAGGTGTCCGGGCATGGCGCCGAGCACACTGGTGGCAACGATATTGCTGGCTCGTTCAGCAACAGCGGTGGCGTGAGTGTCTCGGCGCAGAACGTCGGAAACTCATCGTCAGTCAATCAGAATGTGAACGTGCAGGCCAACATGAGCGGCCTGCTGGCTCAGTAATCAGCATCGCCTGATAAGGCAGAAGGAATCTAGAGGATAAGATCATGGATAAGCGTAATTATCTGCAAATCGCGACAGTGGCGGCGTTGCTGAGCCTGACCCACACCGGCTGGGCCAATCCAAGCAACACCGCGGACGACGGCGTCGGCAGCCAGGAAGCCACGGCAACCAACAACCAGAATCAGACGACTGGTGGGTCGGCCATGGCCAACGAGGGCAGCACGTCTACGACAACGACGACGAGCACAGACACCCAGACGTACTCTGACACCAGTGATCTGAGCAACAATGCGCAGGACAGCGAAGTCAGTACGGCTGATGCGGACAACCAGGGTGCCGCTTCGACAGAGGACTCGTTGAGCATCGCGGTTAACGACTCGTTAAATGACAACGGTAACGATTCGTCGATGTCGAACTACGACTCGAACAACAGCGAAGATAGTGCAGCGACTGCGGATAATCAGGCCGCTTCGGCTACTGAGGACTCCACCAGCGTTGCTGCCAATGATTCGCTGAACAACAACGGCAACGACAACTCGTCCAGCCTGAGCAACAGCGACTCGGGCAACGTTGAAGACAGCGCGTCCACGGCGGACAACCAGGCCGCATCCGCTGCTGATGACTCTGTCAGCATCGCGGCTAATGACTCGCTCAACAACAATGGCAACGACAGCTCTTCAACAGTCAGCAACACCGACTCGGGCAATACGGAGAACAGTGGTTCTTCGGCGCACGATGGCGGATCCGCTGCCAATGAGGACTCCACTAGCGTAGCGATTAACGACTCGTTGAATGACAACGGCAACGACAACTCGGTTACGAACTACGACTCGGGCAACACCGAGACCAGCGATGCCATGGCGGACAACCAGGGCGTGGCAGCAACGGAGGACTCTGTCGCCATTGGTCTGAACGATTCGTTGAACGACAACGGCAACGATAACTCCACGACCGATGAGAGCTATGACAGCACCTCGTCCTACGCCACGAACCAGTCTGGTGCAGCCAATGACAACAGCTCGGTTACAGTGGATAACAGTGACAACTCTGCTTACTCGGAGAGCAGCGAAGCGACGGCTGATAACCAGGCAGTCGCGGCGACTGATGATTCGACCGCCATTGGTATCAACGACTCGTTGAACGACAACGGCAACGATAACTCCGATAACACGGTGGGCAGCAACAACGACGACGTGTCTGCGAGCTACGAGGGTGCGGCCGCTAATGATGGCAGCACCGCTGAGGTCGATAACAGCGACAGCTCAGACGGAAGCGGCGCCTACGCCGACTACGACGGCATCGCAGCCAATAACGACAGCGAGGTCGACGTAGATAATTCCGATAACTCTGATCACAGCGTCGTGGAAGACACCAGCTCGGCCCAGGCCAGCACCGGTGGCGCGGCCGCCAACAATGGTGGCACCGCGATTGTCGACAAGAGCATCAGCCTTGGCGGTATCGCGGCCAACATCGCAACACTGGAGAGCAGCGTGACCAACAATCACGTCAGCGTCAGCGGCGACGACTCGGTCCACACGGCGACCAACTCAATCTCGGATTCGTTCGAGAATGCTGCGGGCGTCAGTGTTGTCGGTCAGCAGGCCGGTCACAACGCTGCCATTCAGCAGAGCGTGACGGTTCAGGCCAACATTGACCTGTAAAGCGATGACCTTCGCGGAGCAACAGAACGTCGGGACTTACCGCTCGGCGGCAACCACAACGGCAGGGTGGGCAGGCAATGCCCACCCTGCCGGCATTTCCGCCCCACGGCTCACCGGGCGGCGCCGATTGGAATGGGCGGTACTCGGGGTGGTCGCAGCGGTGCTGGCTTTTCTGAGTGCCGAGCTGCGAGCTGAGGAGGCTATCGTTCCGCAAACGTTGCAGGATGATGATTCGGTGGCGCTGGAAGGCGACTTGCTGCCAGGGCTTGCAGCCGGGGACGCGGTGTTATCCGCTGACGATCTTGAAGCAGAACGTGCCCGGGCAATGCTGGAAGTCGATCGGATCACAATTAACGATCAGGATCTTAATGGGGTCGTGTCCAACAACTCAGCCATTGACACCATTAGCGGTAACAACACCATCGCGGGCGACGCGTTCGGCAACGCAACCGGCTTTATCGGGACGATCCAGAATACCGGCAACAACGTGCTCATACAGAGTGCCACGATAGTCAACATTGCTGTCGAGCCGTAGTTAGCGGGCGCGCATCGGCGCTGACCAGGTTCGCTGGAGCCAGTGTCGTTAGCTAAAGCCGCCTTTGATCATGACGATCGGGGCGTGCGCAGAGATAAGGGATTCTGCGCAATCAGGAAAAAGGGACCTTTCATGGAAGCAATGGCGAATCGCATTACGTACGAGCGTGGCATTGGTTTTGCCACGGCGCTGCTGCTCGGTTCGTTCTTGTTGTCAGCCAACGCGGTTGCCGGTTCGATTTGGCTGCCTGACGGCGGCGGCATCAGCAACGTTACTGTCAAGAGCCTCAAAGAGCGCAAGTTCGAGCAGGTGGTTCGCCAGCAATATGACTTCAGCTGCGGATCCGCCGCGCTGGCCACTCTGCTGACCTATCACTATGAGGATCCGATCGCTGAGCAAACCGCTTTCTCGGCGATGTACGAGCTGGGGGACCAGGAGAAGATCACACGCTATGGCTTCTCGCTGCTCGATATGAAGGGTTATCTCGAGGCGAATGGGTACAAAGCTGACGGCTATGAAGCGACATTGGACACATTGGCGGGTGCCGGCGTGCCGGCAATTGCCCTGATCAATGTCAATGGCTACCGGCACTTTGTGGTCGTCAAGGGTTTGACGAATGGTGAAGTTCTGGTCGGCGATCCGGCGCTCGGACTGCGCACCTTGCCACGGAGCGAGTTCGAGTCCATCTGGGAAAACGGCATTTTGTTCATTATTCGGAATCGTGCCGAGTTGGCGCGCCAATACTTCAACGTCGATGCGGAGTGGCGCATGCTCGCCCGCGCGCCGTTAGGTGTTGCAGTGAGCCAGGAAAGTCTGGAAAGCCTCACGGTGTCGCTGCCACGCCTGCTGGATGTGCCGCTCTAGGGGTCTGGGTATGACCACAGAAACTCTTATTGCACCGGTTCCCGAGAGAGGCATTGATGAACTCGTCGCGGCTTATGCGCCTCTGGGGCGTACCCGTCGCGATGCGCGGCGACGCGGAAAGACAAGGTCGGGTCTACTTGCTGCCGCGGCGTTGCTCGTTGCTGGAGGGGTGATCAGTCAGCTCACGCCTGACCGGATCACCGGATGGGCTCAGCAGGTCGCGGCCTACCTTAAGGTGGAGCCTGCAGGGCAGCGTGACGAGGCAACCACGGCGCCAGCTCGTGACGCGCTGGCAGCGGAGGCTGCCGAGACTCGCCAGCAACGTGAGGCGCTGGCCAGACAACGTGAGCTGTTGGCGGCGGATCTGGCTAATCTGGACGCGCAGCAAGCCGAGCTCGCGGCACGCCGTGCCGAGTTCGAAAGTCAACAGTCCGCGCTTTCCGCGGCCGTCGGCGAGCTTGAGCGCAAACGCGATGAAATGCTCTCGGGTCGCGCGCGCCTGGATGATGAGTTGCCCGAGCTAGAGGCGGCCATCGCCCGCATTAATCAGCAGCGGGCCGAACTGGATCGCCAACGTCGCGGCTTCCAGCAGCAACGGGCAATGCTCGCCAGTGAGATTGAATTGATGGCCGACCAACGCGCCGACCTCGAGCGGCAGCGGTCAGGGCTGGAACAACAGTGGACTGAGCTCCGCCTGCTGATGGAGCGCATCAACGAGGTGAGCACCCAGCGTCAGGCGCCCGCCGATCCGCCAGTGCCAACGGAGAGCCGCGTAGGCAACGAACCGCCGGAAACTCTGCCAATCGATCCCGAGATAGACCTCGTCGGCGCCAATGAAACGGTCGCGTCGGTCGATGACGGGGTGCTCGGCGATACACGCGGCGGCATTAGTCTTGGCGGTGACCTGGATATTGCCATTGGCCTGACCCGCAGCGCCTCAATCAACGGCGTCGAGCAGTTCAGCAGCTCGGTCAGCGTTGATGGGCTGGATAGTGCCAGCCTTGCCGCATTGGGCGACGTCAGCACTGTGCTGATACAAAACGGCGCAGGAAATTCTGTGAACCCGGCGGCGCTCGAGGCGCTCTCCGGAGGTTTTGCCACGATTATTCAAAACACGCTTGACGGCCAGCAAATCGAGGCAATGAATGTGTTCGATATCGCCATTGGTAACGTCGAGAGCGTCAGCCGCGGAATCAACGCGGCTGACGTGGTCGCCGACAGCCTGGCTTTCCAGCAGTAGCCGTTATGGCCCGCATTAGATTCACATTCTGTTGCGCTGCGTTGCTGGCACTTGTATTGCCGCATGGACCGTTGCTGGCAAGCTCATCACAGGCTCTGCAAGATGCCGAACGCCAGGCCGACGAGATGTCACGGCTGATCGGGGAGAAGATCGCGCAAATTAACGCCCAGCATCGGGAATTGCTCCAGCGCATGGCGGCTGTTGAGCAGCAGCGGCGTGAGCTTGAACTGCTGATGACCCGGGTTGTTGACCTGGACGAGTACCGTGCCGGCAGCGGAGTCGATACGGTGACACCTGAAGTTGGCCAGACGCAAAAGTCGGAGTTTGAGGCACAGCAGGAGGCGGTGCCAGAGCTGCCACGCGTCAGCGCCGATATCGGGGGCGTGCTGTCACCGAAAGGCCGGCTGACACTCGAGCCATCGATACAGTTTGTGCAGAACTCTGTGAACCGCGTGTCGTTGGAAGGCTTGGGCATCTTGCCTGCACTGGCGATCGGCTCGATTGATATTCGCGGAGTTGACCGCGAAACCTTCGTGACTGCGCTTACGGCGAGGTTCGGTATCACCAATCGGCTGGAAGCGGAACTAAAGGGCTCGTATGTGATGCGCGACGACAGCACGCGGACCCGCGACATTCTGCGTCAAACCAACGCAGAAGACGTTTTTAACGCGTCCGGCCGAGATTTCGGCGACGTGGAGTTCGGGCTGCGCTACCAGTTCCGGAAACGTGAAGGCTGGCCGTTTGTCGTCGGTAATTTGCGTGTCAAGTCTGCTACAGGTACCGATCCGTTCGAGATTTCTTCAAAAAAGAGCCTCGAAGGAGAATCTGATTTCACCGGCGAGCTCGCCACCGGTTCCGGGTTCTGGAGTGTGAGCCCGAGCTTCACTTTCATTTACCCCACTGATCCCGTCGCGTTCTTCGGCAATATCGGTTATCTATGGACGGTCGAAGACAACAAAGGCACGTTCCTGACCGTGGATTCGCAGGGTCGTGAGGTGATAAGCGGCTTCGGCCGGGTTGATCCCGGCGACGCATGGCGCTTTAATTTTGGCGCTGGTATTGGTTTGAATGACCAGTCGTCATTGAGCTTCAGCTACAGCCTGGACAAATTCTCCGAAACCACCATCGAGAACGCCCAGCCCCAGAATGTGATTGGCAGCGACGTAACGGTCGGTAAGTTCGTTGTCGGCTACTCGGTGAGGCTGCCCGGCGGCGCGCCATTCAATCTTGCCGTGGGAATTGGCACAACGGACGCGGCAGCCGACACGGATGTGACGCTGCGTATTCCCTTTACGGTGACTGACTAGCTGAGCCGCCAGCTTGGAGCCTGCCCAGGTTAACGGGGCAGTTCCTCTATCGCCTCGAGAGATCGGCCCCAGGAGATCTGCCCAAAGAAAACCGCCTGGAGAGGCGGTGCCGGCCCGGCTGTGACGCTTAGCGCGCCTGACCTCCAAAACCTGTCGGGGCTGGCCCCTCTGGACTGGACAACTCCCTAGCCACGCGCACGCGCAATGGCGTCTGAAATGAACCTTCGGGCCTCATCGGCACTCAACCAGTCGCCGATTTTCACCCACTTGCCTGGTTCAAGGTCTTTGTAGTGCTCAAAAAAGTGCTCGACCTGCTGGCGCGTGATTTCCGGCAGGTCGGAAAAATCATGCACACCGTCGTATCGCTTGGTCGTCCGATGCGACGGCACGGCAATAATCTTTTCGTCCTGGCCGGAGTCATCCTCCATTACCAGTACGCCGATTGGCCTGGCGTTGATCACGCAGCCGGGAATCAGTTGGCGGGTGTTGCAAATAAGTACGTCGATCGGATCTCCGTCCTCCGACAGAGTGTGCGGTACGAACCCGTAGTTGCCGGGGTAAGACATTGGCGTGTACAGGAATCGATCGACGATAAGGGTGCCGGCGTCCTTATCTAACTCATACTTGATGGGTTGCCCGCCCAATGGGACTTCGATAATGACGTTGATGTCCTGAGGTGGCTGGTTGCCGATGGCAATCGCATCAATACGCATGAGCTTGGTTCTGGCTTTGAATAACGGTGCAGCTTCGCATTATAGGAGATCTTTAGAGATCGGCATCGAAAGGAAGACATGTCGTAAAGCTAACAGAGAGCTCTTTTTCCGGCTGCGCGATGGGCATGGATAAGACATAATTGTGCGCGGCCGGCAGCGTTGCGGGCCCACAGGGGTAGGGATGGCAGGCGCTCATTGCAGAGTCGGCAGCGGTCCCGCACAACATCTGACGTTATTCAGCGTCACTTACAGCTATCACAGCAAGGGGAGAAAGCAGTGCTACAGGAGTTTAAGGACTTCGCCATGCGCGGCAATGTGGTCGACATGGCAGTAGGCATCATCATAGGCGGTGCCTTCGGGAAAATCGTCAGTTCGTTTGTGAACGACGTCATCATGCCGCCAATCGGGCTACTCATGGGCAATGTCGACTTCGGCAGCCTGTTTATTAATCTTGGCGATACCGCTTACGCGACGCTGGCGGCAGCGGAGGAAGCCGGTGCTCCCGTCATCAAGTATGGGGCGTTCATCAATACCGTGCTCGATTTTGTCATCGTGGCCTTCGCCATATTTATGGCAATTCGTACGATGAACAGGCTGAAGCGCGAAGAAGAAGAGGCACCGGCAGCCCCACCTGAGCCCTCGGCGGAAGAGAAGTTGTTGACAGAGATCCGTGATGCGCTGAAATCGCGCTGAGCGGCGAGGCTATGCGACCCGGCGCCGTCCGGCGCCGGGTTTTCTTGTTCGGGCTACTGGTTTTGCGTGTTCGGGCCGGTGCTCGCGCCTGCCAGGCAGGTCGAAGCGCCCGGCGCGCCCGGGCCACAGGTGGCGGTTGCGCTGCCATCCGGCACTGTCATGCCGCCGTTAACGAGACTCAGCAGCAGCATTGCATCGTACGAGTTTCCGCCCATGCCGGCGCAGCCGGACAGCAGCAGCGCAGCGCAGACCAGTACGTTGCGGCCGCGTATGAGGAGGCCGCGCAAGGTGGATTCGATGCGGGTCATATCAACTTAGCCCTTTCGCAGGGAGGCTAGAAGCGAAAGCCGAGGCCGACACTGATGTATGGGTAGAACTCGAGCGAGTCCACCTCATCTCGCAGTTCGTCCTCCGCGCGCTGCCGTTCTGCCTCGACGACCGCGGCGAACGCTGGATCGACGTCAGGCGTTACCAAGGTGACCTCGGGCTCGCCCTGCAGCAGCACGCCGACGTCGAGGCTAAAGGTCCAGCGACCGTCTTTGTCGATGGCGTTGCCCCAGCCTAAACCGACGTAGGGGGCGAGGCTGTCAAAGCCGATATCGGCTTCGACGCGACCCAGCTGATCGGCTGGGACCACGGCATCACCGAACTCGACAAAGGTGCCGGGCTGACCGCGGCCAGTACCCGCGGCTTCATTGCCGTTGGAAAATGCGCCGGCGGAGAAGCGGAATCCGCTACCACCGGGGTGCCAGTCGAGGACCGCGCCGAACGACTGAAGATCTAGTTCGAGCTCGTAGTCGACGCCGTCCTGGCTTTCGTCAAAATCGTAAGAAAACCAGTTCAATGCGCCGCGCAGATTCACCGTACGGGTAATGCCGACGGTCGCGGTGGCGCCGATTCCGGGGGTGCCAGCCGAGATACCTGTCGCAAAATCAACCGCTTGGGCGTTCGCGCAGCAGAGCAGCAGGAATATCGCAATCGCTGATTGCTTCATGGGGAGCGCTCCTAAAATTTCCAACAGCCAGTGGAACAGGATCAGCCTAGCCGCGCGGCCAACTGGGAACAGTGACTTGCGTCTCTGTTCGTTCGACCGCGGCCCCGTCGGTACAGCGCTGCGCGCGAGATCGTGGCGCGTATCGCGATTCTCGCCTGCCGATAAACCTATGAATTCATTGGCATTAGCGGGGATCCCGTGAATCGCTGGGTGCGCGCCGGGGTCTCGATGTTGGCGTAGATTGGATTACACTGAACGTGCTTTGGTCCTAATCGGCGGCTCAGCCACCGGCTCCATAGGGAATCCGCATGCGCGCTAAGTATCAGTACCCGGTGTCACGCCGCGACTTCCTCAACCGAATTGGGATCGGTGCCGCTGCAGCGGCGGCGTTTTCGGGTACCGCGCAGGCGGGCGGACATGCCAACACTGATGCTTCGCTGCGGGGCCCATATCTCGATCTGTCGAAACCCGAAGACAACATGCTCGCGTGGGCCCGACTGCAGGGCGACCTGGATACCTCCAGGACCAAGTATGGCTGGTACAAGGGCGTTGTATCCGCCGTCATGCCGGACAGACCCATTCAGGATCTGTTTGTTATGGAGGGTTTTTCCTGCGCGCGTCTCATTCCGATCAAGGACGGTGTCGGCTATCACAAGGTTCTGCGTGAAGTGGGCTTCTATCGCGAACTTTCACGCGCTGGCGCCGGCAAGATTATGGATAGCTGGTACAACACGCTGATAGACGAGGAGGTGCGGGTTGTGCCGATTGCCAATGACCCGTTCAACTTCGATCTCACGCCTTTCTTGCCTCCACCACCAAGCTACGGCGGCTTGAACGATTCCGGCGAGCCACCGCCGAAGATTCCGCTGATTCTTCCCTGGGAACCGAATGTGTATGCGGGCAATGTCCGTCTCGATACGCATATTCATCTTTACTACAAGAACGCGCTGGACCCTGAGAAATGGCCAAGAGAATCTTCCGGGCCGATGAACCGGGTGTCCGAGTTTTTCCTGTACAACATTGATCTCAATGACCTGCAGGATGAGAGGCAGACGCACACCCCGTACAACGGCAGCTGGGCGCGCATTACGCCCTGGCTGCCATGGATGCTAATGGGCGATACGCCTGGCCACATAAACTACAGCTGCTTCATGGGCACGATGAAATCGCTTGATGACTTGCCCGAAGACCTGGTCCTCGCCGCTGAGGCGCTCGATCCGAAGTATCTGGAGGCGCCGGAGACGGTTTACGGACCTAGCCTATCTTCCCTGGAGCGTTATGCGCTCGAACAAGAGCCGGCGCCACCGCGAAAGAACTAACACGAACCACTGACTGGAGTAGCAGTACCATGAGAAAACTAACCCGCGCCGCGACCTGCGGCGTCGTTCTGGGGCTGACCACGTTGCTTTGCGCTCAGCAAGTGCTCGCGCGTGCCCACAATCGCCCGCCGCCGGGGCCCGTTGGCGATGCGATGAGCTCTGAAATACGCACCGCGGCGGACAAGGCGCGGGATCGAAACCGTAAGCCCGCAAAGACGCTGGAGTTTTTTGGTTTTGAGCCGGATATGAAGGTCGTTGAGATTCTGCCTGGCGGCGGCTGGTACACCAAGATTCTGGTGCCCGCGCTGCGCGAGAAGGGTGAGTACTACGCCGCCGGTGGCTTAGGTAAGGCGCTGGGCTTCGGCGGCATTCTCGGTCCGGTGCAGGAGCTTGACGGGTTTGAAGATCTGAACATCATCGATTTGTCCGGGGCGATGTCCAAGACAGACCGGTTTGGCTACCTCGACATGGGGCCGGTGGATTTCGGCGTAAAGAACGTGGATCTCGTGCTCACGTTTCGCAATCTGCACAATCTGACGGCCAAGGGCCGCACGGAAATGTACAAGGCCAGTTACGCGGCATTGAAGCGCGGCGGTAAGTTCGGCGTGATCGACCATACCCGCCGGCACAATGCGCCGCTCACGGATGAGAGCTGGCGACGGCTCGACCCGGTGCTCGTGATCAAGGAGGCAACTTCTGCAGGCTTTCGTCTTGTAGATTTTAGTGATCTGCACTACAAGCCGGACGATGAATTGCGCTACGAGGTTGGCCGCCGTTCCGTGCAGGGCAATTCTGACCGGTTCACGCTGCTCTTCGAGAAATAGGTGATTGAAGACGCGTAGCCATCTGATTCGGCTGTTCGCTGCCGGCTGCCTGAGCATCGTAGCATTGGGGCCGCCGCCGCTCGCCGCGCAAGGGAGCGGCGGCAGCATTGAGCTCCTGGTGAGCTGGATGTCGGGCGATTTCACGAATCGTGAGCAGGTTGCACGGCAGGATCCGCAGTTGGAGCCGCAGTTCGACCTTCTGGGTTTGCAGCGCCGCCGCGTCGATGTGCCCGTGCTGGGTGGTCACGTCATTTATGCACAGATTAATGATGACGCTGACGTTGCACAGGTCTACCGTCAGCGATTCTTCGTGTTCAGTTGGCAACCTGACGGCCGCATCGCGATGACGACGTGGGCGTTCGCTGACAGTCAGGCCCATAAAGACATTCTGAGTCGCTTGTCCGATCTGGCGGCGATGCCAGCGAGCGCCTTCAAGGCTGCCCTGCCAGCAGGCTGTGAGGCCCGCTGGCGCTGGACAGGAGACAGCTACTACAGCCGTATCAGCGCCGAGGACTGTGTCATTGTCTCCCGGCGCAGCGGTGAGCCACTGGGAATCCAGGCCACTGAGATCGTGTCCGCCGCTGGCATCCGCAACGAAGAGTCCGGGTACACCATGGATGGCGAACAGACTTTCGGTTTTCCGGATGATGTTTTCTTCGAGTATCTCCGGGAAGACTAGCGCGTAGCGATACCAACTAGTCGAGCGGTATCCGGATTTTCTGCCCCGGATAAATCTTGTCGGGGTCGTCGATGATCGTGCGGTTCGCTTCAAAGATCCGCATGTATTCGCCCGCCTTCCCGTAATAGCGTTTGGCAATCGCACCCAGCGTATCGCCGCTTTGGATCTCGTAGATCTCTTCCTTCGGTTCCGGGGCCGCCTGTTTTTCCTTCACTGCCGGTCCGCGCAGATCATCGGCGACGACGCGCTCCACCCCTTGGATATTGCCGGCAATCAGGATGGCCTGCGCGCGGTCTCCCGGAATCCTGCAGTCGCCACACAGCGTTACGGTGCCGTCATCGAACTGCACGTCAAAATCGTCAATGCCAGAGAGGCTGGTGCTGATTTGTTGCTTGATCTTGTCAGCGGCCACATCGTCACGGTCAAAAACCTGCCGGCCAAGATGCTTGGCAAAGTCGAGAATGCTCATGTGTATCCCCTCTATAAAACGTGTTTCAAAATATCACGGCACCTGCCAAAAGGCAGCGGTCCGTTGAGAGACATTCAGGCGTGGCGATACTGCGTTGCGGACCGCTTCAAAATACTCATGTCTTGGCCTATACACTCCGTTCTTTCGACGGTCCGCGCCTTGTCTCAGCCGCACCTGAATGCCTCTCAACGGACCGGCTAGTTTAGCCAGCGGCTAATACGGTCAAGCATCGCCTTCATGTCCGCTCGCGTTTGCGGCAGTTCGTCTACTGGAATATCCATGTGATTCAGAGCGATTTCCGTCTGGTACTGATCGAAAACCGGCGCAACCACTTCAAGCGGATAGCGCGGAACCCGGCGCTCAGCGCGAAATTCCGCGATTGGAATGGTTGCCTCAATAATGCTCTCGTTATTGCTCGGATCTTCCGCGAGAACCTTGCCCCGCGGTGACACGATCAATGAGCCGCCACCGAAAGGCGCTGCTTCGCTCTCTGGCGGGAAAATGATATTGGACATGGCTGAATAGAACTTGTTGAAGCGCGCTGTTGCAAGCACATCTTCGCGGGCAAAGAGCGTTGCTGTCCGGAACATGATTTCCGTGCCCTGCATGGCAAACGCCGCAAACACGAACGGATCAAGCTGCACGGTGCTAACCGCAATGTTTCCAAACTCCGTGCGCAGCACCGGGATCTCCTCGGCGATCCCGTACATTTCCCGATAGCGGTCGCGTACGCTTTCGACCGTGGTGGTAGGGATCTCGCCGTCAGCAGTCAGACGCTTGATGTTGCGCGTTTTCCAAAACTTCTTGGCTACTTTGCCGTCGCGGCCGATCACCGAGTTGATACTGAGAATGTGGCCTGGCCACGCCTGATCGTTCGCGTAGCTCCCGAAGATGATGTAGGTATCGCAGTCCCGGGCTACCGCACCAAGGGCGTCGGTTTCCGGCCCCGGTATCTCGATGGTGAATTTGAGTTTCTCGTCGCGGGTGCCCGTCGAATAGCCAGTGAGCGGAAATTCGTTGTAGAGCAGGAAATCTGGCTTGGCACCCTCGCTGCAGGCGCGTTCAGCGAAGTCAATCATGCTGGCCAGATTCGTCGCCAGACCGGCCTCGATAGTTTCGGCCTCCTGCAAGTTCACGAAGGCGTTCTGGATAACCTTCACCACCACCTCGTCTTTCTCGAGGGGCACAGTTGGATAGGTCCCATCGGACCGGACCATCTCAGGCACGGCCGCAGTTGTTGCGTCTGCCCCGGTACCAGGGCTCGCTGAAGGTGGCTCCGGTGCACAAGCCATCACCGAGAATGCCAGTATCGTTGCCGTGAGAATTGCGGCGGCGGGTCGCTTTCGTGGTGTTTCCATAGCCTTTCTCCAGACGCGGTGCCAAATACTCGGGCAGTCAGCCTATGGGCAGAATCCGCTGCCCAAGCAATCTGCCAAATGTAATGGCTGGTGTGACCAGCATACCGTTGGTGTAAGCCTTCCCGGATGTAGCGCCTGCACCGATGACTTCGCCGACAGCATAGAGGCCGGATACCGGCCTGGTGTCTTTGCGAATGACTTCAAGACGGTCGTTAACCGCAAGACCCGCAAACGAGATGACGGTCCACCCCTGCATGCGGATTGCGTAGAACGGCGGCTTTTCAATTGGCAGAGGGCGATGCTCGAGTCCCAACGGGTCGCCCGCGCCCGCTGCCCGGGCAGCATTGTATTGCGCGACGCTGTCGCGCAGCCCACTGGGATCAACGCCCGCTCGAACAGCCAACTCTCCGAGGGAATCTGCGCGACAAAACATCGGATGCTCGTTGCTCGTGGCCGCGATATCGTCTGCGCTCCACTTGGGGAGAAGCGGGGGTGACTTATCGAGAATGGCCTGATCAAAAACGGCCCAGTGGCGATGGCCAGGCTGCGCGGCAATAGCCTCTTCAATGTGATGAATACTCGGGTGATCTTCGCGAACGAAGCGCTTGCCTGAGCTATTGATCAGAATTTCCCAGGGCATGCGCTGGCTTGGCAGCAGAGGTGCAATAGCAATGGGCGCTGCGGGGAAGCGGTCGTCCTGTAGAACTGCGCCCGGCAATGCGGCGTACTTTTCGCCACCGCGCACGTACCCACCGGCACCCAGTCCCAGGGTAATGCCCATGCCCTGACTGTTCGGATGTGCAACCTGCGCGTAGAGCGGGACGCCATGCAAGGCCTCAAACATTGCCGGATTTGCGGCACAGCCGCCGCTGGCCAGCACCACGCTGCGCGCCGAAACTTCGAATCGCTCACCGGCGCTAGTCTCGACCACCACGCCGGTGATCGCGCCGCGCGTGGATTGCATCAGGTCTATCGCGCGAGTTTCCAGCTGCACCGTTAGCGCGCCGCGGTTCTGCGCGGCACCGATCAGCGGCTCCATGGCTCGATAAATGGACCAGCCGCCGGGAGTGCCCCATTGATAGCGGGGAATCCTGAAGTGTTCGTGTCCCGAGCCGGTTACCGGGTGTTCGGGGGCAACTTCGTAGCCATTCGCGGCCAGCCAATTGAGGCTGTCGCCAGCATGCTCCACGAACAGGCGGACCAGGGCCGGATCTGACGTATTGCCGTTGATCCGCACGATGTCTGCGTAGTGCGCTGCGGGTGAGTCGTCGATGCCTTTCGCCTGCTGGAAGACTGTGCCCGCCGCAGCGACCTGGCCCGTCGAGCGATCCAGTGTGCCGCCCAGTACCGGGGCCTGCTCGATAACCAGCACACGGCCCCTCTCAGCCGCAAACAGCGCAGTGGGCAGGCCGGCCGTGCCGCCACCGATGACGATGACATCCCAATGCGTATCCAGGGGCAACGCGCCGGCGCCAATGGGTAGGGCACTCGCACCCAGGGCCAGGCCAGCGGCACTCAGAAACTCGCGCTTAGTGAGTGTTCCTGGTTCTGAAAACGGCGCTAAGCCACTTGGGGATGACGTCTTGCGGGCCCGCATGCCGAACAATATACGCTCGACGGCACCGTTCGGCATCTGCCTTGACTTCGTGGGCCAAGTGGCCTTTGTCGGAGCGTGTCCGTGTTGCCCCTAACGTCGCCACTTGCCGCGGTCGGCGTCCATCTGGGCCTTGCCGCCGCGACGATCGAGCATGTAGCTCGCCTCTTCCTGGCCGAACACGCGTTCAACCAGGACATTCATCGGATCGGAGCGATTGGTGTAGTCGCGATACGTGAAATCGTATTCCTGCTGGGCATCGCGCTGGGTCATCGGAAGTTCATCGGCTGCGTCAAGCCAGCCAAACCAGCGGTCAACAAAACGTTCCAGATACGCTTCGCACTGATCAATGTGCTCGTCAGTCAGCTCGGTGATGTAGCTCGAGCAGACCGGCGACTGCATACCGCGAATCGCGGGGCCGTGGCTCGCTGACCAGACAAAATCGGTGTTGGCACGGAAATCCAGATAGTGCTGGTTAGTCTCGCCGCCGTAGTAGCGTTCCACGTACTCCTCGTTGACCTTTACATCGACTCGCGAAACATAGTCTGCATAGAACAATAGATTCGGCACTGTGCCGAAGATGATCATCAGGTTCGGCACCTGAGTCTCCTGGCTGAGCACCACATTGATGTTCATGTCGATGATGCTGGCCTTGCGATTGCCTATCCACGAGCGAACGAACCAGTCCATGCCCTTGCCCGTATAGCCAAAGAACGCGCCTTCCATCTGGCCATCAGATGACGTGTAGTAGTCGGCGCCTTCGGAGACCGGGTGCAGCTTTGCGTCAAAGCGAGCGACAATGCGATCGGCAATCTTGCTATGAATACTCCAGCAGCGTTCCCACTGTTTGGAAACATCGACATTTGGATTGTCGGCAAGAAATTCGTGGATGGTCTTTACGTCGCTCTGCGTACTCATGATTAGTCTCTAAATGGGCTGGCATTATGTCGATTTATTCCCATCTTTGTGACTGTTTTTGCTCCACCCGTCAACGTTCCCGGCATGCCCGACCGATCGGCGGGCGCTGTGCCCGCCGGCTGTGTGTTAAGCGGTAGCGGCTTCCAGACGAGGCAAGCCTTCAGGGTCGGGCGCAACCTGGCACAGTTTGATGCCGCGATTGGCGCCAGTGAACAGGCTGGCAAGCGCTGCCGGCATATGCTCCAGACCCTCGGCAACGTCTTCGCAATTCTTAAGCTGGCCGTCGCGATACCAGCGCCTGAGCTGCTGCTCCGCCTCCCCGTAGCGTTCCCAGTAGTCGAAGACGACGAAACCCTGCATGCGCGCGCGCCGCGCCACGAGGTTCCTGTAGTTGATCGGACCGGCCTGGGGACCGGCGGCGTAGTCAGTGGCAATAAATCCACACAGCGCGACGCGCGCACCGAGCGCAAGATGATTGAGTGCGGTGTCTAGCAGTTCGCCGCCTACATTGTCGAAGAACAGATCGATGCCTTCCGGGAAGAGTTCGCCAAGACGCCGATCGACATCATCGTCGCGGTAGTTGATGGCCGCCGAGAAACCTAGTTCGTCCACCAGCCACTGGCACTTGCCGGCGGAGCCAGCGATGCCTACCACCTGTTTTGCGCCACGCAGTCTGGCGATCTGCCCTGCAACAGATCCAACCCCACCTGCCGCTGCTGATATCAGCACGCGGTCATTGGTGCGCAGGTCACCGGCCTCGTGGAGGCCGAAGTAGGCCGTCGCACCGGCCTGGCCGAGCAGCCCCAGTTCTGCGGACAACGGCCGCATCGGCTCAGCGACCTTCTTGGTGCTGAACACGAACTCGGCTCCGCGCGGTTTCTGCACGGAGTAATCCTGCCACCCCAGGGAGCCGACGAAGATGTCGCCACGCCTGTAGTCAGGGTGGTGTGACTCGATGATTTGCCCGACACCGCGTCCCCGCATCACTTCGCCTACCGGTACCTGCCCCAAAAAGGGGCTCGGTTCTGCCTGCAGGTAGCCGCGCTGGGCGGGACCGGTAGCCAGACAAACAGTACGTACGAGAAATTCCTCGTCGCGCGGGGTTTCTATGGGGTTCGTCGCCCACTCGAAATGTCGGCTCGAAATCAGTTCACCTGGCTCGGGGTAGGCTGCAACGCGCCATTGCCGGTTATGTTCAGCCGATTGCATCGATATCCTGCACGGTTGTTGAGGCTATGCCTGGCCGCGGACTACAGCGCATCACGCGGGGTCAGCAGGCAGAGACGCTTTGTTACACTTCTAGTGCCTATAAACAATCTATACAAGTGGCTTTCATCGACTCGTTTACCAATTGGCGTGCCTGGCTGAGCCCTCGCCGCGTTCGCTTCTGGCTATTGGCAGGGTTTGCGGCGTACTCACTGGCTGGGTTTCTGCTCGTGCCATGGCTGCTCCAGCGTGAGTTGCCCTCGCTGGCGCAACAGTTCGTCAAACGCGATGTAACAGTAGAACGCTTCGCGTTTAACCCGTGGACGCTCACGCTGAGCGCTGAGGATCTGCGCATTCATGACACTGGCGATGCGCATGCCGACAAGAACGTGTTGCTGGCCGCCGCCAGCGCACGCGTCGATTTGCAAACTTCAAGTGCATGGCAGCGGGCGATTGTACTTGGGGAGATCTCGCTGGTTGCTCCCGAATTGGAGCTGATCCGGGACTCCGCTGGCCTGAATCTCGCGCGGTTCATCGGCGATCTCACTGGTGATGAAGCCGCGGAGCCGGGCGCGTCGCTGCGCCTCGTGATTGAGCAGTTAAGGATCGAAAACGGCGCCGTCAAGGTCACGGACAAGCAGCCCGCGACGCCGTTTGTCACGCAGCTTACGCCGATTAATATTGACGTGCGCAACCTCAGTACGCTGGAGAATGACTTGGGTAGTCAGGTTGTGCGTATCGTCATGGAAGACAACGGCCGACTGGACTGGACCGGCAGCCTTCAACTCAGCCCGCTTGCCTCGGCCGGGCGCATAGACCTTGATGCACCGCTGCTCGAGCTTGCCAGCCGGTACCTGAGCGATCAGCTCCAGCTGAACGTGGAGGGCGGACGAACCCGGCTGGGCTTCAATTACCAATTGACTGGCGGCGCTGACGGCTCGATCGCTGCCAGCATCAATGGTCTGAGTGTCGCGGTGGCGGAGGCGCAGGCATTTGACGCTGAAGCGGGGCAGCCTCTGCTGTCGTTTGCCGAGCTGAAGGTTCAGGATGTCTCCGCGCGTTGGCCGAACCCCGAGATAGAGGTGGGAGCTGTCAGCCTGACGGATCCAAGTGTTGACGTAACGCTCAACGAGAGTGGCGCGTTAAATTGGCTTGGGCTGTGGGAAGTTCGAGGCCAGACCGGGAGCCCGGCGGCGGTCGAACCGGCCGACGAGATCCCGGCACGCGATTCGATCTTGCCCGAGTCTCTGGTTGCGCTTTCGGTTGAGCAGCTCGGTGTTGTGAATGCGACGGCGCGATTTACCGACGGCCGGTTGCCCGACGCACCGGAGTTGATGGTTGGCGATGGGCGCCTGACGGCGCGTAATTTGAGCAACGCACCAAACAAGGCGGGCGAATTTGAGGCTCAGTTGAGCGTCGGCAGTGGTGGAGAGCTCAGGGCCACCGGAGACCTCTCGTTCTCACCCAGGTTGGCGGTCGCCGCTAAATTCGAGCTCGCTGACACGGACATAACCGCCGCCGGCCCGTGGGTGAGCGCCCTTGCTCGCGTGGGCCTGGAGAGCGGCGAACTCAAAGCCAAGGGTCGCGTGGCTACTTCACCAGAGGAACCGCTCGCGCTTCGAGGCGACTTTACGCTAGACGACTTGTCCGTCAGTGATAGTCGCAGCGATACGCCGCTGGTGGGTTGGCAACGTCTGCGGCTCGACGATTTGTCATTTCAGTTGGCTGCTAACCAGCTCGAGCTATCGCGCATTCGACTAAATTCACCCTTTGTCCGGATCCAGATCAATGCGGACCGTACGAACAACTTCAGCGGATTAGCCGCAGAGAACGCGTCAGTGGCGAACCCCGCTCCCAGTGCAGACGCCGACCCGTTTGTCATCAAGATTGGCGAGACCAGCATTGCGGACGGGCGGCTGGACTTCGCCGATCTCGCGCTGCCGCTGCCGTTTAGAACTGACGTCCGTGAGCTGAATGGCAAGATCTCTGCCTTTGCCAGTAATAGCCGCGCTGATTCGAATATTGCGCTTGATGGATCAGTTGGTGAATTCGGCCGCGCGGATGTGAGCGGTGCGATCAATGTGATCGACCCCTTGTCGCGTGCGGACGTGCGACTGGTGTTTCGCAATGTGAATTTTCCCGATTTGTCGCCTTACACCGTAGATTTTGCAGGGCGCAAGATTGACTCCGGCAAGCTCAACCTCGATCTCGCGTACAGCTTCGACGAAGGGCAAATGGTGGGCGAGAACGCCATCACGATTGAGAAGATCAAGTTGGGTGACAAAGTAGCCAGTCCCAACGCCGCTGATCTGCCGCTGGGTTTGGCGGTGGCACTACTTAGTGACCTGAACGGCGTGATGGATCTCAAAGTGAACATCAAGGGCGACGTGGGCGATCCGTCTTTCAGCGCGCGCGGAGTCTTCGTTAAGGCGTTGGCCAATGTGCTTGCCAAGGCGGCAACCTCGCCTTTTTCTCTGCTCGCGTCTGTAGCCGGGGTTGGCGGCGACGGCAATGTGGATTTGCAACAGCTGCAGTTTGAGCCTGGGCGGTCCCGGCTCACAGGGCCGGAACGCGAGAAGTTGTTGCAGCTTGCAGGCGCGTTGGCTCAGCGGCCACGCTTAGTTCTGCGAGTCCCTGGTGTTTATGCTCCGGACGCAGATTCGCGAGCGCTGCTTGCCGTCCAGCTGGAGACGGACCTGGAGGCCGCGCTTGAGAAGAAGTCAGCCGGCGGGGATGACGCTCAGCTGACGGCGCGCCGGCTTAAGGCATTGGAGGCAATGACGCGGCAGCGCCTGCCGGATGCTTCGCTGGACGCGCTGCGGGCACCCTTTATTCAACCGGCTGCCGGCGACGTGTCGGATGTCGGCGGGCTGGATGAGGTTGCCTACAGCAATGCCCTGCGCTCGCGTCTCATAGAGGCGTCGAGTCTGCCTGATACGGCGTTGACCGATCTCGCCTCGGCACGGGCGAAGGAGGTCATGGAGTACTTGCGCAACCAGGATCCGGGCGCCGGCGAACGAGTCGTCTCGGCTGAAACGCAGTCAGTAGAGGCGAAAGACGGCCGCGTCGGTTTGAAGCTGGCCATCGACACCCGCTGAAGCTCGCCGTCTCCTGGGTGCAGGGTTTTGATATAGTCCCGCCGCCGCTGGCTACGCGGACGTCACTCACTGTCGCTTGTTCCCACTGGGGTCCGACTCCGACTCCCGGGGATTGACCCGAGCAACCTATGAACCGTCAATCCACCTTACGCAATATTGCGATCATTGCGCATGTCGACCACGGCAAGACGACGCTGGTCGACCAGCTACTGCGTCAGTCCGGCACGCTGGATGAGCGTGCCGATGTGCCGGACCGTGTCATGGATTCGAATGACCTTGAGCGTGAACGCGGCATCACCATTCTGTCCAAGAACACCGCGATCGACTGGCGTGAATGGCGCATCAATATCGTTGACACACCCGGTCATGCTGATTTTGGTGGTGAGGTCGAACGCGTGCTGTCGATGGTCGATGGTGTCCTGCTGCTTGTTGATGCGGTGGATGGGCCCATGCCGCAGACGCGTTTCGTTACTCAGAAAGCGTTCGCGCGCGGGCTGACTCCGCTGGTGGTTGTGAACAAGATTGATCGCGATGGTGCCCGACCAGACTGGGTGCTTGATCAAACCTTTGACCTGTTTGATCGCCTGGGTGCATCGGATGCGCAGCTTGATTTCCAGACCCTCTACGCGTCGGCACTCGCAGGCTATGCGGGCACGAGCGCAGAGGTGACGGGTGGCGATATGCAGCCGCTGTTCGAGGCCATCGTGGCGCATGTGCCGCCTCCACAGGTAGAGGCAGCTGGCGCTCTGCAGCTGCAGGTATCGAGCTTGGGCTACGACACCTACGTTGGCGTGCTGGGTGTTGGGCGTATCGCCCGGGGCGAGGCGCTCGCAAACGGACCAGTGAGCGTCGTTGGCGCAGATGGTCGCGCGCGGAGCGGGCGCATCGGCGAGCTGTATGGATTCCTCGGGCTGGAGCGCGTGCGCATCGAGAAAGCGGTAGCCGGCGACATCGTGTCATTCAGCGGCATCGACGATCTGGCAATTTCGGATACGGTTTGCGACCGCGAGCAGCCTGAGGCGCTGCCGCCACTGACTGTCGATGAGCCGACCATCAGCATGAACTTTCAGGTCAACAAGTCACCATTCGCAGGCAAAGACGGCAAGTTCCTGACTAGCCGTCAGATCGGCGAGCGACTGGATCGCGAGCGGCAACACAATGTGGCCCTGCGCGTTGAAGCAACCGACGACCCTGACAAGTTCAGGGTGTCGGGGCGGGGCGAGCTGCACCTGTCTGTGCTGATTGAAACCATGCGCCGCGAGGGTTACGAGCTGGCCGTGTCGCGCCCCGAGGTGATCGAGCAGATCATTGACGACACACGCTGCGAGCCATGGGAGCAGCTCACAGTAGATTTTGAAGAACAGTATCAGGGCGCTGTCATGGAGCGTCTGGCGGAACGCAAAGGTCAGCTAAAGGATATGCAGCCCGATGGTCGCGGGCGCGTGCGGCTCGATTACCGCATTCCGTCGCGCGGGCTCATCGGCTTTCGCACGGAGTACCTCACCGCAACCGCTGGTACTGGGTTGATTTACCACGTGTTCGACGAGTACGCGCCGCGGGTGGCAGGCACCATCGGTCAACGCATAAACGGGGTGCTGGTTTCCAACGTAGCGGGCAAGTCGCTGGCGTACGCGTTGTTTAATCTACAGGACCGCGGCCGTTTGTTCGTTGAGCATGGCACCGAAGTGTATGAAGGCATGCTGATCGGCATCCACAGCCGGGGCAATGACCTGATTGTGAATCCCACTAAAGCGAAGCAGCTCACCAATATTCGCGCGGCGGGGTCTGATGAGAGCCTGATACTCACGCCGCCCGTGCGGTTTAGCCTGGAGCAGGCGCTGGAGTTTATTGACGACGATGAACTGGTCGAAGTGACACCGGCAACGATCCGCTTGCGCAAAAAAGTCTTGAAAGAATCTGATCGCAAGCGCGCGTCGCGGCAATCAGCCTGAGCGACACTTAGCCTGGCTTGCTCAGGCTGCCATCGACATCAACGTACCCGCGTTCGATCATGGTCTCCAGCGCGTTTGCCGCCGCGACGAGTTCATCAAAAACTTCCCGTAGCTCCTTGAGATGCTGGACAGTATCGCGGGCAGGCGGCTCGGACTGTTTGCGGGCCAGGCTAAATAGTTCGCTCACATACGCCGCCCGCGCCCTGGCCACGATCGTCACGATGGGTTCGAGGTGTTCTACCGAGAGCGTTTTGATCTCGGGATTAATGATCGCCCGATTAACTTGCTTGCGAGTTTGCTCGAGCTCGAGGAGTAGACGTCGGCTGTCAGGCATGCGTGAGAATCCTTAGTGGGGGCTTTTCTGTAATTCCGCGCCGCGCGCGGCGACCTGGTCGCCTGCAGCTGGACGCGTTAAGTCAAATGTTGGCGGGGAGTATCGCACGCAGGCCTCGTTGCCCCCGGAAATAGGGAGTTTCCTGTTGCAAATGAGAATCATTATCTTTTAGGCTTTCAGGCATGGACAAGACCGGCCACGCCACCAACGTATCCGCAGCGCCCCCGTCCCCGGTGCTCAAGCCACAGCGTCGTTGGACTGCGGCGGAGCTGCTGGGGGAGGCGCGGACCGCGGAGATCCTGCTGGGTGATCGGACGTATACACTGCGCTTAACGCGCAGCGGCAAGCTGATTCTTACCCGTTAGTCGGGGATGCCGTAGCGCGCTCGTTTACACGCCATCTCTACGCCAGCCACTCGCTCCGTCCGGCCAGCCAGTGCGAAGAGCTCATCATCTTTGCTCACTAAGGGAGCGACCACATGGTTGACGATACTGCCACTCTCGATGATTCCGATCCGCGGCTGGCGCCGAGGGACCCAGTTCATGTGTCGCGCCTTGGTAACGGTGGGGCGATGCTGTTGTTCGCCCTCCGGCAGTGGATTTGGTGCTTTAGCGCGGGGCACCATCCACCTGCATGCATTCACCTGTCCTTTAGCCGTGCCGGCTGTCCCAAGGTGCCGACGGCATTGCTCAGTTTGCTGCGACTCCTGCGCGGCTCGGATGAACGCCCGCTGTATTTCCATCCGCCTGCTGCGTCAACGTTGACCAACACGGAGTGGTTGCTCCTGCGGGGCGTCGCCGGCTGCAAGCGGGAGGAGGGTGACGAGTTGAGGTTTATCGGCGCTCGCCTGGCAGGCGTCGAGCAGGCTGAGGACGTCAGCGCGGCTCTGCGCTGTATCGGTAACTCTCTGCATCAGGCTGGTCTGCGGGTTTGGAGCGACACGTTGCTTCGCGTGGCGCGAGAACGTGAAGAGCAACACTGCGAGTTCTTTGGGTCGGCGTCCAATGGCGCCCAGTACACGGCGTCTCCGTCTACCTGCTGACTTTGAGGCATGCTTACGCTAGTTCGCAGGATTGCTGGCGTGGCAATATTTGGCGATACCTGGCTACGAATGCTGCGTGCATTTGCCAGATTCTTTGGGACGCAAGGATCCTATTCGCATGCGCAGGAAGCTTCAGCGCTGGATGCACCGGCGCAAGGCGCCGACCCGTTCGGTGCTCGTCAAAGACGTTGTGGTTCTGCAGGTAAAGCTGCTGTTTAGCGGTCTGCGGGACTTGCTGCTTATGCCGCTGTCGCTGGTGGCAGGTCTGGCCGGCATGCTTCCGTCTGACAAGGGAGTCGGCACACTGTTCTACGATCTGCTCCGCAGCGGCCGCCGCAGCGAGCGGTGGATCAACCTGTTTGGTGCTGCCGAGCGTGTGCACCCGCCCTGGGACGAGCACGACGTGTTGCCGGACGATGATATCGACGAACTGGTGAGCCGATTGGAGCTCTACCTCCAGGACAAAGACCGGTACGAGGTGACCGGCGATCTGCGTGAGCGGCTGGGTGATTTGATTTCGGGTATCAGCAGAAAGCCCTAGTTGATGGAAAGTGAGACTGGGTCTTTCGCCAAGCTGCGAATCCCTGCCAAACGCAAGCTCTTCGTACCGTGCGGGACGCACGCGAACACGGGCCGCGAGGCGCTATACTTCCGAATAATTAGTTGCGGGGGAGCTAGCCCATGGAAGTTGTCGTGTCCGTATTTGCCGTCCTTGTTGCGCTGGGCTGTTTGGTGTTTTTGCTGCGCGCAGGTCGCAAAGACAAGGACAAGGACGGCAAAGGCGATACCTGATCGTCGCACTGACGATCAGGTCGCCAGTTCGCCGGCGTATCGCAAGCGGTGGAGCTTTGGCTGGGTGCCACGTTTCTCGGGTTCGGGCTGGGCCTGGTGCTCTACATCTTCGTCCGGCTGCGGATGCGCATCGGTCCTGCACTAAGAAAACGATTCGGCAACTCCGCTCGCAGGGTCTACTGGCTTCTCACGATTCTCGCTATGGTCGCGACGGCCAACGTGGGTCTCATCGCGTTGCGCGCCTTCACTGGCCAGCCAATCCATTCGCCGTTGGAGATCGCGCTAGAGCTCTGGTACATCGTTGTCGCGGTGGTCCTCGCGCTGGGTTTGATTTTTCGGTTCCTTAAGCGCGGTAAACAAAAAGATGAGGAAGGCCCATGACGGCTGCTTATTGGTGTGTTCTGCTGGCGGCTGTCTTGCCGCTGGTGTGGGCCGGCGTAGCAAAGAGCCAGGCAGATGGTTACGACAACCGTCGTCCGCGACCGTGGCTGGATGGCCTGCAGGGTATGCCTCAGCGGGCGAACTGGGCGCAGGTAAACTCTTATGAGGCGTTTCCGCCGTTCGCTGCGGGGGTCATCATTGCGCATCTGGTCGGCGCCAACCAGCTACTCGTTGACGGCCTGGCGCTGACGTTTATCACCATGCGCGTATTGCATGGCGTGATGTACATCCAGGACAAGGCCACGGCCCGGTCCATCGTCTGGCTGGTTGGCTTTTTCTGCGTTATTGGATTGTTTTTGGCGGCGGGGTGGGCTTAGGTAGGCGCCCGGAAGGATAGATTCGCAACCGGTTACGGCTGCTCACCCCCTTCGGGGCGTGCTTCGCGCGTCCAAAATCGCTCTGCGAATTTGTCGAACCTCTTGTTAATTATTTGGAGGTTCGATCCTTCCGCGGGAGTGACAAACAAACAGGGGCCCGGAAGGGCCCCTATATGTTTGGCGCGCCCGGAAGGATTCGAACCTCCGACCCCCTGGTTCGTAGCCAGGTACTCTATCCAACTGAGCTACGGGCGCTTTATTCTTTGTGCTGCGTCGGGTTGCCGGCGCGGCGGCGTATTGTAACGACCGGTCGGCAGGTGGTCTATGTCCCCGTGGTCTGTCTGGGTCTGGTAGTCAGGTCGCCGCTTCCACGGAGAAGTCCGCCAGGGCACCAGCAGCGATGCTGAATCTGATGCGCATGGGTCGGCAGCATACCGAACAATCTTCAATGTAGTCCTGATCTTCGCCGGACAAATCGAGATCTATTTCTATGCTCTCCCAGCAGCTGGGACAGGTGACCGACCGGGATTCGAGCATGCGGCTAGAAGTTGTCTTTGCGGCGCCGCGTTTCGGCAAATACAGCGACCAGATCGTCGCCGGGTAGATTCAGCCTGGCTTGCAGAGCAGGGCTGTCAGGCCGCAGGAACGGATTAGCGGCTTTCTCGTTGCGCATGGTGCTGGGTACGGTGCGTTCGCCTCGCGCGCGCAGCGCCTCCACCTCGCTGGCGCGAGCCACCAGCGCTGGATTGTCGGGCTCTACACTCAGCGCGAACTTCGCATTGGCCAGCGTGTATTCATGGGCGCAGTAGATCAGCGTATCGTCAGTGAGCCGCTCGCGGAGCTTGCTCAGCGAACTCCACATCTGCGTTGGCGTGCCCTCGAAGAGCCGGCCGCAGCCTAAGGAAAACAGCGTATCGCCGACAAAGGCCATGCCGTCCTGAGCAAAGTGGAAAACGATGTGGCCGCTGGTGTGGCCCGGGGTGTCGTAGACGACCGCTTCGTGCCGACCCAGTTTGAAGTGCTCACCATCGGCCAGGGCGATATCAATCCCGGGGATCCGGTCTCGGTCTGCCGCCGGGCCGACAACCGTACAGCCGGTTTTCTGTTTTAGTTCCTCGTTGCCGCCCGCATGGTCCCAGTGATGATGAGTGTTGAGAATATAGTCGAGCTGCCAGCCTGTTTCCGCCAGTGCGCGCTCAATCGCAGGCACTTCTGGTGTGTCCACGACTGCCGTGACGTTTGCTTCGGTATCGTGGACGAGGTAGCAGTAGTTGTCCTGCAGACACTCAAACATGTGAACTTTCAGCGGTTGCATGCTATTGCTCAGTCAGGCGTGGGATAAGTTCTGCCAGGTTACAAGGGCCCGTGCGGTAGTCGAGCGACGGGGCGATCAGTTTGTCCCAGCCCGTCGCGCAAGCATTACCCGAGCCTGGCAGGCAAAATATATAGGTGCCGTTCGCCACTCCGCCCAGACAGCGCGACGCCAGCGATGAGGTGCCGATATCTTCAAATGAAATCTGCCGAAACACTTCGCCAAAGCCGTCGATCACTTTATCAAGTAGCGGTGCGACTGCCTCAGGCGTGCCATCGCGGCCGGTGACACCCGTGCCACCGGTCGTCACAATGATCTGAACCGCAGGGTCGGCAATCCATGCCGATACGCGGGCGCGAATGCGATAGATGTCGTCGGGCTCTATTGCGCGATCGGAAAGTTCATGGCCGGCCTGCGTAAGTCGTTCCACCAGAAGCTGGCCGGAGGTATCGGTCGTAAGATCGCGCGTATCCGACACTGTCATCACCGCGATGCTCAGTGGCAGGAACGGACGCTTGGACTTGTCTTCTTTTGGCACGCGTGGCTCCGAATAATCAGGAGCGAAATCTAGCAGATCTCATGTTCATGCTGGGGTTACCACGCGTAGAAATCCGCGACGAAGCCGGCGGGAAAGTCGTCCTGTCCACGCGGCAAGGCAATAAACCCATCGGTGCCCGCCAATCCAACAAAATCGCCAGAGGTGTTGGTGGGCTTGGGTGTTGCCACGAGCTGCCCCGCCGAATCACTGCTTAGGTAGACTGGCAAGAACCAGTTCAGGTCGGGTGCGAAGCTAACCGCACTCGCCAGTGCAGCCCGCTGGGGCGGGCGCGCGATTTCACCCTGCGCATTGGCAATCGCCGGCAGCGCATAGCGAACACAACAAACCAGGCTTGAGACGGGGTTGCCGGGCAGGGCGAAGACCGGCTTGTCGTCGGCGCTCATGCCAAACCACATCGGCAACCCGGGGCGCTGCAAGATCTTGTGAAACACGATACGCATGCCCAACTCTGACAAGATGCGGGGCACGTAATCGTACTTGCCCATCGACACGCCGCCGCTGAGGATTAGCAGCTCGTGCCGTTCGTGTAGCTCGGCAATTGACCGGCGCAGCGCGTCCGGATCATCGGGCAAGCGCTTGCGTGTCGCCGCCGGACAGCCGCGCCGCTGAAGCGCGGCGACGATCGCACGATCGTTGGAGGCACGAATCTGGGTTGGCGCTAACGGTTCGCCCACGTCTGCCAGTTCATCACCGGTGGAGACAACAGCAATGTCTGGCCAGCGCGCCACTTCGAATTTCGAGTTTCCGGTGACGGTAAGCGCTGCACACTCGGGTGGCCCAATTCGCGCGCCTGCATTCAGGATGAGGTCGCCCCGGCGATGATCAGAGCCACGTGGGTGCACGAACTGCCCCGGACTGGGCGAGTAACCGGCCTCCAGCTTTGCCCTGTCGGCGTGGCGCTCGATGCGCTCGACGGGGATCACTGCATCCGCATTTTTTGGCAAGGCTGCGCCGGTCATGATCTCTACGCAGCACTGGTTGTCCGTAAGCGTTAGCTCATCAGCACCTGCTCCCTGACTTCCAGCGACGATGAACTCCCTGCATCCTCCGGCGAATGCGGCATGACGAATAGCTATGCCATCCATCGTGACGCGGTCGAACGGTGGCTGGTCGCGCTCGGCATGCAGGTCCTGAGCAAGCACGCGGTCGTTGACGTCTTCAAGCACTAGTCGCTCGCTGCCCCAGGCTGGCTTGCCCTTGGCTACCATTTCTCCTGCGATCAGCGCGACTGCTTCGCCGACGTCAATCCGCTGCGGGTACGCTGACGGCGTTTTGCTCATCTCTTAAGTGCCCGGGAAGCGTGTGGCAGACAAGTACTGCTGAAGCTCAGCGAGGATTGACAGTGCAATGGCCTCTGGTCCACTGCCGCCAAGATCAAGTCCAACCGGGCCTCGCAGGCGAGTGCGCAGGGCCTCACCTCGATCTCCCAGCTCATCAAGCAAACGATCGCGGCGGGCGCGCGGACCCAGCAACCCCACGAAGCCGGCAGCTGTGGTGGCCAGCTGCTCAAGATAGAGCCGGTCGGCCTCCAGGTTATGGCTCATTGCAATGACCGCATGAAAATCCTGCAGAGGAACCGCGGCAGATATTGATTCCGGTGCCGCCTCGATATGACGATCCGCGCGACTCAGTTCGGGAGCGTTCAGATAAGCCTCGCGATGGTCTGCAAGCGTAACCTGCCAGCCCGCTTCGATAGCCATGTTGACCAGCGGGACAGCATCGGGTCCCGCGCCAAGAACAAGTAACCTGGGCACCGGCCACAGCGGCGAGCAGAGCACGGTGACTTCGCCCTCCTCGGGCTCAAGTGATACAAGCGCGGTTTCGGCCCCTGCGAATTGCGAGACAGCGCTGGCGGCCAGCGCGGAGAGCTCGTTGTCGCCCGCGGAAACGGAATCCTGATCAATCACGGCGGTTGCGCCCAAAGGCCAGCGCGCATTCTCGGAGGCGACCACAACAACGCTGTTCGCAGTGGTGTTTGAATGCATCACGTTGGCCAGTGAACCAAAAGGTTCATATGCGGCTGCGGCACGCAGGGGCTGCAGCAGCAGACCCAGCATGCCGTCGCAGCCTACGCCAAGACCAAAAACCCCGTCGACATCCGCGCGAAGATCGTAGCTAAGGCAAGTGGCTGTGTTTTCTGCCAGCACTGTCTCGGCCTGCGCGACCAGATCACCTTCGAGGCAGCCGCCGCTGACCAGTCCCTGGTAGCGGCCGTCCGGGCCAATCAATATGCGATGGCCGGGCTTGCTATAGGTGGAGCCCTCCGTCGCCACCACCGTGACCAGCACCAGGTCCGCCTGCTCGCGGGACCAGGCAGCGAAGGCCTCCAGCAGCTTGCGCGTGCTCATGCAGAGTCAGCCTCCGCAACGGTGAGCACAATCTTGCCGCGCGCGGCGTTGCTCTCAAGCAGTTCATGGGCGGCTGCGGCGTGCTCCAGGGGGAAGGTTTGTTGAATGACTGGCGACCATTCACCCCGGCTCAGCTGAGGCCATACAGTTTCCAAGAGTTCTGCCGCGATGCGTCCCTTGGCGGCTGTGTCCTGGGCGCGCAGGGTAGAGCCGGTGATCGTTTGGCGCCCGGTCAGCACGCGACCAAGATTCAGTTCGGCCTTGGCGCCGCCGAGCACGCCAACCAGTACCAATCGGCCGTCGAGCGCCAGCAGCTTCTGGTTGTCAGCCAGATACCTGCCGCCGACGATATCGAGGATCACGTCGACCCCGCGGTCATTGGTCAGGCCTTGAATAGCGTCCAGAAAATTCTCTTCCCGGTAGTTGATTGCGCACTCAGCGCCTAACGACTCGATCAACGCGCACTTCTCGTCGGAGCCTGCTGTGGCAAAGACAGTCGCCCCGGCGGCACGTGCCATTTGCACCGCGGTTGTGCCAATGCCGCTGGCACCGCCGTGGATCAGTACGGATTCGCTGTGCTGAAGAGCGCCGCGTTTAAACAAGTTGGTCCACACCGTGAAGCAGGTCTCAGGCAGCGCAGCGGATTGCACTGCAGAGAAGCCAGCCGGCCAGGGCAGGCACTGTTCAACCGGCGCGGTGGCAAAGCCGGCGTACCCGCCTCCAGCCAGCAGTGCACAGACTTTGTCGCCAACAGACCAGCTCTCAGTGCCCCCCCCGCAGGCCGTAACTGTGCCGGCGACTTCGAGGCCGGGCAGATCTGAGGCCCCGGGCGGCGGCGGGTAGGCGCCGCGTCGCTGCAGGCAGTCAGGGCGATTCACGCCGGCGGCCTCAACAGCAATCAGCAATTCGCCGGCCGCGGGTTCCGGGCGAGGGCGCTCAACCAGCGTGAGCACATCGGGGCCGCCGGGCTCACGGATTTCTATAGCTCGCATAGATTCTGGAATAGAATTATAAGTATCTGTATTTAAGACGGCTTTGTTCGCGCCCCAAGCCATTATCAAAGGTCAATCCGCGGGGGCTGGCGCCGTGCTACGGTGCGCCCCAATCTACCCAAGACGAACGCCCTCGGACAAACACCCTTGAGCACGCGCACGATTATCCCTCTGCACGCTGAGACGCCGCTTGAAGATCGGCGCCGGCGGCCATTGCGCGACTTGCGCATCTCCGTGATGGATCGCTGCAACTTCCGCTGCCCGTACTGTATGCCGGAAGACAAATACCACAAAGACTTTCAGTTTCTCTCCAGTCAGCAGCGTTTGTCTTTCGCCGAGATTACCCGCCTAGCGAGGTTGTTTGCCGGGCTTGGCGTGCACAAGCTGCGGATAACCGGCGGTGAACCGCTGCTGCGGCCTGAGCTGCCCGATCTGTTGGGGGATCTGGATGGAATTGAGGGTATTGATGATCTCGCGCTAACAACGAACGGAATTCTTTTGGCTCAGCATGCCGCGGCGCTGAAGGCCGCCGGTCTGGATCGGGTTACCATTAGCCTGGATTCGTTGGATGACGAAGTCTTTCGAGCCATGAGTGGTGGGCGCGGCAGCAAAGACAAAGTTCTGGAGGGCATCGCCGAGGCCCGACAGGCGGGCCTGGGGCCAATCAAAGTCAACGCTGTGATCAAGCGAGGCGTGAACGACCACACCGCGCTGGATCTGGTCGAGCACTTTCGCGGTAGCGGGGTGATCGTGCGTTTCATCGAGTACATGGATGTCGGCACAATAAATCACTGGCAGGCAGCCGACACCGTGCCTGCCGCCGAGCTGGTTGAGCGAATTAACACTCGGTGGCCGATCACGCCGGTCGATCCGGGGTATCACGGCGAAGTGGCCCGGCGCTACGCGTTCGCCGATGGTGCGGGAGAACTCGGCTTTATCGCCTCCGTGACGGCGCCGTTTTGTGGCGCCTGCACGCGCGCAAGGCTTTCGTCCGACGGCCAGCTGTTTACCTGTCTGTTTGCCTCGGAAGGCCATGATCTAAAGGGGCCCATGCGCGAGGGTGCGACGGACGACGAGTTGCTGGCGATCATCGAGCGCATCTGGACGGGTCGCGAGGATCGCTACAGTGAGCGTCGCGCGGCCGACGGAGGTGGGGATAAGGTTGAGATGTACTACATCGGTGGTTAGCGGCCGTCCGCTGATCTGACCTCAGTCAGCCCGATACTTCGTTACGGCCCGGGGCTACTCAAATACACGGCGCTTGTTCGCCGTCCCGCCTTTCGTCTATCACTTGCCTGTAGCCCTATGACCGAACCGATAGTTCCGTTTCGAATCGGCTCAGCGGGGCTCATCCGGCGAGCCTGATTCGCCGGTATTATCAGCCGATGTCACTCGAGCTGTTTCATCCCGCCGTCGCTGAGTGGTTCAGTAGCCAGTTCGATGAGCCAACGGCCGTGCAGGCACAGGCCTGGCCAGCGATTCACAGCGGCACGCATACCTTGATGGCCGCGCCAACCGGCAGCGGCAAGACCCTGGCGGCTTTTCTTGCGGTCATCGACCGGCTCGTCAAGGCAGGCGAAGTTTTTGGGCTGCCCGATGAAACCAGTGTGCTCTATGTGAGCCCTCTGAAGGCCCTGTCCAACGACATTCATAAGAATCTCGAAGTGCCGCTTGCCGGCATCAGCGAGCGTCTTGGCCCTTTAAGTCCGCTCGAGATACGCGCGGCGGTGCGCACCGGGGACACGCCGTCTGCGGAGCGTGCCCGCATGCGACGCAGCCCGCCCCATTTGCTCGTTACCACGCCGGAGTCACTCTTTATTTTGCTGACGTCGGAATCAGGCCGCGAGATGCTGTCGACGGTCAACACCGTCATTGTCGATGAGTTGCATGCAGTCGCCGATAACAAACGGGGTGCGCACCTCGCGCTATCGCTGGAGCGACTGGCCGCGCTGTGTTCGCAGCCGCCGACCCGTGTTGGCATCTCGGCGACCCAAAAACCCATGTCACTGATGGCAAAGTTCCTGATGGGTTCGACTGGTGAAGGCGACGTTCAAGCAGACTGCCAGGTCGTTGATACGGGTTTCGTGCGCGATCGCGATCTGGCGCTCGAACTCCCGCGCTCCACCCTGCAGCCGATCATGGCGGGTGAAGTTTGGTGTGAAGTGTACGACCGCCTGGCCGAGCTCGTGCTGGCGCACCGCTCCACACTGATTTTCGTGAATACCCGCCGCCTGGCAGAGCGCGTGTCGCGGCATCTGGCCGAGCGGCTCGATGCAGATAAAGTGACGGCGCACCACGGCAGCCTGTCGCGCGAGCATCGCCTGGACGCCGAGCAGCGGCTGAAAAAGGGGAAGTTGCAGGCCCTGGTCGCAACGGCATCCTTAGAGCTAGGTATCGACATTGGTGACGTTGATCTGGTCTGTCAGCTGGGTTCGCCGCGAGGCATCGCCGCGCTCCTGCAACGTGTCGGGCGATCGGGTCACGGCGTAGATGCGACGCCTAAGGGACGCCTGTTCCCGCTATCGCGCGACGATTTGGTTGAATGCACCGCGCTACTCGATGCGATTCGCCGGGCAGAGCTAGACGCTATCGTCCCGCAGTCCGCGGCGCTGGATGTGCTGGCCCAGCAGTTGATCGCTGAGGTGGCAGCCCGCGAGTGGGCGCTGGACGAATTGTTCGCGATGGTCTCGCGAGCATTTCCTTACCGGAGCTTAAGCCGAGGCCGCTTCGACGAAATCATCCGGATGCTGGGCGAGGGGTTTTCTACGCGCCGCGGGCGGCGCGGCGCCTATTTGCACGTCGATTGGGTGAACGGCCGGGTGCGGGCTCGGCGCTCCGCGCGGCTCGTGGCGATGACCAACGGCGGCGCAATTCCCGATCAGTTCGACTACGACGTGATGCTGATGCCGGAAGACTTGCGCGTGGGCTCTTTGAATGAGGACTTTGCATTCGAGAGCCTGCCCGGCGATATCTTTCAGCTGGGCAATATGTCGTACCGGATCCTGCGCGTCGAAACCGGACGCGTCTATGTGGAAGATGCGCACGGGCAGCCGCCGACGATTCCTTTCTGGTTTGGCGAAGCACCTGGCCGGACCGATGAGCTGTCGCAATCGGTGTCGCGGCTGCGCGCGGATTTTTCAGCTCAAATGACGGCCGGCGGTATCGATCTGGCGCGCCGCTGGCTGGCCGAGACACATGGTCTGGCTGAGATCGCTGCTGAACAGCTCGCTGAGTACCTTGCCACGGCACACTTTGCGCTCGGCTCGTTGCCTACGCACCAGCGAATCGTGGCGGAAAGGTTTTTCGATGAGCTGGGCGATACGCACATTGTTATTCACTCGCCCTATGGCTCGCGGGTAAACAGGGCCTGGGGGCTCGCGCTGCGCAAGCGGTTCTGCCGCAAATTCAACTTTGAGTTACAGGCAGCGGCCATGGAAGACAGCCTCGTGCTGTCGCTCGGGCCAACGCACAGCTTTGAACTCAATGATGTGCGTCGCTATCTGCACGCCGACTCTGTTCGGCATGTGTTGACTCAGGCGCTTCTCGGCGCACCAGTTTTTCCAACCCGGTGGCGCTGGGTGGCGAGCATTGCGCTTGCCGTGCGACGAAGTCGCAATGGCAAGAAGGTCCCGCCGCAGTTTCAACGCAGTGACGCGGAAGACTTACTGGCTGTGATTTTTCCCGATCAACTTGCCTGCGCCGAGAACCTCGATGGCGAGCGCGAGGTACCCGATCATCCCCTGGTGCAGCAAACCATTCAGGACTGCCTGCACGAGTTGATGGACATTAATGGTCTGGAATCCGTGTTGCGCGGTTTGGCTGCGGGCGATATCGAATGGGTGAGCCGCGACCTGACCGCGCCGTCGCCGCTGGCGCAGGAAATCATCAACGCTAAGCCTTACGCATTCCTCGATGATGCGCCCGCGGAGGAGCGGCGTACGCAGGCAATCCGCAGCCGGCATCTGCTGGAGCCGGAGGAGGCGGCTGCGTTAGCCAGTCTCGATCCGGAAGCGATACGCGCTGTTTGCGAGGAAGCCTGGCCGCTGATGCGCAATGCCGACGAGTTGCACGATGCACTGGTGGTTAGCGGTTTTCTCACGGCCAGGGAAGTCGAAGCACTCAATGTCGATACCTGGCTGACAGCTCTTGAGGCCGACGGCCGGGCGTCCTTGGTGCATCCCAATGGCGGTGAAACACTGTTGGTGAGCACCGAGCGTTTGCCAGAGCTATGCGCGGCGTTGCCCGATGTGATTCGGCCGGCACCGGTCCAGAACGCTGGTTTAGACGATGCTGGTCAGGCGCTGGTAGAGATTTTGCGCAGCCGCCTCGAAACGCTGGGCCCGGTGACCGCAGCGTTGCTGGCGCGTCCGCTGGGCTTGGCGGTTTCGACTGTGGAGCAGGCGCTGGTGCAGCTCGAATTGGAAGGCTATGTGATGCGTGGACGCTACGGGTCCAGCGTTGGCGACGCGGAGCAGTGGTGCGAGCGGCGTCTGCTCGCGCGCATACACCGGCGCACGCTCAAAGACTTGCGCAAGCTGGTTGAACCCGTGTCACCCGCTGCGTACATGCGGTTCTTATTTCGCTGGCATGGCCTGGTTGGCGAGCCTGGCGAGGGACCGGAAGCGGTCGGCCGCGCACTAAACAAGCTGCACGGCTTTGCGGCGCCTGCGGCCGCTTGGGAGCAGGCGCTGCTGCCCGCGCGCGCGGGCGCTTATCTCTCGATGGATTTGGATGACCGCATGCGGTCGGGAGAATTCGCCTGGTTTAGGCCCAGGGCGGAGCCTGTGCCGGAGGGCAGGAAACCGGGGCCCGTGCGCAACACGCCGGTGATGCTCGTGCCACGTTATGCATTGGCGCTGTGGATGGCGCTGCAGGCACAGGGTGCTCCGGCTGATCTGGAGTCTGGTAGCTCCGCCGGCCGTGTGCTTAATGAGCTGAAGCAGGGGGGCGCGCAGTTTTTCTCCGATCTGGTCGTTGCTACCGGGTTACTCAGAACGGAAGTCGAAAGCGCGCTGGGGGAGTTAGTCGGTCGCGGACTGGTCACTGCAGATAGTTTTGCGGGGCTGCGTGCGCTGATTACGCCGAATGCCAGGCGCGCCCGGTTCTCGCGGCCCCGGCGTTCGGGCGCGGTGAGCGTGGATGCGGCTGGACGCTGGGCAGCGATTCGGTTCTCGCCGTCAAACGATGCAGAGGACAAGGTGAACACGCGAATAGCCGCTGAATCCCAGGCCGAGGAGGTTGCGCGGGTGTTACTCGATCGCTACGGCGTGGTAATGCGCGCCGTGCTTCAGCGTGAGTCGCGCCTATTGCCGCCCTGGCGCGCGCTCGTCCGGCAGCTACGGCGTTTGGAGGCGCGCGGCGAGGTTCGCGGCGGTCGCTTTGTCAGCGGATTTGCAGGCGAGCAGTTTGCCTGGCCGGAGGCAGCTGAACAGCTGCGCAAGATGCGCAATGAGGACTGTGCTGCTGAAGTGGTGGTTTGCGGCGCTGACCCGCTGAATCTTGCGGGCATCATTACGCCGGGTGACAAAGTGCCCGCCACGGCTCGGAATCGAGTGCTGTATGTCGGTGGTCGCCCGGCGGCGCTGTACGCCGGTGGCGAGTTCCGCTGGTTGGCCGAGCCCGACACCGCCGCCGAATGGTCGGCCCGTAACTTGCTGATCCGGCAGGATCCCAAGGTCACCTATATTGCCGGATCAGGCCGCCCGGCTTAGCGCACCAACCTTGCCGGCCGGCACTCAATTACCCCCGCACACTAAGTTCAAGGAACGCGTGTAATGGATTTTAGTGAAGTAGAAACAGCCAACGAAAAGATCGTCAATGATTTCTGTCGGGACTGGTCGCTTAAAGATGCTGCTGGCTTGTCCAAGTACCTGGCCGCGGATCTTACCTACCAGATTGCGCCGGGCCAGCCTCTGATCACCAGCTTTGATCAGTTCGTCGAACAAATGGGTGCCTTTATGACCCGGATGGAGACGATCAAGTGGGAGATAATTCGCTCGCACGTCGTCGGCCCGCTGGTGTTGAACGAGCGGATTGACTACTTCAATGCTCCCGAAGGCAGCAAGGCGCCCAGCATGCAGTTCCACGTGGCTGGGCACTTTCTGATCGAGGACAACAAGATAAAGGTCTGGAAAGACTGGCCGATGCCCGGGGCGAAGCAGATCGTCGGTTAACTAAAGGCGCAAGTAGCCTCAGGCACGGTCCTGATGTCTCATTGCAAAGCAGGCGCCAGGCGCTGTCGTTCTGGCTCTCATGTTTTTAGAGGCTGAATCGCCGCGCATCCTGCGGCACTGCGTCTCGCTTGGTGACAGGCGCGTACATTTTCGCTGCGCCGGCAGCGGACCGCCCTGTGTATTGCTGCACCAAAGCCCCAGTTCGTCAGCCGAGTTTGCCACCGAGATGCTCGCGCTGGCTGACCAGTTCACGGTGATCTGCCCGGATACACCGGGTTTTGGGCTCTCCTCTGCTTTGCCGATCGCAAATCCGACCCTGTCCGATTACGCTTCCGCGCTCGCTACTTTGCTTGATCTGCTGGGGATAGAGCGGACACTTGTATACGGTGTCCACACGGGTGCAATGATTGCTCTGGAGTTTGCTCGCCGCTATCCCGGCCGCTGTCAGCTCGCCGCGCTCAATGGTCTGGTGGTGCTAACGGCTGCTGAGCGCAAGGAATTCCTGGCGCGCTACACGGAGTCGCCCGAGTTGAGCGAGGACGGCGCCCACATGACCTGGGCCTGGCGGCGCATTCGCGATCAGCTGCGTTACTTTCCCTGGTACGACGATAGTCCGTCCGCGCATCTGGGCTTGGCTATGCCGCCGCCGGCAGAGCTGCAACCGGCTGTCCAGGCGCTGCTTGAAACGCGGTCTGCCGGCGCCGCCGGTTATCGTGCAGCGTTTAACTATCCGACACAGGAGTTGATCGGCCAAGTGGCGGCACCGCTCGCCATCGTTAACTTTCAATTAGACCCGATTGCTCATCATCCAGAGCGTTTGACCGCGTTTCCGCCGAATGCGCAGCGTTACATTGGCAAAGACCCCAACGCGGTCCTAGAACATGTGAGCTCGCTGTTCACCGATGCTGCCAAAGGCCTGCCGCACTATGTGGCCGATGCCTTGCCGGTCGATGCAGCGCGTGAGTGTGACTCAGCCGATCAGGCCGAACTCCGCTTCATCAATGACGCCACAGGCGCGCTGGGTGTGTGGGGTTTCCGGCCGCAAGGGGCAGCCACTTATCTACTGCTACACGGTATCGGAGCCTCTGGCTTTGCGTGCCGCGCTCTCGCTGAATCACTATCAGGATATGCCGGGGTTTTGGCTCCAGACCTCCCGGGGCATGGCACAAGCCGGGCGACCCGCCTCGAGGACTATCGGGCAGAAGTTCTGGTGCCGCTGGTGATCAAAGCGCTCGACCAATTGCTAAGCCGCGATCGCGATTCGTCGTTGCATGTGGTGGGATTTGGCGAGGCGGCCGGTTTGGCGGCGGCATTGGCGGCGGAATGGCCGGCTGGCGCGGATCTAAGCCTGATCAACCCGATTTGCCCCGAGGACCCGACAGCGCGCGCAGCCGTGGCGGCGACATGGCCCGATTTGACGCCACAACCCGAAGGTGAGCACCTGTCTGCCGCTTGGCGCCATGCCGAGCTCAGGGAGGACGGTGCCACGCTGGCGGCGCGGCAAGAGCGATGTATCGGGTGGTTACAGGCCTGGCCCGAATTTCGCCGCCTGGGCACCGACCTGTTAAATTACGACGTTTCAGGCCTGTTAAGTCAGCGGTCGGCGCCCACGATGGTGGCCTGCGCCGATAGTTTTCCGCCAAACCGCACTTGGGTCGGAGATCTGGTCGATAAGGGCAGGCCCCTGAACTGGCCAAGAGAGCCCGAGGCGCAGGCCGCTTTGCTGCTGTCCGCGGTGGCCGAGCATTAAAACAAGTGGTGCAGATATGTCAGCGAATCTACAGCCAACAAAAGACATCATCGCCGAGTTGACGGACGCGATCGGCGCCGAGCACGTGCTCACCGATCCAGCGGACCGCGAGTTCTATTCGATGGATGTCTATCGCAGCATCGAGCAGCCGGCTGCAGTCGTGCGTCCTGGTTCACGCGAAGACATCCAGGCAATCGCCCGCATCGCTGCCGGTGCCGGGCTCGCCATGGTCGCGCGCGGCGGCGGTGCGTCATACACGGATGCCTACCTGCCAACAACGCCAAACTCGTTGACCATCGATACCGAGCGAATGCAGCGCGTCATCGAGATCAATGAACAGGACATGTATGTCACCGTTGAACCTGGTATCACCTGGGCCGATCTCACTGCGCAGCTCGCAAAGAAAAAGCTGCGCACGGCATTCTGGGGTCCGTTCTCGGGGCTGAAGGCCACCGTCGGCGGTTCAATGTCGCAAAACTCGGTCAGCCTCGGTTCCGGCAACTACGGGTGTTCTGCTGAGACCGCGCTGAGCTTCGATATCGTGCTGGCAAATGGCGAGCTGTTGCGGACGGGTTCCCAGGCGCTCGAGCAGGGTTCGCCGTTCTTCCGCTGGTATGGGCCCGACCTGACGGGGCTGTTCACCGGTGATGCCGGGGCGCTTGGTATCAAGGCTGCGATTACTTTGCGCCTGATTCCGTTGCCGAGTCACTTTGCTGCAGCGTCGTTTGGCTTTAACGATTATCGGGCTATGGCAAGCGGCATGGCCGCAGGCGCGCGCACCGGCGTAGTAGCCGACAATTTCGGTCTTGACCCGAAACTCCAGCAAGGGCAACTCGGCAGCACCAGCACAAAAGACATGTTGCAGGCGGTTTGGGCAGTACTAAAGAGCTCGACCAATCCCCTCGACGGCCTGACGCGCGTATTCAGCATGGCGGCGGCAGGCAAGCGTTTCCTCAGCGGTTTCGATTACTCGGCACACTTCGTTGTGGAAGGCAGCACGCGCGCCGAGGTCAACGCGAAGCTTGCTCAGGTCCGTAGCGCGGTGGGCGCGCACGGTACAGAGATTGCTAATACGATTCCTACAGTGTTGCGCGCCAATCCGTTTATTCCGCTGTACCCAATTCTGGGTCCCCGTGGACAGCGGTGGGTGCCTATGCACGGCATCTTGCCGCTATCGAAGCTGCACGATTTTCACGACAAGTTGAGTAAGGTCTACGCGGAGTACGCACAGCGCATGGAGCAACACAAGGTCGAGAAGGCTGCGATGTTCACCAGCATTTCGACCACGGCACTGCTCTATGAACCGGTATTCTATTGGGAAGACGATCGCACACCTTTCCATAAGCGGTATTTGCCTAAGGAATACCTCGACATGCTGCCGGAGTATCCGGCCAACCCGGAAGGACGGGCTCTGGTGCACGAAATGAAAGGCAAGATCATTGATGTGTTCAGCGAGGTGGGCGCAACCCACATGCAGGTCGGCAAGGCCTACCCGTATATGCGGGGGCGCGGAGCAGAAGCGAGCCGCGTGCTGCGTGATCTGAAAGCGAACCTCGATCCCAACAATCTGATGAATCCTGGAGCACTGGGCTTGTGAAACGCTCCGCAGATCAGCGCACAGTGCTCAATAGACGAAATTTCTTAGCCTTCGGCGGGCTCGCAGGACTGGGTGTTGGGCAGCTGGCGGCAATGCCTCCCATCGGCCCGGCGGCTGCGCGCATCGACGCCGATTTGTCGGATCCCGAAGAGAATCTTCGGAACTTGGTGCGGGTGACCGCCAGTTTGGATACAGAAGAGGTGCCCTGGTGGTTCAACGGCATCATCTACGGCATGGTGGGCGAGGGCGAGCCCAAACCGCTGTTTCACTTTGAGGGGTTGGAAATCTACTGGATGCAGCCGCTATCCGGCGGCGCATATGAGCTCACCGGCGGCACCCTGTCGTTTTTCCGGGATCTCGACAGCGGGGATTTCCTGTACGACTTCAAGAACCCCTATACCGGCGAGATCAATCGCGTGCCGCCGGCGGCGCAGGGCGGTGGCCCGGGGCGCGGGTTCAACTATTCCGCGGATGGTATCCGCGCAAGCTGGCGCCTCGATGATATTCCGGCTCAGCCGTTGCTGTTGGAGTGGCACGCAGTGCGCGACACCGTGTGGTTGCACAATCGCACTGCCTATCCGCCCGGCACGCCACCGCCGCGTGAGCAGCGGCAGACGATGTTCGTGCCGATCGCCGAGTTCAACGATCCCTGGGTGCGCAACTTGCCAACCATTTTCAGCTCAACGGTTATTCAGCCGTGGTTCCGGTGGATGGATATGGGCGACCGTCCGGGGCATACCATCTGGCACGCGGGCGGTTCGAAGATACGTTCAATAGATGAGTTGCCCAGCGACTTTTTGGATAGAGCCAGATCAGAAAATCCGGAGCGGCTTACCGCGAAACCGTCAGCGGATGCTTATTCATAGCGCGTAAGCGCGAGAAAACTTAAGGAAACTGCAATGATTTATTCCAGCCAGCTAAAAGCTCTTACAGATCGGCGAACCTTGCTGCGGAACATGCTTGCAACGGGCGGAGTTGCCGCGACGCTGCCTGCAATTACTGCGTGTGCGCAGGAAGCTCCCTCTGGGCAGCCGGCAGGCGGAGCATCTTCTGCCGGAGCTGCGTTGGAAACAGTAAAGCAAACCATCAACTTTCGGGATGCCAGCCAGAATCTGAAGGCCTTCATAAAGGTGGTTGGCGACCTGGATCCGACCATGGAGACGGTCGGCTGGTTTGGTGGAGACATTTTCGCGGTTACCGATCAAGACAAGCCGCTGCAGAAGCTATTCGGCGTCGAAGGCATGGGCGTGCTCAGAGTCGAGCCACAAGATGACGGCAGCTATCGGATGTTCAACCGGGAGTGCGCGTTCTATACCGATCCGTTCACGGGCGAGTACATCGACACCTGGAAGAATCCCCTCAATAACGAAGAAGTTGAGGTGGTCTCCATCCACAACATGACGGTCAATGCAGAGATCGCGCCCGTGTTCAAGATGGACTTTGACGGCGAGGTGCAGGAAATTCCGTTTACGCCGCCATGGTGGGTGCAGGAGAAGATCAACACTGCCATGAGTATGTTCGAGGTGCATATCGTGGCCCCGAATGCCATGACGGTAGAGGAATGGCCACGAGAATCTGCGGGACCGGTCAACCGGATAAGTGAAATGTTCCACCGCAGCGCGCGTCTTTCCGAGCTGCAAAACGAAGACTTGACGACTTGCAACTACGACGGTGTGTGGACGCGTATTGGGCCCTGGCTTCCATGGATGCTGCAGGGCCAGGCTCCAGGTCATCTGCTTTATCGCACGTTCATGACGCGTCCCGGCACCATTGACCTGATGCCGGAGAAACTTCTGAAACAGGTGTCAGATCAGTTGGGTGAACAGTATTTTGTCGCTCCGCCGGCCGACACTTGGGGCACACAGAATGACTCGAGCTTCAGCGTATACATGGCCGAGAACGACCCGAAGCCTGAAAAGACCTAGACGGCTTTGGGGCAAGGCCCCAGGTTTCAGCGGTCGCGCCGCGCAACGATGGCTCATGCGCGAGAGTCGGGTATTGCCGCAATCTCGTTTGCTCAGCCCATACGGCTTTGGGTTGCCGCTTCGCTAGACGACCGCCTTGGCTTCGCTGATTAATGATCCCGGTTCTTCAGCGAAGGATGCCAGCGACGGCTGTTCGGAGAACCGGTAGCCGATACCGCGAACGGTTTGAATGAGGCGATCATGGCCGGAGCGTCGAAGCGACTGCCGTAGTCTGCGCACGTGCACATCCACGGTTCTGTCTTCGACGCGATACTTGTCGCGCCAAAGCCGATCGACGATCTGCGGACGGCTGAATGCCCGCTCGGGATTGCTCATAAACAGATGCAGCAGCCGAAACTCAAGCGGGCCAAGATGCAATAGGCGGCCATCCGCGACTACTCGCATGCTGTGCGCGTCGAGCTGCAATCCGTCCACGTTCTGTACGTCACGCGACTCACGCGCTCCCGATGCATTGATGCGCCTCAGGACTGCCTGAATTCGAGCAATGAGCTCCTCGCGCTTGAATGGTTTAGCGACGTAGCCATCCGCACCGGCCTGGAGGCCTGCGATCCGGATCAGCTCATCCTTGTCATCGCCAAGCAGCAACACGCCCATAGTCGCCGTCGTCTGGTCGGCTTGCCAATAGCGCAGCAGCTTAAGGCACTCCATATCCGGCAGCCGCCAATTGAGAATGGCCGCGGCCGGGTGGTTGCGGACTGCCATGTCAATCGCTGTCATGGCGTCCGGTGCCTCGAGCGTTTCATAACCTGCATTCGACAGCGCGAATGAGATCTCGTGACGAGTTGCGTTATCGTCTTCCGCAATAAGTACTGTGTCCATCAGATCATTCCTTGATGTCTCCAGCAACGGGGCCTGATTCCCCTAGCTACCCGTTGCTGGGATAGAGTCTTCCTGACCTCTCGGGGTAGTTTTTGTCATCAACCGCTGCACTCGCCAAAATCCCAATGCTTGGCGGTAAAGCGATCCCGCGGTAGCGCACACAACGGCCCTCATGGCACATGCGCGTCTCAGTTTTGCCCGGGAAAGCGCTGTCGCAAAGCCAACAGACGCTGATGACCCAGGCCTCGCCGCGGCACGTCGGTTCCCGTTTCCGGTCTCAAGACTGTTCACGACTTGCCAGAACCGGCTCCCCCTTAATGGAGCCGGTCTGGGGCCGTACCCCCTTTAGTTTCGCGCCGCTTGCGCCGCGGCGCGCTTTCGGGCGACGGGCACGAGGCCGATCAGACCGGAGAGCATGAGCCATGCAGCGGCCGGCAGCGGCACCACGGACGTGTCGTTGACC
>JANQPY010000050.1 GCA_028285245.1 Gammaproteobacteria bacterium | reverse complement strand
GGGTCGAGGATGACTTCTTTGCGCTCGGCGGTCACTCGCTGCTGGCCACCCGACTGCTGGCCCGTTGCCGTCAGCAACTCGGCATTAACATCCCTTTGGCTGAGCTGTTTGCGAATCCGGTGCTGGCTGATTTCGCGATTGCGCTTGGCCGGGGCTCAGTTGATGCAAAACAGGATTTACCGGAGCTGACGGCAGTGGCTCGCCGTTCGATTCCCTTTGAGGGCGGACCTGAATAGTGGATGACCATGCCCGCTCGACGGAACTCCCGACCCGCGAGGAATTCGATTTGCCGCTGTCATTCGCGCAGCAGCGGCTATGGTTTCTCGATCAGCTCGAAGGTGCCGGGTCTGCGTACAACATTCGTTTGCCGGTGCGCTTGTGCGGCCCGCTCGATAAAGATTGCCTGGAGCGCGCGCTTAACGACCTGATCGCCCGCCATGAAACTCTGCGCACGCGGTTTGTGTCTCAGCAGGGTGAGCCGCAGCAGCGTATTTCCGCGTCGCTCCGACTATCGCTAGCGGTGCGGGATGTTGCCGGGCTGAGCAACAGCGAGTTGAGTCAGGCGCTGGCGGAAGCGGCAGCGAAGCCATTCTGCCTGAGCCGCGGGCCGCTGTTGCGCGCGTGGTTGTTTCGCCAGAATGCTGACGAACATGTTTTGCTGCTCGTCGCGCATCACATTATCTCCGACGCCTGGTCATCGGGCGTGTTGTTTCGCGACCTTGCAGAGCTATACGCGGGTCATGTTGAGAGCAGGCCGGCTGTGCTGCCAGAGCTGGCGGTGCAGTACGCGGACTTCGCCGTATGGCAGCGTGAATGGCTTCAGGGCGAAGCGCTCGAGCAACAGCTGAGCTATTGGCGTGAGCGTCTCTCTGGAGCGCCGCCGTTGCTGACCTTGCCTGCCGACCGGCGCCGACCCGCCAGGCAAAGTTTTCGTGGCGGCCGCTGGGGGCTGGCCATAACGCCTGAGTTGACTCAGGCGATGAATTCTCTGGCGCGCGCAGAGTCATGCACGATATTCATGGTGCTTCTGGCGGCTTTCAAGATCTTGCTGATGCGCCTCTCGGGCCAATCCGACATCGTTGTTGGCACACCGGTTGCCGGGCGCCCCAGAGCAGAGCTTGAGGATCTTGTCGGGTTCTTCGCCAACACACTGGCGTTGCGCAGTCATTTGGAGCGAGAGGAAAGTTTCTCTGCCCTATTGGCGCGAGTCCGTCGCCAGACGCTGGAGGATTTTGCGCATCAGGATCTGCCGTTCGAGAAGCTCGTCGAAGCGCTCAAGCCTGTGAGAGAGCTTAGCTACAGCCCGCTTTTCCAGGTGCTGTTTAGCCTGCAGAACACGCCCTGGGAAGCCGAGGAGATGGCTGGCCTGGAGGTTTCTCCTGCGTCGATTGATGCAAGTAGCCAGGCGAAGTTTGATCTGACAGTCTCGGTAAACGCCTACAACGAAGCGTTGTGGTGCAGCTTTGAATACAACACCGATCTCTTTGATGAAGCCACCGTCGCGCGCTGGGCCGAAGCCTACGCCATGTTGCTGAATGCCATCGTTGAGGACACGTCCAAGAGCATCGTCGAGTATCCACTCGCAGAGCCGGCAGCCGTTAAGCAGCAGCTACGGGATTTCAACGCTTCTGCGCGTCCGTTTGATCTGGACGAGCCGCTGGCTGATCTCTGTCAGCGTGGTGCCGTGCTTAACCCCGACGGCCTGGCCGTGCGCTGCCGCACGCAGTCACTCACGCATACCGAGTTGCACAAGCTCGCGGCGCAGCTGGCAATTGCGCTTGCCCGCGCCGGGGCCAGAGAACAGGTAGTTGTGGCGATTGCCTGCACACGCTCAATTGCGATGTTGACCGCGATGCTTGGCGTACAGCGCTGCGCTGCGGTTTGGCTGCCTCTGGACCCTGATTTTCCCCAAGCCCGCCTCGATTTCATGGTTGCAGATTCCGGGGCAGGCCTATTGATCACCGATGACCCAGATCGCTGGAGCGACTATCCAGGAGCGCTTTGTGTAGTGGACGATCTGGGCCGACCTCAGTCGATACAAGCCGGATCACTTCGTCCGAGGGCAATGGATGCGCCAACCCCATTGGCTTACCTGATCTATACGTCTGGATCCACAGGTCAGCCAAAAGGGGTCAAGGTTCCGGAGTCCGCGGTGGTCAATTTTTTGTTGAGCATGGCGGAGCGCCCAGGTCTTGCTGCTGGCGAGCGCTTGTTGGCAGTCACCACACCCAGCTTCGATATCGCCGTGCTGGAATTGCTGCTGCCCCTTTGTGTTGGCGCGGCCGTTGTTCTCGCGCCAGCGGAGTGTGTTGCAGATGGTGAGGCGCTGGCTACGTTGTTCGCGGCTGAATGTATTGATGTGATGCAGGCAACGCCGGCGACCTGGCGCGTTCTGCTCGCCAGCGGCTGGCGAGGCACGTCCGGTCAGCGGTTGCTGTGCGGCGGGGAACCCTTGGTGCCGGCATTGGCCGATGAGTTACGCGCGGGTGGGGCGGCGCTTTGGAATCTCTACGGACCGACCGAGACGACGGTGTGGTCGACCGTCGAGAAAGTAACTGGCGGCCCGGCAACTATCAGCGTCGGGCAGCCGATTGCCAACACGCAGGTCTATGTTCTAGCTGAAGGTAATCAGATCGCGCCGGTAGGCGTCGCCGGAGAAGTGTGCATTGCTGGCAGTGGTGTGAGCTGCGGTTATCACGAACGTCCGGAACTCAACTCCGAGCGCTTCGCTGACGATATTCCTGGGTTGGCGGCGGGCCGCATATACCGCACGGGTGATATAGGTCGCTGGCGGGCAGACGGGAAGCTGGAGCTGCTGGGGCGTCAGGATAGTCAGCTGAAGCTGCGTGGTTACCGGATTGAAGCGGGCGAGGTGGAGAGCCTGTTAACGAGTCACCCCGCGGTCACGGCGGCCGCGGTGGGCTTATGGCCAGGTCCCGGCGGCGAACCGGGGCTGGCCGCCTGGGTCGTGACGTCGCAAGAGGTGCAGCCCTCGGCGCTGCGCAG
>JANQPY010000060.1 GCA_028285245.1 Gammaproteobacteria bacterium | reverse complement strand
CCACCGATAATCCGCAGATTCCAGCCAGTCGGAGTGCTGCCGGCCGACTCCCCGAACGCCGGCAGAATCTGATCCGTCACCGGGAATCCAAAAATACTGCCATTCACGAATCCGTCGGAAACGTCCGCGCCAACCTGAACCTCGCCAGCAGCGATGAGCGAGACTAGTCCCTTAATGCCGGGTATGGGGTTTGCCGGATCTGCGAAGTCCTCGCTGAAGTTCCAGCCCGCCTGGAAATCCCATCCGTCGGGGACAGAGATGCTGCCGGTACTGAGGACATTGATGCCAGCTGTCACATCAAAGCCGTCAATGAGGTCTGGGGCCACCGCCAGGAAGTTCTCCGTTTCGATCCGCCAGGCGTCTATGGCGGCAGAGTCGACCACAACCGTGTCACCCGGCTGCCCCACACCCGGATCGAAAATCAGTCGCTGCGCAAAGACCTGCGCCTCGGCGGCACCGCGCAACTCCGCAGCCAACTCACCGACAACAAGCTGGTCTGTTTGACTATCGAGATCGCTGTCGAGGCGCCGGGTCTCTATCAACACGCTGCCACCCGAGCTATCCGGGCCACCGGTCACGTCCAACAGAGTGCCGGATTGCAGGGTCGCGAAATCAGTGGCTCCGGCGGGATCATCGCCGTCTCTGTCGAGCGTGATGAGCTCAATGCGCCCGCCGCGACCGCCTGCATCAGTTGCGAAAGCCAATATCTGACCCGTGTCATCGTCGGCGGACAAAGGATCCTGACCGACGCCAAAGTTGAGGTCGATGCGGTCGCCGGCGGCAATCAACACGTCACCGCCATCGGCACCCGACGCATCGATGATGCCGTCGATGATGATGCTGCCGCTATCTGCGACGAGCTCGATGGATTCGCCAACGATTATGAGGTTCTCACCTACGTTTAAATCACCTTGACGCTGACGGATCGAACGGGCGCCAGAAAAACCGCCCGACGTCAGCGCATTGTTGAGTGCAGCAAAGCTGCCCGCGCCGGCAAAACTCTGGGCGTCTACAGTTGCATCTGCCGCGGCCCCTGCCGTTTGGGCTCGGAGCAGGGCACCATCCGCTAGTTCCAGAGAGCCGAGCGGCGCGGAAATCGAAAGCCGGCCCGCGTCGCCGCCGACCGAAGAGGAAGAAACATCGATACTTGCTCCCCCGGCAACGGCGACGTTCCCAGTTTCGGCGATCAGGCTAACGCTGCCGCCCGGTGTTCCAATCGTTACGGGGGAAAAGTCTAACGCCAGCCCGGCCACGTCAATATCCGCGCCAGACAGTATGTCCAGATCCCCGCCAGCGAATCCTGCGTCAGCCTGCCGCAACAGGAAATTGCCGGACGATAGTGAGGCGCGGCCACCAAAGCTGACCGAGCTGCCGGCAAGCTCGACGGTAGCGCCAAGCCCCGCCAGCTGCGGCAGGGCCGCTGCGTCGTCGCCACCACTCACCGTCAGTTGACCACTTGCACTGGCCTGCGCGGCCACGGCGGACACAGCTGTGACTATCGGAGCTTCGATACCAAGATCGCCCGCTACCTGCAAATCAGCGTCGCCGGTGAACAGCACTCCAGCAACCGCTGGAGTGGCAAACAATCCGCCGGGCTGAGAGGCAATCGCGGCCGTATCTGCGGTCAGCAACACTGACTCGTATCCGGCGACGGTTGCCCGGCCTTCACCAAGCTGAATCTGATTGGCGAGCAGCGTCAGCTGCGAGCCAGATGCGGCCGAGATTTGGCTGGCATCGAACACAGCATCCGAGGTGTTTGATAGGCTGACAGTATCCGCTGCCAGAGTTACCGAGGCGCCAATGTTGTCCGCACCCAGCAAAGCCTGGCTGTCGATGCTCAAACGCTCAAAAACTATCGAGTTACCAACCGCGTCGGCGACATCGCCGAATACGGTCACCGATTCGGCAGCGCGGAGGCGCAGATCGCTGCCGGCAAGACCGGACAGAATACTGTTTGACAGCACGAGGCCATCCAAAGGCCCCTGCCCGTCGGTACTACCCAAGGAAATCTGTGACGCGCCGAGATTCAACGTGCCAGACGCCACATCAAGTTCACCGGCTACCGTAACGTCACCGCCCGCGTCCGCGATGATGGCCCCCCCAGCGAACAGCGTCGCGTCCGCTGCTACGGCGAGGGTTGATGCTTCGGCGTTCCCATCGCGCTGGAAGCCGAGCTGACGATCTGACACAGCCAGAATAGCGGCATCGTCATTCAGCAGCAGCCGGTCGCCGACCCGGGCCGCACTCGTTCCAGGCGTGCTCAACACAGCGTCATTGCCCGGCGCTGCGTCAACACGCACGTCGCGAGCGACCAGCAGCAGCTCCGGCACGGTCAACTGCACTCCCTCAGCCACCGTCAGCTCGTCGGTGCTCGCTGAAATGCGAACACCTTCCGCCTCACGGCTGCGGGTGCCGCCGATCAGGAGGCTGTCAGCACCGAGCGCGGACAGGTCAGCAGCCTGAAGTTCAATACCATTCAGGCCGGTCGCCTGGCTCACAATGGCAAGCGCACTGCCTGTTGCAATATCCACAGCGGAGCCCAGACCCGATGCATCGTCACGCTGAACGAGCTGGCCCTGCAGTAATAGCCCAGAGTCGGCGGAGATCTGCACGCGCCCGGCGTCGTCGAGCCCGCGCAAAATCCCGTCGTCGTAGAAACTGCCAAGCGGCGTTTCCAGGTAGTCTGCCCGGCGCCTGACCTGAGCGCCCGATTCAATCGCAAAACCCTGGCTGCGAGCCGCAACCGTATCGTTGCCACCGACCCCGAGTCGGCCCGAAACCACGGGCACCCCATCGGGCCTGACGATGCCAGCGGCAGGCGCCAGATCCAGAGTGCCGGCCTGCGGCGTGACGAGGTAGCCGCCGAAGAGACTGTAAATCGCGGGCAATAACGCGTATTCGCCGGCGGGCAATCCGTCAATACCGTCTGCCAGCACGATTGTGTCGCCAACCTGAGCGCCCTGCACGCTCTGGGCCCCGGGGCTCTCCAGAGGATCGTAGGGCGCAAAAGCGCTGATGCCGGGTAAAACGGCGAAAGATTCGTTCACGACGAAGCCCTCACCCGTGTTTACCAGCGCCGTAAGAACATCTACCGAACCGCCAGGCCCCGGTTCGAACTGCGTGGCACGAATGTCACCACCACCGCTAACGTCGACCAGAGCACCTGGCTGCAATTCTACGACCGGGGAATCCAGGATCAGACTTTTCTCCGGCAAGAGTCGCTGGAAAGCCGGCTCGCTGATCGACTCAACAAATACGAGCTGGTCTTCCGTGACGCTTGGCAACACCAGATCGCCGCCGGGCTGAGTCTCGAAGAACGGTCCCTCCACGCCGAAGGCTGACACCGAGGTCAGGCTGCCTGAGGCAAACGTCAGCGTATTTCCGCCGTTAGCGGAGAACGCCAGCGTGCCCTGAGGCGCAAATACCGCACCGCCCTGCCAGATCGACTCCGCGTTGAAGCTGATAGCACCACCTACCGAAAGTGGCGCTGTGACCCCCGGCCCACCACCCACAATGCTGAGCAGCCCGCCAGCACCTTCAACCGACAACTCAAAATCAGTCAGCGTGCTTGGCAACACTCTGCGCGCATCAATTGCCAGATCAGCTGCGGTCCGGAACAGGCCGGAAAATTCATTACGGCCTTCGCCGCGCACGCCGCGCAGACGCAGATCGCCGGTCGAGCGCAAAGTCACTCCGGGATCGACGTCGGAAGTGGCATCGCCAAAGCCGTCAGTCACCAATTCGCCGACGAGCTCGAGTAGTTGAGCATTAACTGTCAGGCGCCCTTCCCCGGCGGTCGGCGTCAGACGAATGGGATCGGTCGCGATGGTGCCACTTCCATTGGCGATGCGATCCGGGATCGTGCCGTCGAAACGCACCTGGCCGTCTGCATTGCCCAGCGCGACATACGGCGCGGCGATCTCTACGTTGGCATCTGTTGTACGCAGGATGGCTGCATCTAACGTCAGCGAGCGGCGCAAGTTGACCTGTACATCGTCGCGAAACTCGATAACGGACAGCGAATCCGGCGTATCCGGCAGCGGTACACCCACATCGGATGCGTTGGTAGAACTTCGAACAACGACGTTCAGAGAATCAAAGCCGCCAGCATTGAGCGCCTGCAGCGGGACGAAACCCGTGCTTTCCAGGCTGGCATCGACGGCCTCACCTTCCAGCGGCAGGACCCCATCGAAATCCCCTAACACAACGGTATGCGGCCCTCGGGGCGCGTTAACAATGTTGGCAACAACGCTGCCAACACCACGACTACTTGGATCAATGCTGATGGTCAGCGCGCCAGCCGCACCGGTGGGGGCGGCGGCCTGACCGCTCAGCCCGCCCGAGTACAACAACGACTCCGCGGCAGTGAGCGAAATCTCACCAGCGGACGAATATACGGCGCTGCGAAGGGGCAGGCCGACGCCAAGATCCAGCAGCCCGGCAACACCGTCGACCCCGATCCAGGCGCCAGAGTCTCCGATTAGGGAACCCTGGCCGGCAGTAATGGCTACCCGTCCGGCATCGATAATCTTGCCGCGCAAGAACCCGTTTGGATCGAGCGGATCAACCAGAATGGCGCCCGGAGCACTAATGCGCGCATTGTTGCCCAGTCTGAGCGCCTGCGCGGGCTGGAACAAACCTCTCCCGGTCAGTGCCAAGTCCACATCACCGCCCGGAGCGAGAATGGTGCCATCAAAAAACAACGTGGTACTTGACGCCATCGAGACGGTGCTGCCGACGTCCGCGGAGATACTGGCACCGGGCTCTACGCGCAGGTTCGCTATGGCTCCGACAGCACCACCGAGGGAGTTGTTGGACTCCAGATTGAAGCTCACTGGCCGCCGCTCGAATGCGTTCAATACTCTTGGGCTGGCAACTGAATCCAGGCTGCCCGCACCAGGACTCAGAAAGACGCCTGAACCGACTATCAGGCCGGCGGCACGCAGGTTGATGTCAGCGGTCGAGTCGATCTGAAAGTCGGCACGAGTCGACTCCAGATTGAAGGACTGAAAGCCGCCGCGCTGGAATGTATCGCTGGCGATCACCAGGCGCGACTGATTCTCGCCGAGCGGATTATCAATCGTCTGAGCGCCAAACTGCGTGCTGCCGACCAGCGCCAAGGTATCGCCACCAGCCGACGCTCCGATTCGAATTCTGCCGGTCGAAATCTGCAGGTCTGCACCTCCAGTGAAGCCAAAGCCGCGCAATTCACCCGCCAGGGACATGGGCGCAGAAATGGTCGAATCACCTGAACCGCCGGTAGACAAACTGATCGCGCCACCACTGCCACCCGAAAATTCCGCTCCGCTCGTCGCATATGCTCCTGCGCTCACATCAATGCGGCTGCTCTCTGTCAGCGTCAATCCCGCGCCGCTGTCGACTGTGAACTCGCCGCCGTCAAGGACGACAGGTGCAATGGCCGGGCCGGCATTGAGGAATGGGTTGTCGTTAACCCAGGTGCCACTCAAGTCGACTATGCCGTCTATGGTTGCAGTTAACTCACTGTTGAGCGCTAGCGCCTCTCCCGGTGAGCCACTGGTCGTTGTGATGTCGAAGTCGCCACCCGGTATCCGCACGTCTTTCAGCACATCGATAGCCGTGCCGGTCAGTGACAACGAACCAAACGCCGGCAAGCGCAAGTCCTGATTGACAATAATTGGGCCCGCCGCGTTGGTAATGGTTACCGTTGCGAGACCAGAGTCATTCAGCAATACAGACGGGAGCAAAGAGCTGCCGTTGGTGGGCGGAGGCCCGGCGAGCGCCCCACCCAATACAATCGTCGGGCCGACGCCACCTACGAATAACTGGGAAACCTCCAAAGTGCCGCCTCGCGGTACTTCATCGAAAGGCCGTGCAAAGGCGCGGGTTGGAGTAACGTCGCCAGGCGCCTGTCGCTGCAGCCGTCCAGCCATTGCGGCGGCCGCGAGACGGCCATTCAAAGAAAACGCCGGAGACCGAACGGAAAGTTGCCCCGCGTCCTTCCCTTCAAGGTATCCGGATTCCCGCCGAGCGCCCCCGTTTACAACACCGCTGTACCGAACATCCGGATCCGCATCCGCGATATCGACAATCGTCCCGGAAGCCGTTTGCAGCTTGCTGGTGCTGATGACTCCCTCGGTGTACTCGACCTGGCCACCCCGAATGTCCAGAAGTGCGCCGTCTTCAACAGTCACGCTGGAATTCGACACGAGTTCGATTTCTCCGCCAGTCGAGAGCCGCTCGCCTGCGGATCTTTCGAGGCCGGCCGCGGCAGCTTCAAAATCCAGAAAATCCGTGCCGCGCCGGAGATCAACTCGGAGCGTCTCGTTGCGAATTGGCCCGTCTTGTTGGAGCGGCGAGTCGGCCAGTTCATTGCCACGCGCTTCTACTTCGATGACATTCCTAGCCACCGACACCTGCGTGCTGCGATCTCCGGATACATCGACAATCGCCCCTGTTGCTATGCGTATGCCCGGATCAACTGGATTCGGCGGCGGGTCGAGCGGCGCGCCACTCGGCGTTGTGCCTGTCGAAATTTCCACGCTGCCGCCAGTGGCAACCGTCCGCGATCCACTCTCGAGCCGCACAGCGAATCCGTCCATTTCGATGAGTGAGTCCGGCTGTGCAAGCGCATCTGATGCCAATCCGCCGGCCGCGTCAGGCAAAACCTCGGTGACGCTTCCGTCCGCAAGAGTAAGGACACCGCCCCTGACCGGCTCAGGCACACGCGGCGGGATATCGTCTGGAAAATTGGGCGTTCCGTTCTGGTCTCGGGCCTGCAGTCGTATTGAACCATTCAGCGATACGCTGGTCGTTGCTCGCGCAATGCCCTGCTGATTCACCGCCAGGCCAGCCAGCGTCACATTACCCCGCTCAGCAACAATGGAGCCCACATTGGTTACCTCGCCACCCGTCGTGACCTCGACGAGCAGTCCGCGCAGGTCTGACGAACCAGAGGCCGCGAGAAAAACCTTATCCTGAGACGCTGCCAGAATCGTCTGGCCCTCGGGAGTATTGATCTCTCCTTCGTTAATAATACGCGGCGCGAATATAAGGATCCGGCCAGCTGCACCGGCATTCAGTTCAGCACCTGGCTCAAGCAGGATCTCGCCCATCGGGTTACCCATGCTGTCGAACGCAGGTAATGCATCAACGCTGGTGTTGCCCTCGTTGATGGCGTTGACGAAACCGATCTCTTCGAAGACGACATCGTCAATATCCAGAGTCGACGCAATCAGGCTTTGCGTATTGACCTGGGCCCCGTCGCCGAACACGATGCCGTTTTGATTAATCAGATAGATGCGGCCGTTCGCGGTCAGCGCACCACGAATCTCGCTCGGCGCTGAGTCAAAGATCCGGTTCAGCGCCACCGAGGCGCTGTCGGGCTGATTGAAGGTAACGCTGTGACCACGGCCGATGTTGAAACTTGACCAGTGCAGCGTGGCACGGTCGGCGACCTGATTGATGACCATGTCCTGGCCACCGTTCAAGACTTCCGGTGGCAACGCGCCGGTGAAGCGCGCGTTGAGGCCCTGCGCAACCTGGGGCAATTCTGCATAGACTCGCGACGAATACCCCTGGAAGAGGGTGACCGCACATGCGATGGCGAGATAGAGCGGCCCGGCCGGCACAGCCAACCGTACAAACCGCATCGCCCTCAGCAAAACTCCAACAACAGGAATCATTCCCACTCCGCCGGTGCAGCCGATCCGCTCGGCGCACTCGTCACTATTCTTTGTTGCTTTCCCTCGCGAAGGCAGCGTCCAACGCGAGAGCTTCGAGTATACGGTTGGGGTACTGCCGGATTATTACGGTTTTGCGACACGCACAAAAAAAAACCGGGCGGATGCATCAGCACCCGCCCGGCTCCGTTTGATGCCAGTCCTTCGGATCTAGATCTTCAGGACCAACCCTCCAACTTGATCAACCCTTAGGGGTTGGCCAGCGAGAGAGCCTGGCAGCTATCGGCAGCACCACCAGCCGTTTCACGGCCGTAGCCCGTCAACGGGACGGTGCCCGTCGGGCCAGCCGAGAACACGGTCGGCGCAGTGAAGGAAGGCTGCAAGAAGCCACCCTGCCACTCGTCACCGTTGGCAGGAATGCCGTCAGGATCGACGATCAGACCGTCGTTGACGACCTGCACAGCGGCAGCAGTCGGGCTGTTCCAGATGGCGAAGAAGTCTTCTTGCACATCAAGCAAAGCCTGGGTCACGGCAGTCGTGCGAATGTCACCGAGGGCCGGATCCGGTTCACCGACATCGATGTCGGCGTCACCGTCCGTACCACCAGCAACGGTCGCCAGACGATTCTGGTACGAGAGGTAGTAGATGTCTTCGTAGTCGCCATTGAACGCGTCTTCCAGCGTCGGATTGACGCGGTCGATCGCGAAGAAGCGATAGTCACGGCTCAGCGCAACGTTACGCTCGAGGCTGTTGTAGCCAATTGCGAACGCGGTACGACCCGGCGGGATGATGCTTGAGTCACCACCGTCGTCAGGCTGCACGGTCGGCGGACCGGCGGGGAAGTTAGGCACATCCCAGTCACCGTCGAAGCCGGAACCATCAGACAGCGAGTCGATGCAGTCGTCCATGTCCGACGAACCGGCGTTTTCGTACACGGCGGGGCCGGGCAGGAAGATCAGCGGATCGTTGTTGAACGTGACGAACGCAGGCGTGCTATCAGCGCAGTTCGTGTTCAGGAAGTGCACGGCCGTCTGGGCGTGCGTACCGGAACCCGAGGTGCGGCGGCAGACGTTAACGCGATCACCTTCGGTGACACCGGCAGTGGAGAGCACGTTGCCGTAGATGGCACGGTCGCTCCAGCGGTCCATTTCACCCGTGTAGATCGAGCTGACGATCGAACGTGGCAGGCTAGGACGGCACTCGTTGCTGTCGCGCAGAGCGCGGGTACCGAGACCTGCGCAGTTCGGCAATTCGCCATCGGCAAACTGGGCATCGGCCAGGGCGTCAAACAGCTGCAGCGTGCCAGCGACGCCGAAAACGATGCCGGCGCCAGCCTTGACCTGCAGGTTCGAACGGTCAACAAAGTCGATCGGATCGGCCTGGACCACGCCGGGCAGCTCCACACCGAACTTCGAAGCCAGCGAACCGCGGAAGATCTTCGGCTCCACGTCGGAGATACCACCGTCAGGAATCTGTTCCGCAATCAGCGAGGTCGGGCATTCATAGAGCAAGAACTCCGTGCCGTCGATCGAGGTCCAGAAGTCGTCGGGCGTACCCGCCGGGTAGGAGGCGCTGTTGCTGGGGGCCAGACCGCTCAGCTCGCGCGCACAGGTGGTCGGCTCCGTACCAGCCGGAATGAACTCATCATTCGGGATGATCGGATCGAGGTACTCGCGGGTTGACACCGCGCCGGCACCCGGCTCGGAGACCGGGGTCACACCAGTGGCGGAACCACCGTTGAACTTGTGCACCGCCACCGTCGCGCCGTCGAGGTTATTCCCGAACGTGCTCTTGAATTGGCAGAAGACCACCACCTGATCTTCCACGCCCAGAGCAGGCGTCGTGGCCGTCGGGACACCACCACCGGGAAGATCGTCGATTGCTTCAGTGAAGACACGAATCGGCGTAGAGCCGGTGTCGTCACAAAAGCGCGTAACGATATCCAGATGGAAGGTCCGCTGAATAGCGGTTGCCCCACCAATAAAGATTTCATTCGCCGCGCCCAGGTTACCGGCAGACGCCTGGCCAGTGGCCAGCATCGCTGCGGCGGTACCGAGCACGCTTACGAGTTGCTTACGCATGATTTAAAGGACTCCTATTCCTTTTGAGGTACTTGATACGGACTCTTAGGCCGAGATACGCGAACGAACCCAGCCCAGCAGACCGAGAGCTGAACCAAACAGCCAAACTGCAGCAGGCACCGGCACGACACTGGATGCGACACTGATCTTGCCCGTGACCAGGTCACTGGTGACAGGATTCAGTGCTGTCTCAACGAATCCCTGGGCAGCAAAGCTGAGACTCCACAGAGTCAGATCTCCGCCCTGCCCCAGCAGGATTTCGTTGCTGCCGTTGACCGCGCCGCCGATGTTGTTGTTCCAGTTGCTGCTGCCGTGGAAGCCAGGATCGGCCGGCAGGCTCGCAGCCAGAACGCCGTCAGCATCAAACTGATCACCCTGATTGGCGAAGCTCACCTGCTGCAGCGTGTTCTGCACACCAGTATTGAACGCGACAAAGTCGGCCAAACCCGGTCCAGTAACAGCGCCCGTGCTGATAAAGCCCCAGTTCTCAGAGTTTGTGACGAGTTCGGCGCCACCAATATTGAACGACACCGTACCCACAGCGTTGCTGGCGAAATCTGCAATCGCAGCACTCTGGGCAGTCGAGGTCATCCAGGAGGAGACGGTCCCGTCGAAAAAGTCTGAAGCGTTAATACCCAGATCGATCACCAGGTTACCGGTGATAGCGCCGTTGTCCCGCGAAACCACCGAGATGAACAAGCCAGTCTCAGTAGCAGTCGATACAATCGCGGCGCTGGCCGGGCCGGCCAACATCAGAGACATGGCCGCGGCGGCGCATGCGCTCTTAAGGTTCAAGTTCATTTATAGATTCTCCAGTTCTGGTCGCCACACCTACACACGGACGTGCGCTGGCCAGCTCCCTGTTTTCAATACGTCATCAGATCAAAGCGAACTTTTCGGTCTTTACTTCTCTGGTTTTTCTTATCGGACACCCGGCTCGCTTTCACTACCGAACTGAGCCTTGGTAAAGAACGCGCTCTGGCAAAGCGGGCAAACATCCTTGTATGCGTACGCGCACAGCGGGCCGCCAGCCAGGTCGGTACTTCACACGGCGACAATAGACGCGGGCAGTGAATTGCCAGGGAAAAGAAAGTGAAGTTTTTGCCATGTGCCGCAGCGCACGTGCGCCGGGCTTACATAACAAGGCCAGCGACTTAGACGCCGATGCTAGGCCGGAACCGGGTCAGAGGGGCATCAGAATTCGAAGCGCAGGTTGAAATGCCAGCGGTCGTCGCCGCGAAGCACCGTGCGATCGTCGGTGGATGCCAGCGGATAGGCCCAATCGAGCGCGGCAGTGAGCTTCTTCCAGAGCGACAGCCGCAAC
>JANQPY010000044.1 GCA_028285245.1 Gammaproteobacteria bacterium | reverse complement strand
GTGCATCGATTGCGACTGCATCAACGTGGATGCGTCGGCGCCATCTACGTACCACTCGCCTTCGATTTTTCCGTTGCGGACAATCAGTAGCGCGAAGCTGTCCATGCGCTGGGCGAACTCGATGGCGGCCTGAATAGCCTCAGGGTTGATGGTTCTATCGTCCGCACCGACTGTCTCGAAGCGGTGACCGCCGCCGCCGTCAATCAGCTCATTGGGCCGCAGCAGCTGCGGTTCGGTATCACCGCCTGCGACAAGCGCGAAGTTATTGGCAAAGCGACGCCATAACCAGGGGTCCTGCCAGTACATCACGCTACCGCCGACCACTAGCAGAGCCAAAAAACCGAGGAACAATTTGCGCATGTAGTTAACCCGCCGCTTCTTCAGCCGCGTGCACACCGGCCGGGCTGCGGTAGCCGGTCCTTATTCTGACGAAGATCGCGGCCACCATGATGAGGCCGTTGATGATGCCGACCACCACGAATGGTGCGCCTGGCATCCAGATGTCAAAGAGAATGCCGCCGACCAGGGAGATGCTCAAGATGCCCATCGACCCGCAGAAGTTAAACAAACCAAACACCGAACCGCGGATGTCGCGGGGAGCCTCCTGACCAACTAACGCGGCGCCTGACAGAATTGCGCAGCATTCGCCAACGCCCAACAGGATCGCCAACGGGATAAACGCGCTCGCCAGGGGATCCTCAGCAAACCCAACCAGCAGATAGGCGGTTGCCGCGACGCCCATGGCGATAGCTACAGCCGTCGCTCGATCGACCCGGTCCAGCACGATGCCCCAAACCGGCGCCCAGAACAGATTCGCTGCGCCAACCAGCGCAACCAGCTTGCCAGCAGCAGCCACGGCCTCTTCCAGCGACATGCCGCTGGCGAGGCCTGCCTGCTGCGCCCACAGGGTCAGGAAAATTGCGAACACCACCAGATCACCGCGAGCCACGAAGGCTTCTGCACACACCAGCATAATGCGCGGATTCTTGCGCGCGGCCCCTACGCCTTCGCTGAGAAGCTGCCGCAGACTCTCCCGATCCTTGGGTTTGCCCGGTTTGCCCGCCTTTAGTCCGCGCCAGACCACCAGAGCTGAAATGAAGGCCAGCGTGGCTCCAACCCAATAGGTCAGCCGGCCCGACCAAAGGGGGTCGTAGCCAAGCTCGGTAAAGCGAGTGGGCAGGCTCGACAGCAGCAGTACCAGCAACACAACGCCCAGGCCATTGCCGACACCTGCGGCCGCCGCCATCATGCCGCGGGAGCGGTCCTGCGGCAGGTCGGCCATGACCGTCGCCATCATGCAGCTGCAGCAGGCGGCGCCGACGCCGAAGAACACGCGGCAAGCGACGAGCTGGGCCAGGCTGGTCACCATCGGGAACAGCACGAAGGCCGCGCTCAGCCAGACAAAGCCCAGCACGAATATCGGCCGGCGGCCGATCCGGTCCGCCAGCGCGCCTAAGGGCCCCACGGCCAGCAACACGACGATTTCGTAGCTCACGCTAAGCAGTGAGCTGGCGCGGCCCTGATCAGAAGCCGGCATCTGCAGATTCTCGGTAAGCAGGTAGGGCTGCAGAAAGCCCGCGGAGGCGATCAGGCCAATCGTGAAAAATGCCGCGTAAAGAAACGCGAGCACATTGCGCGGACGAATACCCGGCTGCAGCCAGATCGGCCCGAAGCGGAGTATCGCGGTGCTCACACTAGACCGCGTGGGGCAGGGCGCGCACAAAAAAGCCCGACCGCAGGGCCGGGCTTTTTCTCTGGAGTGCCGACGACGTCAGGCGTCCAGCAGACGGCAGGTGATCCAGCCGTTCTCATCGATGTCGGAGATTTCCATGTCCACGCCCATGTCCTTGGCATAGCCCAAAAATCGGGGACGGAAGAACTGGTCGTGAATCTCTTCCACCGTAAGGTCGAACTGGCCAATACGCTTAGCCTGTTCAAGCACGTATCCAAACGGCTCCTTCCAGCGGCAGACGCCGTCCTCCCGTTCGTTGTCGAGAGCAAGCTGATAGAAGCAGGCCGTGCGATCAAACAGTCCTACCATCGCAATTTCTTTCTGACCAGTCTTGCGAATGATGTTGGCCATGCGCTCGTTAATCGGCCGCATGGTCTTGACGTCGTGCTCCACCCACTCGTCAATCTTGCCCTGGTCCTTGGCGAACTGCATGGCATTGAGATGCATCTTAACCAGCGCGTCGTTCACCTCGTGAGCGTAGCCGGCATGATTCGAGAGAGTTTTGAGCATGACGTTGAGCGATTTGCCCAGCGTTTCATCCATACCCTCGAAGCCACTGGTCGTCTTGTAGTTGTCAACGACATTGGACTTCTTTGGGACATGTGGGGGTACTTCGGCGGGTTGTGCCTGTGCCATGTTTGGGCCTCCTTGGGGTTGTATGGCAGTCACTATATAGCTCGCTCAAAAGCTGGCAAGGCGCGCGGAGGGGATTCGCAGGGCGTAACCGCGGACCGGGCATCCAGACCGCGTTCCGTGGCGAACAGTCTTGCATGCCGTCCGGGCCTCGAACGCGGGCGGTGAGGGAACTGGCGCTGCGGGGCCGGGGCTATAGGCTTGGCGGATACAAACGGGGGCGGGACTTCCCCAGGGGACTACAACCATGTACATCAATTTCTGGTATCCAGCGATTCTGGGAAAAGATCTGGACGACAAGCCCGTCAAGGTGCGGATGCTGAGCCATGAGTTCGTCGTGTTCCGCGACTCGCAAGGCCAGGCACGCTGCCTGGCAAACGTCTGCAGCCACCGCGGTGGCTCGCTGGCCGGGGGCAAGCTGAAGGGCGACTGTATCGAGTGTCCCTATCACGGCTGGCAGTTCGACGGTGAGGGACAATGCCAGAGGATCCCTTCTCTGGGCGCCAAGGCGCGCATTCCGGCCCGCACGCAGGTCGATGCTTACCCGGTCATGGAGAAGTACGGCATCGTCTTTGCTTTCCTTGGCGACCTGCCGGAGGGGGAGAGACCCCCGCTGCTGGAGATCCCAGAGTTCGAGGCCGAAGGCTGGCGGCCGTCCTGGATGGTGTACGACGTCAACTACAACTACGAGCGTTCCATGGAGAACGGTCTGGACCCGGCGCACAACGAGTTTGTGCACCCCACCCACGGATTCTCAGGCGAGGACTCTGAGTACAAAGTGAATGACTTGCGCTGGGTCGGCGACGGTCGCTGGGGTCCGGGCTTCTTTAACAAGTTCAAGTCGCCCGGCTCGAAGGACAAGGATTTCGCCAAGATGAAAAAGGCGTCCGACTCCCGTGAGGCGGGTACCGGCACTATCGGCGCCAATCAAATCTGGACCTACATTCGCTTCGGTGAAGGTAAGAACATGCATCAGTATATGTATGAGTGCCCCATCGATGAGGATAAGACCCGCATCTTTCTGGTGAACTTGCGCAGTACCTTCCTGGACCCGGAGATGGATGAGAAGGTGAATCAAATGAACTGGACCATCGCCGAGCAGGACATTACCGTCTTATCGGATCTTGAGCCCATGCTGACGCCGCCGACGAACACCAAGGAGTTTATGGTGCCGGCCGACGAGCCAATTCTCCGCTTCCGGGAGAAACTCCGCGAGTGGGACGCGCTGGGCTGGCGGCTCGATACGGACAAGATCTACGCGAGCAAGGGCCAGGCCTTCGCCATTCCCTCACCGGCTCGGCGGCAGTCCCGTGGCTGGGTGCTGGATCCCGCGCCGACGATTCCGGCTGAGGTCGCAGCCGCCACCCGGTCAGCCGTCGGCGAGTAGGCGCCAGCTTGCAGGGCCATCGCTACGATGCGAACATTGCGGGCCAGGGCGCAAAACAGAATTAACTGAGGCGCGGTCTCGCCGTGCTGCCCGTTAGGCTGTTCCTGACAACGTAAAAAGAAAGTGCTCGACGCAGCGTCATGGGGCCTGAGTTCCCATCGCTGACGACACACGCTCACGCCACCATGCAAGGGGAGAAGTATGGCCACAGCTGACCAGAATTACGCCGGCGTCTGGGACAGCCGTCTGGGCTTTGGCAAGAAGTCCGCCATCATCGTGATCGACCTGCTGAAGGGGTACACAACCGAAGGGTCGCCGCTCTTCGCCCCCGGGGTCGTCGAGTGCGTTAGCCAGATGCCCGATTTTCTTAGCTTGGCCCGCCAGAAAAACGTGCCCATCATTCACACCCAGGTTCGCTACACGCCGCCCGACTTCCATGATGGCGGCATGTGGATCAAGAAAGCCCCTGTGCTGAAAGATCTGGTCGAGGGCAATCCTTACGCGGAATTCTGCGATGGCGTGGAGCCGCAGGCTGATGAAGTGGTCATTACCAAGCAGTACGCCAGCGCCTTTTTTGGTACCTCGCTGGTCGCCACGCTGAACGGCATGGATGTCGACACACTGATCATTACCGGTTGCACTACCTCCGGCTGTATTCGGGCGACCGCCGTTGACTGTGTGCAGCACGGTTTCCGCCCGATTTGCGTGCGCGAGTGCATTGGTGACCGTCACGACGGCCCGCATGAGGCGAATCTCTTCGACATTAACGCCAAGTACGGTGATGTCATCAGCAAGGCTGAGACGATGGAGTACCTGAACGGTCTGTAGGCACAGCTTTTCAGATCAGATCATTTAGTCGCACCAACCCAGGGAGACTCACAGATGGCGGCAAGAAAAAAAGCCACGCGCGCGAAGAAGGTGAAGAAATCTCCGCGCAGCAAATTAACGCAGTCGAAGCACTACGACTTTGTACCGATCATTGATCGGAAGCCCTTTAGTCTGCCCGACGGCGCGCGTGTGGCCGTCATGCCATATATCAACATTGAGCATTTCCCGGCCGCGATCCCCGGCACACCGCTGGTTCCGGGCACGGCCGGTTTCACGCCTGACCCACTGAACTACGGTTGGCGCGACTACGGTAACCGTGTCGGCCTGTGGCGGATGATGGATCTGATGGATGAGTGCGGCATGCGCGGCACGGTTTGCCTGAACGGCGAAATCATTCGCGAGTATCCACGCATTATTGAGGAAGGCGAGGCTCGTGACTGGGCCTGGATCGGGCACGGCGTGAACAACGCACCGGCTAACTTCATCGGCAACGTGCGCGGCGCCGACGGCGAGATCTCTTATCTTCCGGAAGAAAAGGAACGCGAAATTCTCGAGGCCACGTTGAACAGCATGAAGTCAACGCTGGGACGCAAGACCAAGGGGTGGCTGAGCCCCTTCCTCACGCATACCGATAACACGCCGCGGCTGCTCGAGGAGTACGGCGTGGAGTACCTGTGTGACTACACGGCTGACGATCATCCGTTCCGCTTCAATACGCCGAAGAAGAAGCTGATCTCGGTGCCGTACACGGTCGATCTAAACGACATTCCGGCGTTCCTGAACCTCGGCGTGTCGTCGGAAGCGTTTGGCGACATGATCATTGATCAGTTCGATGTGCTGTACGAGGAAGGTGCGACTAACGCGCGGTGCATGCCGATCTGTCTGCATACCTTCCACGTCGGACAGCCCAACAAGTTCAAGCATCTCGCAAGGGCTTTCCGCCACATCGCCAGCCACAAAGATGTGTGGCTGACGACGGGTGATGAAGTCAACGATTGGTACCGTAAGAGTTACATGTAAGGTAGGAGGCGAAACCCCCATGGCACAACGTGTGCAGGACAAGAAGCCCAAGCGCAACAAGAGCGCCGAAGCTTGGATCAAGGAAAACGTGGCCGAACAGAAGGTCCGCTACAAGGCGATCGTCGATGAGATGGAAGCTCTGTGGCCGAAGCGGCGCAAGTGGTACAAGGAATTTCTGCAGGTCATTCAGACCCGCGGCTGGAATATGGACGGAGACAATCTGCTCAAGATTCCAAAGAAAGACATTCCCAAAGAGCCGAAGCGGAAGCACAAGGTGGTCTTTTGACCCCTGTCGCCAGCCTGAATAGCTAAGGAGAAATAAGGTGGCAAGACCACATATCGAGCCCTATGTAGAGCTTGACTCGCCCTACAAGAAATTTGATCTGAATGGCTTCAAGGGAAGTCACTACAAAGTGATGTCGCTGGATCCGGACACGGGTGCCTGCACGCTGAAGGTCCGCTTTGACGGCGGCTTCAAGCGCAAACCCGGCATGAGCTACTCCGATATGGAGTTCTTCGTGCTGAACGGCGGCGTCAAAGTAGGCCGCGAGGCCTGGGGCGAAGGCCACTATGCTTTCGTACCCGCAGGCATGCACCTGCCGGCGATGAGCGTGCCCAAGGGTGCCGAAGTCCTGGTGATGTTTAACGACTCGGAGCCCACGTTCATCGAGTCAAACAGCAGTCATCAGCTGACGCTCAAAGAGGCCTACAAGTCGTTCAACTCCTACAACGATGCGCCCTGGGGGCCAGGTAATCTGGTTTCGCCGTCCGTGGCGACCGGTGTCGGCATCAAGGTGCTTCACTACGACATGCTGACCCAGGCAATCAGCTTCCTGTACTACATGTCGCCGGAGTTCCAGCAGAACAACATTTCCTACCACGACTGTGCAGAAGAGAGTTACCACATCTGGGGTGACTCCTGGATGATGCAGTTCGGTGTGCTGCCGACCGGCGGCTACTTTTGGCGCCCACCGTTCATCGATCACGGTGCCTTTAAGTGCAAGCTGGGCTGTATCGCATTCGGCCGTACCGATTCCAAGCTGCACAACTACTTCCACTACAACCCATGGTCCACGCCGGACGAGAACATTCTGCGCTCGGCGGCGCATATGTACCGCCAGCGGCCGCAGCTTTATCAGTGGACGTCTGGCCATGGCCACAACCACCCGCATGGTCCGCCGGACTTTCAGTACCCCGATTATCAGAATGACGCCCAGGTGCGGCACATTCATGAGAAGGGTGCGGCGCGGGCCGACGCCAATAAGAAGATGGCCCAGAAGCGTTCGCCACGTAAGTAGGCGCGCTGCTTACGTAGAGCTAAGAAAGTCCGTGCCCGTCAGAGCACGGACTTTTTTTATGGGCGCAAGATCCGCGGCGGCCTAGGCGCCGCCCTTAAAGCGCAGAAAGTTGAGAAACTCGCGGCGTGTCTTTGGTCCATACGTGAGAAACGTTGGATCGGGCGCGTTCTGGTAATTGGCCCGCGCACGCTTCACCGGATCGTTGCCCTGCGTGCGTCGCAAGACTTCATCGCGGCTGACCTTGTACGGCCCGATCGCGTTATAGCCAAACACCTTGGCCCGCAGTTCGGGCGTAATCGCCGGGTAGCCGAACTCCTCCTGAAAGTCTGCAGAAATCTGGAAGCTCCGAAAGGCCTGGATCTGATCCTGCGGTGAGCCGTACCAAATGCAGTCCGTGCCCCACAGGACGTTGTCTTCACCGACGTATTTGAACAGCTTGCCCATCACATGCGCGGCTTCTTCCGGATCGCGCATCAGATAGCGCCAGGTGGTGCCGAGCTCCGCATACACGTTGCTGTTGGGTTCCACACCGTTCTCAATCAGCGACTGAATCAGTGAATCGACGCCAATCTTGTGATCACCCGGGGAGAACGGTCCGTCTTTTTCTTTGATGTCGTAGCCGGAGTGGTAAATGATGAAATTGATATCAGGATTAGCTTTCGCGGCGGGGCCGACATCGCGGCAGCCACCGTACACGCGGTTCTCCTTGGTCATGAACGGTGTCGGCAGCGGCAGTCCTTTGTGAATGCAGATATTGTTGACGCCAGTGCGGCGAGCCTCCTCGATTAACGGTGCGCCGTACTTCTCGTCGTTTAGCCACCAGCCTTCCGAGCCATCGACACTGGCCTGGGTATAGGTCTTCCAGGCCGACACGTCCCACTGATCCCTGGTCTCCTGCATCCGCGCGATGTCGCCATCAATGTTGGGCACCACGCGTCCGTGGACGAGCAGCCGATGATTGCCTTCCATCGCCTCCACCATTTCCCGCGTTGCGGCCGCCTCGTCGTCGGTGAGCGCCATGTCTTCATAGGTGGTTGGCGCAAACGTCAGTACGGCCATATCCGTGTCGCTATCGAGAAACATCTCCTTCACGAAGGCCTGGCCGGTGAAGCACTGAACATGGCCCAGCTCGGAATCCGGATCCAGGTAGTCGCACTTGGCCTGAGGCATGAAATTAAGGCCCGTGGCCGTATGCAGGGTTGGTGCCCGCCAGCGGTCCAGCGGATTCACGTGGTGGCCCTGGATGTCGAAAATGAACTCTTCGCCGCCCAGCGTCGCTTCGGCTAACTCGGGTTCAAGCGCCGCGGCCTGGGGAATATCGTAGTAGCCGCCGACTTTACCGAACGCGGCATGCGCCTGATTGAAGGCGAGCAGCGTGCTGGCCGCGCCGCAGCTCGAAGCCAGAAAACGGCGTCGATTGAGATTGCTGCGCTTGGCATGTTCCGTCGCCTGCTCCTGCGCCAGTGAATTTGCGGCGCGGCTGTGCCGCGGCAGCGGCAGCGGCGCAAACTCGCCATTCGTTGTTGTATCCAGCTTGATCGGTAACCGCTGCCCGTCTGGATCGTGCTTATAGGCCATCTCATGCTCCCGGAGCCCTAACGACAGCCGTCAGTTTCGCGCCGGGCTGGCGCCCTCGCAAGCGCCGCTCACGGGTTGATCGCCGAGGGGTCAGGCGTCGGAATTGCCCTGAATTTGGACCGCAGGGCGGGGCCCGGACCCCGGGCATCTGCGCGGCCGGATCACGCCGGTTGCTTTACAGGCTCCGGCCATTCGCCGATAGTACGCGCCCTCATTCGCCCTGCACGGGCGCACAAGCCCGCCAGGAGTTGCATCCAGCCCATGCCCGTTTTGTTGATGACCATCCTGATGTCAGGACTGGGTTTTGGCCTGGTGCTGCCGGGATTTCTGTTCGTCGCCAAGAACCTTGGCGCGTCCTCGGTCGTGGCGACAACGATCATTGGTTTGTTCGCGGTGGGCAACTTTATCGCCGCCCCGCTATGGGGCCGGCTCAGCGATCGCTTTGGCCGCAAGCCAATACTGATTTTCAGCCTGCTTGGGCAGACCCTGAGCTACGTGTTGCTGGCGTTCGCCGAGGACCTCTGGCTCATGGCCATCGCCCGTCTGCTCAACGGCGTGACCTCGGGCAATCTGTCGGTTGCGATGGCCTATGTGACTGACATTACGCCGCCGGAGAAACGCGCGGGCGGCATGGGTTTGATCGGCGGCGCCATCAGTCTGGGGTTCATTGTAGGCCCCGCTCTGGGCGGTGTGCTGTCAGGGGCCGATGCCTCCCAGGCAAGTCTGTTCTTGCCCAGTCTCGTTGCGGCTGCAATCTGCGCGCTGACGGCCATTGCCGGCATCATCTTTTTGCGCGAAAGCCTGACTGACGAGCAACGCCTTTCGCACGCGTCGGCTGCGGCTGAGGAAAGCGGTTTCGCCGCCACCCGCCGGGTGTTTCGTAACGGCGCCCTGGCGCGCATGGTCGTGTGTGGTCTGCTGGTCTACGTCGCCATGTCGCAGTTCGAGACCGTATTCCCAATCTGGTCTGAGGCGCGGTTCGGATGGGGGCCGCGCGAAGTCGGCTTCATATTTACCTATCTCGGCTGTCTGGTCGGCTTCGTGCAGGGTGTGATGGTTGGGCGCCTGGTGCCGCGCTTTGGCGAAGGCCGCTTGGTGACCTTCGGACTCCTCTGCTATCCACTGGGCCTGATCATCATGACCCAGGCGCCGGTGTGGCAAGTCATGATGCTTGGCATCACGTTTACCGCGGGCGGCGGGGCGTTGTTCATAACCACGATGACAAGCCTCGTCTCCGGTCAGGCCGGTCCGCAGGAGCGCGGACTGGTGATGGGCGTATACCAGTCTGGTAGTTGGATGGGCCGGTCTTTTGGGCCCCCTCTGGCCGGGCTGATTTTTGATCTGGTCGGGCCGAACGGGCCGCTGTATGCGGCCTGCGTGATTCTTGTGCCCGCGCTGGCACTGGTCGCCGCAATTCGGTCCCGCACCGACGAGGCGCGGGCACCAAAACCTCTCTAGGGCCGCCAGTCGGCCGGTTTTTTGACCGGCTGGTGGAATCCGTATTCCACGTCAGCCCGAAACTCCATAAAATTGCGGATTACTGCAAGCCTGCTGGCCGGGCTTGATAAACAAAGGCGGGAGCAGATTCATGTACATCAATTTTTGGTATCCGATGGCAACCAGCGATGAGCTGGAAGCTGATAAGCCACTCAAGGTGCGCGCGCTAGGGCAGCAGTTTGTCCTGTTCCGGGATACCGAAGGCAAGGCAGGTTGCCTCAGCAATACCTGCACGCATCGGGGCGGCTCGCTGGCCGGGGGCAAAATTAAGGGCGATTGCGTCGAATGCCCCTACCATGGCTGGCAGTTCGACTGCGAAGGCAAGGTCCATCGCATCCCGTCGCTCGGCGCCAAGGCCTCGATTCCCGCCAGAACCAGCGTCGATGCTTATCCCGTCGAAGAAAAATACGGACTCATCTTCGCATTTCTTGGTGATCTGCCGGCAGACCAGCGCCCGCCGATACTTGAGATACAGGAGTGGGATAAAGAAGGCTGGCGGCCGACGCTGCAGCACTATGAAATCACTGGCAACTACGAGCGCTCCGTAGAGAACGGCCTGGATCCTGCCCACAACGAGTTCGTGCACGATACCCACGGTTTCCAGGGCGAAGATGAAGCCTATGAAGTCGGCGACATGCGCATCGAGGAGGCCCCGAGCTGGGGTTCCTGGGGCAACGGATTCTGGCATACGTTCCAGGCTCCGAAACTTGAAGGTCAGATGGAAAGCGGCCGGCCTGATTCGGGCGATTTGGAGGTCGGCACCGGACATCATGGCCCGAATTCGCTCTGGACCTACATACACGCGGGTCCAACCATATGGTTCCACCAGTACCTCTTCGAGCGTCCAATGGACGACGGCACCATTCATCTTTACCTGATCTGCATGCGCAACGGGTTTCTTGAAGAAAAGAATGACGCCTACATGATCGAACGCAATCAGTACGTCGCCGATCAGGACAAGGTCGTGATTGAAGACCTGCGCCCTGTGCTGACGCCGCCGAACAACACCAAGGAGTTCATGTTGCCGGCGGATAAAGTCATTGTGATGTATCGCGAGAAGCTCAAGGAATGGGATGCCAAGGGCTGGCGTATCGACAGTGAAACCGTCGAGAAGAATCGCAAGGGCGTGGCGTATGCCATCCCCAGTCCCGCGCGCCGCGAGCAGAAAGGTTGGGTATTGGACGCTATTCCATTGGTGCCCGCTGAGGCCGCCGCAGCCAAGCTAAAGGCCGCGAGCTAAACGCCAGCGCCAGCTCCAATAAGCCGCGTCCGGGTTCCCCTGGGCGCGGCTTTTTCTTTGCAACGACAGCAAGCTTCCCGGAACAACAAACTGTAGATCCTCGGCCGGCGCCGGCCGCGCTTATCGGAGAAACCTCAATGCAACCCAGAATCATCCCGCCGTGTTCGCACACCCTTCATTACTTGCTCGGATTGCTGCTCACCGTATTGGCGGTAACGGCGCAGGCCGGCGCTCATCGCAGCGGCTTTGAGCTGCCGCTACCCCCGGAAAACTTAAGTTTCGGGGAGGACTACGTGCCCACCGTGTTTATTACCGGATCTAATCGCGGCATTGGCCTGGCGTTTGCCGAGTATTACGCCGGGCAAGGCTGGCGAGTGATCGCTACTTGCCGCAAGCCAGATTCGGCGGATGCATTGAACGCGTTGGCCGCCCGGTATCCAGAGACCCTTACCATCGAGCAGCTGGACGTCACCGATTTCCCGCGCGTTGATGCTCTGGCAAGGCAGTATGCTGGTCAGCCAATCGACCTGCTGCTGCACAATGCGGGCATTAGCGGCGGTTCAGCCAATCAGGTATTCGGCAAAATGGACTTTGACGTTTACTCGAAGGTGCTGCAGGTGAACGTAGTGGCACCCCTGAAGATCTCAGAGGCATTTTTCGAGCACGTACAGATGAGCCGCGACAAGAAAATCATGACGGTAAGCAGCAGTGAGGGTTCGATCACCATGGCCAAGCAGCCGCGCCTCTACTTCTACCGGGCAAGCAAGGCGGCACTCAATATGGAGATGAAGAATCTGGCCCTCAAGCTAAAGCGCCGCGGCATCACGGTGGGCATGGTCAACCCCGGGATGACCGATACCGACTTTATGGCGGGTCTGCCCAAGAGCATATTGCGGCCGGCGGGTGATGCCGCGTCGGACATGGCACGCAACATTGATGGGATGACGGTGGACACCACCGGCGCGTTCCTGGAGGCAGACGGCTCGCCGCTGCCCTGGTAGCAGAGGGAAGGGGGTAGACCGATGATCGATCTGTACACGGCCCGCACGCCCAACGGGTTTAAGGCGTCGGTGCTGCTTGAGGAGCTGGAGCTGCCTTACACGGCGCATGCAATGCGGCTCATGGACCTGGAGCAGAAAGAGGACTGGTTTCTCAAGATCAATCCGAACGGAAGAATTCCAGCCATCATTGACCGCGACGCCGGTGATTTCGTGGTCTTCGAATCGGGCGCCATCATGGTGTATCTGGCCGAGAAGACCGGCAGGCTGATGCCCTCAGACCACAAAGGCCGCAGTGTGGTGATGCAGTGGCTCATGTTTCAGATGGGCGGCGTTGGCCCGATGATGGGCCAGGCGAATGTGTTCTTTCGCTACTTCCCTGAAAAATACCAGCCGGCAATCGATCGCTATCAGAACGAGGGCCGCCGGTTGTTCGAGGTGCTGGACAGGCAGCTGTCGGAGCATGAGTGGCTTGCGGGTGACTATTCCATAGCCGACATCGCAAACTGGTGCTGGGTGCGCAGCCACACTTGGTCCGGGATTAGTGTTGCAGGGCTGGATCATCTGCAGCGTTGGATGCAGGTGATGGACAAGCGACCTGCGTGTCAGCGCGGCGTCGAGGTGCCCGACCGCACTGACCATGACGATGCCTCGGATGACGACAAAGCGAAGGCCATCAGCAAGATGGTGGAGCGATAAGCGCCTCCAACGGACCCAACCCCGAACAGGCGTAGGAGTCGGCTCGCTTCGCTGCGCTTATGTCCCTTACGCAGCTCCGGCCAGCATCGACACTCGCTCTGCAATCTCACGACGGACGCGCGCGCCGGCGCGCGCCGATCGACTACTCCCAACTAGCCCGCGTACTGTGCGATGCCGGCCAGCGAGCGGGGCGTATCGAGCTGTGCCTGCGCCAGCACTTCGCCGCTCCCAAGATCGAATTTAGCGATACTGGCG